>NZ_CP020469.1:3002303-3602764 GCF_003031405.1 Halomonas sp. 'Soap Lake #6'
TTCAAGCTCTCCAACGTGCCATCCTCTTGTAGGTCCAGTATCTGCAGGGTGATAGGCAATGTAAGGCTACTTTCGTGTGGAAAAGCAAAGCCATATTTGTCTGGGTGAAACAGGTTCCCGACCACCTCCAACCTCTCTTCAAAGTGGGTATGGGCATAATGTTCGAGAATCGGCGCATCCCCGACAATTGCGTCGATTCGCCCCTCTTGCAATGCGCTGACTGAAACATCAATGTTGGGAAAAGAGCGCGTGGAGATACCAAGTTCTTGCAGATACTTCTCTGCTGCACTGCCGGTGAAGACACCGATGGTTTTCCCTGGCAAATCAGATAGTGCAGTAATACCCCGCGTCAGAGATACGGTGGTCATCACGCTGGTCACGGACGAAGTTATATAGGCGATAACCACAACACCGACGGCCAACCAGATGGCTTGCCAGAAACGCCCGACCCAGCCGAACAGATTCTTGCGTGCGATACGCTTCGACGTGACAGCAAGCATGACGTGGTAGAAACTCTCCGCAACACCCTCGCGCCAAAGTCTGGGGAAATCGGGATCAAAGCGGCGGTCGAACAATGTCAGAGCGATGGTGGCAAAGGCAATGATTGACAGAAGCCAGGCATAGGCCTGCAGATGGCCAGCATCTTGGAGTCCGCCCACAACGCCCCAAAAACCACCTCCCCCCTGATCTGGCACCATGATCCGTAGCCCAGCATCATACCAAGGCTGAGTGAAAGCGATAGCTTCAGCGCGGTCACGAGTGATGGTCAGGTTGGTCACCGCCGTATCGACCTCGTTTTCGGCAGTAGCCCGCACAAGATCACGAAAGGTGGGGTATTTAGCGTAGTGAAAATTGAGCTCCAGCCGCTCTGCAACGATTTCCCATAACTCGATAGCTATGCCGGAATACTGCCCTTCACCACGATCTACAACAAAAGGTGGGCTAACATAGATACCAACCGTTATGTCGGTGGCGAGCTCAGCTTCCGAGGCACCCTGCGCTACCGCCTGCGTTGCACCTAGTGCAATAAGCGCCAAGACTGCATAAAAGACTGGCTGAAATATACGCCCTCTTTTCCCTCGCGCCCTCCTGGCCAGTATCAGACCGACAGCTAACAAGAGCCTCTTCATCCTCCAGCCGTTCTTTTGCCTAGTCATATACTCTTCCTGTTGAGCAGCCCCTACGCCTTATGCGCCTGGCTTACCCCTCACACAGACGATGTCTGTGTTAGTCGATATAACTGTCTTGGGCAGGGATTAGGAACGCATTGACGCTGACATCAAGAAAATGTTGAAAACATGAGGATATAACGCAATAAGCAGAAGAACCAATGAGCTTTTAACCAGTCAGTAAAGTGCTCGCAGTAACTAGGCCATTCGCCTAGTGATCCTCTCCGACAATACTCAAGTTAATCGGGGACAATATTCTGCCTCCAGCACACCAAGCTAAACATTTTGACCGCGAAGCTGGGAAAGCCATCAAAAAGCTGCTGGCTGACGATGTAGCATCACCAACTAAGAAAGTGAGTTTAAAAGCAATGGCGCTAGTGCTCATTTAAATCTAGTGACTAATAAATCTAGTGGCTAAAAATGGGCCGATGCCTACCCAGCAACTTAGCAAACTAGAATACCGGCAACAAATGGTCACCAGAGGCATTTGTAGTGGTTCAATAAAACCTGATCCCAACCCAGGTGATAATATTGCCACTACCTAGCGTGGAACCTGATAAATAAAACCTCACGCTTACAAGAAGGCCACCGTGGATAACGTTTCCAACTTACTCAATATGAGGTGTGCGATGCCGAATAACCGCAACTCCCTACGTGCTACGGTTGCTATGGCAATGCTGGCGCTTGCCCTTCCGGCAGCGGCTACCCCCGACACCAACGACTGGCAAAGCATAGTGGCGGAAGCCGAGGGCCAAACCGTTTACTGGAACGCCTGGGCCGGTGAAGAGCGCATTAACACCTATATCAGCTGGGTGGCACAGCAGGTCGATGCCCGTTACGGCGTAGAACTGGTTCACGTTAAACTCGGTGATACATCTGAAGCGGTATCTCGCGTACTGGCAGAAAAGCAAGCGGGTAACGACGAGCGCGGCAGCGTGGATATGATCTGGATTAACGGCGAAAACTTTGCCGCTATGAAAGCTAATGGGTTGTTGTTCGGTCCCTGGGCGGAGGCAATGCCCTACTACCCGTTGACCGACCCTGACAACACGCCCGCCGTACGCTACGACTGGACAATTCCGGTGGATGGCCTGGAATCCCCCTGGAGCAGCTCCCAGGTAGTTTTTTATTACGACACGGCACTGGTTGAAAACCATCCGAACAACATGGCGGAGCTACTTGAGTGGGCCACACTTAATCCCGGTGAATTCACTTACCCGCAGGTACCCAACTTTTTGGGCAATGCGTTCATTACCCAGGCGATGCTGGAACTTAGCGACAACACAGAACTCTTCTATGAGCCCATGCAGGAAGAGGATTTTGATACCGCCACGGCAGCACTATGGGAGTTCCTCGATGAGCTACACCCTCACCTATGGCGCTCGGGGCGTGCCTTTCCTTCCAACAGCGCTGACCTGCGCAGCCTGATGGGCGACAGCGAAATCAGCATTGCGCTCTCGTTTAGCGCCACCGAAGCCTCGGGGGCTATCGCTAACTATGAGCTGCCTGATACCGTCAGAAGCTACGTTCATGATAGCGGTATGATTGGCAACATGAGCTTTATGGCCATTCCCTATAACGCCCAACACAAGGCAGGCGCCATGGTGGTGGCCAACTACCTAATGTCACCAGAAGCACAGGCTGAAAAGCAGGACCCGAAAGTGTGGGGAAGCGGCACGATCTTAGCCATGGATATGCTATCGCCCGAGGAGCGTGCACTGTTTGATGATATTGATCTTGGTATCGCGACACTGCCACCGAGTGAGCTCGGTGAACTCCTGGGACAGCCGCACCCAAGCTGGGTCGATGCCATTGCTGAAGCATGGCAAACACGCTATGTGAACTAAGCAATGCTACTGCGTTTAGCGCCTTGGGTGATGATAGCGTTACTCACCGCTCCTTTGGCGGCAGGGCTACTAATGGTGCTGCTGCCTGCCTTTGGTTATTTGCCAGTTCTGGGGGGGGACACCTTTCACCTGGAGGCGTGGCAAGCATTGTGGGCGCGTGCCGGCCTGCACCGCTCGATACTGCTGAGCTACTTCAGCGGTCTAATTACTACGCTAGTCGCCCTGTTTATCGTGGTGCTATTTCTGGCCGCCAACCAGGGCACCTGGCTTGACCGTGCTATTCGACGTATGGTCTCGCCGCTGCTGGCCATTCCCCATGCGGCCGTGGCCTTTGGCTTAGCCTTTTTGATTGCTCCTTCGGGGCTGCTGGTACGCTGGCTCTCGCCTGGGCTCACTGGGTGGGAGCGCCCCCCCGACCTGCTGATCGTCAACGACCCGCTGGGGCTTGCGCTAATGGCGGGTCTGGTACTTAAAGAAGTACCCTTTTTACTGCTGATGAGCTTGGCGGCATTGGCGCAACTCCATCCCGAGCGCCGAGTGACCCTGGCCCGCTCACTGGGCTACGCCCCAGGCATTGCCTGGTTGAAGTGCGTTTTTCCAGCTCTTTACCCACTGATTCGGCTACCGGTTTACGCGGTAATTGCCTATGCAACCTCCGTGGTGGATATGGCGCTGATTCTTGGCCCGACCCTACCACCAACCCTAAGTGTTTCGATTATCACTTGGTTTAACGACCCCGACTTAAACCGCCGTTTTATGGCCTCTGCCGGGGCGGTACTGCAGCTGGGCGTTACCCTGGCGGCACTGCTCACCTGGTGGTTGGGAGAGCAGGCTGTCAAACACCTTAGCCAACGATGGTTAGTCAGTGGGTCTCGCCTATCAGGCTCAGCGGCAATTGCGTTTGGCGGCCGGGCATTGTTGTCGACCGTCACACTCCTGGCAATTAGCGCCCTTGCCGGGCTGACGCTGTTTTCAGTGGCGGGGTTTTGGCGTTTTCCTGATGCTTTGCCGGGCACCTTTACGCTGGATCATTGGCAGCGCATTCTGCCCAGTGTCACCACACCACTGATCAATACACTGAGTATCGGGCTAACCGCAACAATGATTGCTGCGTTCCTGGTCGTAGCAACACTGGAGCACGCAGCGCGCCACCATCTACCTGCTCGGCGGGCACAGTGGCTACTGTACTTGCCGTTGATCGTGCCACAGGTCGCCTTTCTGTTTGGCCTGGTAGTGGCCGCTGAGAGCGTTGGCATTCGCCCTCAGCACGCCCTGGTAGTGGCCGCCCACCTGCTATTTGTAGTGCCGTATCTCTATTTATCCCTTTCAGAAGCCTATCGGCGGTTAGACCCACGTTGGGTACAAGTGGCGCTGTCACTGGGTGTTCCACCTTGGCGAGCCTTCTGGCAAATACGCCTACCGCTACTGCTAGCCCCGCTGCTAACCGCCTGTGCGGTGAGTTTAGCAGTCAGCATCGGGCAGTATTTACCTACTCTGCTGCTCGGCGGTGGTCGAGTCCCAACCATTACCACCGAAGCCGTTGCCATGGCATCAGGCGGTAACCGGCGACTCATCGCGGTATTGGCACTTCTACAAGCGCTACTGCCCTTTATTGGTTTTAGTCTGGCGCTGTTGATTCCCCGCTTAGTGTGGGCAAAACGCCGCCAGATGAGAGGAGCTGCATGACCCCCATCCCCCCAACCCTGCACATCAAGCAGATGAAGATCACCCTGGAAGGCCAAACGCTGCTCACCATGAATCAGCATATAGCTCCAGGGGAAGTACTCACCGTGATGGGCCCTTCCGGCTCGGGAAAATCCACTTTACTGGCTTATCTAGCAGGTTTTTTATCGCCAGCCTTTCAGGCCCAAGGTGAGCTCTATCTAGGCGATAAACGTCTGGATACACTGCCTGCTGAACAGCGTGGCATTGGCCTGCTATTTCAGGACCCAATGCTGTTTCCCCATTTGAGCGTGGCGGGTAATTGCCGCTTTGGCCTGCCCCGCCGCACCCAGAATAAAACCGAGCGGATAACAAAAGCGCTGCAACAAGTGGGACTCACGGGCTTTGAAGCCCGCGACCCGGCCACCCTTTCCGGCGGCCAGCAAGCCAGGGTGGCGCTGATGCGTCTACTGCTTTCCCAGCCCCAAGCGGTGCTGCTGGACGAACCCTTCTCCAAACTAGACACAGCGCTGCGCCAGGAAATGCGTGCCCTGGTGTTCGGCCAGCTACGAGAAGCGGGTCTACCGACGCTACTGGTCACCCACGACGAGGCTGATGCTGCCGCAGCTGGAGGACCCATCATTGCCCTTGGTTAACGACAGTGCCACCCCACCTAGGCTCAGCATCGTGATCCCGATGCTCAATGAAGCTGCTGGTATTGAAGCAGCATTGGCTCCGCTGCAGTCATTGCGTGCTGACAGTGTTGAAGTGATTGTGGTGGATGGTGGCAGTACGGATAACAGCGTAGCGCTGGCGACCCCCCTGGCGGATAGAGTGCTTGCCTGCGAGCCTGGCCGAGCACAGCAGATGAACCATGGTGCACACCAGGCCCGCGCAGCTGCGCTGCTATTTTTACATGCTGATACCCAATTCTGCCCAGGCGATGAAGAGCATGCCGTAGAAAATATTGCTCACGCACTCAACACGTACACCTGGGGACGGTTTGATATTCGCTTAGCGGGTCAAAGCCGATTATTGCCCATGGTCAGTATCCTAATGAACCTGCGTTCACGGTGTACCGGAATCGCCACCGGCGACCAGGGCATGTTTATGCGCAGGGAGACGTTTTTGGTCGTCGGCGGTTTTCCTGATCAACCACTGATGGAAGATATTGAGCTAAGCAAGCGGCTTAAAACTCTGGCTTCCCCCGCCTGTCTAGGCGCCAAAGTGATAAGCTCAGGTAGGCGCTGGGACAAGCTTGGCGCCTGGAAAACCATCTTACTGATGTGGCGGCTACGTTACCGCTACTGGCGCGGCGTTAGCGCTAGCCAACTGGCCAAGGAGTATCACAATGCCCGCTGAACCACCGGTCACCTTGCACCTTTTGGCCAAAGCACCACTGCCAGGGCAGGCGAAAACACGCTTAATTCCTTGCCTGGGGCCAGAAGGTGCGGCGCAAGCCCACGCCAGCATGGTACGCCACTGTGTCGCCACCGCCTGCGACGCGCTTGGCGCTGAACACGTTACGCTATGGACCTCACTAGATCACCAACACCCTCTGTTTAGGGAATTACAGACCCATTACGGGATAACGCTTGCCGCCCAACAGCAGGGCGATGTCGGTATGCGTGTTCGCCATGCGCTGAAGAGCGCCTTGGGTCCGGCGATGGTGATGGGCACCGACTGCCCCAGTATTACCGTTGCCATGTTAAAGCAGTGCAGCATCGCGCTTAAAAGTGTTCCAGTGGTTATTTTACCTGCTGAAGATGGCGGCTACGGCTTAATTGGCACTCACGACGACTACCCCAGCCTGTTTGAGAACATCCCCTGGGGCACCGATCAAGTACTCAACGTCACTCGTCAGCGGCTTGCCGCACAAGCCCTGGAGTCTGTTTTTCCCGACACCATGTGGGACATTGACCGCCCCGAGGATTGGCTGCGCTGGCAGCACTCGCTACACGCTCAGCAATGACCCTGACCCCACAACACCCTTAGGAAGCCCTCCTTGAACCGACAAAGACTGCTGATTATCACTCTGCTGCTACTGGCCGTACTTGGCTTCTATTTAAGCGGCGCCCACACGTTTTTCACCCTGGAAACGCTGCAAGCTTATCGCAGCGATTTCCAGGCAGCCTTTCAGCAATCCCCATGGCAGGTAGCAGGTATATTCTTCGCGGTGTATGTGATTATGACGACACTATCACTACCCGGTGCAGCACTGCTGACGCTGTTGGGCGGCGCCTTGTTTGGCTTGGGCTGGGGGCTGTTGATTATCTCTTTTGCCAGCACCATCGGCGCAACACTGGCTTTCCTACTCTCGCGCTTTCTGTTCCGCCAGCCAATTGAAAAGCGCTTTCCTCGCCAGTTTGAAACAGTGAACCGGGGCGTGGAGAGAGACGGGGCGTTTTATCTCTTCACCCTGCGTCTGGTGCCGGTCTTTCCCTTCTTTATGATTAACCTGGTGATGGGGCTAACGCGGATTAAAACCACCACCTTCTACTGGGTTAGCCAACTAGGCATGTTGCCCGGTACGGCGGTTTATGTGAATGCAGGTGGGCAACTAGGTGAGCTAGAGAATCTAAGTGGTATTATTTCACCGGCACTGATTGCCTCGTTTGCGCTGCTGGCGGTATTCCCCTGGGTAGCACGGCGTATTGCCCTGGCGGTACAAAAGCGCAACGCTTACCGTGGCTTTACCCGCCCCGCTCATTTTGATTACGACATTGTAGTGATTGGCGGCGGCTCAGCGGGGCTCGTCACCAGCTATATCGCCAGTGCTGTGAAGGCCAAAGTCGCCCTGGTGGAAAAGCACAAAATGGGTGGTGACTGTTTGAATACTGGCTGCGTGCCTTCTAAAGCACTGATTCGCGCCGCCCGTGCTGCCCATGAAATCCGCACGGCGAAACGCTTTGGGGTCAGCGCCAGCGAACCAGAGATTGATTTCAGCAAAGTGATGGGCCATGTCCATCAAGCAATTGGCGACATAGAACCCCACGATAGTGTTGAACGCTATACCAAACTGGGTGTGGACGTGTACCAAGACCACGCCACCCTAACGTCGCCCTGGGAAGTTAAGGTAGGCGAGAAAGTTCTGACCGCGCGGCATATCGTGCTGGCTACCGGCGCACGCCCCCGGGTGCCGCCACTGCCCGGTATTGAGCACGCCCCTATCCTCACCTCGGAAAATTTATGGTCACTCACCGAATTGCCTAAGCGCTTAGTAGTACTGGGAGGCGGGGCCATCGGCTGTGAACTTAGCCAAAGCTTTGCCCGCTTAGGCAGCCAAGTGACACTAATAGAGGGTACGCCACAACTGCTCGGTCGCGAAGATTCGGAAGTGGGCGAATACCTTGAGCGCACCCTCACTCAAGAAGGCATTACCGTAATGACGAGCGCCAAGGCGCTGGAAGTCTACCAACACGACCGTCAGCATCAGCTAGTGGTCGAGCATAATGGCGAACGCACTCTTTTTGAATTCGATTACCTGTTGGTGAGTGCTGGACGGCAAGCCAACGTGGAAGGCTTAGGGCTAGAAGCGCTAGGCATTACGACCACCCAAGGTGGCACCTTGGCGCTTAACGAGCGCCTGCAAACCCGATTACCCAATATTTGGGCCTGTGGTGATTTGGCAGGGCCTTTTCAGCTCACCCACGCCGCTGCTCATCAAGCGTGGCATGCCGCAGTCAATGCGCTGTTTGGCGAACTAAAAAGTTTTGCGGTGGATTACCGCTTTATGCCCGCCGTCATCTATGTTCAGCCGGAAGTAGCTCGGGTCGGGCTGAACGAAAAAGAGGCGACCGCCAAAGGTGTGGCGTTTGAGGTCACCCGTTACGCCATGAGCGAAAGCGACCGTGCCATCGCAGAAGGCGCTACAGAAGGGTTCATCAAGGTACTCACGGTGCCCGGCAAAGATAAAATCCTAGGCGCAACCATCGTGGCAGAAAACGCTGGGGAGTGGCTGGGTGAATTTACCATCGCCATGAAGCACGGGCTGGGGCTAAATAAATTGCTGGGTACGATACACCCCTACCCAACCCTGGGTGAGGCAGCCAAGGCCACAGCTGGCGTATGGAAAAACGCCCACAAGCCTGAGCGAGTGCTGGCATTATTGAAGCGCTACTTCAATTGGCGGCGTGGCGACTAAACCTAAAGAGGCTGCGAATAGCTCTCCATCGTTAGGGCCTGTTGACGTTTCATCGCGAACCGCGTGGCCGTGAGTGAAACGTCAACAGGTCCTAGTCGAGCAGTCACTTATTTGGGCTGTCTGGCGCCGAATATGCTTTGGCAAATGTCTCCATCACTTCACGTACAACTTTTTGTTGTGCCGCTGGCAGGCTGCGATATAGCGACAACACTTGTCGCTCCTCGCTGCTGGAGGAAACATCCCAAGAAGCGGAAGACTCATTGATATTATAAGCCGCAGCTTCCCCATAGCGTAAATAATGGGGATCAACAGATAGCCACCGTGCCAATACCTGCAGCTTGTCTTGGCTTGGGATCGAGTCGCCACGCAGCCAGCGACGTACGGCCTGAAAGGTAATTGGCTTCCCCCAGTAGCGCAGGTTGAACTCTCGCTCCAGCACTGATGGCCGTTCATCGTAACCAGCCGCCTGCATGGCGGCTTTTAAGCGCTCGGCAAACATTATTTTTTCATTCATGCCGCCAATGTGAAGCGATTGTTCAATAATAGTTGAATAACGGTTCACCTTTTGATTGAATCATTAATTCAATTTCGAGCTTTCGCCCTAGCAACCGGAGCGAGCAGCTATGCTAAGCGCTACAGCGTGGCGCTTGAGGAGTCATTAAGGATGAGTGGCACACTATCTACATCAATCGATAATCTGTGTCATGAACTTGCGCTCTTATGCAGTTCAGCAAGCCCTATGGATCTTTTTGAACGCTTGGCAAAAATGCTACATGTGTACACAAAAGGACAAACCGTTGCGCTCTATCGTCGCTTAAGCACTGACGAGCTTCGCTTGGCATACTGCCACCCGGAGGAGAGTACACCAGGCTTGCCCTCTTCCCTTCTGACGGTTCGTTGCTACGATGATCTCGCCGCTGCAGAGTTACAAATTTATGAATTAAAGGGAGAGCAAGGCGTATGGGGGTATATAGGACACCTACCTACTGCATGTACTGGACCGAATCAGCGAATTAAGTTACTCGTCACTATGGCCTCACAGCGCTTGCACTTATTAAAAGCCAAGAGTATGGCAGCACGCCAATTTGCTCTAAAGTCTCGCCGCATGCAGCTCTCTAGAGATATTAAACGCTTCACCTCCATTGATGATATTTTGCAGCATCACGGCGCTAGTTGGTGCGATATCTTTCAAGCAGATGGCATTGTGCTTGCGTATCAAGGCGAGCTACATTGCTTTGGCAAACATCCCTCTAAGCATCGGTTATCTAAGCAGTTGCAGAAGCTTAGCCAGCAAAATACCCATGAGGATCTCGTTGAGCTGAATGGCAATTGCCAAGGATGCCTGGCGGCCCAGCTAAGCGTTGCGAATGCCTCTTTAGGCTGGTTACTGCTTTTTCGCCGCCAGCCGCTACTCCCTGACCTAGCCACGCATTCAACGCTACAAGACTCGCTGAGCTATTGGATGCCACTGGAAGCTTCAATGGCTCTTGAGTTGGCTGATGATCTGGCGGTAGCCATTACTGCCCTGGAAATCGCCTACCTAAATCATCAGTTAACCATGACCAACCAATTGCTTAGGGATTTAGCCCACACTGACACTCTGACCCAATGCTGGAACCGCTACTACACAGAACTTATGATTGAAGAGCTGACGCAATCAGCCACTCCTTTTACGCTGCTGATGTTTGATATCGATGATTTTAAAAGAATTAATGATACCTACGGCCATGCAGCAGGTGACAACATTTTGCGTGATATTACCCATCTGGTGCAGAAAACACTACGTAGTGATGACCATTTAGGCCGCTGGGGAGGAGAGGAGTTCATTGTTATTAGTAAAGGATTAGCTCAAGACGCCAGCTCTCAATTAGCCAACCGGCTTTGTCGCTGTGTGGAAGAGTTTGCGTTCTCTATTACTGATCGGGTAACGATTAGTATCGGTTTTACCCTTACCCAACCAGATGATCAGCCACACCAGTTGCTTGAACGGATCGACAAGGGCATGTACTTGGCAAAAACTGCAGGTAAAAATCAAGTTGTCATGTGTTAATAAGGGGCCATGCCTTAGGTCACTTGTATGCCGCATCTCTTACTCATCGGCGCCGGTCACGCCCACGCCTTTGTGCTGGAAGCATTCGCTCAGCGCCCTGACCCCAACATCGCCATCACCGTAGTGAGCGACAATGCACTGGCTGCGTACTCGGGTAGCATACCTGCATGGCTATCAGGGGAGTGCAGCTTACGTGAGACACAAATCAACGTGGCAGCGCTATGCCAACGGGCAGGCGCAACCTTAGTGCAATCGCCTGCGGTCGCCTTGGATACTCAGGCTCGCCGGGTTACGTTGGCTAATGGGGATATCGTGAGCTTCAACGTTGCTTCGCTTAACGTGGGGTCTACCCTGACGGCGCCTGAAAATAGTGGCAAAAACCTCCCCTACCTGCTGACAATGCGCCCGCTAAGCTCACTCCATTACCGCTGGCAGTCGCTCCTCAATGAGATCGAGCGGCTTCCCCATGGCTCTCACCAGCGCGTGGTTAGCGTTGGCGGCGGTGCTGCAGGCTGTGAAACCTTGATGAGCGTGTTGGCACAGCTACGCCACCAGCGCCCAGATATTACTTGGCTGGGCGTGCTGGTAAATGCCTCTAATACGCTACTACCAAGCGCAGGTCGGCTTCCTCGCTGGCTCACAGGGCGGGCGATGCGCCGAGCGGGCATTACGGTACATAACGGCATTCGTGGGGTAGCGCTGGCTAATGGTGGAGTACACACCTGTGAAGGTGAACTCATTGGTGCGGATATTGTGCTATGGGCAACGGGCGCGGTGGGGCATCCGTGGTTATCAAAAACCGCACTGCCGCTCGACGAACAGCGCTTTATTCATGTCGATAAAACATTGGCCGTAGCTGGCACCACGACGCTGTTTGCCGCTGGAGATTGCGCACGGTTTCATCCGCCGCTCCCTAAGGCCGGGGTATATGCCGTGCGCCAGGGGCCACTGCTTGCCGAGAATTTACGCACTGCCTGCCACGGTGAACCATTGACCACGTGGCAGCCACCTAAGCACGTCCTCGCGCTCATTGGCACTGGCGACGGACATGCCATCGCCAGCAAGGGTGCCATCGGCTTCTCTGGGCGCTGGGTATGGCAATGGAAAAAGCGGATTGATGCGCGCTTTATCACCCGCTTCAATCCGCCTTTTTAACGCTGTCGAGTGCAGGTCGTTTTCAGAAGCGACTAGTTAGCTTCGCGCCAGCCGCCCAACACCCGGCTATCCGGGCCAAAGAACACCAATCGGTCGTGGTCAATCAGGTAGCGGTAAGCTGTGTCGAGCATATCTGTTACCCGCTTGGCGTCTTCCATATTTGGGCAAGCCATGCGTGTCGAGGCTAGCTGACTAAATTCGATACGTTGGCTTTCCCCCAGTTTGACGCTGCCAGTAAAGCGGTTACAACCATCCGAACCGCTTACCTTCCCGTCACGTCCAATCTGAAAAAATGGCGTATCGGGTAGTGATACCCGCTCATCGGTGCCTACCAGTAATAAATTCCAGCGCTGTTCAACCAAGGGTCCTGACAGCGTGGTGCTTTCCGTTTTTCCTGTACTCTCTTTCTCCGGCGCGCTGCTACACGCACTGATTAGTAGTGCGGCAGTAATGCCTACTAGCGCGGCTCTAACATTGATCGTCACTTTATCGTGCTCCTTATGAACGTAATTACCAGCTTCCACTGTTTTCCATTGAAGCCCATGGCTCCTGGGGAGGCTGTGCATCGCCTTTTTGCAGTAGCTCTACAGAAATCCCGTCGGGCGACTTTACGAACGCCATATGGCCATCCCGTGGTGGGCGGTTAATGGTGACACCATTGTCTTGGAGTTTTTTGCAGAGCGCGTAAATATCGTCCACACGGTAAGCTAAATGACCGAAATTACGCCCTCCCGTGTACTCTTCCGGGTCCCAGTTATAGGTCAACTCAAGCTCTGGTGCCGTTAGCCGCTCCGAACGCGCTTCATCAGCAGGTGCAGCGAGAAATACGAGCGTGAAACGCCCTTTCTCATTCTCTTTGCGGCGTACTTCTTTCAGGCCTAACAGATCACAATAAAAACGCAGCGACGCATCCAGGTCGCTTACCCGTACCATGGTGTGCAAAAACTGCATGTCACTCTCCCTTCATCATTACTGGGTATATTCGCTAAAGATAGCTGGCGTTCTTTCGCTGAGGCTCCAACTGAGAACGGCATAGTCATCAACACGGCCTGTTTCCATGCCCGGTGAGCCATGGGGCATGCCCGGTACCGCTAAACCGACAGCGTCCGGCTGCTCTTCCAGCAAGCGTTTGATATCAGCTGCGGGCACATGGCCTTCGATCACATAGCCATCCACGATGGCCGTGTGACAAGACGCTAGCTCGGGGGGAACGCCATTGGCTATTTTAATGGCGCGAAGATCACCGTCACGATGATGATTGACGTCAAACCCCGCGTCTTCCAGATGGCTAACCCATGCGCCACAGCAGCCACAATTAGGGTCGCTATACACATCAACAGTGGGCGCTGCTAACGCACTGAACGACAAGGCACTTAACGAAAAGGCGCTTAGCGAGCAGATAGCAAGAAGGTTACCCGTCACACTTTTAATTAGACGACTTCTTAACATTTAAGTCCCCCCTTCACGGATTCGTATAATAATATATCAGTTGCTCTAAACACGGGGACTACCCCCAGGAGATATTCGTGGATTCAGTCACACAAGCTGCTTTGGGGGCCGCCGTAGGCGGTGCCGTATTAGGTAGACGCCTTGGCCGAAAAGCCGTGCTAATTGGGGCTCTGCTAGGCACACTGCCTGATTTGGACGTAGTGCTTGATTATGGCGATGCGGTAGCCAATGTGACTGAGCACCGCGGTTTTAGCCATTCGCTGTTTGTGTTGACGGGGCTGGGTACTTTACTGGCACTTATTACCTCGCGTTTTTGGCCTGCAACACAAGAACGCACTATCCACTTTCGCCACTGGTGGTGGTTTTTCGTTCTCTGTCTGACCACTCATCCCCTGCTTGATTCACTCACAACTTACGGCACTCAGCTATTTTGGCCGCTGGATTTACCGCCCGTGGCGTGGCCTATTGTGTTTATTATCGACCCTTTTTATACCTTGCCACTGCTGATTGCGTTAATAATAGGCCTTACCTCAAAGAAGGTTCGCAGCGCCTGTACAGTGGGCTTAGCAATATCCAGTGTTTATTTATTACTAGCAGCAGGGGCGAAATGGAACATTGAGCAGCGCTTAGCCCCTGCACTTGCTGAAGCAGGGCTTCATGAAGCCCCCGTACTTATTCAACCGACTCCATTTAACATTGTGTTGTGGCGAGCCACGGTTATTGGTGAAGACCTCTATTATGAGAGCTTGATCAGCCTATTCGATGGCCAGCGCACTCCTACACTTGAGCCATTAAAGCGCAACATAGCACTGGAAGAAAGCGCATTGGCAGGCCCACTTGGCCAGCGGCTGGAGTGGTTCACCGGCCCTTTTTTGCGCTATGACACGCATTTGATTGATGGTCAGGAGACGTTAATTGCCACGGATATTCGACTCGGCTTTCCAGGTTTTCATCCTTTCAGTTTTACCTTAGCAACCTGGGAAGGTGACACTTGGCATCCTGTTGAAACAAGCGAGCACATAGAGATCTCTAGAGACCTGAACCTAGAAACACTACACAGGTTCGCTGCCAGGGCAACGGGGGATATCGCCGCACTGTGTGCCAGTGACTTTATTGAGCCACACTGGCGTGCAGAGCCTTTCCCTTATCGCTGCTAACACGCCAGTGCGTTCCAAACGCCAAGTAGTTACGGCGCGATGCCCTGACCACAGCCTTTGTACTGCTCGCCGCCGATAGTCAGAGTGACACGGGAGGGATAGGGCTGGCCTTTCATATCATCGAAGCACGCCCCCGACTCTATGCGTACACGGAAAAATTGTTCAGCGTTGGCATTTTCAAGTACTACCCTGCCAGCCTCATTATCCATGACACTCACCATGTAGGGCATGGTTTGCGTTTCCGTACCGTAAGCTGTCGTCCAGGTCATCACCGGTGCATCATGGGCAAGTTCAATCGACCAGCCCGGCTCATTACCACGTCCGAGGAACATCACTCCAGGGTGCTCTGCCCTGGTTGATGCTGCTCGACGCTGCCCCAGTTGGCACTGCAACTGACCACGCGGTGTTTCCACCTGAGCCTGGTCACCACGGTTCCAGAAGCTGACTTCACCATCTTGGTAGCGTGCACCACTTGCTACTATCGCCTGCGGTAAGCGCCAAGCTCCGTGCAGTGACCAAAGACGCAGGTTATCGTCGTTCACCGCTGTGACTAAGTTCTGGTTGGCGGGTTGACACTCCCAGGCGTCAAAATGCGCCGCACTGCCAGGAAACAGTACAGCAGGCAGCAACGGGGCAGTGCTATGCACTGTTGTTTTAGACGCCCCTGCAGAAGCACCAGCAGGTGCTTCTCCTGTGCTGGCACAGCCTGCCAGCGCAACCGTGGCTGCCACCGCAATCAATCCGGTTAACCGATGAGGTAAGTTAGTCATGCACCCTGCTCCCTGTTGTCATCACTGCTACTGTCAGCCTATCAACCAGCTTAACGACGCTTAAATGCCCTTAAATCCTGTGGATCAAAACTATCAACCTGCTCTGGTAAACCTAGCGCTTCACGCTTGATTTTGATCTGCATTTTTTCAGCAAGACGCTCCGCATCATCGTCGGTAGTACGGCCATTGAGCTCAGCAAGCTGTGACATACCCTGATGGTAAAACGTCACAATATCCAATGCTACGCGGTTTTCTTCTTCTACCCCTCGACGAAGAGGCTGTAGATAGCCACTGATTTGTGAGAGGTGATGCTTAAGCTGCCAGACATAGCGCATTTCGGTCATCCAGGGACGCTCGCGCAGAGCGGCAAACATCGCGCTGGTGGCCAGTAATCCTAGCAATACGCCAAGGGCATTCATCCAAAAGCTGCCGCCAAAGGTGGCGGCTAATAGCATTGAAAACAGCAGACCGAAAACCACCAGTTGCCCTGCCATCGCGATACTGATCATGCGCGCTTTGCGCCGGTAGGTGTCCGGGTCGTGCTGCTCAAGGGTGAAAGCCATGGTCAACCTCGTTATTAATAGAAGTCTCTTATGATACGGGGCTGACCAAAGCAAACAAGTAGCACTTTAAATCCAGTATGCGGGAAGTTAACAATCCCGTTAACGGGCTAGCCGTTCTGCCGCGCTTTTCAGCAGTCGTTCAGTAGCCTCCCAGCTAACACAAGCGTCAGTCACCGACACGCCATAGCGCATATTGTTTGGAGATAGCGCCTGCTTGCCTTCAAACAGATGACTTTCAAGCATTAAGCCGACTAGATTGGCATCACCTTCTTGGCGCTGTGCCAACACATTCAGCATAACCTCACTTTGGCGACGATGATCCTTACGTGCATTCGCATGGCTACAGTCCACCATTAAGCGTGGATTTTGGCCCGCATCCCGCAAGGCTTTCACCGCAGAGCGCACGTGATGGGCTTGGTAGTTTGGCTCTCCGTGGCCGCCCCGTAGCACCACATGTGTGTGGGGGTTACCAGCCGCTTGCTGCATAACCGGACGTCCTTCATTGTCGATTGCAAAGCGCTGATGAGCGTGAGCTGCCGTTTGCATGGCATCTATAGCAACCTGCACATCACCATTCGTGGCATTTTTGAAGCCCACCGCGGCGCTTAAATCACTGGCCAATTCACGATGCAGTTGCGATTCAGTAGTACGAGCACCAATCGCCACCCAGCTCAGCAGGTCGTCAAGGTACGGTGCCAACATTGGCTGTAAAAGCTCAGTGGCCACTGGCAAGCCACGCTCCGCCACCGCGTGCATTAGCTCTCGGGAGAGTGCAATGCCTCTCGACATATCGCCACTGCCGTCTAAATCAGGATCGTAGGCCAGCCCTTTCCAGCCTACCGTGGTACGCGGCTTTTCAACGTAAACACGCATGACTGGGAGTATCTGCTCGCTGATTTCATCACTGAGCGCGGCTAGCCTGTCGGCATACTCAAGCGCAGCCTCTGGATCATGAATGGAGCACGGTCCGACCACCACCAATAGGCGGCTATCCTGGCCATTTAGGATACGCTGAACTGCATGACGCTGTTGTGCAATTTGCTCACCTAACGGCGCGCTAATCGCAATACTACGACGTAGCTCTGCGGGGAGTGGTAATGGCTGAGAAACGGCCTTCGCATAGGTCGATGTAAGCGACGATACATTTGAAACGGCAGTGCAAGCTGGGCTGACATGGGCATTCATTAGATTATCTCTCCGAAAGCGTGTGACATCGCGTATGACTTCGCGTGACTAGTAGGCCACCCAAACAGGCACGGTCGGAGGTGGCAGCTTGCACCGACCGCGCGCCGCTAAATCGCCATCCATAGCCATAACCGATATAGCGGGGGGCGATGGAGTTAGCGATTGAGTGTGCGCGGTACGACATGGTGCAGCTCCTTGATGAATATCCTATGGACGGTTGAAATATCGGTAGATCTAAAACATGAGTAAATCTAAAACATTAACAAACTTGAAACGAAAGAAGCCTCGGTTGGGTTACCAACCGAGGCTTCTTTGCATGCGGCAGGCAACCGGGGCGGTGTGCCTGCTGACGCGACGTTATTAGTCGGCCAGGGACACACCGTGGCTAAACCAATACGCAGCATAAACAAATGCAGCAACATCTGTTCTGCTAGCACCACTAACACTTGCAATCTCCCACGCGCCAAACGCCGTTTCCGGTTTGGCTTGGGTCTGCTGTGGAGTGAGTGCGTTATGCATGAAATCGTTCCAATTCAGTAAGCTCGCCGAGGGCGATAAAATCTATACGCTTAATCCTGCCTGTATACGAGCAAAATGGCAACCATCATCCGCCAAATGCTTGTATCCAACCAATTGTTGCAGGCAGCGCGCTCATACTTACCAACACCACAACGCCGAGTACAATGGAAAGCAAACCAGATTCATCTTTAAAGTTGTCATCATGATGGGCCATAAAGCCTCCTCGTTGTCGTCATGGTTACGGTCTGCGCCGTATGTCACAAAGCCGTATGTCTTAAAGCTGCGCGCCACAAAGGGCTCACCATTTTAGTTGGGGCGCGGCGCGTAGGCAAATACATCCGAAAACATGCGCTTGCTGCTCAGGCCTTTTCTCTCTAAGGCATCAACACAGGCGTACACCATACCCGGCGAACCCGAGAGGTAGATATCGCAATCGCTTGGTGATATTGCCAGCCCTGTTTCAAGCCCTGTCTCAAGCCCTGTCTCAAGATCACTCTCCAGCACCAAGTCGATTCGTCCTTGATGGTGAGAAATTCGCTCGCCAGCCGCTAACGGCTCGGTAAGAGGAAACTCTGTGACTGCTTGAAAAGCAACGTTTGGGTACTGTATTGCCCACTCGCAGGCGAGATCTTCAGCATAAAGATCACGGTGTTCGCGGTTAGCCCACCACAAAGAAATAAGTCGGCCAGGCTGTTTGCTAAGTGCCGCTTCAACAATGGCTTTCATCTGAGCAAAACCAGTACCTGCGGCGATGAGCAGCAGTGGACGTTCACTTTCCGTATCCAGCACACACTCACCGCTAGGTAGGCGCACCGTTAGCTGATTAGCTACTTGCAGAAGGTCTCGCAAGCGCACCGAATTCTCGCGCTCGGGCCAGTGCTGAATATGCAGTTCAATAATGCCATCACCACGGTCAAAGCTGGCAATTGAAAATGGCACCCAAGTGTCATCGTCTAACTTGAGCTCTAAATACTGGCCAGGCGCATGCTGCATGGCTTCAACACGCCCTTCGAGCGTCACACCAAATACGTCAGGATTTAAATCTTCAACAGCGGTGACTACGCAGGTTAGCGTTTTGCACGTTAACGTCCTTGCGCTCATGAAAGCCTCTTTGTGAAAAATCATTCAACCCGCACCGCTTTATCAGCTGTGGCGAGGTGTGGGTAACGGGATATCGATGCCCAGCTCGTCCCAACGCTCGTCGACACGGGTTTTCACCGCATCATCCATCACGATAGGGGTCCCCCACTCTCGATCGGTCTCACCCGGCCACTTATTGGTGGCGTCCAACCCCATTTTGGAGCCCAGTCCGGATACCGGTGAAGCAAAGTCGAGATAGTCGATAGGCGTATTTTCCACCATCACTGTATCCCGTGCCGGGTCCATACGCGTGGTAATCGCCCACATAACATCTTCCCAGTTACGTGCATCCACATCGTCGTCCAGCACAATCACGAATTTGGTGTACATGAACTGGCGTAAGAAGCTCCACACTCCCATCATCACGCGCTTGGCATGCCCTGGGTACTGCTTCTTCATGGTGACCACAGCCATCCGGTAGGAGCAACCTTCCGGAGGCAGGTAGAAGTCGACGATTTCGGGAAACTGCTTAACCAGAATTGGGACAAATACTTCGTTAAGCGCAACGCCTAAAATGGCGGGTTCATCGGGGGGACGGCCCGTATAGGTGGAATGATAAATGGCATCCCGCCGCATGGTCATCCGCGTAACGGTGAACACTGGAAAATGATCAACCTCGTTGTAGTACCCAGTATGATCACCAAACGGTCCTTCCGCTGCCATATCGTCGGGGTAGATAAACCCTTCAAGCATAATTTCAGCAGAGGCCGGTACGTCAAGATCAGCGTGACCACACTTCACAAGTTCGGTACGAGAACCACGCAGAAGCCCAGCAAAGGCGTATTCAGAGAGGCTATCCGGCACTGGAGTCACCGCGCCTAGAATCGTCGCTGGATCAGCTCCCAGGGCCACAGCCACCGGGAAAGGCTCGCCGGGATGCTCCTTTTGAAACTCAAGGAAATCCAGCGCGCCTCCACGGTGGGATAGCCACCGCATAATCAGGCGGTTTTTACCGATTTTTTGCTGGCGATAAATCCCCAGATTCTGACGCTTTTTATGCGGACCTTTGGTAATAACTAAAGGCCAAGTAACCAAGGGCGCTGCGTCGCCAGGCCAACAATGCTGAATAGGCAAGCGACCTAGATCGACTTCGTCACCGTCATACACCACTTCCTGCACAGGAGCCCGCTTGACATTCTTAGGCCCCATGCTGAGAACTTGTTTAAAAATCGGTAGCTTATCCCAGGCGTCTTTAAGCCCTTTGGGCGGATCTGGCTCTTTAAGAAAGGCCAGTAGCTTACCGACTTCACGCAGCGCCTCTACCGAATCCTGCCCCATGCCCAAGGCAACCCGTTTGGGTGTACCAAACAGATTACCCAGCAGTGGCATATCGTGGCCCTTAACATTCTCAAACAGCAACGCAGGGCCACCCGCACGTAGGGTGCGGTCGCAAATCTCGGTAATTTCCAGGTAAGGATCAACCTCTGCTTGGATTCGCTTAAGCTCGCCCTGAGCTTCAAGCGCCGCAATAAAATCGCGCAAGTCATTATACTTCAAAGCACACTCCCCGGCTGGCTAAGGCGCTGCTAGCACTTGACAACAATTTCAGCGCTTAGCGGCGCTTCATTGCTTCAAAGAATTCCAGGTTCGTCTTGGTGTCTTTCAGACGATCAATCAAGAACTCTGTCGCGGCGGTATCTTCCATCGGGTTAAGTAGCTTGCGCAAAATCCACATGCGCTGCATTTCGTCTTCAGATGCCAACAAGTCTTCACGACGAGTGCCGCTGCGACGAATGTTAATGGCAGGGAATACACGCTTTTCAGCCAGCTTGCGATCAAGGTGCGCCTCCATGTTACCGGTGCCCTTAAACTCTTCGAAGATGACCTCGTCCATTTTCGAGCCGGTATCTACCAGCGCGGTGGCGATAATCGTCAGGCTACCGCCCTCTTCGATATTACGTGCGGCACCAAAGAAGCGTTTCGGCTTTTCAAGCGCGTGGGCGTCCACACCACCCGTCAGTACTTTGCCTGAGCTAGGCACAACGGTGTTGTAGGCACGGGCCAAGCGAGTAATAGAGTCGAGTAGAATCACCACATCTTTTTTGTGCTCAACCAGACGCTTGGCTTTTTCGATAACCATTTCTGCAACCTGCACGTGGCGGGCAGGCGGTTCATCGAAGGTAGAGGCGACCACTTCACCGCGCACGGTGCGCGACATCTCAGTGACTTCCTCTGGGCGCTCGTCGATCAGCAGTACGATCAGATGGCACTCTGGGTTATTACGCGTAATGGATGTCGCAATATTCTGCAGCATCAGCGTCTTACCCGCTTTGGGCGGAGATACCAGCAGACCACGTTGGCCTTTACCAATCGGCGCGGTCAAATCAATGATCCGAGCGGTAAGGTCTTCCGTGGAGCCGTTACCGATCTCCATGCGCATCCGGTCGTCCGGGAACAGCGGCGTTAAGTTCTCAAAGAGAATCTTATGCTTGGCATTTTCGGGACGGTCAAAGTTGATCTGGCTAACTTTGAGCAGGGCAAAGTAGCGCTCGCCTTCTTTAGGCGGGCGAATTTTGCCGGAAATGGAGTCGCCTTTACGCAGATTGAAACGACGAATCTGTGACGGCGATACGTAGATATCATCCGGTCCGGCGAGATAGGAACTGTCGGCGCTGCGCAGGAAGCCGAAGCCATCCTGAAGAATTTCCAGCACACCATCACCATAAATATCCTCACCGCTTTTTGCATGCTTTTTGAGGATGGCGAAAATGATGTCCTGCTTGCGCGAACGGGCTAAGTTGTCGATACCCATTTCGCGGGCGATATCGAGCAGCTCGGGAACGGGTTTTTGCTTGAGTTCAGTGAGATTCATCGGTGTGTTAGAAAGTTGCTCATGAAAGCTGGGCGCTAAGCGCCGGGAATAAGACAGGAGGCGAGGATATACCGCCGAGTGATGCGTTCAGAACCCCGTCTAGGCACACACTCAGATATTGAAAGCTGGGCAACCGTAACTCAGATACCAAAAAGAAGTGGCGGCATCAATGACTGCTTAGCATGAGGGTGCTAATAAACTAGTTAATCTGATTGGCACAGAAAAATGCTGTTTCAGTGGGTTATCTGACGACTTGGAAATCTGGCTGATGCCATCTAGATACGTACTGATAAATACATACTGCTAGATACATTCTGCTCGGTGTACCCGAGTAAACGCGCTTATTTGATAGACAAACAAGCTAGCTCGGATCAAGCCAGTAGTTCGATGGTAGTCAAGGCCTGCGATAAACGCAAGCCTTTGGCAATTGACAATAGTCAGAGGGCGCCGCAACCTTGGCTTAGCCACTAAGAAGGATAGCTCATGCCACAGGACATTTCGCTCCCAACCACCACTTTAAATGATGACATTGACCAAGGTGAACCACAGCGCTTAGCCGCAATAGACCTAGGCTCTAATAGCTTTCATCTACTGGTGGCCAACTACCAGAATGAACGACTCCAAGTAGTTGCCCGCATGGGGGAAAAAGTGCAGTTAGCCGCAGGGCTAGATGAGCAAGGCAGCCTAAACGAAGCTGCTATGCAAAGAGCACTAGACTGTTTAGGCCGATTCGCACCCTTCTTAAAGGATATCGAAGAGGCCAATCTACGCGTAGTGGGCACCAACGCGCTACGCGATGCCGATAATAGTCAAACCTTTATCGAGCGCGCCGAGGCACAGCTCGGCCACCCAATCGAAATTATTGCTGGCCGTGAAGAGGCTCGCCTGATTTATTTGGGGGCTGCTCACGCATTGGCGGAAAATGGCCGTCGTTTAATTGTCGATATCGGCGGAGGATCCACCGAGTTTATTATTGGCGAAGCCTTTGAGCCCAAAGCGTTAGAAAGCCTGAGAATGGGTTGCGTAACCTTTAGTGGTCGTTTTTTCCCTGATGGAGAGCTAAGCGAGAAACGCATGCGCCGTGCTGAGCTGGCCGCCCTTTCGGAATTAGCCAACATCCAGCGCCCCTACCAACGCTTAGGCTGGGATGACCCAGTGGGCTCTAGCGGCACCATTAAAGCGGCTGCCAGCGTGCTGCATGCCTACGGGGATACTCCCCAGGAGGGCGTTATTACCCGTAGCGGGCTAAAAAAGCTACGCGAGCGACTGCTCAAATGTAAGCAATTGGATAAAGTCGAGCTCGATGGCCTAAAGCCCGACCGAGCAAAAGTGTTCCCAGCAGGTATTGCCATACTTTGCGCAGTCTTTGAAGCCTTCAATCTCACGCAGATGCGTTTTGCCGACGGCGCTCTACGAGAAGGTGTGCTATATGACATGGCCGGGCGCAATAGCGCCGAGGACACCCGCTCCAAAACGCTGGAAATGCTCAAACGGGTTTACGATGTGGACACACGGCAAGCAGAGAATGTCGCAGATACAGCAGCGCGACTCTTTGCCAAAGTTAAGCAGCCCTGGGGGCTAACAAAGCAGCAGGGCCACTACTTGCAGTGGGCAAGCAACGTGCATGAAATTGGCCTGGCCATTTCCCATAGCCAGTTCCATCGTCATGGTGCTTACTTGCTGGAGCATTCAGATCTCGCTGGTTTTTCACGTCCAGAGCAGCGCTTACTCGCATTTTTAGTACGCGCCCACCGGCGTAAATTCCCGCTAAAAGAGTGGCAGGCCCTCCCCGCCGCACAGCAAGCAAGCAGCGCTAAGCTTGCCCGCTTATTGCGTTTGGCTGTGTTAATTAACCATTCACGGCCAGAAAGCGCCCCACCGCTGCCAGACATTAGCACAGGGGGAGCGGCGCTCACCATTACGCTGCCCGCCAGCGATGAACCTACACTGCTAAGTACCGATATAGAGCAGGAGCAGACGTATATGGCAGCAGCTGGATTTACACTTACCGTGCTGGAGTAGTCACAAAAACAACGTCCTTCGCCTGCCATAGTACCCGGTCAGGCGGTTGTAGAACGCCAACACACGCATCGCCCTCAAGCACCACCACCAACCGCATACGCTCCCACGGCGGCAGCTCGCTCTCTTGCAGCAGCCGCTTTACATCCCGGCGGCCACGCCCTGGTAAGTTGATGACTTCTCCCCCCTGGCGCCAGCGCAGTGTCACCGAGCGGGCCATGGGCATTGAAACGTTAAGCTCTCCCAGAGGGGTGGGCAGCCCCGGCTGACCATCCCAAACGGTTTCCCAGGCTGGCAATGGCTGTAGAGCAGGCATCAAGTAGAGGCGCTGCCGCCATATCCTGGCCTCAACCCCCTGCCACTCCAGCTTAACCTGTGCATCATTGGCTGCTGCTAGCTGTGCCAGCAAGCTTTCTAAGCGCTTTTGAGGCGGAGTGGGGAAGCCTAACTGTTGGCAAAGGGTGCGTACCAATAGACGCTGGCGGGGTACGCTATGCTGGCTTAGCGCGGCAGCATCGAGACTGTTTGTACCAGTAGCGAGGCTGGACAGCTCATTCGTCGCGTACTCGGCTAATAACTGGTCAGCCTCCCCTGCGTGCTGGGCACTTTTTGCCAGCGAGTATGCCGCCTCTGGCCAGCGCTCTTGAAGCAGTGGCATCACCAGGTGGCGCAGTCGATTGCGGTCGAAGGCTACATCACGATTGGTGGGGTCTTCACACCAGCTTAGCGCCAACCCATGGGCAGCGTCAGTAAGGGTCTGTCTACTGACACTCAGCCAAGGGCGCAGCAGCGTAATACCTTGCCATTCGCGCCGGTAGGGCATGCCTGCCAAGCCACGAATGCCACTGCCGCGCAGCGCGGCCAGAAGCAGCGTCTCCGCTTGGTCATCCTGGTGCTGGGCCAACCAGAGCGTATCGCCAGCAGGAATGTGCTGTATAAACGCCTGATAGCGCACGCGTCGTGCAGCTGCCTCTAGCCCCTCGCCATTGGCATCCACAACGACGTTAGCAGTCACTAACGATACGCCCAGCGCATCACATAGTGTCTGGCAGTGCGCTGCGAAGGCGTTAGCCGCCGACTGCAAGCCATGATTGATGTGAATAGCGTGCAGCGTGCGCCCCGCATTTTGACAAACCTGAGCAGCCAACGTCAGCAATAACGAGGAGTCCAACCCGCCAGAAAGCGCCACCCAAATAGTACGCCCCGGCGGGGTTTCCGCCAGGGCGTTGTTTAGCAAGCGTAGCAGCGGCTTAGGCAGCTGGGGCGCCATAGCTCATTAGGCGCTTGTAGCGACGCTCAAGTAGCGCATCGCTATCTAGGCTTTGTAGGCGATCAAGGCTGCCCGTCAATGCTTCTTTAACACGCTCAGCGGTGGTCAACGGGTGGCGATGCGCGCCGCCCAGAGGCTCTTTGATCAGTTCGTCTACAAAGCCCAGCTCTTTCAGACGCTCAGCGGTGATCCCCATCGCCTGGGCAGCATCAGACGCTTTTTCGGCGCTCTTCCACAGGATAGAGGCACAGCCTTCAGGGGAGATCACCGAATAGGTGGAGTACTGCAGCATATGCAGCTCGTCACACACGCCAATAGCTAACGCGCCACCTGAGCCACCTTCGCCAACAACGGAAGAAATAATCGGCGTTTTTAATCGCGACATAACGGCCAGGTTGTAGGCAATGGCCTCAGACTGGCCACGCTCTTCTGCATCAATACCGGGGTAAGCCCCAGGCGTATCAATAAACGTCAGAATAGGCATCTTAAAGCGCTCGGCCATTTCCATCAGACGGCAGGCTTTACGGTAGCCTTCAGGACGCGGCATGCCGAAGTTGCGACGCACTTTCTCTTTTACATCGCGACCTTTTTGATGACCAATAACCATCACTGGTTGATCGTTCAAGCGGGCAATACCACCCACTAACGCAGCGTCATCAGCAAAATTACGGTCGCCGTGCAACTCATCAAAATCGGTAAAAATATACTCAAGATAATCCAGCGTGTAAGGACGCTGGGGGTGGCGGGAGATCTGGGAAACCTGCCAGGGGGTTAAATCCTTGAAGATCGATTCCGTTAACTTGCGACTTTTCTCCTCCAGCCGTGAAATTTCATCGGAGAGATTTACCTGGCTGTCGGAACTGACCAAACGCAGCTCCTCAATTTTTGCCTGAAGTTCGGCAATGGGCTGTTCAAAATCGAGATAGTTAGGATTCATCGGCTCTGCCTGTAAGCTGCCTATAAAAAAAAGAAGCCTTGTCGAAACGAGCATCTAATGGGGTGTATTATCGCACCCTAACCCTGCCACGCAAGGCAATGCCTATTCAATTACTGGTTAGCTGCCACCCAGATAACATGGCAGCCTATCTATTCTTAGCAATACTTTAACGGTAACGTAGCTGCACGCCTGCCTGCCCTTGGACATCGCGAAGCGCCAGCAGTAAGTCATCGCTGGGGGCTACCTTCCACTCATCTGCTAGCTCCAGCCAAGCCACCGCGTCAGGATGGCGGTATTGCAAACGCACGGGCAGGCCCGCTGCATCTCGGTAGGGAGTAAGGCTATCACGAAGACTCTCCACCAAACGGCCATTAATCTGCCCCGCATCCAGCGCCAGCTCAACCGCCTGCCCGTAACGTATTCGCGCAGTGACCATAGGAGTTACGTCTTTGCCACGCAGACGCAAGCCACCAGAGAAGTCGTCGTTTGACACCTCCCCCTCAACAATGATCACCTGGTCAGACTCGATCTGGCCACGCAGTTGCTCAAACACGTCACCAAACAGTGAAGCTTCAATCCGCCCAGTGCGGTCATCTAGAGTGATAAACGCCATGGTGTCACCACGCTTGGACTTCATAGTACGCATGGCCACCACCAACCCAGCCACCCGTTGCGGCTCACGGGAAGGTTTTAAATCGCTAATACGTGTTGAAACAAAACGCTTCAGCTCCCGCTCATACTCATCAATGGGGTGACCGGTTAGGTAGAGCCCCAGAGTGTCTTTTTCCCCAGAAAGCCGCTCACGATCGGTCCATTCACGAGCGTGGCGATACTCAGCATAAGCATCGCTCTCTTCCTCTTCTGCAGCAAAAGCATCGCCGAACATATCCAGCATACCCAGATTCTGATTGGCATGGTTCTGGGCAGCGGCTTTCAGCGCGTCTTCCATAGCGGCGGCTAGCACCGCCCTGTTTGGCCCTAATGTATCCAGTGCGCCCGAGCGAATCAGCGCTTCCAGAGTGCGCTTGTTCATCCGTTTAGGGTCGAGGCGGCGACAGAAATCAAACAGATCCTTGAATGGGCCGTCAGCGCTACGGGCTTCCACAATGGCGCCAATCGGGCCCTCGCCAACACCACGAATAGCGCCTAAGCCATATACCACACGGCCTTCGGTATCTACGGTGAACTTGTAGCCACCGACGTTGACATCCGGTGGTGTCACGGTGAGCTTAAGGTTGCGGCACTCCTCAATTAGCGGCACCACTTTATCTAAGTTGTCCATTTCCGTGGACATTACCGCTGCCATAAACGGCCCTGGATAGTGAGCCTTCAGCCAAGCGGTTTGATACGATACAAGGGCGTAGGCAGCGGAGTGCGATTTGTTAAAACCGTAACCGGCGAACTTCTCTACCAGATCGAAGATATTGCCCGCTAAATCTTTATCGATGCCGTTGGCGGCACAACCTTCCATAAAGCCCGAGCGCTGTTTGGCCATCTCTTCAGGCTTTTTCTTACCCATGGCACGGCGTAGCATGTCCGCCTGCCCCAGGGTGTAGCCAGCCATTACCTGGGCTATCTGCATTACCTGCTCTTGGTACAGAATGATGCCGTAGGTGGGGCTTAGCACCGGCTTCAATAACTCGTGCTGATAATCCGGGTGTGGGTAAGAGACTTCCGCGCGGCCGTGCTTACGGTTGATAAAGTCATCTACCATGCCCGACTGCAGCGGCCCAGGCCGGAACAGGGCCACCAGGGCGATCATATCGTCTAGCGAGTCGGGTAGCAGGCGCTTAATCAGCTCTTTCATACCGCGGGATTCAAGCTGGAATACAGCGGTGGTTTCCGCCCGCTTGAGCATCTCGAAGGTTTTACTATCATCCAGAGGAATGGCGTCGATATTGAGCGCCCCCTGGCCATTGGCACTACGTACCTTATCGACCATTTTTAGTGCCCAGTCGATAATCGTTAGCGTACGCAGACCAAGGAAGTCGAACTTCACCAGCCCGGCTTCCTCAATGTCATTTTTATCAAACTGAACCACTAGGCCAGAGCCATCTTCATCACACAATAGCGGTGAAAAATCGGTCAGTTTGGTGGGCGCAATCACCACGCCCCCAGCGTGCTTACCGGTACCTCGGGTAGTGCCCTCAAGCTTGAGGGCCATCTCCCAGATCTCTTCAGCCTCTTCGTCGTTACCGATAAACTCTTTCAGAGCAGGCTCTTGCTCAATCGCTTTGGCAAGGGTCATGCCCACTTCAAAAGGAATCAGCTTGGAGAGCTTATCGCCCAGCGAATAGGGCCGACCTTGGGCACGGGCGACATCACGCACTACCGCCTTGGCGGCCATGGTGCCAAAGGTGACAATCTGGGACACCGCGTTGCGGCCATAACGGTCGGCCACATACTCGATCACTTTATCGCGTTTCTCCATGCAGAAGTCGACGTCGAAGTCGGGCATGGAGACACGCTCAGGGTTAAGAAAGCGTTCGAACAGCAGATCGTAGCCAATCGGGTCCAAATCGGTGATTTTTTGTGCATAAGCCACTAGTGAACCGGCACCCGAACCCCGCCCCGGTCCTACAGGCACGTTGTTATCTTTAGCCCACTGGATAAAGTCCATTACGATCAGGAAATAGCCAGGGAACCCCATCTGGATAATGACGTTGAGCTCGAAATCCAGCCGCTCGCGGTAACGCTGATCAATCGCCTTGTATTCGTCACTGTCGCGGGGATAGCGCTCAGCGGGGAATAGAAAATCGAGTCGATCTGTTAAGCCGTCGTGGGAAACCTTACGGAAAAATTCATCCTGGGTCATGCCTTCGGGAATTTCGAATTCAGGCAGGAAGATTTCACCTAAACGCACATCTACACTACAACGCTGCGCGATCATCACACTGTTTTCAAGCGCCTCGGGAATATCAGCGAACAGCGCTGCCATCTCTTCAGGGCTTTTAAGGTACTGCTCTTCAGTGTAGCGACGCTCACGACGGGGGTCGTCCAGCGCCTTACCTTCACCAATCGCCACACGGGTTTCGTGGGCCCAAAAATCGTCGCGCTCCAAAAAGCGTACGTCATTGGTAGCCACCACCGGAGTGCCTGTTTCAATGGCCAGTTTAACGCTGGCATGAACGCAGTCCTCTTCCAATGGGCGTCCCGTGCGAACTAGCTCTAAATAAAAACGCTCAGGAAACGCGGCTTGCCACTCCTCAAGCAGCACACGCGCTTCACGCTCATGGTCAGATAGTAAGTGACGACCAATCTCGCCATCTCGCGCCCCGGAAAGCGCAATCAAGCCATCACTCTGTTCCAGCACCCACTGTTTCTCGAGTATAGCGCGACCTTGGCGCTGACCATGGGTCCAGCCTTTTGAGATCAGCTCGGTAAGGTTACGGTAGCCAACGTCGTTCATCGCTAACAGCGTAATGCGGTACGGGTGAGCGTCATCATGCGGATTATGGAGCCACAAGTCGCTGCCAATAATGGGTTTAAGGCCCGCACCCTGGGCAGCTTTGTAAAACTTTACCAGGCCAAACAGGTTTGCCTCGTCGGTTAGCGCAAGCGCTGGCATCCCACGCTCTGCGGTGGTACTGACCAGCGACTTGATTTTAACCAAGCCATCGACCAGGGAGTATTCACTGTGCAAACGTAGATGAACGAACGGAACCGTCATGGGACTCTCAGCAAAATTGCTAGGCAAATAAAATAGTAAAGCTTACAGCAGTGCTAACTGACGCTGTACAGGCGCAAAACTGCGGCGATGCTCGGCAAGCGGGCCATGGGCGGCCAGTGCTGCCAAGTGCTCTTTCGTTGGATAGCCCTTATGGCGGGCGAAACCATACTCAGGATAGCGCATATCCAGTGCTACCATCTGTGCGTCTCGAGAGACTTTAGCCAAAATAGACGCTGCGGCAATGGCCGGGTGGCGTGCATCCCCTTTCACCACAGCCTGCCCAGGCAGTGGATGCCCTGGCATCCGGTTGCCATCTACCAGCAGGTAGTGCGCCTCTGGGACCAGTGCATCAATGGCGCGGCACATGGCTAGATGAGTAGCATGATAAATATTGAGTTGATCGACCTCAGCAGCACTCGCCTCGGCCACAGCAAACGCCAACGCTCGCTCACGGATCTGCATATCCAGTGCTTCTCGTTTACGAGCAGTGAGCTTTTTGGAGTCTGCAAGGCCCTCAATAGGTCGCGAGGGGTCAAGAATCACAGCCGCAGCAACGACACTTCCAATAAGTGGTCCACGGCCTACTTCGTCAACGCCAGCCAAGCGATCACCCTGATAGTCAATCACTAGCACTGGATAATCAGTGGATTTAACGGCCATGCCTACTCCCTTCACTGGAAGCGCTCTCTTGGCTATCCAGCTTGCTATGACTATCCAGACTATCCAGCTTGCTATGACTATCCAGCTTACGATCCGTCTTACTATCCAGCGAGTCACCAACTACCAGGGCGGTAATTGCCTGGGCGGCGCGCTGGCTGGCATTGCGCTGCAGAGTTTGGTGCATGGTAGCAAAGCGTGCTTCTAGCGCATGCCGCGTCTCATCATCGCCCAACAGTCGATCAAGCTGATCAGCAATTGCTTGTGGCGTTGCGGATTGCTGAATTAGCTCAGGCACCAAACTCTCTTGAGCGATCAGGTTAGGTAGGGAAATCCACTGGGTTTTCACTAATCGCTTGGCCAGCCAGTGGGTAGCAGGAGCCATTTTGTAGGCCACCAGCATGGCGCGATGGCAGAGCATCGCTTCAAGAGCAGCAGTACCCGAAGCAAGCAGTACCGCATCACTGGCTACCATGGCCTCACGGGCCTGGCCTTCCAGCAGCGTTACACGTTCGCTCAATGCAGGGTAATCAGCCAGTAGTTGGCTAATCTCTTGATAGCGCTGGTGAGTGGCCGCCGGAATCACCACATGCAACAACGGATATCGTTGGCAGAGCAGTTCGGCAGCGCGTAAAAACGTATCGCCCAAAAAGCGTATTTCGTTGCCCCGTGAGCCAGGCAATAGCGCTACAACAGGTGCCTGTGTGGGCAGCCCCAGTGCTTGACGCGCGCCTGCACGATCGTTCTCAAGGGGCAGCTCATCAGCCAGCGGGTGACCCACAAAGGCCACGGGAACGTGATGAGCATGATAAAAGTCTGCTTCAAAAGGCAGTAGCGTTAGCATGCCATTAACGGCTTTGGCGATCTTTTTGACCCGCCCCTGCCGCCATGCCCACACCGAAGGGCTAACATAGTGGGCAGTTTTAAGCCCGGCCTCACGCAGCTGTTTTTCTAGGCCAATATTGAAGTCGGGAGCATCAATACCAATCATGATATCGGGCTGCCAGGCGATAGCCTCTTCACGTAGCGTACGGCGCACGCGAATCAGTTCAGGCAGGTGCTTTACAACCTCAACCAAGCCCATCACCGATAGGGTTTCAAGGGGAAAGCGACTGGTCAGCCCCTGGGCTTCCATGCGGGGTCCACCCATCCCACGGAACTCCACCTCTGGGTGGCGGGCGCGAAGCTCTAACATAAGTCCAGCACCTAAAATATCGCCGGAGAGCTCGCCTGCCACAAGGTATACGCGTTGCAGTGTCATAGTGACGGGAAAACCGGTTGGGTGTGAGTTGTTAGCGAATAATACCGCGCGTTGAACGCTCAATAGAGTCAGCAAAGACCGTGATTTCTGCGAAATCAAAGCGATTACGCATATCTTCAATTGCCTGCTCTACAGTCAACCCCTGACGGTACACCAACTTATAAGCGGCACTTAGTGCATTGATCGCGTCGCGGCTAAACCCTCGGCGCTTCAGGCCAACCAAGTTGAGGCCCCGAGCCTCGGCCGGGTTACCATTAATCATCACATAAGCAGGGGTATCTTTAGTAATAATCGAGCCGCCACCCGCCATAGCATGCTCGCCAAAGTGGCAGAATTGATGTACCGCTGACAAACCACCCAGAATGGCGAAATCGCCCAGCGTGACATGGCCCGCCAGCGTTACCTGATTCGCTAAAATACAGTCATTACCAATCACGCAGTCGTGGCCTACATGGACATAGGCCATAAACAGATTACGTGAGCCTATCGTGGTCTCACCGCGATCTTGTACGGTTCCACGATGAAGAGTAACGCCTTCGCGGATCACGTTATCATCGCCCATGACTAAGCGAGTCGGTTCACCTGCGTACTTTTTATCCTGGCAGTCTTCACCCACAGAGGCGAACTGAAAAATACGCGTACGCTCACCAAGCCACGTAGGACCTTTAACCACTACGTGGGGGCCGATCACCGAGCCGGCGCCAATCGTAACATTTGGTCCAATAACGCTAAAAGGGCCAACCTCTACATCGTCAGCAAGCTGCGCTGTAGGGTCAACCAGGGCAGTAGGATGTATCAAGCAACCTTCCTCTCGGCACAAATGATTTCCGCCTCGCAGGCTAGCTCTCCGTCCACCGTAGCACGGCAGGCAAACTTCCAGATACCGCGCTTGCCACGAATGACATTAGCTTCCAGAACTAACTGATCGCCTGGCATAACGGGGCGCTTAAAGCGCACGTTATCGCTGCCGACAAGATAGTATACGTAGCCGTCAGCAGGTAGTTTATTGACCGTTTTGAAACCTAAGATACCGCATACTTGAGCAAGCGCTTCCACCACCAATACACCTGGCATTATGGGATGATGGGGAAAGTGCCCATTAAAAAACGGCTCATTAATACTAACGTTTTTGAACGCAACGATGGATTCGCCAACGGTTAGCTGCGTCACTCGATCCACCAGAAGGAACGGGTAGCGGTGCGGCAAGTATTCGCGAATTTCGTTAATATCCATAACCATCGTAACGACCTCTAAAATGACAAAAGGCCTGAGATACATCAGGCACATACCAGCACTCCTGCTGGTTAAAAGGCAGTGGATTATAACCTGCAGCGATCAAGCCTCAAGCCACTGCCTCAGAAATTCAGCGATACATCATTCTGCACGCTGATTTTTTTCCATCCTTGCAAGCCGCTTAGCAATATCATCAAGTTGCTTAAAGCGCACTGCATTTTTTCGCCACTGCGTATTGCTCATGGCCCCTGTTCCTGAGGAGTAAACACCCGGCTCATGGATCGAGTTAGTAACAAGGCTCATCCCGGTTACCTGTACACCATCGCAAATAGTCAGGTGGCCTGAAAGCCCTACGCCGCCGCCCAACATGCAGTGCTTGCCCACCTTGGTAGAGCCTGCGATACCCACGCAGCCTGCCAGTGCGCTGTGATCGCCGATGGTGACGTTATGCGCGATTTGTACTTGGCTATCAATTTTTACATCGTTGCCAATCACTGTATCGCCCAACGCACCACGATCAATACTTGAACAACTGCCGACTTCTACGTCATCGCCCATCACCACACCGCCTAACTGGGCAATTTTATGCCACTTGGCACCATCATGGGCAAAACCAAAACCGTCGCCTCCAATCACGCAACCACTCTGCAGTATGCCGCGCTTGCCAATGACAACACCGTGGCAAACAGTAACGTTGGCATGCAGACGAGTACCCTCGCCAATCACACTATCGGCACCAACTACACTGCCAGCCCCCACGACCACACGGTCACCAAGCACAACGCCTGCTTCAATCACCGCATGGGCCTGGATAGATACATCCGCCCCCAGGGTAACACCCTCAGCAACTACCGCTGCCGGGTGCACGCCTAACACATCCCGCACTGGTAACGGGTCAAACAACTGGGATAGTTTGGCATAACCTAAATAAGGGTTTGTCATCTCCAAGCGTGGCACAGGGCAGTTTTTGCCATGCTCAGGGTGCAGTAAAACAGCGGCAGCCTGAGTCGTGGCTAAATCTTTCAAATAGGCACGATTGGCGAGGAACGCCACTTGGTCCGGAGCAGCTTCTTTGAGCGTTGCCAGACCACGAATCGGCTGGTTGGCGTCGCCCTCGAATGCTACATCCAAGTGACGTGCGATATCCGCTAGGGTGAGGTGGTGAGAAGCGTGCGTCATGGTAGCCCAAGAAACATTGGTGCGCGCATGCGCGCACCAGCAGTCATAAAATTAGTTCAGCGAATCGAAAATCTGGGTGACTTCATCGGTCACATTGGGCAGATCTGTCGATGAATGCAATACGCCTTGTGGCTCTACTAGCACATCAATATTGTGGCGTTGCAGAACCTGTTCAACGGCGCGCTCAAGTTTAGACTCAGCACCGTCTAAAAACTGCTGCTCGGAACGCTGCTGAGCTTGCATCACTTCGCGACGCAGCTGTTCGAAACGCCCGCCCTTCTCTTGCAACTCGGCAATCAGTGAATCTCGCTGGGACTGCGACATTGTCTCGCCTTCCCGCTGCAGACGCTCTTGCAACTGCTGTAATTCGCTACCTAGTGACTGAGCTTCGCGCTGTTGGCCACCAATTTGGCTTTCCAGCTGGCTAAGGGAGGACTGAGCGGACTGGGTATTCATCAGCGCAGCGCGCCAATCGAGTACTGCCACTTCAGCCGCATGGGCGGGTAACACTATCGCACCCATCAGGCACACAGCTGCTGCCAATTTACGCATCGTTTTAACTCCTTATATTAGAACGTTTGACCCAGCGAGAACTGGAAGAACTGAGTGTCATCTCCGCTTTCACTGTTTAGCGGTTCGGCAATACTAAAGGTCAGCGGACCAACCGGTGTTAACCAGGATAGGCCAATACCCACACTGTAGCGCAGGTCGCCAAGATCAACGCCTGAGCTACACTGTTGGCGCCCGGCATCTTCTTCCAGCACGTCGTAGCAGGAGCTTAAGAAGGTATTACCCGCGTCCACAAACAGCGATGTTTGTACCGAGCGCTGGTTTTCAACAAATGGCAGTGGGAAAAGAACTTCAGCACTGCCCTGGATCAGAACGTTACCGCCGAGGGTGCGGTCACGACCACCTTCCCGGGCAGGCGTTGTGCGCTGTCCCAACGTGTTTGAGGTAAAGCCACGCACAGAGCCTAAACCACCCGCATAGAAGTTCTCATAGAAGGGGTAAGGGTCGTTGCTACCGAGTGTATCGGCGTAGCCTAAATGGCCGCTAAACTTGAGCGCCCAGGTTTGATCATCATTAATCGGGAATAACTGCTGGGCACGCGCTTGGATTTTGTAGTACTCCGCATCGCTTCCCGGCACACCTGTTTCCAAGGAGAGCCGTTGGTAATTACCTGCCGTAGGCATGATGCCGCGGTTCAGATTATTGCGCGTCCAGCTTCCCGTTAATTTAAGGCTCTGGGCATTCTCGCCTTGATCTTCTACGTAACGACGAATTTCTGAGGCTGTGTCAAAATAAGTTTTTACCGTGAGATCTTCAACACTCGCACCGAAGTTGAGCCGCGAAAGTTCGCTTATCGGGTAGCCGAAGTTAATACCCGCACCATAGGCATCGGTTGAGAACGTTGAGATATCAGAGTCAGCATAGTCGGTTTCCCGGTAGAACACGTTATAGCCGCGGGAGATGCCGTCTAGCGTCCAGTACGGGTCGGTAAAGGCAAAGTTGACGCTGGTGAACGTATCACTGCGCTGAGCGCCGATGTTGACGCGGTTACCTGTACCTAGGAAGTTATTTTGAGCAAGCCCAACGCCATAAATCACCCCGGCGCTTTGCGAGAAACCAACGCTAGCAGAGATAGAGCCAGAAGGCTGTTCTTCTACGTTATAGGTCACGTCCAGCATATCAGGCTGGCCTGGCACAGGCTGGGTATCGACTTCAACCTGGCTAAAGAAGCCAAGGCGCTCAAGCCGCTGACGGGATTGCGTGATTGACTCAGTCGATGCAGGCGCCCCTTCCAGCTGAATCATTTCACGGCGCAGCACTTCGTCTTGGGTCGTGGTATTACCGAAGAACTCTATGCGTCGTACGTAAGTGCGCTGACCAGGGTTAACCGCAATTACCAGATCAACGGTCTCGCCATCACCGGCCATTTCCGGAACGCCCTGCACTTCCGCAAACGCAAACCCCTCAGCCCCTAAGCGCTGGCGCAGAGCTTCGGTAGAAGCATTCACTTGCCCGCGGGAGAAGGTATCGCCACTGCTGATCTCAAGCAGTTGCCGTGCGTCACTTTCACTAATTTGCAGATCGCCTACAAAACGAATATCACCGACACGGTACTGACTACCCTCATCGACGTTAAGGGTAATGAATATTTCCGATTTCTCTGGGCCAATAGATACCTGGGTAGAAGTGACATCGAAATTCACATAGCCACGGTCCAGATAGAAGGAGCGCAACCGCTCAATATCGCCGGATAGCGCTTCGCGGGAGTACTCATCCTTAGAGAACCAGCCAAACACCCGCCCGGGGCGATCATTGAGTTCAAAAACAGAGCGTAGCGTGTCATCGTCAAACGCTTCATTACCCACAATATTGATCTGACGAATTTTCGCTACTTCACCTTCATTGATATTGATGTTGACCTGAACTCGGCCTTCATCAACTGTCTCAACTTCTACATCGATACCTGCACTGTAACGACCCTGAGACTGATAAACGCCCTCCAGCTCCCGCTGAATCTCTTCCAGGGTAGAGAGTTGCAGTACCTGGCCTTCGGACAAGCCCGATTGGCGTAGGCCGTTGCGCAAATCATCTTCGGAGATCTGCCGGTTACCACTAATATTCAGGCGTGCAATCGTTGGTCGCTCAACTACCTGAACGATCAGAACATCACCTTCCCGTGCTAGGGAGACGTCTTCGAACAGGCCCGTCGCGAATAGGTCACGTGCAGCAGCGGTTAGCTGTTGCTCGTTAACACGGTCATTCGCACTCACGGGAAACGCATTAAAGACCGAGGCGGCGGATACCCGCTGTAGTCCTTCCACACGAATGTCCGAAACATCAAAGGATTGTGCTTGGGCGCCGCTGGCGCCTGCCAGCAAGAGTGCCGCCATTCCAAGGGTCTTAATTTTCATGCAGTCAGTTCGCTCGCGTTGGTCTGCCTATCGTTCCAGACAGGCACCATATACATTTGTGCAGGCAGATGACAAGGCATCCTGCGCGCTACACGCGTCATTACCACAGGCGCATCAGATCGAAATAGAGAGCCATCAACATCAGGGTACCTACCATGGCAAGCCCAATGCGCAGCCCTACCGCTTGAGTTTGCTCTGAGACCGGCCGTCCACGTACGACCTCTATAAAATAATAAAGCAGGTGCCCACCATCGAGCACTGGAATTGGCAATAAATTCAGTACCGCCAAGCTGATGGAAAGATACGCTAGAAAACCAACGAACGCTTCCATACCTGCACGAGCGGAATCACCGGAAATTTGCGCAATCGTAATCGGCCCAGATAAGTTAGAGGGTGAAATTAACCCCACTAACATTTTGCGAATCGCATCTACCGTGAGCAACGTCATCTCGCCGGTGCGCGACACTGCTTGCCCAATCGCCTCCACCGGCCCATAGCGAATTTCACGCTGCAGCTCTTCAGGCCATGATACCTGCTGCACACCGGCTCCAATGTACCCGACTTCAGCACCACTCTCTAATGTATTACTACCCGGCGTCAGCGACAGCGTACCTTGCTCGTCACCGCGCTGATAGCCCACCTCTAAAGTTTGGCCTGCATTCTCGCGGATCATTGCGACAAACTGCATCCAGTCCTCAACCGGCTCACCATTAAGGGAAAGGATGCGGTCACCCGGCTGAAGCCCTGCCTGAGCGGCTGCTTGACCATCTACCACTTGGCCCAGTACAGCCGGAACATCAGGCCTCCAAGGGGTAATTCCCAAGCTTTGCAGCGGCTGTGGTGGATCTTGGCGGACCAGGTAATTACTTACTGGCAGTTGGTACAACCGCGGGGTACTCGAACCTTCAGGCAACGCCTCAACGGCCAACTCGCCGTTAAAGCCAATAATGGAAACCAGCTTAAGATTGATCTCTTCCCATGAGCGCATCGCATCGCCGTGGACTGAGGTGATTTCATCCCCATGGGCAAGCCCTGCCTGGGCAGCGGGGGAATCAGGCGTCACTTCACCCACTATAGGTGTCACCGTGGTAACGCCCACCACGAACAACGCCCAGTAAGCGACAATCGCCAGTAGAAAATTTGCCAAGGGGCCAGCAGCAACGATGGCAATTCTCTGCCATACGCTTTTGCGATTAAATGCTTGGCTTAGCTGCTCTTCTGGCACTGGCGCTTCACGCTCATCCAGCATTTTCACGTAGCCGCCTAACGGTATAGCGGCTACCACGAACTCGGTTCCATGTCGGTCCACAGTCGACCACAGCGGTTTACCAAAACCTACTGAAAAGCGCAGCACCTTAACTCCACAGCGTCTTGCCACCCAGAAGTGGCCAAATTCGTGGAAGGTCACCAGCAACCCAAGCACCACGATCACCGCTAAGATATTTTGTATCAGGCCCACACTTCGCTCCTTTATACGCTGCTCAGCGAACGGCTGATGCCTACGCGTCCTGCATATTTCATCGCTGTATTCTCAGCAACGCCTGCTCCCGAGCCCACTTATCCGCTGCTAATATTTGTTCCAGCGTATCGGCGCGCTCTTCAAACGTTAGGCCCATCACTTCAGCCACCACATCAGCTATCGAGCTGAAGCCAAGCTGTCCTTCCAAAAATGCATCTACCGCCACTTCATTTGCGGCGTTCAAAATCGCAGGGGCTGCGCCCCCCGTTTTCATTGCTTCGCGGGCTAACCGCAGGCAGGGAAAGCGGGTCTCATCCGGCGCTTCAAAATCAAGCCTGGCCACCTGGAAAATATCAAGTGTCTCAACACCTGCATCAATACGCTCAGGCCACGCTAACCCATAAGCAATAGGCGTGCGCATATCAGGGTTACCCAACTGCGCGATCACCGAACCGTCATCGTAAGCAGCCATGGAGTGGATTACGCTTTGCGGATGAACGACTACTTGAATTTGCTCTGGAGTGGCATCGAACAGCCAGCACGCCTCGATTAGCTCTAGCCCTTTATTCATTAACGTGGCGCTGTCCACCGAGATCTTACGCCCCATTGACCAGTTAGGATGAGCGCAGGCCTGCTCCGGCGTTACCCTGGCAATATCCTCCGAGCTCCAGGTACGAAAAGGCCCTCCAGAGGCAGTCAGCAGCAATTGGCGAACGCCGTGGCGCTCAAGACCACCACGATGCTGAGCAGGTAGACACTGGTAGATAGCATTATGTTCAGAGTCAATAGGCAAGAGTGTTGCACCTGAACGGGCAATGGCATCCATAAAGAGCGCGCCACTCATTACTAGCGCCTCTTTATTGGCAAGCAGTACACGCTTACCAGCCTCTGCCGCTGCCAGTGCAGGTAGCAGCCCTGCCGCCCCCACAATAGCAGCCATTACCGTGTCAACCTGGGCGTCTCGCGCCACTCGGCAGAGCGCCTCCGGGCCAGCTTGCACCTCAGTAGCGACTCCCGCCTCGGTTAACGCATCATGCAGCCACTGAGCATCTACTGAGTTGTGTAAGACCGCCACGCGGGGCTGATGCTTCCTACACTGTGCTAGCAAGGCTTCTTTCGACGTGTGGGCAGTCAGCGCATAAACCCGGTAACGATCAGGATGGCGTGCAATCACATCCAGAGTGCTGTTGCCTACTGAGCCAGTTGAACCTAGTACCGTTACGTGCTGAAGAGTCGGCTGCTGACTCATAGCAATGGCACCTGCAATAGCTGTAAGTAAAGCAAAGCAAAGATGGGAATCGCCGCCGTTAGGCTATCAATGCGATCCAGTACGCCACCATGACCCGGTAACAACTGGCTAGAGTCCTTAATATTACGGTAGCGCTTAAGCATGCTTTCCAACAAATCACCCAGCACCGAAACAAACGTCACCAGGGCAGTAATAGCAATCAGCGTAGCGCCGCCTGCGGCACCCAACGGCTGCCAAAAAGCAAATACCACTGCCAGCAACACGGTTACCACTAAGCCACCAATGACACCTTCCCAGGATTTCCCTGGACTAACCTGGGGAGCCAACTTGCGTTTTCCCCAGCGACGACCAGCAAAATAGGCACCAATATCAGCGCCCCAAACCAGCAACAGAACAAATAGCAACCATACCGCACCACTATCGCGGAGAACATTGAAACCAACCCAGCATGGCAGCAGCACCCATAATCCCATCAGTAAACGCCGAGAGGTTGACTGCCATTGCTGACCAGCCTCTGGGTAACGGGTAACCCAATACAGGTTTAGCAGCCACCCCGCCGCCGCAAGCCATAACGGCCAAACGGCGAATGCTGCGCCACTCAACCACATAACGAGCATTAGCAGCGCCAGCACAGCCACCCATTGCAAGCGCGAGCGCTGTTGGGTAACTCCAGCCAAATTCGTCCACTCCCACGCACCTAACAGCACAATAAGTGCTGCAAACAGCGCAAAGGCGCCACCATGTAATCCGAACAGGCCGATCAGCGTCAGGGGAGCTAACCAGGCTGCGGTGATAATCCGCTGTTTAAGCACCTTGCGCCTCTATTTGTTCGTCAGTCATGCCAAAGCGGCGGCGACGCTGGCAAAAGTCATCCAGCGCTTTATCGAACGCCACTGCGTCAAAATCAGGCCACAGCAGGGGGGAAAAATGTAGCTCTGCGTAGGCTAACTGCCACAGCATAAAGTTGGAGAGACGCTGCTCTCCACTGGTGCGAATACATAAATCCACCGGCGGTACTTGGTGGGTGTTCATCGCCATATCAAAGCGCGCTTCATCGATATCTGCTGCAGCCAACTCCCCGGCGGCAACCTGCTCAGCCAACTGCTTTGCTGCGCGGGTAATATCCCACTGGCCACCATAGTTGGCAGCAATCACCAAGTGCATCCCCGTGTTAGCGGCGGTCAGCGCTTCAGCGCGCTGAATATGCTTCTGGATAGCATTGGAGAAGCCTCGCTGCTCACCAATAATAGAAAGGCGAACATTACGCTCGTTGAGCTTTTTAACTTCTCGCTTAAGAGCCATCAAAAAAAGCTCCATAAGCGCATTCACTTCCGCCGCAGGACGCTTCCAGTTTTCACTTGAAAACGCAAATAAGCTTAATGTTTTTACGCCACGCTCGGCAGCGCGCTGTATCACCGTTCTCACGGCCTCAACGCCAGCACGATGTCCGCGCACGCCGGAAAGCCCTCGGGCACGCGCCCAGCGGTTGTTGCCATCCATTATGATAGCAACATGCAGCGGCAACGACTCCTCGGAGTGAGAAGGCGCCGCACCGCCCGTCTGCTCTTCAGGAAGCTGCGGTGACGTCATGGTTTCTCGCACCAAAGATCAGTCATAATAAAGCCAAACAATGGCCTAGCGGGCAGCGCTCGCTGCCCGCGGCTAAGTGAAAGCAGATAGCTATAACTACAATAACTATACTTACAATCAATAACTATACTTACAATAACTATACCTGCATGAGATCTTGTTCTTTTGCGGCAAGCGCCTTATCGATCTCAGCGATAAACTTATCGGTCAGCTTCTGGATTTCGTCTTCCCCTTGACGCTGATCATCTTCAGTAATCTCTTTATCCTTAAGCAAGGATTTGAAATCACCGTTGGCATCGCGACGTACATTTCGTACAGCAACTCGGGCGTTTTCGGCTTCGCTACGTGCCTGCTTGATGTAGCCTTTCCGAGTCTCCTCGGTCAACATCGGCATCGGTACGCGGATCACGTTCCCGGCACTTGAAGGATTAAGACCAAGATCTGACGTCATGATGGCCTTTTCAACTTTAGCCACCATGCCCTGCTCCCAGGGAGCTACCGCCAGCGTACGCGCATCTTCCACGTTAACCGAAGCCACTTGGCTTAGCGGCACTTGGCTACCGTAATAGTCGACAGTTACAGCATCCAAAATACTGGGGTGAGCACGCCCAGTACGGATCTTGTTGAAGTTGCCATTCAGCGCTTCAACGCTTTTCTTCATGCGAGATTCTGCATCTTTCTTAATGTCGTTGATCACGATATTACCCTCTGTCTATCAGCGTGCCTTCCTTGCCCCCTACTACCAAATTCAGCAGGGCGCCAGGCTTGTTCATATCGAATACCCGCACTGGCATATTATGGTCACGTACCAGGCAGATAGCGGTCAAATCCATCACACCCAATTTTTGCTCTAGGGCGTCGTCATAAGAGAGCTGGTCGTACTTCACGGCATCAGGATGTTTAACAGGATCCTTATTGTACACGCCATCGACCTTGGTGGCCTTGATCACAACATCCACGTCCACTTCAATGCCACGCAGACAAGCAGCGGAGTCGGTCGTGAAGAAAGGATTACCGGTGCCCGCAGAAAACAGCACAACATCGCCAGATGTTAAATAGCGGATGGCAGTGCGGCGGTCATAGTGCTCCACCACACCACTCATGGGAATCGCTGACATGACCCGCGAACGAATATTAGAACGCTCCAGGGCATCGCGCATTGCCAGGGCATTCATCACTGTTGCCAGCATTCCCATGTGGTCACCCGTCACCCGGTCCATACCGGCTTCGTTTAGTGCGGCGCCACGGAAGAGGTTACCACCACCAATTACAATACCCACCTGAACACCTATACCGACCAACTGGCCGATCTCAAGCGCCATGCGATCCAACACTTTAGGATCAATACCAAAATCGTGCTCCCCCATTAGCGCTTCACCAGAAAGCTTCAGCAAAATACGCTTATATTTTGACTTAGACTTCTCGATTTTACTGGGGATAGCAGCGGGGCTAGACTCTTGAACATCGCGTGACATGGCATATCTCCTGAGGCTGACCTGAACACAGGCGGGCGAGGCGGCCCTTTCATTTAGCAAGGGCTGGATACACGAAGGCGTGCGCTCGCGCGCACGCCATCTTTTTACTAGAACCTCTGACCTTAGCGACGGCCAGCTTGTTCCATGACTTCTTTAGCAAAGTCGACTTCTTCTTTCTCGATGCCTTCGCCCACTTCAAAGCGGATAAAGCCAACTACTTCACCACCAGCAGCTTTGACAAACTCAGCAACAGACTGGTTCGGGTCTTTAACAAACGGCTGCTCGGTCAGGCTGTTTTCAGCCAGGTACTTCTTCAGGCGGCCTTCAACCATCTTCTCAGCGATTTGCTCTGGCTTGCCTGCCATGTCCGGCTGGGCCAGGATGATCGCTTTCTCTTTGTCCAGCTCTTCCTGCGGCATATCTTCCGGAAGGGCTACAGCAGGATTGATCGCTGCAACGTGCATAGCAACGTCTTTAGCAGCTTCGCTGTTGCCACCTTTCAGAATGGTCAGAACGCCAATGCGGCCACCGTGGACATATTCGCCCACCAGACCACCTTCAACAGCGTTTACTACAACGGCACGACGTACGCCGATGTTCTCACCAATCTTCTGAACCAGCTGTTCACGAGCAGACTCGAGATCGCCAGCCATAACAGCGGCTACATCTTCATTTTTCGCTGCAAAGAACGCATCAGCGATCTTGCCGGTGAAAGCAATGAAGTTGTCGTCACGGGCAACGAAGTCAGTTTCAGAGTTGATTTCGACCATAACGCCGTAGCTACCATCTTCTGCTACGCGCGTAACAACCGCACCCTCTGCAGCGGTACGACCCGCTTTCTTCGCGGCTTTAAGACCAGAGCTTTTACGCAGGTTCTCAATCGCGACTTCGATGTCACCGTCGGCTTCGGTGAGTGCTTTTTTACACTCCATCATGCCAAGACCGGTACGTTCGCGCAGTTCCTTAACCTGGGAGGCGCTAATAGCTGCCATGAGAATTCACCTCGGTAATGGTTCTAGCTGAAAGTTAAACGCGCTACAGAGTATAAGCTCAATAGATGACCGCTTTGTATCACTATGCAGCGCGCTTGCCGGCGTTTAGTGTCCGGCGCATTCGTCCCGCCTGGGCGAACCCAAAGCGGGAAAAAGGGGGCATAAGGCCCCCTCTTAACACGATGCGGCTCATCTGTCCGCCGCACCGCCTGCTAGCGTTACTCTGCAGCAGCGTCCGTGTCGACGGAAGCGGCTTCTTCAGCAACTTCAACAAACTCGTCTGGACGACCTTCTTTAGCGCGGTTACAGGCGTCGGCAATTGCCTTAACGTAAATCTGAATAGCGCGGATGGAGTCATCGTTACCCGGGATTACGTAGTCAACGCCATCCGGGTTTGAGTTGGTATCTACTACACCAATAACTGGGATACCCAGTTTGTTGGCTTCGTTGATCGCGATACGCTCGTGGTCAACGTCGATAACGAACAGAGCGTCCGGCAGGCCACCCATGTTCTTGATACCGCCGATAGAACGCTCAAGCTTCTCTTGCTCACGCGTTGCCATCAAAACTTCTTTCTTGGTCAGCTTGTCGAAAGTACCGTCTTCGCGCATAACTTCTAGGTCACGCAGACGCTTGATAGACTGACGAATAGTCTTGAAGTTAGTCAGCATACCGCCTAACCAGCGATGGTTAACGAACGGCTGATTAACGCGATTTGCTTCTTCTTTGATGATCTTACTGGCGCTGCGCTTGGTGCCAACAAACAAAATTTTGTTGTTGGATGCCGCCATCTTCTCAATCACGTCGATCGCTTCATTAAGCGCCGGCAGAGTGTGCTCGAGGTTGATGATGTGAATCTTGTTGCGCGCGCCGAAGATGAACTTACCCATCTTCGGGTTCCAGTACTTGGTTTGGTGACCGAAGTGAGCGCCTGCTTTCAGCAGGTCACGCATATTAACGTGAGACATGATAAAACTCCTGAAACTCGGGTTAGGCCTCCACGCACCCCATGGATCCGACCAGTGGTATCGTTAGACGTTACCAGCGGCACCCGGGACCATGTGCCGGTGCATGTGTGTTTTCAAGGCTTGCTGTTGAGCAGCACGGGGGTATCCTTGCTGCAGTCTAATTGGCTTTCCACTGTCCAGCCTGCTAGCAATGTTGCGAGGGCTGGCGATTGCAGGAAAGCGCGCGGCTTTATACCATAGATCCTTGCCAAGATGAAGTCATCACCTACTCATCACCTACGCAACGGTCTAAATTTGCCGCTCGTTACTGCTGTTCACCACTTACTTAGAATCCATATCGAGAATTCATGAACGTTCCCATCAAGACGCCTTCTGAAATCGAGAAAATGCGCGAAGCCGGACGCCAAGCCGCCAGCGTCATTGAAATGATCACTCCGCTCATCAAAGCGGGCATTAGCACCGGCGAAATTGACCGCCTTTGTCATGACTTTATCGTCAAAGAGTTAGGTTCGGCACCGGCACCGCTTAACTATCACGGCTTCCCCAAAGCCACCTGCACTTCGATTAACCATGTGGTGTGCCACGGCATTCCCGATGATGCCAAAAAGCTCAAGAACGGCGACATCATGAACCTGGATATTACCGTAAAAACCCCTGACGGCTATCACGGCGATTCCAGTGTAATGTTTGTCATCGGCGAAACCATCCAAGGCGAACGCCTGTGCCGTATCACCCAAGAGTGTTTGTATAAAAGCATCGCACTGGTCAAACCTGGCGTGCGCTTATCCGAACTCGCCCGCGTGATTCAGCAGCATGCAGAAGCTCACGGCTACTCCGTGGTGCGCGACTTTTGTGGCCACGGCATCGGCGCCGACTTCCACGAAGACCCTCAGTTTTTACACTATGACGGCTATGCACCAGACGCCGATATTTCCCTGGAAGCGGGCATGTGTTTCACCATTGAGCCAATGATTAACGTGGGTGGTTATAAAACCAAGGTACTACGTGATGGCTGGACAGCTGTGACCAAGGACCGTAGCCTGTCCGCTCAGTGGGAGCACACGCTACTTGTTACCGATACCGGCGTTGAGGTGCTAACCGCACGCAGCGACGAAGACCTTAGTTTTATTAGCCGCTAATGCTACTCCACCACTACCGGTTTGAGCCGGACACAGCGCTGTATGACCTTGATGCTTTTCGCACCGAACTTGCGGGAGCACGCTCCCCAATAGCGCCATTCAAGGCGGCCCTTCGCGAGCTTCAAGCACGACTTGACGATCAGTTTCGCGCCGGGGCCGACATTCGTGACTTAGTACGTGGTCGAGCGTGGTATCTTGACCAGCTACTCGCCATCGCCTGGACACAGCACGAATGGCCAGATAACGGTATTGCACTGGTAGCGGTGGGAGGCTATGGCCGCGGTGAACTACATCCCCACTCCGACATCGATCTGTTATTGCTACTAGAGCACGATGACGACACACCTTTCCGTGAGCCACTTACTGCCTTTATCACTTTCCTCTGGGATATTGGGCTGGAAATAGGCCACAGTGTGCGCTCGCTCAACGACTGCGAGCGGGAAGCCGAGGCAGATGTCACGGTGATCACCAACCTGCTCGAATCACGCCTGATTGCCGGCCCAGAACGACTGCGCGAGCAGATGCGCGAGCGGCTTAATGCAGAACACCTCTGGCCTGCCAACCATTTTTTCGAGGCCAAGTGGCAAGAGCAGATCGCCCGTCACTACCGCTATAACAATTCTGAGTACCACTTAGAGCCAAACCTTAAAAGCTCACCAGGCGGGCTGCGTGATATTCAGATGATTGGCTGGGTGGCGAAGCGCCACTTTGGCACCGAGCAGTACACCGATATTGTTGCCAATGGCTTTATGAACGATGCAGAGCTGCGCATTTTAAGCCAGGGCCAAGCCTTTTTGTGGCAGGTTCGCTACGCCTTGCACATGCTCACTGGCCGCGCTGAAGACCGCCTGCTGTTCGATCACCAGCGCACCATCGCGGAGATGTTCGGCTTCAGAGACACGCCCGAACGCCTAGCGGTTGAGCAGTTTATGAAACGCTACTACCGGCATGTCACTGCCCTTGCAGGACTTAACGACATGCTGCTGCAACACTTTGACGAAGTCATTCTACGCGGCAAAGAAGCGCTGGAAACCGTTAAACTGAACGAGCGCTTTGAAACCAAAGGCGGCTACATTCAGGTGCGTTCGCGCAACCTGTTCCGTGAACGGCCAGCAGCAATGCTAGAGCTGTTTCTATTGATGGCTAAGCACCCAGAGATAGAGGGCGTACGTGCGGACACGATCCGCTTGATACGCGACCACCGCCATCAGATTGACGACCACTACCGAGAAGACCCACGCCACCAGCGGCTCTTTATGTCCATTTTACGGGCTCCTGGCAACGTTCCCCGCCAACTCAGACGAATGAACCGCTACGGGATTCTAGGTAAGTACTTACCGGAATTTGGTCGCGCTGTGGGACTAATGCAGCACGACCTGTTTCATATCTACACGGTAGACGCCCATACCCTGCGTCTGCTGAAGTTTCTGCATGGCTTTCGCAAGCCAGATGCCAAAGATGACTTCCCGGTGGCAGCCACGCTGATTCATCAGCTGCCTAAGCTGGACCTATTATGGATTGCAGGCCTGTTTCACGATATTGGTAAAGGCCGCGGCGGCGACCATTCAGAAATAGGCGCCAAAGATGTTGCCCAGTTCTGTAAACGCCACCATGTTTCCCAGCGCGACTCCAACTTAGTGAGCTGGCTGGTAGAGCATCATCTTTTGATGTCCATGACGGCCCAGAAACGCGATATCAGCGATCCTGATGTAATCCGCGACTTTGCCCTCGTGGTGCGCGATGAAGCGCGCTTAGACTACCTCTACGTGCTTACCGTGGCCGATATTAACGCCACCAACCCCACGCTATGGAACGGCTGGCGAGCATCCCTGTTACGTCAGCTTTACGCGGAAACCAAGCGAGCACTGCGGCGCGGCTTAAACAACCCGCCCGACAGGGATGACTGGGTGCGCGAAACCCGCACTGAAGCTCGCTCATTACTGCAAACCATCGGGGTGGATAGCCACCAGATTGACCAGTTGTGGGAATCCCTTGGTGAGGACTACTTCCTCCAGTACGCCCCCAGCGAAATCGTCTGGCAAACTCAAGGTATTCTCGCCCACCAGCCCTCACCACTGCCGCTAGTATTGATCAGCGCACCTACTGAAGACATGGCTGAAGGCGGCACCAAGGTATTCATTCATACTCGCTCAGTAGATGACTTGTTCGCCGCTACCGCCGCGGCTATGGAGCAGCTAGGGCTCTCGATTCACGATGCGCGCATCGCCACCTCTCACAACAACTGGACACTCAATACTTTTATTGTGCTGGATAGTTACGGTCAGCCCATTCGTGACATCAGCCGTATAGAGGAGATGCGCCAGCACTTAGTGGAAGAGCTGGATGACCCGGATGACTACCCCGAAATCGTTACTCGCCACACACCTCGCCAGTTAAAGCACTTTAAAGTTCCCACCGAGGTGTTGATTGAGCAAGACCCCGCTAACGAGCGCACACTTCTTGAGCTAACCGCTCCTGATCGGCCCGGCCTGCTAGCCAGGGTGGGACGGATCTTTATGGAGCAGGATATCGCACTGTCGGCGGCCAAAATTGCCACCCTGGGGGAGCGGGTAGAGGACGTTTTTTTCATCACAGATAAAGCCGGCGAACCACTTACCGACCCAGAGCGTCAGCAGAAGCTGCGCGAACGGCTTATCGAAGTCTTGGGTGTTTAAGTTTGAGGTGCCACCTGGGCTTGCCTATAATCGGCGGCTCAGTTTGCCGTATTACGGTCGCACCTGCCCATAGGCCATCAACGGACACGCCATGAATCCTGATCTTAATGCCCTGCATCCTTATCCGTTTGAAAAACTGGCAGCGCTTAAAGCAGCGCTTACGCCACCGGCGGGGCTTGAACACATTCCGCTAACGATTGGTGAGCCCCAGCACGCTCCTTACCCAGGCGCACTGGAAGCCTTAGTGGCACATCAGCTGGAAATGGCCCGCTACCCAGCGACTAACGGCCTACCCGCGCTACGCGAAACGATTGCTCATTGGGCTAGCCAGCGCTTTCAGTTGCCAGGACTGGACGCCGAACGCCAGATACTCCCCGTTAACGGCACGCGGGAAGCGATTTTTGCCTTTGTACAGGCAGCCCTGGATCGCAACCGCCCAGCCAAGGTGGCCGTACCCAACCCGTTCTATCAGATTTATGAAGGCGCGACCCTGCTGGCAGGCGGTGAGCCGCTCTATCTAGACTGCACCGCCGAGAACGGCTTTCGTCCAGATTTTTCAGTGGTAAGCCCAGCCACCTGGCGCGATGTACAGATCGTCTTTATCTGCTCGCCAGGCAACCCCACCGGCGCAGTCACACCGCTTGCTGAATTCAAACAGCTCATTGCACTGGCCGATGAACACGACTTTATCATTGCCTCCGACGAGTGCTACTCCGAGCTTTACCTGAATGAAGACGCCCCTCCTCCAGGCCTGCTACAGGCCTGTGCCGAGCTAGGCCGCGACGACTACCGACGCTGCGTGGTATTTCATTCGCTCTCCAAGCGTTCAAACCTGCCTGGACTTCGCTCTGGCTTTGTAGCTGGTGATGCTGACTTATTGGCACCTTTTAAGCGCTACCGCACCTATCACGGCTGCGCGATGTCGCTACCGCTCCAGCATGCATCAATCGCCGCCTGGCAGGATGAAACACACGTACGCGCCAACCGCGACGCCTACCGCGAAAAGTTTACCGCGGTAACCGACGTACTGGCCCCAGTGATGGACTTCCCCACTCCAGAAGCCAGTTTTTACCTCTGGCCATCTGTACCTGGCGGTGACGACATCGCCTTTACCCAGCGGCTTTACGCCGAACAACACGTTAGCGTGTTACCCGGCAGCCTAATGGGCCGCCCAGGGCATAATGGCCATAACCCAGGGGCAGGCCGGCTACGCTTAGCTCTAGTGGCGGAACTTGAGCCGACACTGGAAGCGGCTAAGCGCCTACGTCAACTGATCGAACTCGGCTAGGAGGCTGTATGCTGACACTCTATATCATCAACACCTGTGACACTTGTCGCAAAGCACGCAAAGCGCTTGAAGAAAGGGGCATTCCTTTCAACACCCACGATCTGCGCAAAGATGGCCTATCAGCCAGCCTGCTGGAGCATATTCTTGAGCGGGTGCCACTACTGGAGGCGATTAACAAGCGCAGCAAAACCTGGCGCGACCTCCCCCAGGAAGCAAAAGACAACCTAGACGCCACCTCGGCGCGCGCCCTGTTATTAGAGCACCCTACACTGCTTAAGCGGCCGCTACTTGAGGTCGACCACGAGACGATGCAGGTGGGCTACCGCGATGGTGATTACGACCAATTAAGCGGCTAGCCCTCAGGCTTATACACCTTTACTGTCTTTTAATACTCTCTTTTAAAACAACCTCAAAGGATGACGCGTTATGCTGAGTTTTGCGCTTGGAATTGGCACTCAAAACACCCAGGGCGACTGGCTGGAAATTTACTATCCTGCGCCACTGCTTAACCCGGCAGAGAGCTTAGTAACTGCTGCCAAAGAGGCGCTTGATGCGCCAACAGGCAATGCGCCTGTCAGCTTTTTACCAGAAGACTGCACACGCCTTGCCAAAGCGCTGGAGGCAGCAGGCCATCCAGAGCAGGCGGAACTTGCCGAAGCACTCGCGGCTAGCCAGCGCCCGTTGGTTGCCATGTTCATGGAAAGCGACCAGGCACCACAAACCGCCCCCGAGGTTTACCTTAAACTGCACCTGCTTTCCCACCGTTTAGTGAAGCCCCATGGGCTGGATCTAACCGGCATGTTCGGCCTATTACGCAATATCGCCTGGACCAATGAAGGCGCAATTGATATTGAAGAACTGCCCGCCCGTCGACTAAAAGCGCGCTTAGCTGGCCGTACGCTGTCTGTTGATTGCGTCGACAAATTCCCCAAAATGACCGACTACGTCGTACCCACCGGCATCCGCATTGCCGATACTGCCCGCGTACGCTTAGGTGCCTATCTTGGTGAAGGCACTACCGTGATGCACGAAGGCTTCGTCAACTTTAACGCCGGCACCGAAGGCCCCGGCATGATTGAAGGGCGTATTTCGGCGGGCGTAGTGGTAGGCAAAGGCTCGGATCTCGGTGGCGGCTGCTCAACAATGGGCACCCTTTCCGGCGGCGGCAATATCATTATTAAAGTCGGCGAAGGCTGTTTGATTGGCGCCAATGCTGGTATCGGCATTCCGCTAGGCGACCGCTGCACCGTAGAAGCGGGCCTGTACATCACCGCCGGTTCGAAAGTCACCCTGTTAGATGACCAAGGCCAAGAGGTCAATACCATCGCCGCCCGCGAGCTGGCGAACCAAGATGACCTGCTATTGCGCCGTAACTCGCAAAATGGCCGCATTGAGTGCCTGACGAATAAAAGCGCCATTGCGCTAAACGAGGCGTTGCATGCCCATAACTGAGCCTGAGGCGCTGTCGCCCACGCTACAGCTCGCCTTTGAGCTACTTGGCAGAGCGTCGGTAACCCCCGATGACGAGGGCTGCCAGGCGGTCATGATCGAGCGCTTAGCAGCGCTCGGTTTTCATGTCGAACAGCTACCTTTTGGCGATGTGAAAAATTTCTGGGCGGTTCGTGGCCACCACGGCCCAGTCCTGGCGTTCGCTGGGCATACCGACGTGGTTCCTAGCGGTCCGCATACCAACTGGGAATTCCCACCATTCGCTCCCTGCATTGATGACAACGGCATGCTATGCGGGCGCGGTGCGGCAGATATGAAAGGCAGCTTAGCAGCCATGATTACCGCCGTAGAGCGCTTTGTAACCACCCATCCAGAGCACGATGGCCGCATCGCATTTCTGATCACCTCCGACGAAGAAGGTCCCGCGATTGACGGAACCCGCGCTGTCGTTGAGTTCCTACGCGAGCGTAACGAGCGGCTGGATTACTGCATCGTCGGCGAACCATCTTCCACAACCCGCTTGGGAGATGTGATTAAAAATGGTCGCCGCGGATCATTAGGCGGCGTTCTACACATCAAAGGGGTGCAAGGCCACGTCGCCTACCCCCATTTGGCACGTAACCCGATTCATCAGGCAATGCCAGCACTGGATGCGCTAGTCAATGAACACTGGGATGCGGGAAACGACTTCTTCCCAGCTACCAGTTTTCAGATCTCCAATTTCCGGGCAGGCACTGGGGCAACCAACGTGATCCCTGGTGAAGTAGAAGTGGTGTTCAACTTCCGCTACTCAACAGAAGTGACCCACGAAATGCTGCGGACTCGCACCGAAGCGATTTTGGACCGGCACGGCCTTGAGTACCACATTGACTGGACGCTTAACGGCGAACCATTTTTGACCGCTGAAGGAGAGTTGGTGGATGCCGCCATCCGCGGCGTAGCCGCTGTTACTGGCGAACGCCCCAAGCTTTCTACCAGCGGCGGTACTTCCGATGGACGCTTTATCGCCACCCTTGGCGCCCAGGTAGTCGAACTTGGCCCGCTTAACGATACCATTCATAAAGTGAATGAGCGCGTGCTTGCCAGCGACCTAGATAAGCTAAGCCGCATCTACGAGGCCACCCTCCAAGCGCTGCTAACTACCAACGAGGTAAGCGTATGATGGAGAGGTTTCCGGATATTGAGGTATACCTTGCCCGGGTAACGCTGGACGATATCAATGCCTGGCTGCAAGAAGCCCTGAATGCTCCACCACTTAACCCTGCCGGTAAAGGTAAGTGGAAAACCCGAGGCAAATACGAAGGGGAAGAGGTGCCGGTGCTATTAGTAGACAGTGCTGCCGACGGCTTCGCCAGCCTGTGGTTCGATAGCCACCACACTCCGTGGCATACCGACCAGGAGTGCGCCCAGCACGCTGCCGAAGCACTCCAAATAGAGGTGCGCTGCTCGTTGGGTGGTTGGCACCCTGGCGATGACCCTGACCGTTTCTGGCAGGTGTTGCCAGGGGGCCAGGAAAAGGCCATTGAGTGGCCGGACTCAGGCCGCTAAATGAGTACCGCTAAACGTAAACAACCCCGCCAAGGCGGGGTTGTTTGCTATTACTGTCCAACTAACACTATCCAGCTAACCGTTAAGCTTACTCAATGATGCTAACATCATCGGCCTGTAGGCCTCGCTCATTCTTAATCACGTGATAGCGAACAATTTGGCCCTCTGCAAGCATACGCGGACCGCGACCACGAATCGCACGAAAATGCACAAATACATCTTCGCCGTTATCGCGGGTAATAAAACCGTATCCTTTGTTGGTATTAAACCACTTCACCTCCCCCTCTTCACGGCCATCGTTGGGATCGATGATATCTTCCTCTTCCTCATCATCCACCACGGAAGCTGCTTGAGGCTGACGCGAGGCGGGCTGCACACGGGCAACATCCGCTCTTACCGCCATCGGCGAAGCCAAAGCAGCGGCGGCTAAGGTGCCAATAAACAGCATGGCAAAACAGCCTAGCGCTACAGCAATATAAACACCATTAATACCCGCAGCTAACCACTGTTCAGCCAGCGGTGCATTTGTTAAATGAACAATCCCCGCCAGCACAAGCGGCGTGGGGGCGGCAAGTAAAACACTGATAAAGAAACAGCGAAAAACAACTTTTGGATTCATAGATGATAAAAGCTCTCTTGTTGTATGGGTAACAGACGAAGGACAATACTCGGCCTACTAGGCCCATTCCTAACAGTACCGAGCATACTACACAAGGTTGCAATGTTATCATGACAAACGAATTATCGCCTGCTGAGCTAACTCAACTTCTTGAATCTTTAGAGAGTCGACTCGCTTATCAAGAACACTGGCTAGACACACTTGACCAGGCAGTCGCCCAACAAGAGCGTCGTTTAGAGAAGCTAGAGCAGCTAAGCGCACTGATGCGTGAGCGTCTGCGGGAGCAACACCAGACACTCCAGGCGAACGATTTTCAAGGAACGAGTCGTCCTGAAGACGAGGTTCCGCCCCATTATTAGAAATACCGCCTACTACTAATTGACGTCTTGGTTATCGCGCCACCACACTTGCCGGGTCGCTGCTTTCTAAACCAAACGCTTCAGCGACGGCGTGATAGGTAACTTGACCACCGTGGATATTAAGCCCTGGTAGAAAGTGCGGGTCATCCTTAAGCGCCTGTTGCCAACCTTTATCTGCTAGCGCAAGCACAAACGGCAGCGTCGCATTGGTGAGCCCTAAGGTAGACGTACGCGCTACCGCGCCGGGCATGTTAGCTACGCAGTAGTGAACAATGCCATCCACAATGTACGTTGGCTCGGCATGGGTGGTGGGCTTGCTGGTTTCAAAGCAGCCACCTTGATCGATAGCTACATCTACCAGCACGCTACCCGGTTGCATATCGGCTAACATAGCGCGGGTAACCAGCTTAGGGGCCGCTGCGCCAGGGATAAGCACAGCACCAATAATCAGATCGGACTCTTTTACCGCTTGATCGAGAGCGTCTGCCGTTGAGTAAACAGTTTTGATACGCCCCTGGTAGCGGTCATCCAATACCTCTAAGCGGGCGATAGATTTATCCAGAATCGTAACATTAGCCCCCAGCCCGAGTGCCATACGGGCGGCATTTTCACCCACCACGCCGCCGCCAATCACGGTGACCTTACCCGGCGCAACACCCGGCACGCCTGGTAACAGCACACCGGATCCGCCCTGAGCCTTCTCCAAGCTGTGCGCCCCAGCCTGAACCGCCATTCGGCCTGCCACAGTGCTCATTGGTGCGAGCAGAGGCAAACCTCCCCGGACATCGGTAATGGTTTCATAGGCAATACAGGTGGCACCGCTTGCCATAAGTCCTTGAGTCAGCGCTTCTTCAGCGGCCAAGTGAAGGTAAGTGAACAGGGTGTGGTTAGGCGTTAGCCGCGCCACTTCCTCGGGCTGAGGCTCTTTTACTTTAAGAATCAACTCAGCGTTTTGCCACAGTGCTTCCACATCGGTTTCTACCTTTGCACCAGCGGCCTCGTAATCACCGTCGCTAAACCCCGCCCCCTCGCCTGCGCCAGCCTGCATCCAAACCGTATGGCCACGCCCAGTCAGCTCGCGCACGCCGGTGGGGGTAAGTGCCACCCGATACTCGTGGTTTTTAATTTCTTTGGGGACGGCTATTTCCATTGGGTAATCTCCTCACCTGGGCTTCAAATAGACCATATAGGTTTTATTACAGCACAGCAGGCGATAACCACCAGCCCTCAAACAGAAAACAAAAAAAACGCCGTTAAAGGCGTTTTTCTAGAGAAAAATCTAGCGCTTAAAAAGCTCAGACAAAAAAATCCTCGCTAACTATCGATCACCGACTCTGCTACCAGCGCACCACCATAGACATGCTGGTACTCGTCAGGCAATCGCTTTGGACGACCGCTAGAGAGAGCAACGCAGGCAAACCGCGTTCGAGCATTAAGCAATGTTTTGCCATCACTCACTCGTTTAAGCTGAAATCGACGAGTGAGGCTAAAGCGGCCATCGCAGGCAACAATCCAGGTCGCCAGCTGTAGCACGTCATCAACAAAGGCAGGGGCTAGATAATCCAGCTCATGGCGGTGAACCACCATGGCACGGTCAAGTGATTGATAACGCTCAAGGGACAGCCCCAAGGCTTCAGAGTGGGCCCAACTGATCTGCTCAACCCAGCGTAAATACTCGCTGTTATTGACATGCCGGTAGGCGTCAATGGCCTCCGGCGTCACCTGAAGTTCGATCACAAAGGGATTTGGCAGTGCCCACTCCATAGTGCTGCTCCTTGATATCTTTCTCGTCTTGCTAGCATCCGTCAAACAACGTCTTTGGCTTAATCTCGGAACACCCGTACGCCTAGCGCTTTCAGATACGAGGTTTCTGGGATGGCCGGATGAACGGGATGATCAGGCCCCTGGTGGCCCTGAAAAATCACTTGGCCATGGCGGTCTTGGTGGCGTACCGCACCACGAACCACGTCCACCAAACGTTCCGGAGCAAGATGCATGGAGCACGAGGCCGACAGCAGCAGCCCATCGCGCCCCAACAGACGCATCGCTTCACGGTTTAAACGGGCATAGGCACGCTCGCCATTTGGAATATCCTTGCGTTTTTTGATAAACGCAGGCGGATCGAGAACCACCACGTCAAACTGTTCACCGTCAGCTTTCAACGCCGCCAGGGCTTCAAAAGCATCGCCTGCACCCACCACCACCTTATCCTGAACACCATTCAACTCGGCGTTACGCGCCACTTGCTCTAGCGCTGGAGCAGAAGAGTCGATGCACAGCACCTCAGAGGCACCACTCACCGCCGCCTGCACCCCCCAGCCGCCCACGTAGCTGAATACATCAAGTACACGTTTGCCAGCAACGTGGCCATTTAACCAAGCGCGGTTCACTCGGTGATCAAAAAACCAGCCCGTTTTTTGACCATTAATCACCGGCACCGCAAACTGCGCACCGTTCTCTTCGAGCAGCACTTCATCAGGCAGTATGCCTTTGATGACTTCAACGTGAGCCTCCAACCCTTCCTGACGACGGCCACCGGTATCATTGCGGAACACAATAGCGCTGGGCTTAACGACTTTCTCCAGGGCATCGACAATATCTTCTGCTAGCGCCTGCATACCAGCGGTGTTCAGTTGCACCACAACCACATCACCAAAGCGGTCAATCACTAACCCGGGCAGCAGATCACCTTCACCGTGGATCAAGCGGTAAAACGGCTTATCAAACAGGCGTTGGCGGAGTGCCAGCGCTTGATTAAAACGGTGCACAAACAGCGACCGGTCTAAGCGCATTTCCGGGTCGCGAGACATCACACGCGCACAAATTAGCGAGTGCGGATTGACGTAGGCTACTCCCAGAGTTTTACCATTCGAGGCCTCGACCAGCGCAGGTTCGCCTGCGGCAAAGTTTTTCAGTGGCGTCTCTTTAATATCAACTTCGTTAGAGTAGATCCACAGATGGCCCGCTTTTAGGCGGCGGTCGGCATCTTTATTTAGGCGCAGGCGTTGGGTCACAACAATCTCCAAAAGAGCAATCTTACACAGCACATTGGCTTTGCAAGCAAAGGCAAACAGTAAAAAACAAGGGGCGGCTGCTAGTGCTGACAGCCTGGGCAAAACACACTAGCCCGTTGCCCAAGCGTTATTCGGCGGAGTTCAGCACCACAGCGCAGACAGGGCTGCCCATGGCGCCCATACACATTGAGCTGCTGGGCAAAGTAGCCCGGCTCCCCCTGGCCACTCACAAAGTCACGCAACGTGGTGCCACCCTGGGTGATTGCCGCTGCCAACACCTCTTTTACCGCAGTAGCGAGGGCTTGGTAACGGGCCAGGGAAATTCGTCCTGCCGCACGGCGCGGGTCAATGCCCGCCATAAACAGCGCTTCAGCCGCGTAGATATTCCCCGCACCAACCACTACGCGGTTATCCATCAAAAAGGGCTTCACCGCAACGCGTTTATTACGCGAGGCGTTATACAGCCAGCGACCATTAAACGCATCGTCCAATGGCTCTGGACCAAGATGCGCTAAGCGTTTATCCAGGCTGCCATCCCCCTGCTGCCAATCAACAAAACCAAAACGACGCGGATCGTGGTAGCGCAGCACATAACCACTAGCGGTGACCACATCAACATGATCATGCTTTTTGGGCAAATCACCAACGCGAGCAATGCGCAAGCTACCCGACATCCCCAAATGCCATAACAGCGTGGCTTCTCCTTCAGGTGCAGCCAAGGGAATTTGCAGGTATTTGGCTCGGCGCTTCAACACGCCAACCCTCGCCCCTATCAGCCGCTCGGCTAGATCATTAGGCACAGGCACGCGAAGGCGCGGCTGACGCACTAGCACCTCAGTGATCTCCTGCCCCTCTAAGTAGGGGGCGATACCGCGTCGCGTTGTTTCAACTTCTGGCAATTCGGGCATGATGAAAGCCTATGATGACAGCACAGTGACAATGACTCTGGCATTTACCGCCCATCGAGCGTTCCACTTACCCGTGGTCCTGTCGCTTGCGCGGCACTCATTATCAGAGACGCTAATGATCAGAGACACTAACTATCAGATATGCAAAAACCCGGCTTGGGGCCGGGTTTTTAACAGGCGCTAGCCTGCGGCGAAAGCCGATCATCGTAATCGTGATTACTTGATCTTAGCTTCCTTGTAGATAACGTGCTTACGGACAACCGGGTCGTATTTCTTGAATTCGAACTTATCCGGAGTGTTCCGTTTGTTCTTATCAGTGGTGTAGAAGTGACCTGTACCGGCACTAGACACCAGCTTGATCTTATCGCGCATGGTTTAACTCTCCCAAAAGTGCTTAGCCAAAAACTGGCTTAGATAGCGCCGTCGCGCTTACGGATATCGGCCAGAACCGTCTCGATACCTTTCTTGTCGATGATGCGCATACCTTTAGAGGAAACGCGCAGCTTGACGAAGCGGTTTTCAGACTCAACCCAAAAACGATGGGTGTGCAGGTTCGGCAAGAAACGACGACGTGTCTTACGCTGGGAGTGAGAAACGTTATTACCAGTTACCGGACGCTTGCCGGTAACCTGACATACTTTGGACATAAGAGCCTCCAACCGCTTGGCGAGTTGTTCAAAACTGTCGGGCAAACCGGAGCAGGGAGGGAGTCGACGCAGTTAACCGCCTAGCTATACCCAAATCCGTTATTCAACCCAAGTTTAAAGGTGGCACTTTATACCAGAGCACCTAGCAACCAGCAAGCAAAACCGCCTAAAAAGGCCAAAAAAGGCGTTTTTTAGACAATTTACTTAGACAAACAGCGATAGCCCACAAGGCACGCTGCTTCTCTTCACTGCTATAGCCAGCCGCGTTCGGCAAAAGAAACCACATCACCGTCCCCCACCACGAAATGATCAAGCACCCGCACATCGAAGAGTGCAAGAGCATCTTTTAGGCGTTCGGTGATACGTCGATCAGCATCGCTTGGTTCAGCAACACCCGAAGGGTGGTTGTGCGCCAGGATGACAGCACCAGCGTGTAATTCGAGCGCACGCTTGGCAACTTCGCGGGGGTAAACGGATGCGCTGTCTAGGGTACCGCGAAATAGGGATTCATAGCGAATAATTCGGTGCTGCGTATCCAAAAAAAGCACTGCAAACTCTTCATGGCCCAGATGACGCAGTTGGGAACTAAGATAGTGGCGCACTAGCGCGGGAGAAGTTAACGCGTTGCCACGAGCAAGCTGGCTCGCCAAGTGACGTTTTGACAGTTCAAGGGTCGCCTGCAGCTGAGCAAACTTGGCACTACCTAACCCCCGTGCAGCGCAAAACTGAGTTTGGTCGGCTTCAAGCAACTGCCTTAACCCACCAAAACTGCTCAGCAGGTCCCGCGCGAGATCTACCGCCGAGCTGCCCTGAACCCCCACACGCAGAAAGATCGCCAAAAGCTCTGCATCCGAGAGAGCCTGAGCGCCCATGTTTAACAACTTCTCCCTTGGACGTTCGCCTTCTGGCCAATGATTAATCCCCATATATGCCTCCCTGCCCATTAGCCTTTAAAAACCTCACTAACCGATAGCTCACTATAACTAGCTTTTCGGTGTTCTGACCGAGCATGCCAAAATAATCGACTAAATGGTATGGTAAGCCCCTTTATGATTGTCACACTGGACTGCCCGACATGGCCTCACTTCCACTGTCTTCTTTATCGTCACTGGCTGGCAAACGCTTGCTGCTAGGCGTAAGCGCAGGTATCGCGGCCTACAAAAGCGCACTGATTGTACGGCTGCTCAAGCAAGCTGGCTGCGAAGTTCGCGTGGTTATGACTGAGGGCGCCCAAGCATTTATCACGCCGTTAACGCTACAGGCGCTCTCTGGCGAGCCGGTGCGCACCTCATTATTGGACCCCGAAGCCGAAGCTGGCATGGGGCATATCGAACTGGCCCGCTGGGCAGATGCCGTGGTGATAGCCCCCGCTACCGCAGACCTGATTGCAAAACTGGTACACGGCATGGCGGATGACCTGCTAACCACACTATGCCTAGCTTCTGAAGCACCCAAGCTGATAGCCCCCGCTATGAACCAAGCCATGTGGCGACACCCAGCTACACAGCGCAACGTGGCGCAGCTAGCCAACGATGGGTGGCAACTAATTGGCCCGGCAGCCGGGGATCAAGCCTGCGGAGATGTCGGCCCAGGGCGAATGAGTGAGCCTGAAGATATTTTTAACGCCTTAGCCCAGCACTTTGCGCCTCCCATAGAGACGCCCGAGGACATCACCAGCAACGCGCCACATATCGTGATTACCGCAGGCCCCACCCGTGAGGCGCTGGACCCCGTACGCTACCTGTCGAACCACAGCTCAGGCAAAATGGGCTACGCACTAGCCGCTGAAGCAGCAGCTCTAGGCGCACGGGTCTCGCTGATCAGCGGCCCCGTGAATTTACCCACTCCCCACGGCGTCGAGCGCATTGATGTGGAGACAGCAATGCAAATGCATCAGGCGGCACTCCGCTTAGCCCCCCAAGCAGCGCTGTTTATTGGTTGCGCAGCGGTGGCGGACTACCGCGCTGATAGCGCTGCCGAGCACAAAATTAAAAAAACCGACGATAGCGACACACTAACGTTAACGCTGGTTAAAAACCCCGACATCATTGCCGAGGTGGCCGCACTGCCCGCTAACCAACGCCCAGTTGTGGTGGGCTTTGCCGCTGAAACTCAGGACCTAGCGAGCTACGCGAAAAACAAGCTGCAGCGTAAAGGGCTGGATATGATCGTTGCCAATGACGTATCCCAGCAGGGCCTAGGCTTTGGCAGCGATGACAACGCAGCTCTGTTGCTCTGGCGCGTAACCTCTGGCACTGAACAACTGGCAGCACCACCTCAGCCTAAAACACAGCTGGCAGCACTGATTATTCGTCAGGCGCTTACGCTTCTCCCAACTCAATCCTCCGGAGCATTATCATGAGCAGCACCCGTCCACGCCTACAGTGCAAAGTACTCGATGAGCGCCTGCTCGACTACCTGCCCTCCTACGCCACAGCAGGCTCTGCAGGTATGGATTTACGCGCACTGCTAGACGAGCCGTTAACCCTAGCCCCCGGAGACTGCGAACTCGTACGTACCGGCCTTGCCATCTATATTGAAGATCCAAGCCTTGCTGGCATGATTCTACCCCGCTCAGGCCTGGGTCATAAGCACGGTATTGTGCTGGGCAACCTAGTAGGGCTGATTGACTCCGACTACCAAGGAGAGCTGATGATCTCCGTGTGGAATCGAGGGCAAACAAGCTTTACTCTGGCTCCTTTCGAGCGTCTGGCGCAGTACGTGCTTGTGCCTGTGGCCCAAGCAGACCTTGCCATTGTGAACAGCTTTGAAGACTCCACCAGAGGCAGTGGCGGCTTTGGCAGTACGGGGCGACAATAAGCCAGCCCGCTGATTCAGCCATTATCCAGGCTCGCCTCTCAAGGACCGACCATGACCGTACCCGCCTCGATTTTTCGCGCTTATGACATCCGCGGCATTGTGGATGACACACTAAGCGAAGCCACCTCTGAGCTCATTGGCCACGCCATTGGCTCAGAAGCCGCCACACGCGGTGAAAACACCGTAATCGTTGCGCGGGACGGGCGGCTCTCCGGGCCTCGTCTACAAGCTGCTCTGATTCGCGGCCTACAAGCCGCTGGGCGGGACGTGATTGATATCGGCATGGTTCCCACCCCCGTACTCTACTTCGCGACTCACGTACTGCCAGAGAGCCGCTCAGGGGTAATGCTAACTGGCAGCCATAATCCGTCGGATTACAATGGATTTAAAATTGTCTTAGCAGGTGAAACACTCTCAGGCGAGGCCATCACCGCACTGTATGATCGCATACAGGCCGAAGACTTTACTCACGGCGCAGGCAAAGTGCGGTCCCATGACCTACGCTCAACCTATCTTGAGCGCATTCTCAGCGATGTACGCATAGAGCGTCCTCTAAGTGTCGTGGTGGACTGCGGTAACGGCGTAGCAGGCGAGCTAGGCCCACAGCTTATCGAGCGCTTGGGAGTAGCAACAACACCACTCTTTGCTGAGATTGACGGCCGATTCCCCAACCACCACCCTGACCCCGGAAAGCCTGAAAATCTGCAGGATTTAATCCGCCATGTACAGCAAACCGGCGCCGACATTGGCCTTGCCTTTGACGGCGACGGCGACCGGCTTGGAGTGGTGACGCCTCGCGGTCGCATGATCTATCCCGACCACCTGTTGATGCTATTTGCTGCTGATATGCTGTCGCGCAACCCGGGCGCTAAGGTAGTCTTTGATATCAAGTGTACCGGCAACTTAACGCGCATGGTCAGCGAAGCAGGTGGCGAACCAGAGATGTGGCGTACTGGACACTCGCTAATAAAAGCGCGCATGACGGAAACCGGCGCTCAGCTAGGGGGCGAGATGAGCGGTCACATTTTTTTCAAGGAGCGCTGGTATGGTTTTGATGACGGCTTGTATGCGGCTGCCCGACTGCTTGAAATTCTAGCGCGCTACTCTGGCAGTGCCGATGAGCTATTCGATCAATTCCCCCAGGACCTGGGCACACCGGAAATCAATATAGCGGTGTTGGACGAGGAAAAATTTGCCATTGTTGAGAAACTTGTCCGAGACAGCGACTTCGGCGAAGGTGTCAGAACAACTCTGGATGGCATACGCGTCGACTACCCCGACGGCTGGGGGCTATGCCGCGCTTCCAACACGACCCCAGCCCTAGTACTGCGCTTTGAAGGCAAAGATGCTGTTGCGCTTGCGCGTATCCGAGAGCGCTTCGTGCACGCATTGGCAGCAGTTGCGCCAACACTTAGGATTCCTGAAATCACAGCAGAATAGGCGCGCCCCTGGGAGCGCGCAGCAAGATAAAGCAGCGAACAAACCAGCAGCTATTAAAAAAGAGTAAAGGGACAACGTCATGAGTTCAGCAAGCCGCGACCCGCAGGTCGTTGTGGAGGTGCTGTCAGAAGCCCTCCCCTATATTCAACAGTTTTCCGGCAAAACCGTAGTCGTTAAATATGGTGGCAACGCCATGACCGAAGATACGCTGATGGATTCTTTCGCTCGCAATATTGTGCTGATGAAGGAAGTTGGTATCAATCCAGTAGTGGTGCACGGCGGTGGCCCACAAATTGGCAGCTTGCTGGAAAAGCTCAATATCGAATCGCGCTTTGTCAACGGCATGCGGGTCACCGACTCCCAAACCATGGACGTCGTGGAAATGGTCCTCGGTGGGTTAGTCAATAAAAGCATCGTCAACCTGATAAACCAAAGCGGTGGCAAAGCGATTGGCTTAACGGGTAAAGACGGTTCACAAATTCGCGCTCGCCAGCTTAAGGTTGAGCATCAGAGCCCCGAGATGACGGCCCCAGAGATTATCGACATTGGCCATGTGGGTGAAGTAGAGTCAATCTCAACCGAGCTGATCGAAATGCTCGCCGCTCGCGACTTTATCCCAGTCATCGCCCCGATTGGCGTCGATGATGAAGGTCACAGCTATAATATCAACGCCGACCTGGTAGCTGGCAAGATTGCCGAAGCCCTCAACGCAGAAAAGCTAATGCTGCTCACTAATGTTGCTGGCTTAATGAATACCAAAGGCGAAGTACTAACCGGCCTTTCTACCGCCCAGGTGGACGGTCTGATTGCCGATGGCACCATTTATGGTGGCATGCTACCTAAGATACGCTGCGCGCTTGAAGCTGTGAAAGGTGGCGTAAATAGTGCGCACATTATCGATGGCCGCGTACCTCATGCGGTATTGCTGGAAATTTTCACCAATGCTGGGGTAGGTACTCAAATCAAGGACGCGAGCTAAAACGCGACGGAGGGCTTAACGTCATGAGCGACGACCACAAACCGCACCGCCGCGAGCAAATTTTGCACGCGTTAGCCATTATGTTGGAGGAGGACAGCGGTAAACGCATTACCACTGCTGCCCTTGCCCGCCAAGTGGGTGTCTCGGAAGCAGCGCTTTATCGGCACTTCCCAAGCAAGGCGCGTATGTTTGAGGGGCTGATCGACTTCATCGAAGAGAGCATTTTTGCGCGGATTACCCGCATCTTAGACGACATACCCGACGCAGCAAGTCGCTGCAGCACTATACTGGCACTGTTACTTGGTTTTGCCGAAAAAAACCCAGGGCTCGCTCGGGTGCTAGGCGGCGATGTGCTTACCGGAGAAACGGCGCGCCTACGCCAACGGATTCACCAGCTGTTTGAACGCTTGGAAACCCAGCTCAAGCAAGTGATTAGGGAAGCCGAACTGCGGGAAGGCCAGCGGCCCACGATACCGGCTTCGGCTGCGGCTAATTTGCTAATCACCCATGTAGAAGGGCGTATATCCCAGTATGTACGCAGCGACTTCAAGCGTTTACCCACCGAATACTGGGAAGACCAGTGGGCCCTGCTCTCTAGCCAACTGCTACGCAAGGTCGCACAGCCCGCCTAGCGGGCGGCGCTAAAGCGTAACCTCTTCCTTTTCAACCACCAGCACTCATAACAAAACGCCCCGCAGGTGATACCTTCGGGGCGTTTTACTGGTTATTCAGGCTTCTTTAAGCAGCAATTGCTTCGCCCATTTTCTGGCGCAGCTTTTTCATCGCGTTCTTTTCGAGCTGACGAATACGCTCAGCACTCACACCATACACATCAGCAAGGTCGTGCAGTGTTGCTTTATCATCAGTCAGCCAACGACGCTGCAAAATATCCCGGGACCGCTCATCAAGGTCCTTCAGTGCCAGTTGCAGGCGACGGGTAGAATCTTCTTCAAAGTCGCTATCTTCTATCTGTGACGCAGGGTCAGCCGAGGCGTCGTCCAGGAAGTATGCAGGCGCTTGATAAGTGCTCTCATCATCTTCGCCGGGCGAGGCATCATAGCCTGCGTCAAACGCCGAAAGACGACCTTCCATATCACGTACAACTTCTGGCTTAACATCAAGATCTTTAGCGATAGCGTTGACTTCGTCGTTATTCAGCCAAGCTAAACGCTTTTTGGCGCTACGCAGGTTAAAGAACAGCTTACGCTGGGCTTTCGTCGTGGCGATTTTTACAATCCGCCAATTACGCAGCACAAATTCATGGATCTCTGCTTTGATCCAATGTACAGCAAACGATACCAAGCGGACGCCCTGGTTAGGGTCAAAACGTTTGACTGCTTTCATCAAGCCAACGTTGCCTTCCTGGATTAGATCCGCTTGCGGCAGGCCGTAGCCTGAATAACTACGAGCGATATGCACAACAAAACGCAAGTGCGAAAGCACCAGACGGCGTGCAGCTTCAAGATCCCCTTCGTCATGGAGGCGGAAAGCCAGCTCGCGCTCCTCCTCAACATTAAGAACAGGAATACCGTTGACCGCTTGAATATAGCCGCCCAGGTCATGGCCTGGAGAAAGCTGTCCCACCGGTATAAGACTAGTGCTCATGTGCAGGTGGTCTCCCTTAAAACCAATCATATTGAACAACGTAGCGGCGCGATGGCGCCATACGTCATCTATTAACCGCTAAGACCTTAGCCTAAGCGTAAGGTTCCGGCGAGCAGTGCACTTACTTTATTTAAAGAAGGCGCAACTACACCTACTTTATTACTACACCTACTTTATTACTACACCGCAACGCTTGTAAAACCGAGGTGGAAATTTCCACTTTTACCCGCAAAACGATTACCACTATTTTACCACTATACGATTACCGCTATTAATGTGTCTAACGCGTAAACGTGTCGTGCCTAGCGCGGGCTTATGCTGGAAAGATGACGCGTAACGGCGAGCCACGCTCCTAACCAACCCAGTAGTGTACTGCAAGATAACAGAATTGTAGAGCCTGCCATATCTAATTGCGGCAATACAAAACTAGCCCCATAGCTTGCCGCCAACGCCGCAACAGGCATCGCAAGCCAGTGGTTACCAAGCCCCAATAACCCCAAGGCTAGCAAACCGCCACCAAAGCCATACCAGGCACCACTGTACAAAAACGGCCGGCGAACAAAGGCATGGGTAGCTCCAATTAGCATGACCACTTCTATTTCCCGCCGTCGGCTTTCTACGGCGAGTCGAATCGTATTGCCCACTACCAGCAATACCCCCAGCCCAAATAGCGCTCCTAGAGCAAGCGCAACGCGACGACCAAGGTTTGCCAAGTGGCGCAAGCGCTCCACCCAGGCTAAGTCGACCCGCACTTCATCAACACCAGTAAATGCTTCAAGCCGCTGGGCCAGTTGCTCCATGGAGGAAGGGTCAACGCTTTGTGGGTAGATCACGATACTGGCAGGCAACGGGTTATCCTCAAGCCCTGCCAGGGCATCATCTAGCCCTAACGACTGCTGAAACTCCGCCATACCCTGTTCTGCGCTAATCAAACGGGTCTGCACAACATCCTCTTCCGCCCCAACGGCCTCCTCAATACGCGCTGCCTGGGCAATGTCCACTGCAGTTTCCAGATACACCGTTAGCGTAGCGCTCTCTTCCAACTCCGCATCCAGCAACTTGGCACTATCTAGCGTGAGCCATAGTGCTGCGGGCAGTACCAGTGCAATCGCAATCGCCAGCATCGTCAATAAATTGCCCACAGGGTGGCGCACAAGCCTATAAAGGCTGTCGATAGCCATCGCCCGGTGGTGGCGCCCCCAAGCACGCAGCCGGCTGGTAAAGCGCGTTTGCTGTGAACGCGCACCGCGACGCTCGGCAGGCGATTCACTGGGTGACTTGGCCGGCTGGCGTTTGCTTTTGGGGGCAGCACCTTTCGTTCGGGGTGTAACAGCGCGCTTCATACAGCCCCCTCGTCGGCAATTAAACGTCCATCGCGCAGGCGCAAAATACGGTGGCGCAACCGAGCGATCAGCGCCAAATCGTGGCTGGCAATCATTACTGTGGTGCCGATCCGATTGAAGTCTTCAAACAGCGCCATAATATCGGCGGAGAGTTGCGGGTCTAGGTTTCCAGTCGGCTCATCAGCAAGCAACAAAGCGGGCTTATTGACTACTGCACGGGCAATACCTACCCGCTGCTGCTCACCACCAGAAAGCTCCACCGGTAGCGCTTTCTCGCGGTGCAAAAGCCCCACCTTGTCCAATGCAGCACGCACGCGTCGCGCTGCTTCCCGAGGCTCTAGCCCCTGAATTTCCAGTGGTAGCGAGACATTGCTGAATACGCTTCGGTCAAACAGTAGTTGGTGGTCCTGAAACACCACACCAATTTGTCGCCGATAAAACGGCACCTGACTAGGGTGTAGCTGAGCGATATCATGCCCTGCCACCACAACACGACCGCGACTGGGTTTCTCAAGGCGCATAATCAGCCGCAGCAGAGAGCTTTTCCCCGCCCCGGAATGGCCGGTAAGAAACACCATTTCCCCTCTCGCAACGCGGAAATTCAGGTGCGCTAGCGCTTCAAAACGCCCTCCGTAGCGCTTCCCCACATGTTCAAAAGCGATCATGCGTGGTTATCGTCCCCATGCCGGTCAAACAGCGCGTTGACGAAGTCATCCGCATTAAAAGGACGTAGATCATCCAGCCCCTCGCCCACACCAATAAAGCGAATCGGCGTTTCCAGCTGCTTGGCCAGGGCGAAAATAATGCCGCCTTTAGCAGTACCATCCAGCTTAGTTAGGGTAATACCACTAATGGGCACAGCTTCATTAAAGGTACTGGCCTGGGAAATAGCGTTTTGCCCAGTGCCTGCATCCAACACCAGCATCACTTCATGGGGTGCCGTGCTATCTAGCTTTTGCATTACACGATGGACTTTTTTCAGCTCTTCCATCAAGTGGCTCTTGTTGTGCAGCCGTCCGGCAGTATCAGCGATCAGTACGTCCACGCCGCGCGCTTTTGCCGCGGCCACCGCGTCATAAATAACCGAGGCACTATCAGCCCCTGTGTGCTGGGCAATCACCGGCACGCTGTTCCGCTCGCCCCATACTTTAAGCTGTTCAACAGCCGCTGCACGGAAGGTATCGCCTGCCGCCAGCATGACGCTTTTCCCTTCACGTTGGAAACGCTGGGTAAGCTTACCAATGGTGGTGGTTTTACCCACACCGTTGACCCCTACCACTAAAATCACAAAGGGGCCGTCGCTCTCTTTTTCAAAGCTAAGCGGCGTGGCCACAGGTGCCAGCATTGCCGCTAGCTCCTCCTGCAAACCGCGATACAGCGCTTCGGGATTGTTTAACTCTTTGCGCGATACCCTAGCCTCAAGCCGTTCGATAATTTCACTAGTGGCTTCAATACCCACATCAGCCATCAATAGCTGGGTTTCGAGATCCTCAAGCAGTTCATCGTCGATCTGCTTTTTACCTAAAAACAGGTCAGCGATACCATCAGTAAGATTGGCACGGGTTTTACCCAGGCCTGATTTAATACGCGCAAACCAGCCTTTTTTCTCACCTTGCTCGGCCACCGGCTTCTCTTGTAAAGCAGGTTTGGGAGCAGCTATCGGCTCTGGCTCTGGCTCTGGCTCTGGCTCTGGCTCTGGCTCTGGCTCTGGCTCTGGCTCTGGCTCTGGCTCTGGCTCTGGCTCTGGCTCTGGCTCTGGCTCTGGCTCTGGCTCTGGCTCTGGCTCTGGCTCTGGCTCTGGCTCTGGCGCAGCGTCAGGCGCGGGCACTTCTCTTGCAACCTCTACGTCTACTGGCGTGATCTCTACTTCTGCTGGCGCAATTTTTTCTTCAGTGATTTGCTCATCACTTGGAGTATCCACTTCAGCCTGGGCACCAATCGGCTCATGCTGAGAGGCCACATCAGCGGTGGCCTGCTCACTGACCTGTTGATCCTGCTGTTCTAGTGGTTGTTGATTTTCTTGTGACTCTTGCTGAGAGTCGTGCTTTTTCTTGCGCTTAAAAAAACCAAACATGGGTGTCATCCGACTTAAAAGTGAACATTGTGACCATCCTACCACCGCCAACCAAGACTTTGGATAAGCAGCCCGCTACAATCCGCGTTATGAAACGACAACGTCCCCCACGCTCATCAACTACTCGCTCAGCGGCACGCTCTCCCTCCTCCCGGCACTCTGATGCTAGGCCTGCGGGTAAGCTGCGTATTATCGGTGGTGAATTTCGCCGCCGCCAGCTTCCCGTGCTCGATCATCCAGGATTAAGGCCCACCCCGGACCGAGTGCGCGAAACGCTGTTTAATTGGCTCGGCCAACAGCTTTATGGCAAGCAAGTACTGGACCTCTTCGCCGGTACAGGCGCACTGGGAATTGAGGCACTTTCCCGAGGAGCTTCTCAGGTTACCTTTGTTGAACGCGATAGCCGAGTGGCTACGCTGATTCGCGATAATCTAGTCACTCTTAACGCTACCCAAGGAGTGGTCGTCACCACTGATGCGCTGACATTTCTTAATTCGCCAGGCCAGCCTGCAGATGTTGTCTTTCTTGACCCACCGTTTCACCAGGGGCTTGCCGCCCCCTGCTGCGCAGCACTGGAAGCAGGCGGCTGGCTAGCGAGTGACGCAATCATCTACTTGGAAACCGAGCAGGCGCTCACTCCAGAGGTGCCAGCGAACTGGAAACTACATCGCGAAACCCGTGCTGGAGAAAGTACTGCCAGGCTCTATTATCGACAGCCAGCGTAAAGCACTTGCCGCCATCTTGCTGCAGCGTTACGCTCGCCCAACTGATTGGCTATTTTATTCCCTTAACGGCGGCAATTACCCGCCGCTATTTACTGGAGGTAGGAATGAGTCTTGAATTATTTAACCAGCTAGAGCAGAAAGTCACCGATACCGTCGAGGCATTGGAGATGATGAAATTGGAGAACGAAGAACTGCAGAGCGAAAATGCACAGCTCAAACAGGAGCGTGAAGAGTGGGAGCGCCGCTTACAGAGCGTACTCAGCAAGTTTGACGGTATGAACGACAGCAGTGCTGCCTAACGGTTATGCCGATTAACGGCTAGACCTTCTAGCTGGGCTTTCTGGCAGCAGCTAGCCTCCTAACCAGGGCGCCATACCTAGCAGGGCAGCGACATTAGTAGCGCGTCCTCACGCCCGGTAGCGCCTTGCGCTGCCGGGTAGTAGTCTCGGCGGCGGCCATCTTCATGAAAGCCCTGCTGATGATAAAGCCGAATAGCACGCTGGTTGCTCGCCCGCACTTCAAGCAGTAACCGTTCGCTGTGCCACAGTTGGGCACAAGCGATTACCTCACCGAGCAGTTGCTGCCCAACCCCCTGCCCTTGGCATGCTGGTAATACACCGATGGCCTGCAGTTCGGCATCAAACGGTAAACGCACCACTATGGCATAGCCAGTTAATACGTTTTGCTGCCAGTGGCCCACTACCTGTGTGTTCGGGTCGCCTAGCGCATCAATAAGCTGCTGTGGGCTTGCGCCGCTATTCGCTTTAGATTCGAGGACGTGCAGTAAAGCGGCATGAGCAGGCGTTAGCTGACTAATCACTGTTCTGCTGCGCCGTGTTGCGCCACTGATTACCTAAGCTCACCAACCTAGGCCATAGCGCCCGCTTCTCGTTGGCGCTTTGGATAAGGGCCGCCAGGGTAGGCCCCTGCCATACCGGTAGCGCAAGCGTTTGGCTACGCTCCTGACTAACCGCCATGACCTGTGCCAAAGGTGAGTCATCAGAAACTGAATCAACGCACCACCATAGCACTCTCTCTAGCTGCCAGCCTTGCCGGCTGGCGGCCCCAGCGATAAACGCAGCCACACCCTCTTGAGCCTCCTCAAGTGGCTCTTCAGGGGTGAAAACAGCTGCCATTGGCGGCCACTTAAAATAGGTTACCGCTGGCAGCTCACCATTTAGCACACCCGCCGCCCTCAGCATATTCCCAAGCAACAGTTGCTCGGCTGGCGCAAGCTCTCCCTCACACATCGCCAGCCAGCGTCCACCAATACATACACAAGAAAAGCTGAAATTATGTGGCTGGATGGGCTGGGTAGGCGCGCTACTGGGTTCAGGCTTCACGGGCGCCTCAGTCGCCGGGGCAACTACTGGCGCCTCCTGGCCCAACAGAGCGCGTACCGCCAACGGAGACGCTACCCCTGAAGGCATCTGGGGAGAAGGCTCCGTCGGCGACTTTTGACTACGCGGGCGTGGTGGGGCCGGCGCATCATCCAGCAGGGCGTGCAAACGCTCACGTGGCGGCTGAGGCGCAGGAGCGTCCTCCCACTCACAGGCTTGCGTTGACAGCGCGTTGGGCAGTTCATAACGTGACGCCCAGGCAGTGATACCCATGGCGTCAAGATACTGCCTACGAATGACCTCTGGGGTCACTTGCCGCCGCCGCGACAGTTGGGTGAATCAGGGCGCTCCCCTCCCCTAGCCTGCCACTCTTTTGAGGTATACAGATGTAGCGCCAGGGCGTGTACCGGGCCAGTCAGCTCATCGGCCAGCAGGGCATAAATTTGCTGATGGCGCTTCACCGGCATTATGCCGTCGAAGCTATCGCTCACCAGAGTAACCTTGAAGTGGGTTTCGGAGTTTGCCGGCACGTTGTGCATATAGCTTTCGTTTTCTACGTGCAGCACGTCCGGGGCCAACGCCGCTAACTTCTGCTCTATTTGTGTCTGCATCGCCATCGGGCTCTCCTTCAATCAGCAACTAGTCTATTGTACGCGCTTACTTGCCAACAGACGATGCCCTCCGCTCAACAAGGGCACGCTGGGCATGCGATATACGCGAAAGGCTAGCTACTAATGCAAGCAACGTAGTGCCTGCCCCCAGCCAAAGTGTCACTTGAATAGGCAAGCCAAGTGCTAGAGCGGCTCCCACTAGCGCTACGCCGAATGACTGCCCAACGGTGCGAGTAGTACTCATCACGCCCGACACGTTGGCGCTGCGCTCGGGCGGCAGACTCCCCATCATCTCGCGATTATTAGGCGGTTGAAACAACCCAAAACCAATACCGCACAGGGCCGTACGCCACAGGCTGCCCGCCACACCAGTAGACTCATCCACCAGCGCCAGCGCTACCAAGCCTATGATCAGCAGTACAAGCCCGGTGCTGGATAACAGGCTTGGATTGAAACGGTCAGCCAAACGCCCCGCTAGCGGCCCCACCACCATAATCGCCAGCGGCCACGGGGTGAACAACCACGCGGTTTCCAGCGGCGAGAACCCCATCTGCTCCTGATAGAAAAATGACAGAGCCACAAACGTCAGCCCTTGGCCAATGAAGGCCAAGCCTGATGCCGAGACTGCCAGGGTAAAACGCTTTTCCTCAAACACGCTAAGGGGCAGTAACGGGTAAGGTGCGCGGCGCTGGCGTTTTATGAAGAGGTAACAAGCCAGTACGGCCAGTAGCGCCCAACCACCGCTTTGCCATAGCGGTGCGGCGTGGCCAATGGCATCCATAGCAATAAAGAAACTGGCCAGCATCAGCATGGAAAGAAAAGCGCCTTGGATATCAAAACTACCCTGGCGCGGTTTATCCCGCGGTAACGCTCGGCTGGCAAGCCACAATGAGCAAATCCCCAGCGGGACATTCATCGCAAATAGCCAAGGCCAGTCAGCAAATGAAAGGATCACCCCACTCAACGTGGGGCCAGCCGCGTAACCTCCGGCAACAACGAGAGCGCTTAAACCAAGTGCACTACCCAGCAATCGCGACGGAAAAATCGCCCGATACAGCGACGGCCCGATGGAGAGCGTAGCCGCCGCCCCCAACCCTTGCAGGGCGCGAAACACCAGCAGCGTTTCTAAATTACGCGAAAGTGCCGCGCCAAGTGCCGCCACGACAAAAGTGGCTAAGCCAAATAAATAGAGCCGCCTGCGGGTAATGAGCTCACTAATACCAGCAAACACCAACAGGAACGCCGCACACACGACCTGAAATAAGTTGGTAATCCATACGGCTCTAGAGGCGGATACATTTAGGTCAGCGGCAATGGTTGGAAGGGCCAAATTGATCATAGTGGTATCAACCACCGCCATCAGCGTTCCGGTGACCAACGCTAATACCGCCAGCGCACGCTCTGGCCCTGGCAGGCCATCGTCACCTGGGCGGGTTTCAAACAGTCGCATGGTAGTCAGTTCCCAAACAGCCCCCTTAAAAACAGTAAAACCGGCCTAAGCCGGTTTTACGATGCGCTTACACTAAAATAATAGCACGCTAATCTTGTTCGTTGTCGAGCAGAAGCGCATCTTCAACCTCTGATATTTCCAGGGCGGTTTCGTCGTCCAGGTCAATCGCTAGATAACTGTGCTCAATGCGCAAGAAGTCCTGAAACAGCGACCAATCAAGCTTTTCCGGCCACTGGCGCTCATCCTCTTCCCAAGCACGCAGCTCGGTTTCGAGGATTTCTACGTGGCGTTCGCGAACAAAGGTCTCCAGCGCTTCAGGGGTATCCATTTCAGGAATGAGATACACCGTGCTTTCACGTTCGACGTCGTCCAGGGTCAGGTCGTCGTCTCCCATGGTGGGTTCGAGCGCATTGATCCAGTCCACGAAGGTCTGGGTCGGCCTGACGCTCAGGGCAGAGCGATTTAGCAGTTTCATGGGATTCTCCTCGCCGTCGAAACGTTGACCATTATGGGCGCTAAATCACGCCCTTACCAATTTTTCGTCCGCAACCACACAGTTAGCTGAATTTAATCCACCTCGGGGCGCATTGCCGGGAACAACAGCACATCGCGAATGGAAGGGCTATCGGTAAATAGCATCACTAAACGATCAATACCAATGCCCTCACCTGCCGTAGGTGGCATGCCGTACTCAAGCGCACGCACGTAGTCGGCATCGTAGTACATAGCCTCCAAGTCGCCAGCATCTTTTTCAGCAGCCTGCTCGCGGAAACGCTCGGCCTGGTCTTCAGCATCATTAAGCTCCGAGAAACCATTGGCGATTTCTCGACCACCCACGAAAAACTCAAAGCGGTCAGTGACAAAGGGATTGGCGTCGTTGCGGCGTGCCAACGGGCTGACTTCCGCCGGGTACTCGGTAATGAACGTCGGCTGATCCAGCTTGTGCTCGGCCACCTCTTCGAAGATCTCGGTCTGAACTTTGCCTAGCCCCCAGCTCTCTTTGACCTTGATGCCGAGCTTTTCGGCCGCTGCCCGTGCTGCGTCCAGCGTATCCAGATCAGCATCGCTGATGCCATCACCGTGATCAAGAATTGACTGGCGCAGCGTCAGGCGATTAAAAGGCTTGCCGAAGTCATAGCTGGCGCCTTGATAGACAATGGTAGTAGTACCCAGCACTTCTTGCGCTGCCGTGCGCAGCATCGCTTCAGTCATATCAAGCAGGTCGCGATAGTCTGCGTATGCCCAATAGAACTCAACCATCGTAAACTCGGGGTTATGTCGAGTGGACAGTCCTTCATTACGGAAATTACGATTAATTTCAAAAACTTTTTCAAACCCGCCCACCACTAGGCGCTTGAGGTAAAGCTCAGGAGCAATACGCAGGTACATATCAATATCCAGCGCATTGTGGTGGGTAATAAACGGCCGAGCCGCAGCACCGCCAGGAATTGGCTGCAGCATTGGTGTTTCAACTTCCATAAAACCACGGGCTTCAAAGAAGCGTCGCATGGAGCTGATTACCGCTGCCCGAGTCTCAAACACTTTACGAGACTGCGGATTCATAATCAGGTCAACATAGCGCTGGCGGTAGCGCGCCTCCTGGTCCGTCAAACCATGAAACTTATCGGGCAGCGGGCGCAGGCTCTTGGTGAGTAGCTGTGCTTCCACCATCATGACGTACAAGTCACCTTTGCCCGATTTATGCACAGGGCCTCGAGCGGCAACAATATCGCCAATATCCCAACCTTTGATGTCCTCCAGTACGTCTTCAGGCAGTCCCTTTTTATCTACGTAGAGCTGGATCTGGCCGGCCACATCCTGAATCACGATAAAGGGGCCCCGCTTACGCATGACACGCCCTGCCACTGACGCATAATGGTCAAGCGCTTCCAGTTCCGCTTTCTCTTTTTCGCCCAGCAGATTTTGCAACTCGCTGGTTAAGCTGTCGCGGCGGAAGTCGTTCGGGAAAGCGCTCTTACCCTGCTCAGCCGTACGCTCACGGTGAGCCGCGAGCTTCGCGCGGCGCTCAGCAATCAGGTGGTTTTCGTTTTCTGCAGAAGACGCGTCTTGGTTAGCCATCGGGCACCCTATTCATGTTCAAACGCTAAAAAGATTACAAACCCTGCTTCAGGCTGGCGACGATAAACTGGTCTAAATCACCGTCGAGCACTTTATCGCAGTTACTGGACTGCACGCCGGTACGCAGGTCTTTAATACGCTGATCGTCCAGTACATAAGAGCGAATTTGGCTACCCCAGCCAATATCGGCTTTAGAGTCCTCCGCTTCCTGCTTGGCCGCATTGCGCTTTTGCATTTCGTGTTCCCACAGCTTCGCTTTTAACTGCTTCATGGCGAAGTCGCGGTTAGCGTGCTGACTACGTTGGTTCTGACACGCCACCACAATGCCGCTAGGCTCGTGGGTAATACGCACCGCTGAATCGGTGGTGTTAACGTGCTGACCACCAGCACCACTGGAGCGGTAAGTGTCTACCCGCAGGTCTGAAGGGTTAATTTCGACTTCAAAGCTATCGTCGATTTCCGGCGACAAAAAGACGGAGGCAAACGAGGTATGCCGACGGCCACCAGAATCAAATGGACTTTTACGCACCAAGCGGTGAACACCGGTTTCAGTACGTAGCCAACCAAAGGCGTAGTCGCCTTGAATATGCAGCGACGCCGATTTAATACCAGCAACTTCGCCTGCGGAAATTTCGATAATCTCAGCTTTAAAACCGTGGCTCTCCGCCCAGCGCAGGTACATCCGCAGCAGAATATTCGCCCAATCTTGAGCTTCTGTGCCGCCAGAACCCGACTGGATATCAAGATAGGCGTTATTCTGATCCATTTCACCAGAAAACATGCGGCGAAACTCAAGCTTCTCTAGCGCCACTTGCAGGCTATCAAGCTCTTTGCGCACTTCGTCAACGGTGCCTTCATCATCTTCCATCTCGGCGAGCTCTAGTAGGTCACGGCTATCGGCCAAGCCTTGATCAAGCTCGTCAATGGTCGCCACTATGGCTTCGAGAGAGGCACGCTCTTTACCCAGTTTCTGGGCGTAATCGGGGTCATTCCAGACGTTGGGGTCTTCTAGCTCACGGGAAACTTCTTCTAGCCGATCTTTACGCTCGGCATAGTCAAAGATACCCCCTAAGAACATCTGTCCGCTCAGACAGGTCCTTGATCTGGTTATGAATCGGGTTAGTTTCCAACATGGATCGCCCTAGCCTTGGTCAGTACCGCACGGTTCAAAAGAGACAGGCGCCGCGGGGATGACTGCGCACCACTCCTGAAAGAGCAGGTGCCAGCCAAGCCAGCGGCGGAATTCTGAGGCGCATTGTAACGAAACCTAGCGCTTACCGCACCCATCCAGCGAGGATGACCACTGTGTAAAAACCGTACGAATACAAAAAACCCGGCCGAGGCCGGGTTAGTCTGTCAGTAACGATATTCAATCTGTAACTATTAACGTCCTGTCAATTAGAAACGATAGGTGAGCTGCGCGCCGAAGCCGTGGGCTTCGTTTTTGTAATCAGCTGAGTAGTTAGAGGTAATAGGTGGCGTTTGCTGGCCTGCCACAGTGAAGCTATCCGTTTTGCTTTGGTTAACGTGGGTGCCACGCTCGGTAAGATAAGAGTAAGCAAAGTCTAAGGTAAGGTCAGGTGTTGGGCTCCAGCCCGCACCGATTGAGAAGATACGGCGATCATCTGACGGAATACGTACGCTTCGGGTAGCATCCTGAGTCGGCGTAAAATCAAGCGTCACCCCTGCGCGCAGCGCCAGAGTAGGCATTAACTGATACTCGCCACCGGTTGAAAATGCCCATGCGTTCGAGTAATTCTGCTGCTCGTTGGTGACCACACCTCGCTCATCACCGGTCACTAAAATCTGGTCAAAGCGGCTCCAACGCGCCCATGAAACACCAAACATTAGCTTGAGATCATCACTCATTTGCTGGGTGAGCGAGAAGTTAACCGTTTCAGGCGTTGTTAAATCCAGAGAGGCTTTGTCAGTAATGGTCCCTATGCCCAACTGATCAAGCACAGGAGAGCTTGCTGTAAAGTCTCCTTCAAGAGTGTAATCAACCTTTGAGCGGTAGGTTAAACCGAAGGTTGTTTCTGGTACAGGTTGATAAATCACCCCCAGGTTATAACCCCACGCCTCATCGTCACCCTCAACCCGCGAATCTACTTCGGAAAGGCCCAGAGGCGTTGCTATAGGCACTTGGCGGCGCAGTTCACCATCCACACGGTTGTAGGTTAAACCAACCCCTACGCCCCATTGCTCATTAAAGCGGTAAGAGACCGTAGGCTGAGCCGACACTACCCTAACTTCGGTATAGTTGCCTTGATTGCGCCCCTGAAAGCTATCTTCATAATCGGTTTTCGAGCCGAAAGGGGCATAGACACCAAAGCCAAACGCTAATCGCTCATTAACTGGGTGGGCATAAAATGCAAATGGAACTAGCGTTCCCGGCACCATATCACCATCGTTGGTTCCTGCCACTGGCAGTGTATCGGTCAACCCGCCCGTTGCTTGCGAAATGGCCGGGCTACTTTGTGTTGCCTGGGCGTTCGAGATAGAACTGTTTACATTTAGGTACGTCCCCCCCGCCGTGATCTGTGCACGATCGAGGAACGACATCCCTGCTGGGTTACCAAATACAATGGTTGCATCGTTGACGTTGGAGCTACGGCCTGCGTGACCATACCCCTGACCGCTTACGCTCTGCTCGTTAATTTGGTATCCGCCTGCGTTAGCTTGGCTTGCGAATGCCACCGCTGATACTGCGGCCGCCAGAGTGAGCTTTTTAAAGTTATTATTCATAGTGGGCCTCTTTTCCCAATGATCCGGCAGATAGTGCCATCCACCCTCGTTGTTTTTGCACATCACCTTGCACGTCTTTCTTACACGTCAGTTTTGGCCTAATGTCCGGTTTGATTCAAGGGCAAACGAGCGTTTTATTTCGTTTCTTGCTTATACATTAGTCGTACGACCGTTTTAAATCAGTGTTTTATTGATTTTCAAACCAGCCTTAGACACTGCTTGACCTATGGGTAACCTATAGGTTTTACACTTACCATAGCTTAGTTTTTGAACGGTGAGGGTGTTATGCAAACAGCCACTATAAAAGTTAGCGACCTAGCCAAGCGTGGGGGCGTTACCGCTGAAACGGTGCGCCACTACACCCGAGAAGGGTTGTTAGCGCCAACTCGTCACCCTGACAATGGCTACCAGCTATATTCAGTTACCGACCTTGAGCGACTTCACTTTATTCAGCGGGCGCGCAAGCTCGGTTTTAGCGTAGCGGAAATTCGCGACATCCTGGCTCATGCCGATCAAGGAGATTCCCCTTGTCCATTGGTACGCGACCTGCTTGCTAACCGGCTACCACAGATTCGTGCGCGAATTGCTGAGCTGGAAGCGCTTGCCCAGCGTATGGAGCAAGCACTGGAAAGTTGGCAGGAGATGCCGGACGGCACCCCAGATGGCCACAGCCTATGTCGTTTAATTGAAAGCTTTCCAGAGGAGGCATCATGCATAGCGAAACCGAGCAGTCACAAACGCTGATACGTACCGTGCCCGGCATGAACTGCCAGGGCTGCGTAAAGCGTATGCGTGAGGCCATTCACGCCATAGATCCCGGCGCTCAGGTAGAAGGTATCCCTGCGGACAAGCGTCTTGAGGTCATCAGTACGTTAGAGAGCGAGTCGCTAGACAGAGCACTACACGAAGCAGGATATCCACCTGGCGATCACTCTCCCACTCCTCCTGAGACTGCAGATCCCGTTAACCATGCCGTCGAGAAGGTCACCGAACACACATCATCCAACAGGCCTCCCCTTCAGCGCTTGCTGATTAGCGGCATGACCTGCGCAGGCTGCGTAAAAAGCGTTGAGAAGGCACTTGTTAACACCTCAGGTGTTACCGCTGCCTCGGTAAATTTTGGCACCCATACAGCCCAGGTCACGGGTAGCGCTGAGCGCGAGACACTCATTGAAGCCGTCGCGGCGGCAGGCTATAGCGCCGAACCCATTGTAGATATGCGCGAGGCCGAACGCACCCGCGAAGCTCAAGAAGCGATCACCTATCATCAACGCCTGCGAGGCAGTGCTCTGTCGCTAGCCCTCGCCATCCCGCTAATGCTGAGCATGTTTTTTTACCATCCCCACCCCATGGGCGTTGGGCGCATTTATTGGCTGCTAGTGGGTTTACTCGCGCTAGGTATTCTGGCTTTTCCAGGGCGGCATTTTTTTACCAACGCCTGGAAGCAGTTTAAGTACCACCAAGCCAATATGGACACACTGGTGGCGATGGGCACCGGTACCGCTTGGCTCTACTCAATGGCAGTGGTGCTGTTCGCACCATGGCTGCCAGAGGTAGCTCACGGTATCTATTTTGAAGCATCCGCCATGATTATCGGGCTTATCCTGTTAGGCAACGCCTTGGAGCTCCGTGCTCGCGGTCGTACTAGCAGTGCTTTAAAACGGTTACTCGATTTGCAGGAAAAAACCGCCCGAGTGATTCGCAGTGGCCAAGAGCAGGAAGTGCCTATTGACGACGTTACTCTGGATGATCATCTGCGCGTACGCCCAGGGGAGCGCCTGCCTGTGGATGGCGTTGTGCTCGACGGCCAAAGCTATATCGATGAATCCATGCTCACCGGCGAGCCGTTGCCTGTTCACAAATCTGCTGGCGATGAGGTTAGCGCAGGTACGATTAACGGCAATGGCAGCCTGGTTTATCGCGCCACCCGCGTGGGCAGCGACACCCGCCTTGGGCGCATTACCGAACAGGTAGCTAGTGCGCAAAACTCACGCCCGCCGATTGGTGAGCTAGCCGATAAGGTATCGGGAATTTTTGTTCCTAGCGTCATGATCATTGCAGTACTAACGGCGCTAGCCTGGTACAACTTCGGTCCCGTGCCGGTAGTGATTCACATGTTGGTAACCGCCACCACCGTCCTGATTATAGCCTGCCCCTGTGCCTTGGGTTTGGCAACGCCAATCTCCACCATGATTGGGGTAGGCAAAGCAGCCGAGAACGGCGTGCTGGTACGCAGTGGTGAAGCACTGCAAACCGCCAGCAGGCTGACAACTCTGGTGGTTGATAAAACCGGCACACTCACTGAGGGCAAACCCCGTGTCACCGATGCCACGATGCTTCACGAAAACTCAACCCAAGTGCTGGCCTGGGTAGCTGCGCTGGAAAGCCGCTCGGAGCACCCCCTGGCGAATACGCTAACCGCCTATGCCGAAGAGCATCACGCCTCTGCCGAAATGCTGACAGCATTTGAGAGCGTAACTGGCGGTGGCGTAAAGGGCACTACCCAAACCGGCGATGTACTGCTGCTGGGGAACGCCCGCTTGCTAGAAGAAGCTGGCGTAAGCCTATCTCCTGCCGAACAGAGTGTTCGCCAGTTAGAAGCGCAGGCTCGCTCGCTGGTATATCTCGCGGTTAACGGTGAACTTGCCGCGTTATTCGGTATTAGCGACCCACTGCGTGCGGATGCTGCGGCAGCGGTAAAACGCTTACAGGATGATGGCTTAACGGTAGTAATGCTCACCGGTGATAACGAACACACTGCCGCCGCCGTAGCCCAGGAAGTGGGTATCCAGGATTTTAAAGCAGGCATGACACCGGATGATAAACATGCAGAAATCGAGCGTCGTCAGCAGGCGGGAGAAGTAGTGGGCATGGTGGGTGACGGTATTAACGACGCCCCAGCTCTGGCTCGCGCCAACGTAGGCTTTGCCATTGGCCAGGGCACTGACATCGCGATGGAAAGCGCAGGGATTACCCTGATGCGCAGCTCGCTGCATGGTGTCGCCACAGCCATTGAGCTTAGTCGGGCAACACTCTCCAATATCAAGCAGAATCTGGTCGGCGCTTTTGGCTATAACGTGCTATGTATCCCAATTGCCGCAGGCGTGCTCTATCCATTTACCGGCATGCTGCTATCACCGATTATCGCTGGGGTAGCAATGTCATTGTCATCCATCACCGTAGTCAGCAACGCCAACCGCCTACGGCTGTGGAAACCCGTTCAACAGGAGGCCTTATGAGCTTATTGGTTAATCTCGCAGGCCTTGGCCTAATCGTCGCTATCGTGTGGTGGTTTTGGCTTAGCTGAGCCTCTCTAGCTAACCCCGATATAACGCCCAGGCTTGTGGTTCAGGGCAATAATTAAATTCAGCGTAAGCGCGCCCAGCACCGAGTAACCCACGCGGTCTAGCGGTAGCTGGGTAAGCGCCACCAACAAAATGAGCGCATCGATCCCCAACTGCACGTAGCCTGCCCGCAGGCCATGCTTTTCTTGCAGGTAAAGCGCAAGAATATTGATCCCACCCAAGCTGGTACGGTGGCGAAAGAGCATTAACATACCCATTCCCATCAGCGCGCCGCCCATTAATGCAGCGTAGAGCGAAGGCACATTGGCAAACTGCACCCAGCCTTGGGTTAGCTCGGAGAATAGCGATACCAAGCCAATCGCTGCAAATGTGCGCAGCGTAAAGCTCCACCCCATGCGCTTAATCGCCAAATAGTAAAACGGCAGATTAATGGCAAAAAACCAGACCCCAAATCCCCAGCCGGTGACGTAGTTTAGTAGTAGTGCAATACCTGCCGTGCTACCGGTAATAAGTACGGCCTGGGTGTAAAATGCCACACCCAGTGCAACGAATAGCGTACCGAGTAGCATCGCCATAATGTCCTCATAGGGTCTATGAGGATCTTGGGGAAAGTCTTCCATACGCGTAGCTGCGTCCTTACCTGAGCATTGAAATTAAAAAAATTGAAATTACAGGCACTTAAAAAACACTGAAACCACAAGACTTCGCTGGTTTTATATGAAAAATCAGCGCGCTTTCAGCCATAGCTTAAACCGGGCTAGCATGCTCCACCATCAGCTGCAGCGCTTCCCGGCCCCGCCAACGGTTACGATTAAGCTTATAGGCACAATGCAGGGTGTCGCCCACGTCAAATGAGGGCAGCTCCCCTGGTGTTAGTGCTCGAAACCAAATCGCCTTGCTGGTCACTGCGCCCATGGAAAGCTCCATCATCAAGTGAGAGCCTTCGGCCCCTACCGGGCGCAGTGCTTCCACGATAAAGCGTCCTTCAAATAGCGGTGGGTCAAACTCCCGTCCGTAAGGGCCAAGCGCTTCGATCTCTACAAGGGTTGCCAGCGATAGTTGGGAAGTGGAGAGCTCTCCATCGGTCCAGAGTCTTGGGTAGAGAGGCGTCTCACCAAGTTGCTCACCTACCGCCTGCAAAAAAGCGGCTTTAAAGGCTGCCAGCTGCTCCCGCGGCACGCCTACTCCAGCAGCACCACTGTGGCCACCAAAACGTGGCAGCGCCTCAGGAGCAAGCTCAAAGGTGCGCTGTAGGGCATCTCTTAGATGCAGGCCTTCAATGGAGCGACCTGAGCCGGTCAGCATGTTAGGCGCTGCTGCTCGGGTTAACACTACAGCTGGGCGGCCGTAGGCCTGAACCAAGCGTGAAGCGACAATGCCTTGTACACCGGGGTGACCATCTTCCAACAGGACTATCACCGCAGGCTCATTGGCATCCAGGGCTGATGCGGCCAGGGTGCGCGCTTCTTCAGCCATATCCGCCTCAATCGCCTTGCGGGATTGGTTATCCTGATCAAGCACTTCTAACTGCCGGTTAGCCACGCCATCGCTCTCTGCCAGCATAAAGTGCAGTGCTGCGTAAGGATCATCTAACCGCGAGCGAGCGTTAATTCTCGGCCCCATTTGGAACGCCAGCGTTTCAGCGTTAAACGGCACGCTATCTGCGCCAAGCCGCGCAGCCATGGCACGCCAGCAGGCGGCATCCATGCGGTTTATCAACGTTAAACCATAGTTAACCACCGCTCGGTTGGCAGGACTGCCTCCCAGTGAGACACAGTCAGCCACAGTGCCAAGCGCCACGTAGGAGAGCCATGGCGACAACTTCGGTGTAGCGTCTGGCAGCGCTCCCCATTCAATTAATACGCCACGGGCAAGCGACATTAATAGCCATGCCACCATGCACCCGGCGATCGTTTTATCCGGGTACTCGCAGTCAAGACGGGTGGGGTTAACACAGGCATAAGCAGAAGGTGGTGGGCCTTCCAGCGGCAGCGCGTGATGGTCGCTAACCACCACATCGATACCCGCTGCTTTTAAGCGCGCAATACGCGGCTCGTCAGAGCTTCCGCAATCAGCGGTAATCACCAACGTGGGCTGCGGTTTTAAGCTAAGTGTGCGCTCCACAAGTGGCAAGCTGATGCCATAGCCATCGTGAATACGGTGACCAATCAAGCTATGCAATTTGTATTCAGGTACGCCAAATAGCTCCACCAGGGTGCGCCGAATCACCACATGGGAGGTAATACCGTCCACATCGTAATCGGTAAGAATACCGATGGACTCCCCTTCTGCCACTGCCTGAGCGATACGCTCAGCGGCACGGCGGCTATCGGCTAGCTTTTCCGGGTGCACCAAATAGCGCAGGCTAGGCGATACCAATGGGGCCAGCTCTCCTTCATAGCCCGGTAGACGCGAAGCTAACAACCGCGCCTGTAGCTCGCTTAACCCCTCCGCCTGGGCACGCGCATAAACAGCCTCGTCCACTGGACGAGGCTCTAAGCGAGGATGACTGGCGTTCTGCTGGATGGTTAGTGTTGACTCGTCGGCCATGACGCCTCAGCGCCGATTGTCAGCGACAAACTGCTGAACCGCACTCAGCTCAGCAGGCAGTACCGTGTAGCGCTCTTCGCGCTCCAGCAGATCATTCATGTGCGTAGGCAACGGCACACCTTGGAAGCCTGCTTTGACCACCGCTTCGGCAAATTTCGCCGGGTGAGCGGTGGCTAGGGTAATCACTGGCGTCGTCGTATCTACGCGTGCACGCTCGGCAGCGCGGTAACCGGTGGCCGTATGCGGGTCAAGAATCTCCCCGGTACGGTGGTGAGCTTCGCGAATGACCTCCAGAATGGTTGTGTCGTCGACGCTATGGCTGGCAAATTTTTCACGCAGCTTGGCCAGCGGTGCATCGGCCAGTGCGGTGGGTTCCTGCTGGAAGCGCTCCAACAGCGCTGCTACAGCAGCCCCGTCGCGGTCATAGGCATCAAATAGCAGGCGCTCAAAGTTTGACGAGACAACGATATCCATCGAGGGCGCCAGTGTCGCCGCCAACTCTTTTTTCGAGAAGTCATTAGCCGCTAACGTGCGATGCAGAATATCGTTGGCGTTAGTGGCAATAATAAACTGCTTCACTGGTAGGCCCATTTTGTAAGCCATATAACCAGCAAACACATTGCCAAAGTTGGCCGATGGAACGCAGAAGCTGACTTCACGCTGAGGAGCTCCCAGCGCAACGCCTGATGCAATGTAGTAAACGATCTGCGCCATAATGCGCGCCCAGTTGATCGAGTTCACTGCGACCAGACGCGTGCCATTGAGGAAGTCTTGGTTAGCAAAGCTTGCCTTGACCATCGCCTGGGCATCGTCGAAGTTGCCTTCAATAGCAATGTTAAAGACATTGTTGGCCAACACCGAGGTCATCTGGCGGCGCTGTACTTCCGAGACACGGTTGTGCGGGTGGAGAATAAAAATATCCAGGTTATCGCAGTGGCGACACCCTTCAATGGCCGCTGAGCCAGTATCACCGGACGTCGCTCCCATAATTACCGCGCGCTCGCCGCGCTTTTTCAGGAAGTGATCCAGCAGGCGTCCTAGCAGCTGCAGTGCGACATCCTTAAACGCCAGCGTCGGGCCGTGGAACTGCTCCAATAAAAAGTGATTGGCATCAAGCTGCTTTAACGGCACGACAGCGTCGTGGTTAAAAGTAGCATAGGCCTCGGTCACCAAACGGCGGAACGTATCGTCGTCAATTTCACCATTTACAAATGGTTTCATGACCCGAAAAGCAATCTCTGCATAAGAGAGCCCGGCCATGCTGGCCAGCTCTTCTTTAGAAAACTGGGGCAACGTTTCCGGCACATAAAGCCCGCCGTCGCTGGCCATACCAGTTAACACTACCTCCTCAAAGGAGAGTGCGGGTGCCTGCCCGCGAGTGCTGATGTAGCGCATGGGGTTACTCTCCTTCGTCCAGGCTTTCAACGCGAATCCGAGTCAAGGGGCCAGCAATATCGGCCATGGATTCGATCTCGCGGATCGCTTCGTTCATCTGCTTCTCTTTAGTGCGGTGAGTCAGCAGGATGATCGGCACTAATTCGCCTTCTGTCGCTTCTTTCTGAATCAGTGCTTCGATAGAAATGCCCTGCTCGGCAAGAATCGTCGCCACCCGCGCCAATACACCGGGCCGGTCTACTGCGAGTAGACGCAAATAGTAAGCCGTCGTGATCTCTTCCATCGGCATGATGGGCAACTGGCTCACGTCTTCATCAATACCGCTAAACGCCAAGTACGGCACCCGGTAATGATGGTCAGTGGTAATGTCCCGCGCCACATCCAGCAGGTCGGCAACAACTGCCGATGCTGTCGGCTCAGCGCCGGCGCCGGCGCCGTAGTAAAGCGTTGGACCAACCGCATCGCCCATTACCGCAATAGCATTTTTGACACCATGTACATTGGCCAATAGACGCTCTTTAGGAATTAGCGTCGGGTGAACCCGCAGCTCAAGGCCTTGGTCGGTACGTTTAGAGATGCCTAGGTGCTTAATTACGTAGCCTAGGTTGTCTGCTTGCTCAACATCTTCAGCAGTAATGCGTGAGATACCTTCAGTAAAGGCTTTCTCAAACTGGAGCGGCACGCCGTAGGCAATGGACGCTAGGATTGTGAGCTTGTGGGCAGCATCGATGCCTTCCACATCAAAGGTGGGATCGGACTCGGCGTAACCCAGCGCCTGGGCTTCTGCGAGCACGTCTTCAAAGGCACGGCCCTCATCGCGCATATGCGTAAGAATATAGTTACCGGTACCGTTGATAATGCCTGCCACCCACTCAATGCGGTTCGCACCTAAGCCTTCACGCAGCGATTTAATAACGGGGATGCCACCGGCTACCGCGGCTTCAAAGGCGACAATCACGCCCTTCTCATGGGCTGCGCGGAAAATTTCGTTACCGTGAACAGCAATCAGCGCTTTATTAGCGGTGACCACATGTTTACCGTTCGCGATGGCCGCCAACACCAACTCACGCGCAATATCGTAGCCGCCAATCAGCTCAACCAATACATCTACGTTGGGGTTGTTCGCCACTTCGAAGACATCTGAAGTGGCATTAATGCCGGTAATATCGCAGTCAGGATGAATGCTGCGGTGGGCAACCTGCTCAATCACAATCGGGCGGCCCGCACGGCGGCTAATATCATCCGCATTACGCGTTAATACATTGAACGTACCGCCGCCGACTGTACCTAGCCCACAAATGCCTACTCTTACCGGTTTCAAAATACTTCCCCTTTCGTGATGGGCACCCAAAAGCGCCGCTTTGTCGATCAGTGTCTCAGCATTATCATTCGTCACTTGAGGTGACGTTATTCATCTTCCAAGCCTAACATGGCAACAAGCCGCTCGGGGGGTACAAAACCAGGAATCAACTGCCCGTCAGGCAATATGATCGCCGGAGTACCTTGCACTCCTAGTGCCATCCCCAATTCGTACTGCCCGCTAACCGGGTTATCGCAACGTGCCGAGTTTGAAAGCGTCTGGCCCTGCTTGACCTGATTCATGGCCTCACTAGGGTTGTCGGAACACCACACTTGCTCTAGCGATGTTGCTGCCGCGCTACCCATGCCTGCACGGGGAAACGCCATATAGTGGACAGCAATCCCTAGCTCATTAAGCGCTGGCACACTCTCATGTAGCCGCACACAGTAAGGGCAAGAGGGGTCGGTGAACACGACAATCGTCGCTTTTGGCTCCCCCATGCCTTGAAAAACCACCCGCTCGCTGTCCGGCACGGCAGCAAGCGCAGCAGCACGCTCCTGGTTACGCGCCTGCTCGGTCAAGTTAACCAAGCCATTATCCCCATTTTGGTAGAGGTCCCCTACCAAAAAATGGCTGCCATCCGCATTGGAGTAGAAGGATTCGCCGCTCTCTAGGCGTACATGGTAAATCCCCTCCATTGGCGTAGCACTTACCTGTTTCACCGGCATCGAATGACCGCTGACGCTTAGATTTTCGGCTAACCGCTCAGCAATCACATCAGCACTGGCAAGTGCTGGCAGAAAACTACCCGCGACGACTAACCAAGGAGCAAGTAACTTAAAAACAGGGGCTTTACCTAAAAAGAGCGTCTTACGATGGCGCATTATATCTTCAACCTCGTGGGTGGTGTTCAGCATGCAAGTGCTCCAGGCGCGCCTGGGCAACGTGCGTGTAAATTTGCGTTGTGGATAGGTCGCTGTGACCTAGCAGCAGCTGTACGACCCGCAAATTGGCCCCATGATTCAATAAATGTGTCGCAAACGCATGGCGCAACGTATGAGGTGACAACGATCTGGTAATGCCCGCTGTAATAGCATGGGCTTTAATACGGTGCCAAAATGTCTGCCGTGTCATGGCTTTGTCCGCACGCCCAGGAAACAGCGCAGGCCGCGTTGGGTCCTGCATTAGTGCTGGCCTTGTGGTTTCCATATAGCGGGATAACCACTCGATGGCTTCCTCCCCCATAGGCACCAGGCGATCTTTGTCGCCTTTACCACGCACACGCACAACCCCTTGGCGTAGATTCACCGCATCGCCAGTCAGTCCAACAAGTTCCGATACTCGTAAGCCACAGGCGTACAGCAGCTCAAGCATAGTGCGATCGCGAACGCCCAGCGGCGTAGTTATGTCCGGCGCCATCAGCAGGCGTTCAACCTCATCCTCTTCCAGGGTATTTGGCAAACTTGGCCGTACCGGAGGTAGCGTAACCTCGGCGAGCGGATCGCTGGCAATATGCCCATATAACCGCGCCCAGCGGTAAAAGCTACGCAGCGATGAGAGCAGCCTTGCATTGCTGCGCAACTGATAGCCCTGCTCGCGGCGGAGCTCAAGCCACTCACCAAAGCGTTGCGACGAAGGGGTTAGCAATGTTTCTCCTTCACTTTCAAGCTGCTGCTGCCACGCGGTTAAATCCCGCCTATAGGCCGCTAGCGTATGATCGCTTGCCCCTTGCTCAAGCCACAGGGCATCCAGAAAAGCATCAATCACGCTCATAAGCTAATGGTCTCAAGAGAGTAGCTCCCCAAACAAAAACCCCGCCCCGCAGAGCGGAGACGGGGCCTTAGTATCCGGGCGCAAAGCGCCCGTGAAAAAGTGGCGATTAAGCCAGCTTTTCCTTGATACGCGCAGACTTGCCGCTGCGCTCGCGCAGGTAGTACAGTTTGGCTTGACGAACGTCACCGCGACGCTTGACTTCGATAGAGTCAACCAGCGGGCTGTAAGTCTGGAAGGTACGCTCAACGCCAACACCGTGAGAAATTTTACGTACGGTGAACGCGGAGTTCAGGCCACGGTTACGCTTACCGATGACCACACCTTCAAACGCCTGCAGACGCTCGCGAGTGCCTTCCTTAACTTTTACCTGAACGACAATAGTGTCGCCCGGTGCAAAAGCCGGAATCTCTTTGGTCATTTGCTCAGATTCGATCGCCTGGATCACCTTGTTCTTGCTGCTCATCTTGATACTCCTAAATAACGTAGTGGCTTGCCACGCAGTTGTGGAAGGGGCAAACCGTGATCCCGGCGCTCGAAACGAGCTACGCGGGAGTCGTTATGGGTGACACAGGTACGTAGGCTACTAGCCTCTGCGCCCTGCACCGCCGCCCTGACCTGCTTAGTTTTAATTAACAACTAGCTTTAGTTAACAACTAGTTTTAGTTAACGACTAGCTCTAATTAACTAGAAGCGGACAGAGCGTGTTCCTCGATAAACTCGTTAAGAAGCCGCTGCTGCTCGGCATCAAGCTGGCGACCTGCCAACAAATCAGGGCGGCGCTGCCATGTCCGGCCTAACGACTGCTTTAATCGCCAACGCTTAATGGCTGCGTGATTACCACTAAGCAGCACATCAGGTACTTGGCGCCCGTCGATCACCTCGGGACGGGTATAGTGCGGGCAGTCTAATAAGCCGTCATTAAACGAGTCTTCGATAGCGGAATCCTGATGACCCAACACACCGGGCACCAGCCTTGCCGCCGCATCAATCAGCACCATTGCAGGCAGCTCACCACCGCTTAGCACATAGTCACCAATTGACCACTCTTCGTCGATGTCACTCTCCACCACACGCTCGTCAATACCTTCATAGCGGCCAGCCACCACCACTAAGGGGCCTGCTGACGCTAGTGACTTGACACCCTGTTGATCCAGCTTACGCCCCTGGGGCGAAAGATAAATCACAGTAGGCGTTTGGCCGGTCGCCTGCTCTGCTCGCTGGCGAGCGTCAAAGATAGCAGCACGTAACGTGTCTACCTTCATCAGCATACCGGGGCCGCCGCCATAAGGGCGGTCGTCCACACTGCGGTGGCGGTCGGTGGCGTAGTCACGTGGATTCCAAAACTCCAGGGTAATACGCTGCTTCTCCACTGCTCGACCCACTACGCCTTGCTGCGTAATAGCATCGAACATCTCGGGAAACAACGACACCACACCGATCCACATTGCAGGCACTTGCTCCGCATCTTTTTCACCATTTAATGCTGGTGAGTCAGTTGCCGTGAGTTCGTTCGAAGACGGCTTATTCAAAGCTTTTTTCAAAACCTGTTTTTAAACCTGTTTTCAGAACTCGGGATCCCAGTTAACAACCATACGGCCATCTTTAGGGCTGATCTCAACAATCACATCATCGGGTAAAAAAGGTAACAGACGCTCGCGCTTGTCGATCGCGTCATTATCACCACGCACCACCATGACATCATTGGCGCCGGTCTCAAACAGGTAACTAACCTGCCCTAACCGCTCGCCTGACTGAGTGAAAACCGTTAAGCCTTCAAGCTCATGCCAATAATACTCGTCGTCGGAAAGCGTAGGCAGTGCCTCTTTTGGCATTAGAATCTCCGTTTGCGCCAGCGCTTCCGCTGCCGTCCGGTCATCAATACCTTTTAGTTGCACCACAAGACCTTTACCTTGCCGACGCCCCTGAACAATGCTCATCCGCTTTAGGCTTTCGCCTTGACGCACCCACCATTCGGGGTATTGCAAAATGCTGTCCATGGGGCTGGTATAGGAGTACACCTTTAGCCAACCTTTAACCCCGTGGGGGCTGGTTAGCTTACCAAGCACCACATGTGCGTCGTCTGTATGGCTAGTTTCAAAACGCGTCATCGACGACAGCTCCAACTGCAACAGCACCTGTCATAACAGGATTAAGCCTGTTTACGTGCTTCTTTAACAAGCTCAGCAACACGACCAGACAGCTGGGCGCCTTGGCTCTGCCAGTGAGTAACACGATCCAGATCAACGCGTAGACGCTCTTCCTGACCACGGGCAACCGGGTTGAAGAAGCCGATACGCTCGATGAAACGACCGTCACGGGCGTTGCGAGAATCGGTAACAGTCAGGTGATAAAAGGGACGCTTTTTGGCGCCACCACGTGCCAAACGAATGGTAACCATACGATAACTATCCTTCGGTTGAGGTTACGAGAGTGTGAAATAGCGCACATCGCTATCAGAACACTCATCATGCTGTTTTCAGGGTACTGTCATCACCAACGTTTAATAATGTCAGTGATTGCTTAGTACTTTAAGCGCTTCAATGCAGAATACTGGCCTACACTTGCGCATAGCGCTGCCATCACCCTTACATGAAGAGGCAGCATTCTACGCAAATGCGCTCTACTTGGAAAGCCTGACAGCCAGAAAACTCTCAGGCCGTCAACCTTGCCCAACACCCACAGGCTGCTACCAGTGGTTTTAGCGCCAAGGCAAACCACCGGGACCACCCATGCCACCCATACCTCCAGGGCCACCTGGGCCGCCGGGGCCACCTCCCCCCATCATGCCGGACATACCACGCATCATTTTCTGCATGCCACCTTTCTTGCCTGCCTTCTTCATCATTTTCTGCATCTGCTTGTGCTGCTTCAGCAGGCGGTTCAAATCAGGCACTTGCAGCCCAGCACCTGCCGCAATACGGCGTTTGCGTGAACCATTGATGATATCTGGCGCACGGCGCTCTTTCGGCGTCATGGAGTTAATCAACGCTTCCAGTTTACCAAGCTCTTTTTCAGGACCAGGGCCTTGGGCTAACTCAGCCATTTGCCCCATACCTGGGAGCTTGCCTAACAGCCCCCCCATACCGCCCATCTTTTTGAGCTGCTGGAGCTGGTCACGAAAATCCTCCAGATCAAAGCCATCACCCTTTTTGACCTTTTTGGCAAGTTTGGCGGCTTTATCCTTATCTACCGTGCGCTCAGCTTCTTCAATAAGCGACAGCATGTCGCCCATGCCAAGAATCCGCGAGGCAACACGATCAGGATGGAAGGGTTCGAGGGCATCAACTTTCTCGCCGACCCCCATAAACTTAATTGGCTTGCCGGTAACATGGCGCACTGAAAGCGCGGCACCACCACGGGCGTCACCATCAGCTTTGGTGAGAATCACACCGGTCAGCGGCAACGCTTCATTAAACGCCTTAGCTGTATTCACCGCGTCCTGGCCGGTCATGGCGTCTACCACAAACAGCGTTTCCTCGGGTGAAATCGCCTTATGCAGCGCCTGTATTTCGGCCATCATTGCTTCGTCGATGGCTAACCGGCCAGCAGTATCCACCAGCACCACGTCGTGGAACTGAATTTTGGCGTGTTTAATCGCCGCAGTGGCAATATCGACCGGCTTTTGATCAGAACGCGAAGGGAAGAAGTCGACATTAACCTCTTTGGCCAACGTCTCCAGCTGGTCAATCGCCGCAGGGCGGTAAACGTCGGCAGAGACGACCAGCACTTTTTTCTTTTCGCGCTCGCGCAGGTAACGCGCCAGCTTGGCAACAGAGGTGGTCTTACCTGCACCCTGCAAACCAGCCATAAGCACAACAGCAGGCGAGCCTTTCAGCGTCAGGCCTTCGTTGGCCTCGCCCATGATCGCTTCCAGCTCTTGCTGGACGATTTTGACAAATTGCTGCCCAGGGGAAAGGCTCTTAGATACCTCCTGGCCCACCGCACGCTCGCGTACGCGCTCGATGAACTCCTTTACTACCGGCAGCGCAACGTCTGCCTCAAGCAGTGCTTTACGCACCTCGCGCAGAGTATCTTTAATATTCTCGTCGGTAAGCCGTGCCTGGCCTTTAATCGACTTCAACGTCTGGGAAAGACGCTCGCTCAGATTCTGAAACATGGGGCCTCTGCCTCCGTCGCTGTCGCCGGGCGAATACACCGGGCTAATGTGGGTAGCGATTATACGCGCTCGCGGCGTGAGTCTCCATGGTGACAGTGTTGACTATCCATGGCTGTGCGACGCCGCCGTGATTAGTTATAGTAGGCTATACGTATTTAGGTTGTTCGATTTTCACAGCAACGCGCTGCAAGGCGCACGGATAGCATCATGCAGGCGCTCCCTTTCGCCACGATCGCTCTTGTTGTTTATATTGCCGCTGCCATTTGGCAAGGCATGACTCTGTTTCGTCGGGTCCCTCCCCGCCAAGGCATGGTACGCCTGCTAGGCGCGGTTGGGCTGTTACTGCATATACCAGTAGTGGTCCAATTAGTCGGCGAAGCGCCGGGGCTATTACCTAGCTTCACCACAAGCGCCACTCTGTTAATGGCAGTGGCAGTCAATGTGGTGTTGGTGGCCAGCCTATTTAAGCCTGTGCTTAACGCAGGAATAGTGCTATTCCCCTTGGCGGGCATCGCGCTGATCTTTGCCACCTGGCTCCCTAGCCAGGGGAGCCATAACGGCCTAACCCCGGGTATTTTCCTGCATGCAGCCAGCTCGGCACTAGCGTTTGCGGTATTGGCAATTGCTGCCGTGCAAGCGGTTCTTGTGGGCCTACAAAACCAAGCGCTGCGTCACCATCATATTCGCGGCATTGTGCAGTCGCTGCCGCCGCTCACTACGATGGAGCGTGTGCTATTTGAGCTAGTGTGGGCGGGGATTTTGCTACTTACACTGTCGATTGCCAGCGGACTCATCTTCCTCGACAATCTTTTCGCTCAGCATCTGGCGCATAAAACCGTCCTATCGCTGGCTGCGTGGATTATTTTCACCACGCTGTTAGTTGGCCGCTACCGGTTTGGTTGGCGAGGAATGCGTGCCGTGCGCTGGACGCTAGGCGGCTGCGCACTATTGATACTGGCTTATTTCGGCAGCAAGTTTGTATTAGAAATTCTACTCAACCGCTAAGCCTGTTAGCTTAGCGGAGGAAGGTGTTGACACACTGTCTCGCTCCTTCTAAATATCGAGCCTGATACGCCATAAAGGAATTTTTGACTTGAGCGACGACTTCCCCCTGGGGTTACTGTTCGGCCTGCTAGCTTTACTTATACTGCTGTCCGCCTTTTTCTCCAGCTCTGAGACAGGCATGATGTCGATTAATCGCTATCGACTCAGCCATCAGGCCAACAGCGGTGACCGCCGCGCCAAGCGGGTTTTGCGGCTACTCTCACGCCCAGACCGCTTGATAGGCGTCATCCTGATCGGCAATAACTTTGTTAATAATCTAGCCGCATCCATTGCTACTATTATTGCCATTCATTTTTTTGGCGACGTATCAGGCCCCGCCATTTCCACCGCGCTACTAACAATCACCATTCTTATCTTTGCGGAAGTCACCCCGAAAACCTATGCAGCCATAAAGCCCGAGCGCATTGCTTACCCAGCATCGGTAGCCCTGGGTCCACTACTGAAACTGCTTTATCCGCTAGTCTGGCTAGTTAACGTAATCTCCAATGGTCTGCTGCGACTAGTTGGGGTTAAAAGCGTTGAGAGTGGCGGCGACAGTCTGACCCGCGACGAGCTACGCACAGTGGTCCATGAAGCAGGAACACTGATCCCTTATCGCCACCGCGCCATGCTGCTATCAATACTGGATCTTGAAAATGTGACGGTAAACGACATCATGGTGCCTCGGCACGAAGTATTGGGCATTGATCTAGATGACCCTCTAGAAGATATCCTGACCCAGATCCGTACCAGTCAGCATACCCGTTTACCTGTCTATAAAGGTGACATTAACAACATCATCGGCATGCTGCATTTACGTAACGCCGCACGCTTTTTATCCCGTAGCGAAGTTACCAAAGCCGCTATTGTTCAAGAAGCTCGAGAGCCTTACTTTATTCCGGAATCCACGCCACTGCATACGCAACTGCTTAACTTTCAAAAACAGAAGCGCCGCATTGGCATCGTGGTAGATGAGTATGGCGATGTGGAAGGCCTGGTCACTCTTGAGGACATTTTGGAAGAAATTGTTGGCGAGTTCACCACCGACGTTTCAGAAGATGAAGAGATTCATCAGCAAGACGACGGCAGCCACGTTATCGAGGGCACAGCGAATATTCGCGACATCAACAAAATGCTCGGTTGGCAGTTGCCTACCGATGGCCCAAAGACGTTAAATGGATTAATACTCGAACATTTAGAGGCTTTTCCAGAGGGCCCCGCCAGCCTGCAGATTGGCAATATCCGCATGGAGATCCTGGAGATCCGTGACAACCTGATCACCTCTGCACGCTGCTGGCAAAAACAGCGCTTACCTCGTCGCTAATGGGCTAACGGTGGGCGATCTCGTTATCGCCAGCCGCCTTAAGCGCCCGAACCCGAGCTTCCAAAAAGTGCCTCAACACCATCTCCCCCGCCTCTTGCGCCATAATAGGTGGACCGAAATGGAGGCACACCGGCGCACGAAAACGCACAGGCCATTTCTTCAGCGCCTTGCCCCCATAGTGAGAAGTCCAAGACCCCCACAGGCCTGCGAGGCCAGCTGGAATAATTGGCACATTGTCACGGGCCAGTATGGCCTCTAGCCCGCGACGAAAAGTATGGATTTCACCATCAGGGGTAAGGCGTCCTTCAGGAAAGACCATAACGATATCGCCTTGCCGCAGCGCATCACTGACATCATCCAGCGCACGGCGTAGCGCCCCTGGGCTATGCCGCTCCGATTCTATAGGGATTGCCCCGACAAGCTGGAACCACCATTTAAGCCAGCGCGACTCAAAAATAGGCTGATCCATCACAAACCGCAACGGCCTGGGACTAGCGCCGCCCAACACCAGCGCATCCATAAAACTGACGTGGTTACAAACCACTAATGCAGCGCCTTTTTTAGGCAAGTGATAACGACCATGGATACTAAGGCGGTAACATAGGCGCATTGCTACATAAATGAAGCTGCGCAGTACATGGCGAACGAGTTTAACCGGCCATGTCACGTCTTCGCCCCCCGGTGGCGCAGGCCTGCTAGAACGGTACTCATTAACTGATCTAATAACTCATCCACTTTAAGCTGTTGGCCCTGCCAATAGCCTAGCCGCTCATTCAAGCCCAGCTGCACCAATCCATGAACACTACCCCATAGGGTGCGCCCCAAACGACGGGCCTCAAGGTCATCAAGCGCTGGCTGATACTGTTTTAACGACGTTTCAACCTGAGTAAACAGTGCTTCGATTAAGTCGCTTTGACGCTGATCCAACTCACCCTCCTGGGCTAGAGGGTAATCAAATAGCAGCTGCCAACGATAGCAGTCCTGCTCTGCAAAATGCCAATACGCATGCGCCAGCGCGCGTAGCCATGGCTCAGGATCATCTGCGGCCAAACTAGTAATGGTATGCTGCAAGCGTGCCAACGTCTCGACGTTAACGTGCTGTAATAAGTTATTGAAGCTGCCATACAGTTTTAGCAGCGTACTGGGCGCACAGCCTACATCTCTAGCCAAGGCACGCAGTGATAAACCATGGACTGGCTGTTTCGCCAGCCACTCATCACAAGCGTGCATGACCTGCAAGTGGAGGGCATCGGGCGCATGCTGTCTAGGACGGGCCATGGCGATCTCTTCGGGTCAACGGCAAACAGGAAAGAATGCCTCATCGCGCTTTAGCGTGAGCAAGGGGTAATATAGGATACCTTACATCGAACACTGTTTTCGACACTAAAACGCTACATTCGATTCGACGTATTCTTTCGCCACCCGCCATCCCGCTATTTTTTCCAGCAATTCAGCATGAGGAGACAGGCATGACGGGACGCCTACATGTGCAACGCCTATCGCTTTCGCGCCTTGTGCCATCACTTGGCAGCGCGGAAGCGCTGATTGAGTCCCCCAATTTAGCACCGCGACAGCCTGTATCCGCAATTCGCTTTGAAGGGGGGCAGTATCGCTTACAACCACTGTTCTGGGGGCTGACGCCGCCCTGGCTAAAGGTGCTTGATCATGCCCCTCACTGCGCTCGGGCGGAAACACTTAAGTCACGTACGATGTTCAGTGAGGCATTTAGTGCCCGTCGCTGCGTGGTACCGGTAAGCGGCTTTTACATTTGGAAAACGCAACCACGCAGCAAGCAACCCTACTTAGTCACCCATGTTGCTCGAACCCCTCTTTTTTTAGGGGCACTTTGGTGCCGTTATCACACGACACTAACCACCTTTACCGACTCTACAGCGCTGATCAGCGTACCGGCTAATGCCTGTCTATCATCACTTACTGACCGATTACCCGTAGTTATTGCACCGGAGGCGTTAACACGCTGGTTAGACCCAAGCACAGCACTAACCGACCTTGAGGCGCTATTAACCCCCGCGCCCCTGGAACTGTTAGGCGCTTTCCCGGTATCAAAGCATGTTAATAATCCTGCCTATCAGTCATTGTCCTGCGCTCATCCGACCGGGCCGATGCTGCGCTGGGCTGTGTCACAGGAGCTGTAATGTTGCGACCTCATAAAATGTTCGCCCCACCCTTTGCACGACAAGCCACTGCATGCGTTGTAGTAAGCATAGCCTGGTGCGTGCCCAGTGCTTTCGCTCAAGATACGCCAATAGCTGACGTCACTACACCGACGGTCAGCCCATTTGATAGCCGTGATTATCGGGTACTTACCCTTGAGAATGGCCTTCAAGCCCTACTGGTTAGCGACCCTGATGCCGATAAAGCTGCCGCATCCATGAACGTTCGTGTGGGTAGTGCCCAGGACCCCGAGGATCTACAAGGACTGACACACTTTTTAGAACACATGCTGTTCCTGGGCACCGAGCCCTACCCGGAGTCAGATGCCTACCAGAGCTATATTTCGGACAACGCCGGTTCCCACAATGCGTTTACCGCCCAGCAAGACACTAACTACTTTTTTGATGTAGAGCCATCCGCACTACCTGGTGCACTGGACCGCTTCAGCGAATTTTTCCTCTCGCCGCTGTTTAACGCCGATCACCTTGAGAGTGAGCGAAACATTGTTCACTCAGAGTATATGGCCCGCATACGTGATGAATCACGCCGTGAAAATGACGTACTCAATCAGCTCTTAAACGCCGACAACCCGACAACCGGCTTTGCTGTTGGCAGCCGTGATACCCTGGCAAACCCACCCGAAGGCGAAGCAACGCTACGGGAACGGGTTATCGACTTTTATCACCGCCACTACGATGCCAATGTAATGAACTTGGCCATTGTGGCACCGCAATCACTGGATACTCTTGAGGAGTGGGTTGTTGAACGGTTTGCCGACATCCCGGATAACGGCCTCAGCGTGCCAACTATTGATGCCCCACTGGTAGATGCCGATACCCTGCCACGCTATATCGAACGCCAATCGTTACAGGATCGCCGCCAGCTGCGTTTCTATTTCCCGATTCCCGACCCTACCGACGAGTATCGCACCAAACCGACCCAACTGATTTCACACTTACTGGGCGATGAAGGCAATGGCAGCCTACTTGCCGTACTGCGTGAAGCTGGCCTGGCTGATGCACTCTCTGCCGGCATAGGACGTGGTGACGGGAAAGATGCACTGTTCACAATATCCATCAGCCTAACGCCTGCTGGCGCTGAGCGACTGGATGACATCGAAGCCACGCTGTTTGCTGCCATTGAGCAAATTCGCGAGGAAGGGATAGATAATTGGCGCTACGAAGAACAGAAAAGCCTTAGCGAACAGGCATTTCGTTTCCAGCAACACGGTGCACCACAGCAGGAAGCTACTCGCTTGGCGATGAGCCTCTCGCGCTACCCCGTAGAAGATGTACAGTACGCGCCGTATCGTATGGATGGTATGGATAGTGAGCGCCAGCAGATCTATTTAGACGCGCTAACGCCCGATAATATGCTGCGCTTTTACTCATCACCCGATATCGAGAGCGAAACAATCTCACCCTGGTTTAACACCCAGTGGAGAGAACAGCAGCCCAAACAGCGCGGCCGAGCGCTCAGCGGCCTAGCACTGCCTGAACCAAACCCATTTATCGCCAACGACTTAACGCTGCTGGAGGGTCAGGATGAGCAGCCCAGCGTATTGGTAGACTCTCCATCGTTTACCGCTTGGCATATGCAGGATGCCCGCTTTAACACTCCAAGCGTTGAATGGCGGGTTAGCCTGCAACATCCCAGCGCCAGCTACTCCGCAGAAGAAGCCGTACTTAACCGCTTACTGGCAAGTTGGTTAAATGACAGCTTAAACGAGTCACTCTACCCGGCTTGGCTTGCAGGACAGTCATTTAGCGCTTACTCGCATTCACGGGGCATCACGCTGTCGTTCTCAGGCTGGCGTGACGGTCAAACACCACTCATTGAGCAAGCGCTTGAGCAGTTGCAAACAGCCCATATTTCGCCCAGCGCTTTTGAGCGCGTGCGCTACCAGCTACAGCGCGAATGGCGTAATGCTCCCCAAGCATCACTTTATGGGCAGGCCAGCCGTGCACTAGGAGAGGCGCTGCTTACCCCTCAGTGGTCTAGCGCCGAACTGTTTAATGCAAGTCAGCGCTTGGAGCTCCAGCACTTAGAAAACTTCCGCAAGCGTTTTTTGAACGGCTTATATGTAGATGCAATGGCCATTGGTAACCTGGATGCGGCGCTTGCAAGTGAACAGGCTAGCTTGATACGCGACGCTCTTACGCCTCGTTTAACCCGCGAAGATATTGGCGAACTAACGCCTCTTGCCGTGAACGACCAAGCGAGCGTACTTCACCCTCACAGCAACCGAGAAGAGTCGCTGGTGATGCGCTACCTACAAGGGCGCAACCAAACCACTGCAGAGCAGGCGACTATAAGCGTTTTGGCACAGTGGCTAGACACCCCCTTCTATCAGCAGCTTCGCACTGAGGAGCAGTTAGGCTATATCGTCAATGCGGGCTATTTACCGCTACTTGACGCACCCGGCCTCGTGCTCGTTGTGCAGTCGCCTGATGTCGATAGCAGTACCATTGCCGAACGCATGGATGCCTTTATGGGTATGGCAAGTGAGCGACTGGATCAACTGACCGATGAAGCGCTGGCCCCCCATCGCCAGGCCCTCCATGACCGATTGCGCCAACGCGACACCAGCCTGTCAGGCATGGCCAATCGTTTTTGGCAGGCAACGGCTCTGGAGCAGGTGCGCTTTGACCGCCGCGAGCAGCTAGCAGCCCTTGCCTTAGAAGTAAGCGTCGAGGATATTCAAGCGCTATGGCCTTCTCTCCTGTCACACCAGTTGGATATTCGCTTTAATCCAGGCGACGAGCCCAGCGATATTGCTGCCTATCGCGAAGCACTCGCCCCCCTGCCTAAAACAGCCGATAATGATTAAGTAGTGAGCGCCCGCCAGCTCAGGCATCAAATGCCTGGGCTGGCATCATCGACTCAACGTACATTACCAACTCTTCCAATACTTGGCGCTCATGATCAGTAAGCGACTGCTGGTTGTAACGTTCAATTTCCCGTGCAAATGCTTTTAGCGTAAAACCCGCGATGGCCGGATCGTTGATCCGCGTCCAGCGAAACGCTTCCCAAAGCTCCCGCTCTTCACCCTCTAGGGTTTCTGGATAGCTACGGGCGCGATAGCGGAATAGCATCTCCTCCAAGCGTGGATCCTGAAAAGCAAAGCGCTGGCCAACTAAATCCCAAGGCTCCATGGCCCGAACACGCTCCATCTGCTGGCGGTCGGCGGCAGAAAAGAAGCTACCGGAATAGAGCATCAAGTCTGGATCGTGTGGCGTATCCTCATAAGCCGCATTGAACACCTCTGTCACTTTCTGCGCCACTCCGCTGGCAGCACGCAACGTTTTCCAGTGACGGCGACAGGCCTCCATATTTAGCCCCAAACGTTCAACGATTACGCCATACTCACCTTTCTGCGGTCCTTCCACATCTTTTAGCGCTGTCGCAGGGAACACTACTGGGCAGCGGTTTATATGGATCACCTTAAGCGGAATCCGTGTTTCTCCCTCGGAGAGATCCTGCCGACTAACAAACACCCGCTCACGAATCTGCTCAGCACTCATTGCAAGCAGGTCACTTGGGTCAACACTAAGATCGTACACGATCACCCCATTGGGGTTGGTCGGATGCTCCGCCAACGGCATCACCAGCGCGCTACAACCGCGGCTGGCTGGGTAGCGGCGGGAAATATGCAAAAGCGGTTTAGCGCTAGGCAAATCAAGTTGCTTAGCCACGGCACGCTTACCCCTAAGCCCCAATAAATAATCAAATAACTTTGGATTGCGTGCTTTAAGCAGGCGAGCCAAGGCAATGGTTGCGCGCACATCCGCCACCGCATCATGAGCACCTTCGTGGGCGATGCCATTAGCAGCCGTTAAGTGCTCAAGTTTAAAACTTGGCGCACCATCTTCACGAAGTGGCCACTCGATACCCTCAGGGCGCAACGCATAAAAGGCACGCACAACGTCGATTAAATCCCAGCGGGAGTTACCGTTCTGCCATTCACGGGCATAGGGGTCGAGCAGGTTACGGTAGAACAGATGGCGGGAAACTTCATCATCAAAACGCAGGCTGTTATAGCCCACTACGCAGGTACCCGGCTCCCCCATGCAGTTTTGTACCTGAAGGGCAAACTCAGCCTCGGGGAGACCTTTACGCTGAGCTTTTTGAGGCGTAATGCCGGTAATGAGACAGGCCGCCGGATGGGGCAGATAGTCATCGGCAGGTTTGCAATACAGTTCGATAGGCGAGCCGATTTCATTTAGCTCGGCATCGGTGCGTAGCGCGGCAAACTGAGCAGGCCGGTCACGACGGGGGTCAGCCCCGAATGTCTCATAGTCATGCCAAAGAAAACTGGCAGGGGCGGCATTAGGTGGCGCCATGAAGAAGCACTCCGCTAAGCAATGAAAACCCCAAGCCTAGCACAACCGCCGCCTCTCGCGCCGCCTCTCTGCCACGCCCTTAAGCCTGCCTCCTGCACACCTAACAGTCACGTAGCGAACATTAGCGTGGCTGGCACTTCGCGTGGTTAGCTTTTCGGCAACGTAACGTTTAGCTCAAGCACCGAGCAGTTATCTTCGCTATCTAGCGAAATTTGAATAGCGTTGTCGTCCACATGGACGTAACGACGGATCACTTCTAGCAGTTCGCGCTCCAGTAGCGGCATGTAGTCGGGTTGACCACGCTGGCTACGCTGATGCGCCACGATGATTTGTAAACGTTCCTTGGCCACCGAGGCGGATTTCTTGCGCTCACGCTTCAAGAATTCCAGCAGTTTCATCGACGACTACCCCCAAACATTCGGCTTAGTAGACCTTTGCGCTGCAGTTCGTGAAAACGCAGCGGCATCTCTTCCCCAAGCAGCCGTGAAACAGTATCCGTGTATGCCTGACCGGCATCGCTTGATGCATCATGGGTCACTGGCACACCCTGGTTAGAAGCACGTAGTACCGCTTCCGACTCAGGAATCAAACCAAGTAGGTCAATGGCAAGAATTTCACGAATATCATCCAGGGTTAGCATATCCCCAGAAGTCACACGGAAAGGATTGTAACGAGTAATTAAAAGGTGCTCTTTAACTGGCTCCAAACTCTGCTCGGCGCGCCGAGTTTTAGAGCCAAGCAACCCGAGAATACGGTCAGAGTCACGCACAGAGGATACTTCAGGGTTGGTAACAACGATCGCTTCATCAGCGAAGTACATTGCTAGCTGTGCCCCCCGCTCAATACCTGCTGGCGAGTCACACAAAATGAAGTCAAAGTCCTCTTTTAACTGCTCCAGTATCTGTTCAACCCCCTCTTTGGTCAGTGCATCTTTATCCCGAGTTTGCGAAGCAGGCAAAATAAACAGGTTTTCAACGCGTTTGTCGCGAATCAGCGCTTGGTTAAGGCCTGCTTCCCCCTGAATAACGTTCACTAGATCGTAAACAACGCGGCGTTCGCAGCCCATGATAAGGTCAAGGTTACGCAGACCAACGTCAAAATCAATTACCACCGTTTTTTTGCCGCGCAAGGCAAGTCCAGTCGAAATAGCGGCTGCGCTGGTAGTTTTACCGACCCCCCCTTTACCTGAGGTCACTACAATAATTTTGGCCAAGAGTCACTTCCTTCTTGAAGTCGTTCATCGCGAGGCGTTTAAAAAACGTCCTGCGCATAACGGGCACGTCAATGTCATCAACATGACACACTTTAACGGATAGCATCAACGGCGTCGCTAGCCATTCAATACTAACGGCCGCTCATGCAGGTGGCTTAATTCAGCGGCTTAATCTCAAGCTGCTCTTTTATAAAATGAATTTCTACTGCACGCCCAAGTAGCTGAGAGTCAATATCTTCCAACCGTTTATAGTTACCGGCCACTGACAGCAGCTCTGCTTCCAATTCACGACAATAAATACCGGCATGGGTATTACCGTGGATACCTGCAAGTGCACGACCTCGCAGTGCTCCATACACATGGATGCTGCCAGCCGCTAACACTTCGGCACCCGCGTTGACCGCGCCAATCACCACCAAGTCGCCCTCTGCCGCGTTCACCTGCTGGCCAGAGCGCACTGTACCGCGAAAAAGGCGTGTCGTTACCGAAGCGTCTTCCTGCGCTTCCGGCTCATCTGCCACTACTTCAGGCTCTATCATCCGGCTGACGCTTTCTAATATCCTGGCGCGGCCTTCTTCTACCGGCGCAAACCAGCCAAGGCCCAATGCCCAGGCGGACTGCCGTACAGGCTCTGAACCACCGCGCACCGCAACAGGCAAAAGCTTGTGGTCACGACACACCGCACAAATTCGTTCCAGCGCCAGATGAGGCTCATCGAGTTTTTCCACGCTCAGCACAACCGGTGTATGCTGAAAGAACGCGGGGGATTGCGACAGTTTGCCAGCTAGCTGACGCCGAATAAGTTCAGGGTCAGCGCTGCTTAGCTCCATGACGGTCATTGGCAGCATGCCGCCCTTGAAGGTGAAAGCCATGTCGGCACTATCGGCGTTGAGGTTCATGGCCGAACTCCAAGTCATGTTCAGGTAAGATTAAGGTAGCGCAATCTCGCGCTTTGCGTTGTAAAGATCCATCATGAATTACAGCGCATAAGCAAAGCTAAGCGACAGCGCCGGTGACTGCAACCGCCTTGGCACACCGTCGGCTGATTTTTTTTCACGCTACGCACCTCTCTGCAGGATGATTCATGCACGGATTGTTAAGACGCCTGTTCGCTCCTCGGTGGCAACACCCCGATCCCGAGGTGCGTCTTAAGGCACTCAACCAGCTAGACCCACAGCAACCAACGCAGCGAGACGCGTTGATCGCCTTAACCGAGGATGGCAGCGATACTATTCAGCTAGCCGCCCTGTTAGCCCTTGACGATATTCAAGGGCTTGTAAGCGGCTACGCTAAGCGCCCACAGGATGAGGCATGGTTTAACGCTGTCTGCCAACGTTTAACCGGAGTAGAGGGGCACATTGATTTAACTCAACGCCAAGCCCTGGTAGCACAGCTATCGGAACCTCGACTGCTAAATGCAATTGCGCTGCAAGGTGACAATCTCGACCTGCGCCTCACCGCCCTGTCGCAGCTAAGCGATGAACACGACCTGATTCACCAGGCATGCCATAACGGTGTTGCTGCCGTACGCCACCAGGCAGCCCAACGTATTGAAAATGAAGAAAGCCTCAAACAGCTGTTGAAAGAGGCACGTAGGGATCGCCAAGTGGTGCGCCTAGCGCGAGATAAGCTCACCCAGTTGCGTAACGATGCCGAGTGGCTAACCGAACAACAAGCCCAGCGTGAGCAACTACTTAAGCAGCTTGAAAAGCACGCTAACGCGCCTTGGGAACCACTATATGGCGGACGTTTTCGGCATTTAGAACGAGAATGGCAAAACCTGGAGCATCCTTCCAGCACCGAGCAAGAAGAGCGTTTCCAGCAAGCCATTCTTAGCTGCCGTAAAACTCTTCATGACCATGAAACGCAAGAGCAAGCCCGCCAACAAAGTCTGATACGCCGAGCAGAGGCAGAAAGCACTCGCGATAAATTACTAGAAGGATTAGAGGAAACCCTCGATGGCTTACGCCAAGCCAGCGAAGTAGGCGCGCAGGATATTGATAGCCTGCGAGCCCAGCGACAGCTGCTTGGACAGCGCTGGCAAACACTCTCAGACCTGCACCCACCCAGCGACACCATTCAGCAACGCTACACCCATGCATTAACTCACTATGAGAACTACGTGGAAGCATGGCAACGCTGGAGCGAGACGGAGAGCCTACTTGAAAGTGCTTTATCCACTCATGATCATCCAAGTATCCGTCAGCATATTAAGCACTGTGCATGGCCGGATGAGCTGGCACCACCGGCACTGCTAAAAAGTGCCCAGGCAGCACTTCGTGCTGAAGCCATCATTGAACAGCGCAATACTCCCTCCCTAAGCGCGATTAATGCCGAGCTCGATAACTTTGAACACTTACTTGAGCGTGGCGCCTTCAAAAGTGCCAGCCGTTTACATCAGCGCCTTAAACCCTCGTTAGAAACACTCACAAACGAGGACGCGAAAGCCCACAAAGCTCGCCTTAAACACCTTGGCGCTCAACTAGCAGAGCTTCGCGATTGGCGGGGCTTTGTAGCAGGTCCCAAGCGAGAGCAGCTTTGTGCCAGCATTGATGCCCTTGCAGACGACCAATACATGGCCGAAGAAGCCCTTGACCGCCATCACCGACAACTCGTGAAAGAGTGGAAGTCGCTTGGGGATGCCGCGGCAAACCGTGAACAGTCCGCGCGCTTCCGTGCCGCTTCCGACCGTATTCGTGAACGCCTGAAACCATGGCTCAAACAGCTTACTCAAGAGCGTGACATCAACTTGCGTAGCCGTGAAGCGCTATGCGAACAGTTAGAAACTCTGCTTGACCAGCCAGCCGAAGACGCTGACCCCGATATGCTGCGAGAGATTCGCGATAAAGCCCGCCATCAGTGGCGCGACTACAGCCCTGTCCCACGTGAACAAGCGGAAGCTGTTGGCCGACGGTTTGGTAAAATCCGTCACCGGTTACAACTGCTTATAGATCAGCGTGCTGAGCAGATTGGTCAGCAAAAGCGAGCACTGATTGAGCAGGTACAGGCACTGCAAAGCGATAGTGAACAACCACTGGCAAAACGCATTACGCAAACCAAGCAGCTTCAGCAACAGTGGCGCCAACTTGGCCGTGCGCCCAAAGGTGAAGAACAGACACTATGGAAGAACTTTCGCCACGCCTGTGATCAGTTATTTGCCCAACGCGATGCACATAAAAGTGAGCAAGCGGCACGCCAGCAACAGCAGTTAGACGACATGCAAGCGCTGATTGATCAAATGGACAGTTGGCAACCTACCCAGGCCGACGAAGCCACTATACTTGACGATTACCTTGAGCAAGTCAGCAAGCTTGAGCCATTACCACACAACCGACGTAGTGATGGTATGCAACGACGTTTAAGCGGCATTGTACGCGCCAGACGAGAACGCTTAAGCCGCCTTTCTGTGGCAGATACAGTGCAACAATGGCAAGCCCTGTTGCCGCTGGTAAAAGCGCACCTTGCTGCCGACCAGCAAGCGCTCACCGGCGAAACTACAGAGGAGATAGATGCATCATCTCTGCTCAATACCAAGCTGCCGACGGCCTTTACTGATGCCCATAGGCAGCGCAACGTAGCCCGACAGGCAACATCAGCGCCTCTTTCTGCTGAGCAACTAGCAGCCCTAGAGGACGATCTCGCCCGCTTGCGCGTACATCTCTCTCTCTTAGCTCTAGGCAGCGTCAAGCAGCGCGATGAGCCGCTCCGATTGGCTATCCAGGTAGAGCGTTTAAACGAAGGGCTGCATAGCGAACGCAGTCGTGCAGAGGAGATCATCGACGTTTTAGCAGCGCTGCTTGCACTAGGCCCAATGCCCCTAGCGCTTTGGGAAAAGGAAGTAAAAGAGTTGGATAGCTTACTAAATCGTTTATCACGCGTACCGCATCCTTAACTGAACGGTACGCAAAAGCACACTGATGTGGCAGCAACAGAACTAGCAACATAACAACAAGAGCACTATCGAAAACGGGAAGCCATAGCTTCCCGTTATTCTCACCCTTTAGACAACGCTAGAACAACTTCACCCCATAAACTGGCCGCCGTTGATATCAATATTAGCGCCCGTAATAAAACCAGACTCCTTATCGGCCAGGAAGGCTACCAGGCGCCCGATCTCCTCAGGCGTGCCATAACGCTTCACAGGAATAGTTTCACGAATAGCCTCCCGCACCTGCTCGGGAATTTTCATAATCATATCGGTAGCAATGTAACCCGGTGAAATAGTATTCACGGTAATGCCTTTCGTCGCTGTTTCCTGAGCAAGCGACATCGTTAGCCCATGCATGCCCGCCTTTGCGGCCGCGTAATTTACCTGACCAAATTGTCCCTTACGGCCATTGATTGACGAAATATTGATAATGCGCCCATAACCATGCTCCAGCATCATTTCAATGACACTGCGGCACGTATTGAAAACGCTGTTAAGGTTTGTGTCGATAACCTGATACCACTGCTCATACGACATCTTTTTCATCGTGCCATCGCGGGTGATGCCTGCACAGTTGACCAAAACACTAATTGGGCCATGCTTTTCATTGATGTCGCGAGCGGCTTCTAGGCAAGCACTGTGGTCGGAAAGATCAACACCCGATAAAGCGATGTTGTTATAACCGTCGGCTTGCTGGGTTTCCAGCCAGGTCTTGGCTTTTTCGGGGTTGTGATACCCCGCTACTACCACATAACCTGCATCTGCCAACGATCGGCAAATTGCCGTTCCGATTCCACCAGTTCCACCAGTTACCCAGGCGACGGGGGCTTGATTGGCCATTGACTACCTCCCTGATATGACAAATGACCTGGACATTAACGCTATTATTTCGTCGCAAGCCATTCTAAATAAGCGCTCAAGCGCTTTTATCGCAAACAGTACATCGCTTTTTTTCTTATGCGACATACCAACAGTAAGCTTTTTATTATGCTTAATGAAAGCATAGCTTTACTCTATCAATGTTGCAGCACGATGAAAGCCCTAACCTGCATTTCTAGCGTTTCATACAGGGGGTTGACTTACCGTGAAAAATGCGTAGAATACGCAACACGTTGATGCGGGGTGGAGCAGTCTGGTAGCTCGTCGGGCTCATAACCCGAAGGTCATCGGTTCAAATCCGGTCCCCGCTACCAATATTTTTAAAGGCAGATCAGTTTAATTACTGATCTGCCTTTTTTTATTTTGTGCTATTCCTCCCCTCTCACTAATTGCTTTTCAAAGCAGCCACGACAAGCCTATGGTGACACTGCTCATATGCTAAAACGGCAATGGTATCCAGTGGCCACTTCTCTTTTTCATCACTGCCTTCTTACCGCTAACGTTTAATTGCTCATGCCAGCCGAGCATTCGCTCTAAACGGAAAGGTGGGATAAGCCTGTTGGCTAGCGGCAGGTACCGCCACCCCAAAGCGTTTTTCGATATCACCCATTTCAATAAACTTCTCGCCGCGCTGGTAAGCGGCACGCAAATGCTCGCTAAGTTCGTTAACCGCCGCCGAAGGCTTGGTCCATTGGGCTTTAGGTAAGGGCTTTGACCACTCGGCCAGCCAGTCGCGGGGCACGGCTTTAGGTAGGATGTGCTTCATACGGTACTCGGTGTACCAGTGGGCAAAGCGGGCATGTTCCCATATCCGTTTGCGCCGAAAACGCCGCCAGCGGGCCATGTCGTTGGTGCGTTCGCATTCCGCTTTTTCTCGGGCCACATAGGCGTTATACCACTCCACGCCCCACTCCCTGGCGGAAGGGGTAATCGCATCGGCACCGTCCTCCATAAAGCGGAGGATATACTCCCACTGGGCCAGCGCCCCCGGCAGTCCACCTACGCCCACCATTATGCCCGCACCCGGCAATGTATAGCCTGGGCGTTCCGGATCAGGGGGTAACAGCGCAAAGCTCCAGCCAAAGCCGGTGATCGCTCCTGGCCCGAGGCCGGGATTAAAACCACACATCACGACGACATCTTCCCAAGGCACCAGTACCGTGCGCCGTTCGCGTTTGAATAGCCGACAGATGGCGTCATAAACCGGCGGGTAAACGTAGAAAAAGGCCATAGCGCCGATATGCAGCAGCGTCAAACCGACAGGGAAACTCTCCCGAGCACCGCGCAACCATTCGCCAATCTCAATTATTCCCATAAAACCCGATGCCGCTGCGGCTAGGCCCACTGCAGACGTTAACCACAGGTTTTGAGGCGCAGGAAGCCAGAAGCGACCTGAGGGATCTACCACAAAAGCAACTTCACGGCGCTGGCGGTTTAAGCGAATAGGGGGTATGCGCTTAAGCAGCGTATTGATCCAGATAATGCCTAGAATAAAGACATACAGGAAAACAAAGTACAGCCCCCCCCCCCAGAATGCTATTACCTGACTGTACGCAGTGTTTTTTATGATTGCCATACAAAACACCACTAAAAAAAAGCCGTTCATAAATAACACTAACCCACTTAATACATGCCCTGCCGTCATCATGCTGTCGGGGCTAGCGCCCTGACGGATATCCATGGTGGCCGCATCGTGGCGCACATCGATATGGGCCACATCCGCCGCGTGCTCGCTATCTGCGGGGAGCGGTAATGGGCTAAAGCAGTACTGCTCCCCCCCGGCGCGGCTTTCCCGTTCACCTGCGCGCATGGGGGGTAGAGCTTCATTAGGTTGGGTGTTAAACATTCGATTTATATTCAACCGTTATAGGGTACATACTGTTTTTTAGGAGTAGTACAGACATCATTTTCACATATGCCGTGCATCAATGGACGGTTAAAACAGCGGCATTTCAGTTATGTGGCTGGGTTCAAACTTATCGTCAGATCAGGCTGATTATCAAAGAGCATCTTCAGCAAAGAGAAAATACCCAGTCCGACGGGCATATAAAGCAGAAAGCCGAGCCCGCCGAAGTAAAGAGAGACGATAAGCCCACCGATAGCGTAGGGCACCATAAAGGCAAACATCGCCTTCCCGAATCGCTCTTTTTTCTTCATAACACTCGCTAGGCGATCCTTGTCTTCAGTTCCGATCAACAACTTGCTTTCACAATGTGGACAAGTAGCCTTATTGGCCTTCAAAAGGTCGGTAATCCATTGTGGCTCTTCGCTGAAACAAGCGGCACAGGAGGGACATTCAAAATCGATGCTTTCAATTAAAGCCTTCTCTTCTTTCTCACTCACTTTTTTACTCTCCAATACTAAATTTATTGATGCACTATCATTGAGCACGCTGGCTGCGCATCCACTCCCAACACCTCAGGCTGAAATTGTCGTCTCCTCGGCATAAACCTCAGCGAAGATAGCGGTGATCGGCCGGTTTGGCTGCTGGGCATGGCGCCGTTTGACCTCCGCCGAGAGGCGCGTGAGCTCTGCACTAGGCTTGGCCCACTGCTCTTTAGGCAGGGGTTGCGACCACTTATCAAGGCTCGCCGGTAGCGTCTTCTGACCGGCCTTTTGGATGGTGCGGATTTCCCATTCAGCAAGATGGAAGGGAATCGTCCACAGGTCGATAATGTGCCACAGGTACCACATTGTGACCTTGAACAGGCCGATCTCGCCCTCGCGGTAGCGACGGTGCAACCGGCGCCGGGCATTGTGGAAGGTATGCACGCCCTCATAGGGCGGATCACCAGGGCGATGCAGACCGTGGGGGTCTTGAAGCTCTTCGCGGGTGTTAACCTCGTACTCCATATAAGCCCGCACTGCTTCCCAAAGCCCCAATGCCAAGGGCATGCCTGGCTGTGACAATTCAAGAAAGTACTGCTGCCCTGTTTCAGGCTCGATAAAGCCTATCCCCAAGCCATACTGACGCTGCACACCGTATTGCGTCATACCCTGAGCCTGAGTCACCCAGGCCGTCACGCTTTCCCAGGGCACGATGATGGGCGGCTTGCCGTCACCCGGTGCAAAGGCCACCTCACGGCGCTGGCGATGAAAACGCGTGGGGACAGCCTCACGGAACTTGAAGTGGTAGTGGGCTTTGATAAACAAGGCGAGAATCAATATCAAGGTGCAGATCACAGCGGCCTTGGCAAAGGCCTCATTAAAAAGCCCGACAATCCCTACATAGAACAAGGCAATATCCTTTCCAATGAACCACATTAGCCCCCCCCCCAACACTGGAATCAGAAAAACCAGCATTAAAAAACTAATAAAGGGTATGCCTAACGTAAACTGCCAAGTAAATGGCGTGGGAAGGCTGCCGCCGAAATCCAAGTAGGCATCGTTCACTTCCCCAATTGTCTGGTTGAAATCCAGAGGTGCGGATTTCGTAGGTAAGGGAGCAGGTGAAAGATAGATAACTTTGCCACCTGGAAAGGGCTCGACATCTCCAGCCCGGTGGGGCTGGAGGATATCCGGGCGCGGCGTTGGGTGTTGCTTGACCGACATAGAGGTGCCTTAAATCAATTAAAAAAGAAGGGGGTCGATGTGCTGCCAGGGGGCTTCCCCGCCACGAATAGCAACATCCGATGGCGTGTAATCTCCACTGCCCCCCGAGGGTGATACATAAATATGGTAATCGTTAGCCTGATACTGGCCATCGCGGCCCAGCACTTCCAGCCGAACGGCAAAAACATTATGGGTGGCGCGCGCGGATATTGAGTTCAGTGGCTCGGGCTGAGGCAGGGCAAACGCGAGTGGCGCTTTATCCGCAAGGGACAAGCTTTCCACGATCTTATCGGTAGCCGTCACCCAGCGCTCAGGCCGATAATCTCGGCCACCATCTTCAGGGTGCACCTGGTAGGCCCCAAGGGAAAGGCGCACAGGTGCCTTGCCGCCAAAGGGTGCTGTGAGGTCTTGAAGGCTAATAGGCAAGGCGAGTTTAAAATCAACCGATATTGGCCCACTTATTTTCCTCTTCCACCAACTGTCAGCCTCTTCAATCGTGACATTGACTTTGGGTGCCTGGGCAATCTCCTGCAACCGCAACTGATACGTTGCAAGCGTATCATTACCGGCCTTAGAGGCATCCTGGCTCCAGGGCGTAGAGAGCAGCCATTCGTCATGGCGACTAATACTGTAATAGTTAGTCAGCCAGCTCCCTCCCAGTTCAAGTATGCTAAACAAGCCCCCGGCGAGATTAAAGCGCCAAAACACCGTCCCCAGGCGTGTACCCGCCGCAGCCCACTCGGCGCCTCGGAATATCGCCGAGAAACCGGTATGCAGAGTGTTGACTAGCCCATAAGCATTGGCCCCCAACATGCCACCCGCACCAACCATACTCGCCATGGCAGCACTTTGAGCGCTGCGGTTACCGCTACGGACAGCTTCCTGCCATGTTCCATGGCGGTTAGAAACGCTCTCGTATGATGTGAAAATGCCTAAAGCATATGTAAAACCACCAAGAAAAACATGTAACCTTCCAAGGGAGGCACTCACACTTTGGGCACCGGGCACATTGAAGACACCGGCAAGCGCTTTCGCTCTAGCGCCGAGGGCAGTATCCATGATTCCTTGAGCAGCTAGGAATCCAGCACTGCCAGTCGCAACAAAACTCTTTAAAACAGGAGTCCAATCTCGTTCTCCACCATTAAGATAATTTTCCACTAGTACTTTTGTAGCGTTGTATAACACTGAAAATTGAGATGCAAACACCAAGAGTCCCAACGCATCCCCAGCCAGATTTATCCTCGGCGCTGCCGCAACCCCCTGACGCACATTGCTAATTAACCTGCCCACCTCAGCCTGCTGGGCTGCGGAAAATACCGCTGTCAGCCCAACGCGCCCAGGTTTAGCGCCTGCAATACGAACGCTGTTCTCGGGAAGCTCTTCGATTGGGCTGATTGCTTTAGCAAGGGCAGGCTCATGCACCGTTTGTAGTTCATGGCGAAGGCTCTTGAATTCATTAAGCAGAGCTTTAGCTTCGGGGGAGCGGTGCCCAGCGGTTTTCTTAACCTCGTTGCGGCGCTTGCGTATCGTGTCGAGTTCCTCACGCAGTGCCAAGACGCGCTGCACGGTGCGACGGAAATTTGCTAACTCCTCAGGCGATGCCACCACAAAGGTAGCACCCGTGCGCTGGGCGGCATCCAGAATTCTCGCCGGTAGCGCCTTGGGTAGGCGTCGGAATAGCTCCTCAATATCAGGCATCGAGTGACGGTCGATACTTTGATAGAACTCATCCATCACGTGGGCAATTCCCCGCGAGATAGCTGGCCCCAGAGTCTGATGGGCACTATCAGCGATAACCTGAGTATTCTCGGGTAGTGTATCAATCGCAGGTAACCGCCCCGCCTCAAGGGACGTAAGCTCACTGCGTAAGTCGTCTAGCTTGAGCAAGGTGCCGTAGCCAGCATTAGCAATTGAAGAGTACTGGCCGATGAAGTCATTTTGATCCACAAGCGGCAGCGTATGGAACAGCGGCCGATCATAGTACGGTGCCTCCTCTAGCCAACCGGCTATTCGCTCAGTGACCTCGTCGCTACGACAGATATCCTTAAGGCAGCCATACTGGGCTTTGAAAGCCTCAAGGGCCTGAACGTCGTCCTGCGCATCGAAATACCAAGCAGCGTTATGGAACCGTGTACTGCATAGCATATCGGTGCGATCATTAGAGATAGCATCGAGCAAAGCATTCCAGCGCTGCAAGCGGGGGCGTTGCTTAGCGAGGAAGTCATCCATGCTCCCCCGATCAATCAAGCCATTAATGCCTCGTTGTCCAATTTTACTGCCTTTTAGCAGAGCCTTGAGCCGCTCGTTGTGCTCCTGCTTCATCGAGAGCAGCGCCTCGCCATGGCGATCTACAAAGTCGCTCCCTAAACTGTCGCTAAGACTCTCTTCGACATAGTAGCGATGAACTTCGCTATTCAATTGATCGGCGATTGTCCGCCAATTAGCGCGGTCCGCCTCGCGACGGATTTCGTACAGGCGATCCTTAAGATCATCGGGTAAGTCCGGATCGGAGGGCTGCGGTAATCTACCGGTATTACTCTCCTGATTGAGAAAATCAAGTAGCGCCAGCCGAACCTCACTTTGCCGCGGCTCCTCCATCGCGGTAACTTCGTCCCACATCGCCTGAACGGCTGGATCATCAGACACTTGACGCATGTCATCTAATGAAGCTTCGCTCAGTTGAGAGAGCGACTCTATATAGCAGGCCAGCATGTAATCCCGCTCGGTACGCCCCTCGTTCTCAGCGGCCCACTGCTCTATCCACCCCACCACGTTATCCTGGAACATGGCCAAATCACGCATCACGCCAATATCATCGTGCACGATTAAGCAAAGGCACTCGTCGCGATCCCCAACGTCATGCTGGGCAAGCAGCTTGCCTAAACGCGTTTTGTGGTAGTAGTGGTCATTTTCCCAGTGATAAGGCTCACCTTCCTGCTCATGCCCACCTTCGGGCACCTCTAGTTCGGCGTCTTCAGCAAACTCAGCCACCCACTCTTCTGCCTGAGCAGTAGTGATTAGGTGTTCGCCACCGCCGGAGATGGGATGGACAGCTTCAAGATTGACCGCTTGCATAAAGGCATCGCGATCTTCCTCGCTTTCCTGCACTTGGGCGCGTTTTGCTGCGGTCCATTCGACCTCTGAAAAACAGACGTAAAGCGTGCGGTCAGTCTCGTATTCGAGCTTGCCACTTACGCTGCTGCCCTCACCGCTAAATTGGTACTCATCCAATTCATTGGTCGTATCATCAAGTACGTATAAGTAGCCGTTACGCATTAAGCGAATGCCTAATGGACGAGCACTCAATTCATATGGGGTGGCAATCCCAGGAGTTAGCGTTTCCACCAACCCGTAACGAAGCGGAAGTAATTGCACTTTGCCTTGAAACATTGGGCAGGTAGCACCTTCTTCGCTATCACGGCATGAGAGTTCATTGGCGGCCAGTTCGCCGTCTTCTCTATCATCGGTAGGACGCTCAAACGCAGACATATGACAAGCTCCCTATGTCGTCTCGGAGTAAGAGGGAATGGAAAGGGCTGCTTTAAGCCGTTCAGAGGGCGAAGCTTCTGCTTTTTTTGTCAAGCAGCTATACAGGCCGGGGGACTGTTCGCTTAATGCTTCCCAGGTAGTGCAGCGCCAACGTGAAAAGAGCGTACATAACAAGCCCCACTGGCGCGGGCTGGTAAACCCATATTGACGAGCGGTTTCAGTCAGCTCTGCCATCAGGGCATATCGTTTTGATTGCTCAACAGGTAGCGCCCATTTCGAACAGTGCTGCGTAACAAAACTCAGGAGAGTGCGCACATCACGGCGCTTATCGCACTCCTGTAAACGGCTAATCTGCGCGTCATTGAGCAGATATCCCTTCGGGGGAAGCACAACGGTTGGCCCGGCGGTACTGAGAGGGGAGTTTTTCAGCCATGCTTCAGCCACTGCATCAGGGCGTACCAGGCATTCAATAGGCCCCCATGGCGCTATTGTTGGGTCACTTTGATCAGGCAAAAGCGCGGCCATTACGGCAGGGTCGGCTAAACGCAGCCACATGGCCACCCCTACGGGGTGACGAACCTGTATCAGTTGACGCAGGTAACTTCCAATATCTTCAAGCGATGCTTGGCTTTCAATGAGATAGCCCCACTCATCATCCACGCCTTGCGCTAAAAAGGCCTGCAAGACGGAATGATGGGTATTTGACAATGCAATAAGCCAGGGGGAAATATCACTAACATCTGCCAGCGGCGTACCTGCATAAAGCAGGTCTGCATCCAATGAATGCTCCGCCGACCACTCATAAATCCGCCTCGCCAGTTGCTCGACGCGGACGCCATCCAAGATAAGATATACCCGACGGTCTACTGGCCATTGCCATGCACCTCCCTGTAAACCAACGCTTAGCGGCCAGCTACTCATTCACTCTTTACCTCACACACTGGGCACAATGCTGGCTGCTGTAGCAATGCTGCCTGCTGAGGCGCTTTTACCGGGCTAAATACAGGAGGTGCCTCCACCTCCACAGGTAATTGCGGTGCCTGAGCTGCTTGCCCGCTGCCTGAGCCGGGGCTGCCGCCGGAGTTGATTTTGACCTGTGAGCCAACGATGGAGACGCCGCTGGGGTCGATTTTCAGAAAGCTGCCGCCTGCTTTTAGGGTGATTTCAGCGCCCGCTTCAATCACTACCTTCATGCCTGCTTTGTGGTGAACCTCCTGCCCCGCTTCCAACAATTGCGCCTGGCCAATTTTTTCATGGCGAGTGCCGTCGATCACCAGGTGGTCGTCGCCATCTACCTGGGTGTGGCGGTTACCGTGCACAGAGTGGTGGTCGTCGTTGCCGACTTGACTGATGCGGTCGTTGTGCACCTTGAGGTGGCTGTCGTTGCGGATCTCTTCGGTGCGGTCGTTCAGGGTCAGCAGTTCCAGGTCTTTCTGGGCATGGAGCCAAATCTGCTCTTCACCGGCTTCATCTTCAAAGCGCAGTTCGTTGAAGCCTTCCGCTTTATGACTCTGGGTACGCATTACCGTGCGGGTTTTGTGCTCCGGCAGCGGGTAAGGCGAGGTATTTACCGCGTGGTAGGTGCGCCCAGTGATCAATGGCTGGTCGGGGTCGCCTTCTAAAAATGAAACGATCACCTCATGGCCGATACGGGGTATGGCAATACTGCCATAGCCACCACCAGCCCAGCCTTGAGCAACGCGTACCCAGCAGCTGGCGGTGTCGTTGGGTTCGGCGTAGCGGTCCCAGGGGAACTGTACTTTGACCCGGCCGTGCTCGTCGCAGTGAATCTCTTCCCCTTCGGGGCCAACCACAAAGGCCACTTGGGGACCATCGACCCGTGGTTTGGGGTTGGAGGTGGCACGCCAGGGGGTATCACCGGGGATCAGTGTGACGTGGTTGTGGTAACGCGTCATACCGCTTGCGTCACTTTGGGTCATTCCATCTTCTTCCAGCGCCTGGGGCTGCTCACCCTGGTGAATAACCTCAAGAACCTGCCAGTCGCGGTTAAGGCTGCTGGTATCGTGGTCAGCCAGGGTAAAGCGCAAGCCGGGGGCAAGCTCGGGCAGGTCGCTTTCTGCTTGGGCGGTGATCGCTTCCCGGCGCAGCTGTTCCAGGCGAATGCGGGTAAAAGGTTCGCCGGAGGCGTCCTGCTTATAGCGGCCGGGGTAGTCGTAGTGTTCATAGTCAGTATGTTGACCATGGGCTTCTACATCGCGGCCTTGGTGTTCGTGCAGTTGTGCATAAGCGGGGTTTTTAAAGCTGTAATCTTTCAGCGTGGCGGAGGCGGTAGCAACCCTGGCCCGGTGGCTAAGTTTGCGCACATGGCGTGTGGGGGCAGTACCACCAGCACGACTGTTATAAGCACGTTCACCAAGGCTGACAAGCACTTGCGGGTCATCGGCGAAGATCAGCTGGTGGCTATGGTCAGCAAATTCATGGTAATAAAACAGCCCCTCTTCGGCCGCTAGGCGCTCGATAAAGGCGAGGTCGGTCTCGCGGTACTGCACACAGTACTCGCGCTCAGGGAGATCACGAGTGACGGCAAAAGAGACATCGGTGATGCCCCGCTCATCGCATAGGGTGTTGATAATGGTGAGCGGGTCAGTCTTTTGAAAAATACGCGAGTTTTGGCGCAGCGAAAGCCGCCAAAGCGCAGGCCGCAGCACCAGGGAGTAGAAGGTGCGGCGGTGGCCTCGATCACCACGGCCAAACTCACAGATAACCCCGTGGACCTGACGCAGCGGTTCGCCATCCTGCCAAATGGTCAGAGCCGCTTCACGATCCAGTAGTTCAGCGGCATCAAGGGTGTCGTCGCGGCTGGCCAGGTTGACGATCAGCTCAAAGGGCTGAGAGAGCGCTTCGCGGTGGGTAAAATCCATCACCGCGATATCATCAACGCCGGGTAGCGTTAGGGTGAATTGCAGGCCGGTGCTCGCCATTTTAGCCCCCCTCCCCTGAGCCGGAACCAATCACAACGCCACCGCAATCTATCGCATGGCCGGTAAGAGCAGCGGGTTTGCCATCAATTAAAATGGTACTAGAGCCTTCTGCAATGGCACGCGGGTGAGGTGGGTGCTTAGGCTTGGCATGTGGTGCTAACGGATCGCCTACCCGGGCAACCGGCTTACCATCCATGAACACCGTACTGCTACCTGCGGTCACTGGCGTGGGGTAAAAGCCATCGTGCTCGGTGCCTATATCACCCACTAATACAAATTTCTTACCCATTATTGGTACTCCTTTTCCAATTCTGCCTATTCACTCATCCCACTTGGCGGGTGCTTCATAGCTGGCAACGTCGTAAGCATCGACGTATTGGCGGGTAAAACCTGCCGCTTCAAGGCTATCTATGGCTGAGTGACAAGCCATTGGCAGACGTGTTTGCAGCGGCACGCCACTTAAACTGCGCCGCACAGCCATCAGCAGTCGTGTGCCATGGCCACTGCCTTTCCACTCTTGGCTAATGTAAAAAAAGCGCAGCTGCCACGCGGCTTCATCATCTGGCCGACAGGCGAGCACCATGCCAAGTGGTGGCCCTTCGCCATGGCGTAAAGAGAGAAGCCGCCCTTGCCAGTGTGCGACCTGACCATCCGCTCGCTGAAGCCATAGGCCACGCTGAACGGTGAGCTCCAGCGCCCGATGCAAGGTGGCTAATACGCTTTCGTCTCGCAATATCCAAGGGGAATGCCCCTTGGCATCAGCTCGATAAACCGCCTCGATAAAGCTGCTAATGTCTTCGCTACGCGCCTCTTCCAAGGGGCGCGAGCGTTTTGAACCCTGGCGCTTATAACGTCTTACCGGCCGGGAAGCATCGGGAGAAAACAGTTGTTTAAGTTTGGTCAGCATCGCTACCTCGCTCCGCGTAAAGTGCTGACGGTAATCGGAAACCTGCTGCTAACGGACGCGTGAAGGGGTTAGGTGCGCCGTTGGCAAACAGGCGATAGCGCATCGTGCCACCATCAACGTTGAAGCGCAGTTCCAGCTCACGCTCACTCACACTAGTGATATCGGCTTGCTCCAATAACCGGAACCATGCCCAGGCACCCTCTTGTGCGACGCTACGCGGGGAGCGATTCACTTCACTTGGAACCATAGTGATACGGCTTTCAGCACCGCCGCGCAGGGCGTTCGGCCAAATCATTGAGACACGCTGGCTAGCGCTGTGGGCATACTCGATCAATTGCCCATCGACGCTTATCACACTGCGCCGCTTATCGGGAGTAAGGCTGATAGGCTCTAGAGCAAACTCCACGTCCAGTGCACCATCGCGGCTAAAGTAAGCGCGACGGATCTGCGCAGCTTGCTGTATGGCCGTGTGCAAACTATCACGCAGTAGTGAATTGCCTTCAGCATCTACCAAGTACTCAGGGGCACCTTCAATAAAGGGCTTTAAGCTGTCCTGATAGAAGGCATCCAGAGTGCCACCTGGAGCGAAAAAGTCTTCAAAATCGCTGAGCGCTACTTCTTGGCTGGCGCTAGGCGATAGCGGGTAGCGGCCCGCTAAGCGCTCTTGGTAAGGCGCCACCACATCATCTAACCATTGGTTTTCAAGATGGCGAGTGGCGCTTACCATCATCAGTTGCCAACTCTGGTCCGCTAGACTGTGCAACATACGCCCCACCGGCTCGGGCGTATTGTCAGCGATGCGCTGAAGGTTATAGATCGGGTCGTTTCCTCGTAGAGATAAACGGTCGCGTACGCTCACAAATGCGGAACGCCCTGAATCGCTAGACTCTTCAATATCCATCAAGTAATCACGCAATGCCTGTACGGCGGCTTTGATCTCTTCAAGCGATGAAGGATTATCATTGCGAGCTTGGCTAAGCTGATTAATCGACGTAAAAGGCTGCTCGATAGCTAATGCCAATTGATAGCGCTGGGACTGGCGTAGCGCTTCACGGGCCTGGTCGTCATTCTCGGGTAGCTCTGGGTATAGGCTGGTATTACGTTCCACGGCGGCTAACAGCCTATCTAGTGGTCGTTGTGAACCAACCAAGGCATCCGCAACTACAATGGCCTGGCGGATATCAGGCAGCGGTACCAACTGCGTATTACGCAGCGCATCACGCCAACTGACCTGATAATCACTCACATAGTGTTCGCGGAGTGCGGCTTGTAATTGCTGCTTATCGGCGTCGCTAAAATTGATGTTATCGCGTTGGCCCAGCACCCAGGCATCAATCAACGCTAACTCAGTAGCACGATCCAGTTCCTGCAAGAAGTAGTTTTCAAAACCCTGGCGAGTCACCAGGTGTGGCAGGCGTATATGCTCGGGGTCATCGTCGCGGGACATAAAGACGGTATCAAATAGTGTCCCCACGCTGCGCCGGAGGTCCAACGACTCCCCCTGGCGACTACCCGCGGCTTTTAACGCGATGTAGACACGCTCGTCGATCGGCTGGCTTGCCAACTCATCTTGAGCTGCTGCAATACTGCCCTGGATCGGAGCCATTGCCTGTTCGGCGCGCGGACTTCCCTCAGCAATACGGTTTTCCAGGTCACTATGGGTCAGCGCGTAATCAAGATGCGCCAGCAGGCGCTGTTGAACATCCCCCTGTTGCGGAAAGTAGCCCTGCCAACGCTGGGCCATAAAGCGCTCTACCCGCTCAGGCTGGCGGCCGCTGGCATCGGACATCATGCGCAGTACACGTAGCAGCGCTAGCTTCGTATTGCTGCCTTCTTCAGCGCGGTTCATGTCGTCCATGATACCGATCATCAGGGCAGGCAAAAATTGGTGCTCTAGCATGGCAAGATAGGCGCGCTCTACCTGTGCACCAATCACATGCCCCTGATACAGCCCCATATCAGCTAAATACGGTGTATGTGTACGGTAACCATCAAAGGTTTCCAGCGCGTGGCGCAACCGGTCCAGTGGCTCTAAAAGTTCGTAACCACTCGGGTCATCGCTTTGGAAAGCTTCAGGCTGAGTGGCTAAGAAAGTTTCTGCCCGCTCCTCTACGGCGGTCAGTGAAACACTGTTTTTCTGGTAAAAATGTGCCCAGCCGCCGACTAAGCCAACCCCCATAATTAAACAGGCAGTCAGGCTGACTGTGCGCACACGCTTGCGGCGCTGGGTAACGCGGGCATTATCGCCAGCGAGCCCTGCTTCAGGGTAAATAACCTTTTCAAAAAGCTCTTCAGTAAAGTACAGCGCACTGCGTGTTGCCCGATGGGCAGGCTGAATACTCTCTTCCATACCGTAACGGCGGGCAGCAGCATCGACAAAGGGATCTTCGGGAACGCCCTGCTGATATACCGAGGTGAAGTATGTACCACGTACGATGGCGGCCGTTGAAAAACGGTCGCTGGATAGCGCTTCGGTTAAAAAGCCAAGCAGCACATCGCGCAGCCCAGCCAATTGGCGTACGAATCGAAATACCGATTCGCGCTCTTCACGGTCACGGCACTCTGACAACATGGTGGGTAAAAGCTGGTTCAGCCGCGCCAGCATGGCGTCATAATCTGCTTCAAATTCAGCCTCCCATTTGCCAGGCGTATTCATAGAAGCAGGAGTAAACGTGAAGCCCAAGGGGCTTTTACGGGCAGCACGCGAGTAGTGTCGGAAGAAGTCATCAAAGCCGTGCAGCAAATCCATTTTGCTGAACGTCACGTATACCGGTAGCCGCGTACCATGTCGCTCCATCAGCTCGCGCAGGCGGCTGCGTAGTAGGGCGGCATAGGCTTTACGCACCGCAACCTGGGCATGACTTAAACGGGCGAGGTCAAGCACCAATATCACGCCATCCAGCGGGCGCTGGGCTCGGTTGCGCTCCAGCCAGTCAACAAAGTGGCCCCATAACCGGCTCTGCAACGCCTGCGGCTCACCCTCCTCCATGGCGCCTTGCGTTAACAGCTCTCCATCGGGGTCAATTAAGACCGCTTTGTCACCAATCCACCAGTCGAAGCCTAGCTGTCCTTGCTTACTGCTTAGCCCAGAGGCCTTCATTACATGAGTCAGGGCAAAGTTTTGGCCAGAGCGATTGATCAGGCTGGTCTTGCCTGCATTCTCCACCCCCATCACCAAATACCAGGGCAACCGATAACGGCTACTGTTACCGCCACCTAGCGTATCAGCAAGTTCGCTTAATACCGTATTCAAGGAGGCTTCCTGGCGCTCCACCTGGCTGATGACCGGATCCTGCTGGCGTGCCTCTTCCAACTGACGCTGCTCATCCAGCTCTCTTAACCGGCGAGCCATACGAATGCCCCAGACAATAGCCACTACGGTCACAACTGCCAGCGTTGCCAAGAGGCGGTTGGTTAACGGGGCCAGCGGGGTCATACCTCGCACTTCCCAGTTTGGCCCTAGCCACCAAATCGCGACCACCAGTGCCACCAGCAGTATCGCCCAAAACAGCGTTGAGAGCCTTAAAAGCCCCTTTGCTTTATTGCCATGAGCCTTGGCCCGGTTTTGCGCGGTCTGTGCCCGCGACATACCCGGTACCCAGCGGCTCAGCTTCGATTTAAAGGTTGACCACATTAGCCTTTATCCCTCGTCCCTTGTGATGATGACCATTGTCAGTGCGTCTCTTGAATCGCTGCTTTCAGGCGTGACACTAAGGCTGGCTCCCACTGCTCTAGTGCCAGTTCGGTGACCGTTTGGTGCAACGTGCGGTAGTGCTGCTGCGCTAGGTTCTCCAACCCTATTTCATGTAACAATTCGGCGCTGACCAGCCTCCAATAGGCGCTGTCTCGTGGCGAGCGTGCGCTACTAAGTCCCTGGTCAAGCACTTTGAGTGCAGTGCTAAGATCACCGTTTTCAAACAACTCCTGCGCTTCTACCAACCCCGCTTGCCATGCTTCGTTACCACCGCCAGCGCCTCCACTATTGGCACCACTGCTGTGTAGCCAACGCGCTGTTTCGTCATCGAGGAAGGCAGCGCCATTATTGAAGGTCAGTGCTTCAATACCGGGTAACCGCTCGACGAACCGCTGTGTTTCTTCACGAATCGCTTCGGCACAGCGTACATGTCCCAGCTGCTTAGCAAGTCCGGCGCTTAGCCTGTGCCCTTCGAGCCAATAGGGGCTTAGTGCCAAGCTGTTTTCAATACGTTGCCATAAGGCGTTATCACCACCTTTAGCCAGCGCCTCTCGGTAGTCGGAAATGCGATCAGCAGACACTGGAGCTAGCTCCGTTTTGCCATTTTCCTTAGCCGTCGGTAGCGCCTGAATGGTGCTCCACACCGCATAGCGGCGCAGGCGGTAAGCAAGCGGCTCTCCTGCAGACTGCTCGCCGAGAAACTCTGCCATCTTGAGCAGTGTCTGGCGGTTTGAGCGCTCATTACCCGCTTCCAACCGTAGCTCTGGAGCTTTAGCACTCCCGGTGGTGGAAGCCATACCCTCCTGATTTGCACGTTCAGTCGGTTGGGCAACCGCTTTTTGCGATGCAGCTTGTTCAGATGATGAAGACGTCTGCTTCGCTGGGCGCAGCGACTGTAAATGGCGGCTGAGCTCCTCAACGGCTTGATCAGGGAGTGACTTTTCAGCCACTTGATGCTGAAGTTCGCTCAGTGACGCTTGGCACGCCTCAAACTCATCTTCAGCATTATGAAAGTCGAGCCCGGCTGCCAGCTTGACGCTACGCTGGATAAATTGCTGAAACAGCCGTGGGCGGAGCTTGTCACCGCGCTTACCTGCAAACGGGTATGCTTGCTCCCACCAAGGTTGAGCAATAGTGCGTGCCAAGAGGCGCAAAGAGAGTGCAAAGCGAACGCCATTGCCTCCGCGCTGCATACAGTGCAACAAGTGCCCCAGCACTTTTAGGTCTTTGCCACGCTCACTCAGCATGCGAACCGCCAGCCCTTCGGCGGTTTCCCACTCCACATTAGTGTGCTGAAGTGAGCCAACTTTCATCATCTCGTTATCCAACGCGAGATAGTCATGGCTATCCTCCAGCGGCTCACCCACAAGGGCGCCATCGGAATTAGCGGCCAGAGGGGCCAATAGAGGCGCTAAGTGAGACTCTGCGGAAATACGCATTTCAAACTCCCTTACCAGCGGCACGCATTACGCAGCGGCTGAATTTCTTGACGCAGACCGGTGACATCAAAACGCAGCCCATCAAGCCTGGAAACATCACTGCGCAGAGTGATGTCGTTGGCACTGAGCAGTTGGCGAAGCGTATCAATCGCCGGAAGCCCTCGACCGCCGCTAAGCACTTGGCCACCGTCTCGGATGCGCCACTGCTGCTGCACGGTGTTGCCATTACCGATCAGTTGTAGGTCGACTCTGGCGTCGTCAAGCGGCGCGGGCAGGTGTAGCTGAAAGCGAGTAATCAGCTTTTCGCAGGCCATTACCAAAATGGGACGTGGCGGTGTCGTGCCGAGGGCAGGTACGCTGATAAGCACATCGTCGCCTGACTCTTGCACAATCAGCCCAACGTCATCGCTGCTGCGCGCCGCCTCCTGGCGTTCAATGGCATGCCATAACGCTGGCATTTCGCCGCTGTCATTGGCAGGCTCCATGGCCTGAAAAACAGCGTCATAACAGTTCAGGCGATCAAGGCGCGAAGCCTCTTCTGCACATGCGTGAGCGCGCTCTATAAGAGCGCTGTGCTCGTCAGCTTGCATAGGGAGACTAACCAACGCCCCGGCTATCAACAGGCCATAGGTTAGCCACTGACGTTTTAACAACATCGCGTTCATTTGATATCCAGTTCAAGTAGCTGGCACTTGTGAGCTAGTGTTCGCTTCGGCAAACCCAGGCTTTCCGCAGCTTGAGCACGGTTACCTCCAAAACGCTGCAGACGCTGGCGAATAATGGCGGACTCCAGGTCACGAAGTGCTTGGCGAAGATCATCAATGTCGTCGGAAAGTGCTAGCGCGACGGGCTCTGCAGCACTTACTGCGGGCTGGCCAGCCGTTTCCTGCAGCTCACCGGGCAACACATAGGCATCGATATCGGCACCCTCAGGGGTCATTGCACAGGCGTAATCAACGATGTTTTTAAGCTCGCGCACGTTACCTGGGTATTCTCGCCGGTAAAGCTGGCGCAGTGCTGCTGGCGTAATACCCATTTCCGCTCGCCCTTCCCGCTCGCAAAAATCAGTAATAAATGCCTGAGCTAGCTGGGCAATATCGTCCTGCCGCTCAGATAACGCTGGCAGGGTGATAGGAAACTGCCCCAGTCGGTAGTAAAGGTCAGCACGAAAATGCTGTTGCTTAATTCGCTCCCGAAGCGGCTGGTGGGTTGCAGCAACCAAACGTAAGTCAGCACAACGCTCTTCGCTTGCACCAAGCGGACGGTAGCGGCCACTCTCTAACACACGCAGCAGTTTGGCTTGAAGCGCGAGTGGCATATCACCAATTTCATCCAAAAATAGGGTGCCGCCATGGGCTTGGCTGATCAGTCCTGCACGGGCATGATCCGCACCCGAAAATGCTCCCTTGGCATGCCCAAACAGCTCTGATTCAAGCAGCGCTTCGGGAATAGCCGCGCAGTTAATCGCCATAAAGGGCTCTTTAGCACGGCCTGAGAATTGGTGAATGGCCCTCGCCACACGATCTTTTCCGGTGCCAGTTTCACCTTGTAGCAATACCGCCAGGTTCGTTTCTGCCGCTCGGATCACATGACGCCTAAGTGCCTGCATCGCTACCGATTGGCCTAGCAGATCATCGGCCAGTTGGTCAGCTAAGGCTTGGCGTCGGGCACCATCGTTTAGCTTGGTCAGCGATTCCTGCAGCACTTGAGAACGCTGGCGCTCACCCTGCTCCCTAGCCAGTCGTGACCAAAGACGGCACAGCAGTGCCTCATACGCAGCCATACCAGGGTTATCGACCAGGGCAGTTAACGTTGCCGCTTGCCCTACCAGCAGTAACGCACCCAACCATTCGCGCTGGCCATCGACAGCGCGAAGCGGTCGGATGTGCAGTTGTGACGTAGCAGATAGGGGCGCTAGTTGCGCCTGGAAGCCTGGGTGGTCCAGCCGAATACGAGCATCGGCAACACTCAGCGTTAACGGCTTACCGCTACGAATGACATGCGCATAGGGGTGGTTAAAGTCAGCACAATCAAACTGAACATTGTCACTATCACGTCCCAGCCAGCGACCACTACCCTCTATATAGAGGCACTCTGCTAACGCTAATCCTAAGTGACTCTGCAGCAGGCGGGCAGCTTGCTGGCGTAACACGACGGTTGAGCTACTCTCCACCAGCGTTAACGCTAATGGCATAGCGGCTAGCTCGGCAGGTAGCAACGTTTGCGAAACGGCAGAGGCGTTAGCAGCAGGCAGCGTCATGGCGTTAAGCGACCTCCGCAGTAAATGCGCCGCTCTCGCGGTCTACCCCCAGCACCACGCTGGCCACGGTTTCACGGCGTGCCATACGCTCAAGCAACGCCCGTGAGAGCGGCGGTAACAGCTCACCATCAATCACCGACTCCAGCATGCGTGCCCCATTTTCGCTGCGGGTGGCCCGGGCACATATTGCTTCTGCCAAGGCTTCTTCGAGCACCACTTCCGCCTGACGATGGCGTTCACGGATACGCTTAGCCAGCGTGGCTAGCTTGGCATGCACGATGTTACGCAGCGTCTCGCCACCAAGCGGTAAATAAGGGACGACTTCCATACGCGCCAGCAGTGCTGGCTTAAAAAACTGGGCCAACACAGGGTAAAGCGCTGTATCCAGCGCGCTGGCATCGTCACCGTGGGTGACAATCGCTTCATAACCGAGATTAGAAGTCAGGAAAAACAGGACGTTCTTACAATCAATGAGCCGGCCTTCTCCATCCGCCAATTCGCCTTTATCAAAGGCCTGATAGAAAAGGTTAAGCACATCAGGATGCGCTTTTTCGACCTCATCAAGCAGGACCACCGAATAGGGGCGCTGGCGTATCGCTTCGGTTAATAGCCCTCCTTCGCCAAACCCAACATAGCCCGGCGGTGAGCCAATCAATCGGGAAACTGTGTGCTTCTCCTGATATTCCGACATATTGATGGTGGTTAGGAACTGGCGTCCGCCATATAGCTGGTCGGCAATCTGTACAACGGTTTCTGTCTTACCGACCCCGCTTGGTCCAACCAGTAGAAAAGCCCCTAACGGGCGTCCGGGGCGACGCAGGTCGGCACGAGCCGTTAATAAGTGGCGGTGAATCCGCTCGATGGCAGAGTCTTGGCCCTGAATCTGTTCACTAAGATAAGCGGGCAGCTCGGTGAGACGCGTTAACTCATCGCTCGTCATGCGTTCGACTGGCACACCGGTCCAATCACCGATTACTTGGGCGATTTGCGCTTCTTCGACACTGGGATTTACTAGCGCAAATGTTTCTTGAAGCTGGGCCAACTGTTGCTCGCGCTCGGCGAGCTCTTGGTGTATTCCCTGAGGCAGCTGTTCGCTTTCATCACCCTTCGCTGCCTCTAGCAATTGACGATGCAGTGCCACAATCGCATCTACGCACTCGTGCTGTGCTTTCCACGCATCTTCTAAACTTGCCAACTCGCTTTCCAGTTTGGCCAAGCGTTCGGTTAAAGCACGGTGGAGCTCGCCATCTGGTTCACGACCCAGTAGCCGTTCACGCTCGACCTGATCGCGCTCGCGCAGGGCTGCGATATGTTCACTTTTTAGATGGCTGAGTTTGCGGGGTGGCGTATCCAGCGCTTGTGCAAGCCTGGTGCAAGCGGTATCCAGCACATCAATGGCTTTATCGGGTAACTGACGTCCGGCTAAATAGCGCGCAGAAAGAGCGGCCGCTGCTCGTAACCCACTTTCCCCAATGAGTACTCCGTGGGCACGCTCGTAAACATCCCGTAAGCCACGCAAAATAACGAGCGCCTGCTCAACACTGGGTTCGGTTAGTGCAACGGGCTGGAAACGGCGTGAGAGGGCCGGATCTTTCTCAAAGTACTTTTTATACTCACGCCAAGTTGTTGCCGCGATAGTACGTAGCTCGCCGCGTGCCAGGGCTGGCTTAAGTAAATTAGCGGCATCGCCACCACCTTCCTGATTTCCTGCCCCGATGAGCGTATGCGCTTCATCAATAAACAGTAGCGTCGGCCGCGGTGCACCTTTGACTTCGTCGATCACAGCCTTAAGGCGCTTTTCAAACTCTCCCTTTACCGCCGCCCCCGCTTGCAGCGCCCCTAAATCAAGCGTTAACAGTTCAACATCGGCCAGAGCGGTAGGCACCTGCCCCGCCACAATACGCGCTGCCAAGCCTTCAACCACTGCACTTTTACCCACCCCTGCATCACCAATCACAATTGGGTTGTTTTTGCGACGGCGGCCCAGAATATCGAGCATTTGATCAATTTCTGGGTCACGCCCCAGCACAGGGTCAAGCGTCCCTTGGCGGGCCTGTTCGGTTAGTGAGGTTGTAAAGCGCTCCAATGCACTATCGCTCCCCTGGCTTCTTGGGGCCTGGCGGGCATTGCTTGTGGCTTCTTGCTGCGGTGCTTCCGCTGAGTCTGCCGTTATACGTTCGAGGTGACGGCGTACATTTTCCCGGTTGATATCGGCCAACAGCCGGACAGAACCTGCGCCCAGGTAGCGCTCAGGGTTATGTAATAGTGCGGTAAAAATCGCACCACTGCGGAGATCAGTGTGTTGATACTCAGTGGAGGCAAGCAGCCAAGCATCTTGTAGCAGTTCAATGAGTAGCGGAGAGAAACTTGGAGTGGCCACTTCCACGTTACGCGGCGGGCGTGTTTCTTCTGCAAGTTGCGCGCGCAGAGCTGCAATATCAATATCAACGCTTTCACAGATGCTGCGTACATCACACAGCGGCTGATCAAGCATTGCCTGCATTACATGCCCCACAGTAACCTCAGGTGCTTGCTGCTGTGCGCAGAGCACGGCGGCTTGCTCAAGCCCTTGACGAGCAATTGTATTGAGACGGCCAATAAGCGCCGGTAGCTCTACCCTGAGCATGGTAACTCCTAACGATAAAGTTGGTTAAGCAGTGAAGTGATTTGTTCAGCTTGCTGGTCAAGCGACCATGAGAAGGCGAAATAAACAGCAACCATAGCAACGCTAAACAGGGCAAAAATCCCCCATGTGGGGAATACTGTGGTGCGTCGCTGACGCCCTTGAACAACATTCTCAAGCGGATGTGTCAGCGTTTCTTCGACAGGTTGCTCAAGACCAGCAAGCTGATCGCCCAGGGCGCGAACAATTTGCTCGTACTCTTCACGCCCGTGAGACCTGACGCGGTACCGCCCTTCAAATCCAAGACACAAACACAGGTAGATAAACGCCAACATGTCTCGATAACGCTGCGGCTCCTGTTGGAGTCGAGCGAGAATGGAGAACACTTTTTCGCCCCCCCAGGTCTCATTATGAAAGCGGGTTAACAGGGAGTGCTCTGCCCAGGTACTCTGTCGCCCCCACGGCATGCCCATCACCGCCTCATCAATGAAGGAGCAAAGCACATAGCGATAGGCTAGTAGTGTGGCTCGGTCGTACCCCTGTTCGGTTAGCTCAATTTCAATCGCGGCTATCTCATCAACTACTTGCCGATAGAGACGCTCTACATCACCTGCGCTATCTAGCTGGCGTACGCGCACTACCATGCCAAGCAAGCTACTTGCCGCGTCAACCAGTGGATTTAGGTTATGGCCGCGCAGGCGGAACCAGTAATCCTCATCAGCATCTAGCTGCTCAGCATGGCTATGAATCAGGTGCTCTAGGCCATGTTCATTAATCAGGTCTTCGTGGCGAACCTTATGCTGGGAGGCACGTAATCGGCTAACGTTTTGCTCATCAGTAACAAGTTGTTGCATGGTTTAACTCCTGATCGCCCAAAACTGCATTTCCAAACCTGGGAACTCACCGGCAACATGAAACGCAAATCCGCTAGCACCATTCAGCATTCCCCAGGCTTCGCTTTGGCGATCCAATTGGAAATAGGTGTAGCCAGCGTGATAAGGCAGCTCACGCGGCGCCACTGGCAGCGGCTCTAGTGGCACGCCTGGAAGCTGTAAGCTGATGAGGTCTCGGATACGCTCGACACTGGCCACTTTGGTTTGCTGAAGGAACAGCTTACGCAGCCGCTCGTTAGGCATGTTGGCCCGTACCGCAAGAATAAATTCTGCCGACTCTATTAAACTGAGATCCGACAGCGGCGCGACTAACAAGCCGAAGCGACGTGCCTGTAACTGAATAGCCACCGCGCGTGGCTCCAGTACCGTAGAAAGCGCTTGGCGCAGCATTTTCATCAATGGCCGGAAAGCGACTTCTGGGTGGTCGTGGTCATAAGGCGGACATTCAGGCGGTAGCCGCGATTCATCGGTAAAAGTAACCAACTCGCAAGCGATCTCATGCATGGTGTCGTAGAGGCGTTCTGGGTGTAGATGCCCCAAACGCGCAAGATGCTGAAAGCGAGGCTGAGCGCGGTTCAATAGCTGCAACAGCATGAAATCAGCCACATCTGCAACGCCAGCCTGATGAGGAGTAGAGAGCCGCTGGGCGATATTACGCGCACGCTCGCGCATCAGCCCTGCCATTTCGCCAACAAAGCGCAGCAATCCAGGAGCAGCCTGAACATTTAACAGCGTCGGTAAAAACTGCTCATCTAGTACTAAGCTGCCATCAGGACGACGCTCGATGATACGTGCGACGGCAAGACATGCATAACCACTACGATCATCTCGCTCCAGAAGCAGTCGTGGTGAAACACGAGCCACATCCAATTCGGCAGTTGACCCATCGCGGGAATGCAGGTCACGTACGCTGCGGGTTAGCAACCGATAGCGGGCCGGTAGATCGTCTTCAGGCCAGCGCACTTCACCTACGCCGTCGGTGGCCAGCGGTAAACCTAAGTAGACAATCTGGTTGGTAATGCTGGAGTCACTAATCTCAAGCGGCGTCGGCTCAACATCATCGGTAGGTAAATGGAAGGCCACACCATCCGGCATCACTCCGCTTGCGCGGCTAATAGCAATACGCCCGAAGCTGAGAAATTCGTTATTTAACTCAAGGGAGAGAAAGCCATAAAGATAATGACTGACCCCTTTCAGGCGTGTGTCCAACAGCCCTTCCAAACTGCGCTGCTGCTGTTGAAAATGCTGAGGCTTAATAAATAAGCCCTCACTCCACACGACACGATTTCGGCTCGCCATTATTCCTCCTTCCTTAGCTCTACTTCCCTGTCGCGGAGGTGAACCAGTAAGTGGTAGTGATCTCCACGAGTATTCACCCTGACAACCTTCTTCCACTCGGCGTCATTGGGATTTGCGTAGAAAGCAATTAGTCCGATGTAACGGGTCTCTTCATCCACTTCAAAAGGTTCGTAAAACTTCCACTGCCCCGGTAACAACGTAAAATCGTCATGGGTCAGGTAGTTCGTTCCTAGCGCTGCCTCTAGGTCCTGACTCAATTGATCCAAGTCAGCAGCCATCAACATGGAGTCGTCTTTTAATTGCAGCACCTGAAAGCGCAGCGGTGTGCCTTCGCCATCCACATTAGGATTGACGTTGGATTCAGCAATCATGCTTAAGTCAACCAACGTGGGCCGGTCTTCGGGATAACCCACCGGAATAGATGGGTCCCGCATTACCTGCCACATCTTGCCCGAGGCTTCACGTGTTGAGGCACAGCCTGCTAGCAGCAAAACAATGCAAAGTAGCCAGGTAAGACGCACCATGCTCTGCGCACTCATGCCTCCTCCCGCTGCTGGCGGCGTACCGACTGGTCATAGCCCTGCTCAAAAACTTCCCAAAACAGTTTTTGAAAGCCCTGTTGGCGCCCAGAATTGAGTTCGCGATAGTAGTGCTGATACATCTCCCAAGCCCAGCCCCCTTCGTCTTCAATACGATTGCCTGCACCTCGATAAGCGTGAAAACGCTTAAGGAGTGCCTCGGGTGAAAAAGCATCCAGGATGGCACCGAGTGCTTGACCAATCGCCTCTTCAACAGCGGCCTGGTGCTGCCCTTGATGACGTAAACTTTCGGCTACTGCTTCTGGCGCCGAGAGGTGAACGGGGCTGCGCTGTGCAGAAAACATCGTTTCAGCCGTTTCATCAAAGGTCAGCCCAAGGCGTAATGGGTTGTCCTCAATCGGCTGGAGGCGGCGATCCCGCAGTGGATATTTACTATCGTTCTGCGCTTGCTGTAACAAACGCAGCCCATCGATCGTGGCACGCAGTGTTTTTCCTGCTTCCTCTAAAAAAGCCTGTTGCTCTTCGCTATCACGAAAAGGCAGATCAAGACCCAAGCCTCTCAATAATGGATCGGCCCCTACATGACCAAGCGCCTGTACCGTCGGTTTCTGCCAGCGATCATCTAATTGCTCACCAACCGAGCGCTCCAAGTCGTTTAGTTGCCGCTCATCCATGTCACTGCTCCTCTGCCTTGCTGTGCTGTTTAAGGGGTTAATATCCGGAAATTTTACCGACTCATCACACCGCTCCTGCTGTTGCCAATTACGTGGGGTGTGATGGTAAAGCGGCATGGTCTCTAAAGGCTCCATTGCCGATGGCTGTGGTTCTTCTTTATCCAGCGCCACCATAGGATCATGCTGCAGCGAGCCAGGCGTAACGCCGCCCAGCGCTTCTATTGGGTCATCTTGCCTAGCTTGATGACTCACCGAACTCTCACTACCGATAGGCCACGCATGCCCATCGGTAGTCATATCTTCATACTCTTCATCGATTAGCGTGGTAATTGAGCGAACACCGGGCTGCCAGCCGTGCCGGTCACCCAAATGCACCTTTAGCCGATAATCTCCCACGGTTAGCTCATCACCATCGCGTAGTGCTACCTTACGATTACGTCCGATGGGCAACGTCGCTCGATTAATAAAGGTATGACCGCTGCAATCCACTAAGCAGAACTTGCCATCAATTTTGATAATTTCGGCATGCTGAGGACGAATACGTCCTCCATGGTCTTGAAGTAGCCAATTATCAAAATCACTACTGCCTAGCGACCCGCCCTCACCGTGGAAGACGTGACTGCTAGACGAACGTCCTTCAAGTTGTTCACTGTTCACAACAACTAGCGTAATGGCATCGTGTCGATCGGCATGCATGGCTTAGCTCGTCATTTGGATACATACACGGCGGCTTACAGATATGTCGCCACCTTCAGAAGAATTAGCAAACGTTGTCCAGCCCAACTGACAAGAGCCGGCATCACCTAAGCGCATAGGCTTTACTTCGCTTTCGAGCAACTCAAGTTCAAGGTCGTAAGCGAGTGGTTCGCGCAACACAAAATTCACCAGAGTCTTTAAGGGCTGGTGCTCTTCGCCATCAGGTAAAAAGTCACGTAGACGCTCCAGGCTTAACCCACGCAGGCAAAGTGCAAACTTGCCGCTCACATCGACGACACGACCACCAGAGACCATGTCTCCCCCTAGCGTCATACCCGAAATTCCGTTGCGGCTACGCTGATCTAGCGGTATGTCTACCCAACGTGGAACCCATTGCCTTATCTCCACTTGAGCAAGATCGAAGCAATGGCTCACAATGCCGCAAACAACATCAGGTGAACGAGAACGGCCGGCCAGGAGTCCTGCATAGGCCAGCATCTTGCTCCAGTTAATGGGGGTTTCACCGCGCAGATTGCTGTCGGCAAGACCTACCAAGGCAAACACTGTGGCTGAGAAACCGTCCTGGGCATCATTCTGATAACGCACATAGTGCCGATATTTGCGCCAGCTACGGTGCATGAGCGTCAGCAAGCGATGATTAAAGAAATCCAAAAAATCACCGGCAGCGCCTTCTTGATGCGCCGACTCATGAGCTAATGCTTCCAGATAGTAACTAGGTAAGGGAGACTGGGCTCCCTGCAAGCCTAGAAAGCTCACCTGCATCTCGTACTGACCGCTGTCGTTGGCTGTCAAGGCCAGCACATCGCTACCAGGAAACCCTAGCGAAGCCGATGATTTATAGCGCACTCGCTGAAACACAGGCACGCTACCGCCATGCCGTTGCTCTAAATCGTCGCCATGCTGACGGTGCAACAGCTCTACCAACTGAAAAAATTCGTAACGCCGCGCTCTATTAAAAAGAGGCGCTCGCGCTACATCAGGGGCTGTTGCCCCGCTTGTAAGCTCCATGCGTAGCGCTCTTGGTTGTGACGATTGATAACCTGCAACTCATGAAATGAGTTGATACTGGCGTATAAGGACAAAAACCGTGCGAGCACACTGCCAAAAAGATACAGGCTGCCTTCATCACCAAAGGCCTCCTGGTCAAGTGTCACCACAGAGAGCAAGCCACGTACGGGCACACCTCTGCGTAACCGATCCACAGGCTGCGTATCGATACTAACAATCCCGGCTAATCGCTTATGAGCTACTCGCTCAGCCTGACGGTCCACCAGCGCACGAAAATCGTACGCTTTAAGCACCGCGCAGAGCGCATCACGATTTAGGAGAGAGAGGTAGTTCAACGATAAATTGGAAATCAGCACCCACAGCAAACCATCGTCGATAGCCGGACGTAGCACTGGCGTTGGACGAGTAATATTGTGGAACTCCGCGAAGGTAGGAGCATCCTCAGTCTCGATGCTCACATCGCCAATCGTTAGCTGTTCGGGTAGCGCTCTATTGCTGCAGGTTAACCCCAGAGAAATCGTTTCGCGTCTCCCAACGCATCGCTGCTCATCGCTGCGAATAAAGGCAATATCGTGATCAAACCCATCGCCACGCAGGCTGTTGCATACCCGAACACGGTAGTGCAGTGCTTCACGTCCTCTATCGCGCTCAATTTGATGCTGAAAACTCTCAAAGGGAACATATCGCCGGGGCGGTGCTTGCAGGCTGTTTTGCTCCCCCTCTAAACAACCCAGCACCTCATCCACACTGAAAACTTCATAATGCGATGGCGCTTTACTGCTGGGCCGAATACGGTAATCGCTACGCTCACCGGTTAGATCAATCGGTTCAGCATCGTATTCAAAGAGATTAATGGCTGGCGTACAGTAGAGCGCTAAGTGCTCATCTTGGACGCGAGCGTCAGTCGGTAAAGGACGAGAAAAAACAAAACGTAGCGTCACCTTATCCGCCGTCGTAGAAGGTAACGCTTGCTTCATTCCCTGCACGTCAAAAAAGTGGAAGGCCTCAGGAAAGCAGAGATACTCCTGCAATATACGGTAACCCTGATGCACGTTACGCGGATAAGGCAGTAGCGCTTGATCACTCTCAAATCCAACCGCTTGCAGCGCATTAACCGGCAGCGTTCGCCGCTGCCCATCTACCTCGATCTCTAATCGAGCCAAGTAGTGACTCATCCAAAGATAAAGTGTCCGAGCGGTATATCCATCTCCTCCCAGGTGAAGCCGCAGAGCATCAATCCCCAGTGTATTCATGGGCTGATCGCTATGAACTTCCAACGCCAGCTCTACAATGGAAGCTTCTCTGGTATGGCGCGCATTAACACCACCATGAACTAACGGATACAGCGTTACATCGTGGCAAGTACGAAATAAACAGGCTGTATTTTCAATCGGCTTACTGGCTAGTTCGGTACCACGCTTCACTTGCTGCTGCTGACTAAGCGCGTGCAGTTTCGGTGTAAACTTAATCACCGTCATACTAGGCACCGGACGCAAATAGTTGGGCCACAGCATACTAATGAGCGAGTGGGTAAGTTCAGGGAACTCATCCTCAACTTTTTCGCGCATGCGACCCGTCAAAAAAGCAAACCCTTCTAATAGCCGCTCCACATCTGGATCGGTGCTACGCTCAGACAAAAAGCGGCTAAGGCCCGGATTTGCTTCTGCAAACTCTCGACCCTGGATTTTTAAAAAGTTGAGTTCGTCACGATAGTAACGGTTAAGCATGCGTGCCCCTCGTGCCTATCAGTTAAGGCACTGATAGCGCTTGTTGTTGAGCAACAGGTCAATCGTGGTATGGGTACTATCTTTTCCCAGCGCCACTGTGGCATGCACTTGAAAACGTAGCTGAAGCGGATCACCTGAATTAGGCAGTGACTCTACATCAACACGCTGAACCCGAGGCTCATAGCGCTCAATACAGTGCCTTATGGCCTGCTTTATATTGAGTTCCAAATCGAGCACACCAATAGTGGCATCATTGAAATCAAGCAGGCCAAGCTCCGGCACGCAGGCACTATTCCCAGGGTGGCTGTTAAGTAAATCCACAAGGTGGCGCTTGATCGACTCTACTACCTCATCTCGTTGATTCTCTTCGACATAACTATCCAACTGATGAGATGCTGAGAGACGCTCAAACAGTCGGCTACCTAGCCGACCATCGCTATCGATTGCCATAGTGCTTCCGTTTCCTTATTCCTTGTCGAGACGACCGACTAAGGAGAGTTCGAAGTTCGCACCCATATATTTGAAGTGCGGACGAACAGCCATGGAAACTTGATACCAACCCGGATCGCCTTCAACGTCAGAAACCTGAATGGAAGCTGCGCGCAATGGACGACGGCTACGAACATCAGCTGGGGGATTTTCCTGATCTGCAACGTATTGGCGAATCCATGCGTTAAGCTCACGCTCCAGATCTTGACGCTCTTTCCATGAGCCAATTTGTTCACGTTGAAGCACTTTTACGTAGTGCGCCAAGCGATTGATAATGAACATATAGGGAAGCTGCGTCCCTAACTTAAAGTTGGTTTCTGCTACCCTGCCTTCCGCAGTGTTTGGGTACACTTTGGGCTTTTGAACTGAGTTGGCTGAAAAGAAGGCGGCATTGTCACTGCCTTTACGCATGGTCAGGCAGATAAAACCTTCTTCTGCCATTTCAAACTCACGGCGATCCGTAATCAGCACTTCAGTTGGGATCTTAGCCTGCAACTGACCGAAGGCTTCATAGGTATGAACTGGTAGGTTCTCAACCGCCCCACCGCTTTGCGGACCAATAATATTCGGGCACCAGCGATATTTTGCAAAGCTGTCGGCCAAACGCTCAGCCAATAAATAAGCGGTATTTCCCCATAGATAGTGCTCATGATTATCGCTAACGTTTTCCCGGTAGCTGAAGGTCTTAACCGGGTTGTCAACGGGGTCATACGGGGTACGAAGCAAGAAACGTGGTGCTGTTAAACCGAGATATCGGGCATCTTCAGACTCCCGCAAATTGCGCCAGCGGGCATATTTGGGACCTTCAAAAATCGATTTGACGTCCTTAATATTGGGCAGCTCTTCGAAGCTATCAATACCAAAGAAAGAGGGCGCAACAGATGATAAAAAGGGCGCGTGGGCCATCGCTCCAACAGCAGAAGCATGCTGCAAAAGCTTCATATCAGTTGCAGACGGTGAAAAATCATAGTGGCCAATGATACCGGCTACAGGCTCACCTCCAAACTGACCATAACCAGCATTATAAACGTGGTGATACAAGCCACTTTGGCTAATTTCAGGTGCAAATTCAAAATCTTCCAGCAGCTCCTGCTTAGTCGCATGAAGCACATCAAGCTTTATGTTTTCCCGGAAGTTTGTGCGATCAACCAAAAGCTTCAAGCCACGCCAAGCAGATTCCATCTGCTGAAAGCTGCTGTCATGCAAAATCTCATCAACCTGATGACTTATCTTGCGATCAAGCTCTACTATCATACTGTCTACAAGCGACTTATTGACCGTAGGCGCAGCATCGTTACTGCTCAACAGCTCTGAGATAAAGGCTGCCACTCCCTGCTTGGCAACATCGTACCCCTCATCAGCAGGCACCATACGAGTCTGGGCCATCACCTGATCAAGAAGCGATACCTCTGTTTCAGCTTCCGTTACCACCGCTTTCTGCTTTGCCGTTTTGCTCATCGTTCTGCCTCGAAATCGTTGTATCGTTTAGAAAATGCACTCGCCTCAGCGGGTGTTAATCGTTTTCACGATTCGTATCAAGCAACTCCAGCTCACTTAAAAGCTGCTGGCGTGCTTCATCATTTTCGAGCAGTTTTTGTAAACGATCGCGAAATGCGGGGACATTCCCCAGTGGCCCTTTCAAAGCCACAAGAGCCTCACGTAGCTCTACCAGCTTACGCAACTCAGGTACTTGCTTCGCAACGGCATCAGGCGAGAAATCTTCCAACGACTTGAAGGATAAATTTACCGCGATATCGTTAGAGTCTTCGCTGTCATCAAGACGATTAGGCACTGCAGACTGTAAGGACAGGTTTGCTTCACGCATCACAGACTGAAAGTTATTTTTATTAACCGAGACAGCTTGACGCTCCTCAATAGCCCCCTCCTCTTCTCCACCTTTAAAGTCTCCAACGACCAAAAGCTTGAGAGGCAGTTCTGTATCAGTCTGCCGCTTCCCAGCAGCCGGCACATACTTGATATTGATGCGCTCTTTTGGCGCGACAGTTCCTTGTTTAGCCATGGTGGTATGCCCTAAAAGAGAAGTAACCAAATGTAACCGCGAACGGTTCTCACCCACGGGACATTAACTAATTCAGCCAAATCTTTCCAATAGCGCTCCTCCCCTCCTAGACTATGCGAAATAAACACAATCTCAGACTGACGGACAAGCACCGGCATTTTTTTGGATATTTGGTGATTTTAGAAGCAAGAAAGCCGACGAAATAAAGCCTAACTATAAATTGTAAGATATTTCTTACAAGCCTATCGGCAATCTCTTAACAAAAAAAAAGCAAATCACTTACAACGCTGATGAAAAAAATCTTTGAATAACTTCCCACATCCAGAGCCTCACACATTTAAAACGACATCTCAAATAACATGAAAAAACATAGAGTTACAAAAAACGATCAACCTAATAACATTACTGAATAATATCTGCTTATTAGCTTTCCCCATTAAGCAATAACTTGCCTCCCAGGCAATCGCTTGCCTGAAGCCAAGCGATAAACCGCCTAATTAAACATAGCCAACAAGCCAAAAACAACTTAACCAATTGTTTAAAAAGAAAATATTAAAAATGGCATTTTTTTTGCTGCTAAGGAAATGTCCCCAGGACAAATTTTCTTAATCTCAGTCAAGGAGCAGACCTATGCCAACTCCATGTTATATCAGCATCGAAGGCCAAACTCAGGGCAACATCACTGCTGGTGCGTTTACCCCCGACTCCGTAGGTAACATCTACGTAGAGGGCCATGAAGACCAGATGCTGGTTCAAGAGTTTAAGCACGTAGTGACCGTACCCACTGACCCACAGTCAGGCCAGCCTTCCGGCCAGCGTGCACACAAACCATTTATCTTTACTGTGGCACTGAACAAAGCCGTACCGCTGATGTACAACGCACTGGCTTCTGGTGAAATGCTACCCAACGTTGAGCTGAAGTGGTACCGCACGTCTGTAGAAGGTAAGCAAGAACACTTCTTCACCACGACACTGACCGACGCCACTATCGTGGACATTAACCTGCGTATGCCCCATGCACAGGACCTAAGCAAGTCCGAGTTTACTCAGCTGATGGACGTTTCATTGGCATACCGTAAAATTGATTGGGAACACACAGTTGCAGGCACCTCTGGCTCTGACGACTGGCGTGCGCCAATCGAAGGCTAATCAGCCTTTATATACGAAGAAGGCCCTCCCGCATGGGAGGGCCTTCTTTTTGCAAGCTGAGTAATAGACTTAATTAAGCAAACCGCCCTAGCCCAACTGCTGAACGTAGACGATCCATTGTCACAGCTGCTTCTTCTCGGGCACGCTCAGCGCCTTTCTGCAGTACAGCTTCAATGTGAGCAGGATCTTCCATTAGCGCGTTGTAGCGCTCACGTGGCGCACTCAACTGAGCATTGAGGTAATCAAATACCTGGTTCTTGGCATCACCCCACCCAATCCCCGCAGCATACTGCTCGCGCATAGCCGTTGCCTCTTCGTTACTAGCAAACGCAGAGAATATCTGGAATAGCGTACAGCTATCGGGATCTTTCGGCTCGCCAGGCTCTAGCGAATTGGTCTTAATTTTGCGCACCAGCTTTTGCAGTTTTTTCTCGTTTGAGAACAATGGGATTGTATTGTTATAGCTCTTGGACATTTTGCGTCCATCGAGCCCTTTCAACACTTCCACTTTCTCGTCTACCACGGCTTCTGGTTGTGCAAAATATTGGCCTTTAAACATATGGTTGAAACGCCCTGCAATATCGCGAGCCATTTCAATATGCTGGATCTGGTCGCGCCCCACCGGCACTTTATTAGCATTAAACATCAAGATATCGGCAGCCATTAACACAGGGTAACCAAACAGCCCCATGGTGACGCCTTTATCTGGATCTTGATCACCAGCCTCTTCATTCTCAGCAACTGCTGCCTTATAGGCATGGGCCCGATTCATTAGCCCCTTGGCACACACACAGGAGAGCATCCACATCAGCTCGGGGATTTCTAAAATATCCGATTGCCGATAAAAAATGGCATTATCAGTATCTAGCCCCAACGCAAGCCAAGTCGCCGCAATTTCCAGGCGAGATGCTTGAACACGCGCAGGGTCCTGGCATTTGATTAACGCGTGGAAGTCAGCAAGAAAGTAGAACGACTGAACATTCGGATCCTGACTAGCCTCAATAGCAGGCCTAATCGCACCCACATAATTACCCAGATGCGGCGTTCCAGTTGTGGTAATCCCAGTCAGCACGCGTTTTTTTACATCTCTCATTTTCTTAGGCTCTTGAATAAATAACATTATGATAACGTGCGCCACGCTGCGTAGCGAATAGCTTCACTGCCACTCAGCAAGATGCCAACCAACAGTGCCATCGCTCCCGCCGGATGCATTGCCTCCAGCGCCACCAAATGCCTCCATCAGCAACTCGTCATAGACAATACTGCCCTTACCACTCACCTGTATAGTGCGCCCCCTGATACTGCCAAAGAAGTCGCTCCCCAAGTTCACCGATACGTTGGCATAAGGTGCATACACATTGGCAACAACACGATTACTAGAGTTGAAATTCACTCCTGTATCCGAGCCACTGTAGCCCGAAAAAAGTGAGAAAGTGGGCTTACCATGTTGGCTGATCGAGTGTGATGCAGGCATGTTAAGCACATTACCAACGTCAATTCGTCCAGCAACAAAAACGGTCAAACTACTGTCGTTGTCGATGATTAGCCCTGAGCCGCCGCCCATCGCAAAGTCACCATCCACCACGATGACCACATCCCCACCGCTAACTCTCAACGAGGGGGAGCCAGTCAACCTGAGATGACCAACACGGTATATGGCGGTTGGTTCGCTAAACAGCGTATTCGCTTGTGGTGCGGCATGGTTGACCCAGCGATTGACGTCTCCGGCTGAGTCGTAACGCGCTATTGCCTGTGGAGTGAAGTGCCACTCTACATCGGGGTACGTCGCTATCGAAATATTACCTTGAAAGGAGAGCTCTCTCTGATAGCGCTGAAGCTCATCACCCAGGCTATTGCCTGCAAAATCAGCAGCATCGCAGGGCTGCACCTCCACACCACTGAGTACAATATTACTGCGAGAGGAGAAATTGGCACGAGACGCTTGGTCGATATGGTCAGAAGCTGGATTGCGGATAGCTATAATGTCCCTACCCGCATAGATACCTTTACCAATACTTGCCGACCTATCCAGATGCACATCCTGCATGGCACTGGCCACACTATCTACCCGTACGCCGTTACCAAAAATAATATCCTCCAGGCTTAAAGCATCCCCTTTTACTCGTCCGCCCTCGGCATTCAAGTAGATGGACCGATTAGCAAGAATAGTACCGAACACCTGGAAGGAACCGTTCAACTCCACTGAGCCCAATGCTTCGATACCTCCGTGGATCTGTTCGTTTCCTCCCAGCACAATGTTGGCACCCTCTGACGTAGTGCGAACCAACGGGATATCCTGTTCAGCAAAACGCCCCGGCTGCCCACTCCACCTACCCTGAGTAGAACGGTAGCTACTGATTGTGGAGCCACCCTTGGTCTGCACTCCCGAGCATCCTACTAAAGCAGAATTAAATAGGGCGGAGCGAAGCACCCGACTTTCCCGACTAAACACCAGCCGCGACTGACCTTGCGCACCCAATCGCAAGCCTTGGTCGACTGCCGCAACAGCGACTCTGTTATCGTCTAATCGCTCGAACATCAGCTCAAGGCTGTCAATCAGTTGGGCACGTACAGCCGCTTGCTCCTCTGCATTTAACTCATCATAATTTGGAGGTAGCAGTTTAGAAAAGAACTGATTGAGCGCTCCCTCTCGCAGCAAAGCTTCCACTTCAGTACCACTCAGCGTGCGCGACTCCCCCACGGCTAGTGCATCTTCACCATCTAAAAGTGTGTTTAGGTAGCCATCGCGCTCTGTAGCATTGTCACTGGCAACCAATGCAGCAAGTGTACTTTCAGCCGTCATCTGTGCCTGCACCGACACCCGAAAATTGCCCGCCAAACGCTCATCCACCAGTGATGATTGCAACGCAGCCATACCGATCATTGCTGAACCGGACAACAGCACCATCACGATAAAGAGGATAATTCCCCTTTCATTCTTCACCCTGTGAGCCCTCTAATCACGCTACGAACTATTCCCTTGAGTTGACAACATTCAACAGTGCTTGCCGATTGGTGACATGAAAGACAACTAGTTGCCCATTTTGCGCAATCGGGAGACTTATCTGATAGAGATGCTGACTTCCTGAAACCAGAGTGGCGATATTTTCCCGTTCCTCCGAACAGTTGCCACCGTCCAGTGCTTGCCCTTCATCAAACTGCTTGTAAAAGTTCATTAATGGTTGATTACCTTCCCGCATATCCCTGACAGAGCATACACAACGCTTAGAGATGATTTGGCAAGAAAGCTCAAAACGCTTATCAGGCAGGATGTCTTGGCTCTGCCTAAGTGCAGGCCCTAATACTTGAGCAATGAAAACAACCGCTTCTTGCTGTCGACTAACCTCATCTACCTTATTAAAGGTTGAGAAGGTGCTTAGAAATAGCTGCCCTGAGCCTAGGACAATAATGCTCCCAATGATCATGGCTACCATGAGCTCCACGAGAGTAAACCCGCGCTGTTTCATAATTGATGATTATCAGCAAAATTAGGGAGTCGAAAGTAGTACTCAAAGACAGTTGGCTCGCCTTCATCCGGCGATGCACCCAATACGATCGTAACGCGGAACTCACAATCAGGATCAGGCCCACTGATACCGCTGCTATTCCAGTGCGCCTCCCGCAACGGGTTTGAAGAGGTGTCGCGCGACCATTCATCTCGCCAGTTCTCTTCCACGCTGCCGCTATCAATCGCAGTACAGTCAGGGTTATTTGCGAGCAGTGACCAGATCAGCTCCTGGGCATCGATAGCCGCGACACTCGCCATGGAGCGCTGATACCCTGCGCTGGCACTTTGCAGAGACTTCAGCTGCATCGCTGCCACCCCCAGCAAACCAAACGCTAGAATAACGAGTGCCACCAGTACCTCTATAAGAGAAAAACCGCTCTGCTGTGGCATTACCAGCAGACCTCGGGCAAGCGCTCTCCTCTGGCATTGAGTGTGATGTTGTCATTACAACCATCAGATCGGCTCGCTACCGCCGTAAGCAGATATCCACCTTCACGGCTTCTATTATTCTCTACCCTGATGGAGTAATGACCAGAAGCTGAAAGGGTGCTAGAGATTTCACAATCATCATAGCGATACCTATTGGCATAGCAGCGTTCCATTTCGGAAGCTGCTTGTAGCAAGGCTGTGTGCGCGTCTGTACGTATGGAGCGCTCAATGTAGCGGGTATAATTGGGGTAAGCGATGCCTGCAATAATCCCGATAATTACTACGGCGATGAGCAGTTCGATGAGGGTAAAACCGCACTGTGGCTGACAAGCACTTCCAGTGCGGCGACCAAAAAAATAAAGCACGATGCAACGCTCTCGTATCAGTCAAATCATACTTCGAGTATGTCGTAAACTAATACGCTTTGCATCAATCAATGACAATCATTCACTGGCAATAACGCGCTCTCGCAGCTCTTTTGGCATAGAGAATGTGATGTTTTCCTCACGGCCTTGCAACTCAATGGGAGCTTCTGCACCTAGCGCCTGTAGTTTCTCAATCACGCCTTTCACCAACACTTCCGGCGCGCTGGCTCCGGCGGTTACGCCAATACGGTTAACACCTTTAAGCCAATCGGGTTCGATTTGGTCAGCGTTATCGATCAGATAAGCAGGTGTCCCCATCCGTTCAGAAAGCTCGCGCAACCGGTTGGAGTTGGAGCTATTGGGACTACCAACGACCAATACTAAGTCGCTATCGGCAGCGAGTTCTCGCACCGCATCCTGACGATTCTGGGTGGCATAGCAGATATCGTTTTTACGCGGCCCTTGAATCTCAGGGAATTTTTGCCGTAGCGCGTCAATCACTTTGGCAGTGTCATCCATTGAGAGCGTGGTTTGGGTTACAAACGCCAACACCGAAGGGTCATTAACCTCCAGGTCAGCCACGTCCTGCTCATCTTCAACCAAGTAGATATGACCACCATGAGAGGGATCGTAACGCCCCATAGTACCTTCTACTTCAGGATGACCCTCGTGGCCAATCAGAATGCACTCCTGACCACGTTTGGCGTAACGCAGCACTTCCATATGTACCTTGGTAACCAGCGGACAAGTAGCATCAAATACTTTGAGGCCCCGCTGCTCCGCATCTCGCTGCACAGCACGAGAGACGCCGTGAGCCGAGAAAATCACAATCACATCATCGGGTACTTCATGGAGTTCTTCTACGAACACTGCGCCCCGCTCACGTAATGTCTCGACCACAAAGCGGTTGTGAACTACCTCGTGGCGCACATAGATAGGTGGCCCAAAAACATCCAGCGCGCGGTTAACAATGTCGATAGCGCGATCCACACCAGCACAAAAACCACGCGGATTCGCCAGTTTGATTTGTACCGGTTGTGTTGGCTGAGGTGACTCTGATGACTGCATAAAAGCGCCTTGATGCGATAGCATCGCCTAGTAAATGAAACGGGCTAGTGTTTGGTGATGGGCGTCACGTTCAGCACATCTACTTCAAACGTCAACGTGCGACCAGCCAGTGGATGATTAAAATCCACATCCACGCGATCACCATCAATGGTTTTGACCACACCTGGCAATTCCGTTCCGGCTTTATCAGCAAATGACATCACCATGCCAACTTCTGGTTCTTCGTCACCGAAATCAGCGCGTTTAAGGGTTTGGATGTTTTGCGGATTATGCTGACCAAACGCATGCTCAGGAGTAATTTTAAAGGTGCCACTTTGGCCGGACCCCATGCCTTTAATAGGGTGTTCAAAGCCCGGAGGCAAATTGCCATCACCATACTGAAAGGTGGCCGGGGCTTTCTCTTTGGTGGAATCCACTACTGTGCCATCTTCCAACTTCAACGTGAAGTGCAGGGTAATTTCCATACCGTCGTCAATCAGGTAATCCATAGCGTTCCTCGCGGTCGTATGCAAAGGTTGTGTCAGCAATATATCTGGGTGGCGTTATGCGGCCTTCTTGCGGCGTCGCTCGCCCATCACCGACTCCCAAATTAACCCCACAGCTCCCAGGGTAATACCGATATCCGCCACGTTAAAGGCGGGGTAGTACCAGCCAGCAGCATGGAACGATAGGAAATCCACGACATAACCATGTACCAAACGGTCATATAGATTGCCTAGGGCACCACCAATAATTAACGGCAGCGCAATCGCCAGCAGCTTTTCATCCGCTCTTATACGGGAAAGCCATACGGATAAACCAACACTGGCACCCACCGCAATAATGGCAAAAAACCAGCGCTGCCAGCCTGGATGATCAGCCAAGAAACTAAACGCTGCGCCAGTATTATGCAGCAGTGTTAGATTGAAAAACGGTAACACCTCAACGGGCTGGGCGTAGTTCAAAAAGTGGCTAGCCACGTATTTGGTCAGTAAGTCCAGAACAACTACCGCCACCGCCAACCACAGCCAGCGCAGCGGCCGCCGCATGGGCGGCCGCTGGTGTTTTTCGCTCACAGTTGATGCAGTGTTAGGCATAGTAACGAATCTCACCACTGCCTTCGGGCAAGTTGCTAATACAGCGACCACACAAGTCAGGGTGCTCAGCATGCGTGCCTACATCGGCACGATGGTGCCAGCAGCGCTCGCACTTCAGGTACTCGCTTCCGCTTACCATCACCTTCAGGCCATCAAGGTCGGTGCTTTCCGCGTTAGCAGCATCTGCGAGTGGCGCTAAATGCACCTCACTGGTGAGCATAACGAAGCGCAGCTCGTCACCCAACTTAGCCAGCGTGGCGTTTAGCTCATCGCTCACGTAAAGCGTTACTTCCGCAGCCAGACTGCCTTTGATGACTTTGGCATTACGGGCATCTTCCAGGCACTTGTTCACTGAGTGCTTTACTTCCAGCACTTGCTCCCAGAAGGCACGCCCCATGTCGGCCCCCTCTTCCAGAGTACCAAGCCCAGTGTAGTAAGTTTCCAGCAGTACGCTGTCGCCACGCTCACCCGGGATATGCTCGTAAATCTCCTCGGCAGTAAACGACAGGATCGGCGCCACCCAGCGGCTTAGTGCTTCAACCACGTGGTAAAGCGCGGTTTGTGCGCTGCGGCGAGCCAGTGAGTCAGATTGGGTGGTGTACTGGCGGTCTTTGATAACATCCAGGTAGAAGCCGCCCAATTCCCGTGCACAGAAGCCGTGAACCTGCTGGTACACATCTAGGAAACGGTACTCTTCATAAGCTTTTTCAATGCGCCCTTGCAGCTGTGCCGCACGGTCAACCACCCACTGATCCAGCGCCAGCATATCACCAAAAGCAACCTGATCTTTAGCAGGATTAAAGCCGTTCAGGTTAGAAAGCAAAAAGCGTGCGGTGTTACGAATACGGCGGTATACGTCGGCGGTACGCTTTAAGATTTCGTCAGAAACTGCCATTTCACCGGAGTAGTCGGTAGATGCTACCCACAGACGCAGAATATCAGCACCTAACTTATCCATCACGCTTTGCGGCGCCACCACGTTACCAAGCGACTTAGACTGCTTACGGCCCTGCGAGTCGACGGTAAAGCCATGAGTGAGCAGTTGGCGATAGGGAGCATGGCCGTCAATCGCTGAGCCAGTCAGTAGCGAAGAGTGGAACCAGCCACGGTGCTGATCCGAGCCTTCCAGATACAGATCGGCACGAGGACCGCTTTCATGACCATAGGGATGCGAGCCGCGCAGTACGTGGCGGTGCGTGGTACCAGAATCAAACCACACATCCAGCGTATCGGTGACTTTATCGTACTCAGCAGCTTCCGCACCCAGCAGCTCAGCAGGGTCGAGTTTAAACCACGCCCCAATACCTTCTTGCTCGACACGCTTGGCGGCCTCTCCCATCAGCTCAACCGTGTTGGGGTGCAGCTCGCCGGTTTGCTTATGCAGGAAGAACGGAATCGGTACACCCCAGTTACGCTGGCGGGAGATACACCAGTCTGGGCGATTGGCAATCATGCTATGCAGACGCGCCTTGCCCCAGGCGGGCGTGAACTCGGTGGCTTCAATGCCTTCCAGTGCGCGCTCACGTAGGGTTTTACCGTCTTTACCTTTAATGTCCATGCCCACAAACCACTGGGCTGTGGCACGGTAAATAACCGGGGTTTTATGGCGCCAGCAGTGCATATAGCTGTGCGTGATCGGCATATGCGCCATCAGCGCATTAACTTCACGCAGCTTCTCGACAATGTTCGGATTGGCTTTCCAGATCATCTGGCCGCCGAAGAACGGCAGGTCATCAATATAAACACCGTTACCTTGTACGGGGTTGAGCATGTCATCAAAGCTCATCCCATAAGCACGGCAGGTGTTAAAGTCGTCAACCCCGTAGGAAGGCGCTGAGTGAACAATACCAGTACTACCGACTTCCGATTCGACGTAATCCGCCAGATACACCGGCGAAAGGCGATCATAAAACGGATGACGGAAATTGATCAGCTCAAGGTTTTCACCCTGTGTAGTGGCAATCACTTCGCCTTGCAGCCCAAAGCGCTCCAGGCAGCTTTCCACCAGCTCTTCAGCCAGTAGCAACAGGCGCTCGCCGGTATCTACCAACGCGTAGGTGAACTCAGGATGGACGTTCAGCGCTTGGTTGGCAGGAATGGTCCAGGGCGTGGTGGTCCAAATTACAATAGCTGCAGGTTTGGATAATTCGCTTAAGCCAAAAGCCGCCGCCAGCTTGTCAGCATCCTCCACTGGGAAGGCGACATCGATGGCGTCCGACTTCTTATCGGCGTACTCAACTTCCGCTTCTGCCAGCGCTGAGCCACAATCAAAGCACCAGTTAACCGGCTTTAATCCTTTGAATACATAGCCCGCTTCAACCATCTCAGCCAACGCACGAATTTCGCCTGCTTCGTTGGCGTAATCCATCGTGCGATACGGATGCTCCCAATCTCCAATAATCCCTAATCGCACAAAGTCAGCTAGCTGTGTTGCGACTTGAGCACCTGCATATTCACGGCATAGCTCACGGGCTCTATCCGCGGCTAAGTGTTTGCCATGAGTGGTCTCTACTTTGTGCTCAATAGGCAGACCGTGGCAGTCCCAGCCCGGCACGTAAGGAGCATCGAAGCCCGCCAAGTTTTTCGACTTGACGATAATATCCTTAAGAATCTTATTCAGTGCATGACCGATATGGATGCTGCCGTTGGCGTAGGGAGGGCCATCGTGCAGAACAAAAAGCGGCGCCCCCGCACGAGAGTCACGCAGGCGCTGGTAGAGGTTCATATCCTGCCATTTTGAAACGCGCCCTGGTTCCTGCTTCGGCAGCATGCCGCGCATGGGGAAGTCGGTTTCTGGCAGGTTTAGCGTGTGCTTATAATCCATAGTCCGGTCAGCCATCGTTAGCATCGGCGGCATCATCCGCCGAAGAGAAATCAGAAGAAGCGGTCTCACGCCCAAGCGGGGCCGAGGCCAGCGGAAGAGAATGCATGCTGCCAGTATCCGCTGCCGAAAAGTAACGACGCGCCCTGGCTCGATCATGTTCAATCTGTGTTTTTAACGCTTGAAAATCGTCAAACTTCACTTCCCCGCGTAACTTGGCACAGGGGTAAACCGTTAGCCGCTGGCCGTAAAGGTCGCCTGAAAAGTCCAGCAAGTGAACTTCCAGCGTGGGTCGCTTCGAGCCAACGGTAGGTCGAAAACCAACATTTGCCACACCAGAGTAGCGTGCCCCCCCCTTTAGCTCAGCTACCACAGCAAACACGCCGCGCAGTGTTAAAGGCTGTGGCATCAGCGGTAAATTGGCAGTTGGTACGCCTATCGTGCGTCCCAGCTGCTGGTCGCGAACTACGCGCCCATGCAGTGAGTAAGGCCTACCCAGCAGGCGAGTGACCGCATCAAAATTACCGCTAGCCAGTAATGTGCGCACCCGCGAGCTCGACACGCGTTCATCATCGACTTTAAAAGTACGCGTATGCTCAACGCCAAACCCTTCAATCTGGCCTACGGTTTCAAGCAGGTTAAAGTCGCCTTTGCGGTCACAGCCAAAACGGAAGTCATCGCCAACGACTAAATGCTTCACTCCTAAGCCATCAATCAGTACCTGATCGATAAACTCGCGACCGGTTAGGCTGCGCAGCGCATCGTTAAACGGCAAGCACAGCACCCGCTCAGCACCGTGGTCGCGCAGCAGACGTACTTTCTCGCGTAGGCGAGTAAGCCTCGGCGGCGCTTGATCACCAGCAAAAAACTCTCGGGGTTGAGGCTCAAACACCACCACGGTCAGCGGTACATTAAGGCGTGCGGCATGCTCACGGCACTGCTCCAGGATCGCCTGATGGCCGCGATGCACCCCATCGAAATTACCGATAGTCGCAACACAGCCACGATGAGCCGCTGTCAGATTGTGCAGACCTCTAATGACGCGCATGGCACCTCTGCCGTTAAAAAAGCGGTTTGATGTGACGACTGCCTGTCTCTACTAAACGGCAAGGCGTCCGATTATAACGAAGGCGCGGGTTAGGTACAGGCGAAGATTACCTTCGCCCTCGCTCTAACGGCTTATCTTCCGCCCTAACTGTTCATCTTAAAGTGCCGCAGACGCAGGCCAAGCACTGTCAGCCACACAAAATAAATCGCGCCCCCCATCACAACCAGCCCCGCCACCCAGCGAATACGCTGCCACAGCTCAAACTCGAGCCACACCTGCCACTCAGGGGAGACAATATAAAGCGCAATACTCATCAACGCGCTACCACCGACCAGCTGGACTGCATAGCGGCCCCAGCCTGGTTGGAAGACCAGTACCTTCTGTTGATACAGCAGGTATCCCAGCATGCCTGCGTTTAAAAATGCTGACAGCGCGGTAGCCAGCGCCAGGCCTGCGTGGGCTAATGGCCAAACCAGTAGCAGGTTAAACACCATGTTGGCCACCATGGCAATAATGCCCACCTTCACCGGGGTTTTCGTATCCTGGCGAGCAAAAAAACCTGGTGCCAGGACTTTAATCAACATAAATGCCACCAAGCCAAACGCGTAGGCCCGCAGGCTCATGGCAGCCATCTGAATATCATGATCAGTCATTGCCCCGTAATGGAACAGGGTAATCAAAAAAGGTTCGGCTAACACCGCCAGCGCCAGTGCAGCGGGCACACCTAGCAGCAGCACAACGCGAATCGCCCAATCCAGCATCGCCGAAAAGTGCTCAGTTGATTTCTCAGCATGTCGCTTAGAGAGCGCTGGCAAAATAATCGTGCCAATCGCCACCCCAAATACTCCAAGCGGTAGCTCAACTAGCCTATCCGAGTAGTACAGCCATGATACGCTACCCGCCACTAGCAACGACGCTAAAATAGTATCTAGCAATAGATTAATCTGCGAGACAGAAACACCAAACAGTGCAGGGGCCATGAGCTTTAAAATGCGCTTTACACCATCGTGGGCAAAATTGGGCCACGGCGTAGGCAAGAGCCCCAAGCGGAGCAAAAACGGCACTTGAAACACCAACTGAGCAGCCCCTGCAATGAGTACGCCCCAGGCCAGTGCCATGGCCGGTTCTTCCATCAGAGGCATCAAGAACAGCGCTGCACCAATCAGCGAAAGATTGAGCAGCACCGGTGTAAAGGCAGGCACCGCAAAGCGATTCCAGGTATTGAGCACACTACCCGAGAATGCCGTTAGCGAAATCAGCAATAAATAGGGGAACGTCAGACGCAGCATATCGGCGGTCATCGCCAACTTTTCAGGGTCGCGCCCAAAGCCTGGGGCAAACACCCATACTAACCAAGGTGCAGCAAGCATCGCAAAGGCCGTTATCAGCGCCAGCATTGCCGTTAGGCTGCCCGCCACCGCATTTAGCAATTCGCGAATTTCCTGCTTGCTGCGCTGAGTGGAGTACTCGGAAAGCACCGGTACAAACGCTTGATTAAACGCCCCTTCGGCAAATAAGCGGCGCAAAAAGTTAGGGATTTTGAACGCCACAAAAAAGGCATCAGCGCCGTTGCCCGCTCCTAAAAACGTGGCTACCACTACATCACGCACCAAACCCACCACTCGTGAGAGCATGGTCATGGCGCTAACCACTAACCCAGAACGCATCAACCCGCGACGCTGAGGAGGCATATTAGCTTGAGGCGGTGTGTTAGCGGTCATTACTCAACTCAATCCATAGAGACACAAAGTTGCCTTGAGTGGCGTTTAGACACAAAAAAACCGGCCGCAGCCGGTTTTTTTTATGGCGCCTGCCGACTTACGCCGCCAGAGCCTTAATGCGCTTGTTCAAGCGGCTTTTCAGACGTGCTGCTTTCTTTTTAGAAAGAACGTCTTTGTCAGCGATGCGGTCAACAACCGGCTGCATGACTTTGAACTCTTCCATTGCTTTGCCATGGTCGCCGGTGTTGATCGCTTTGATCACACGCTTGATGTAGGTGCGGACCATGCTGCGCTGGCTGGCTTTCAGGACGCGACGAGTCTCGGCCTGGCGGGCGCGCTTGCGTGCTTGCTTGCTGTTCGCCACAGGTATCTCCTTGGAGAATAAAGGTTGCCAGTAAACGGCAACGGATTAACTATGTATTTGTCGGCCATGCATTTGCCATAACGCGACATTTCCGTAACAACCAATTGATTCGAAAGCATTTTAGGCGCTTCCAAATAGTGTAACGAGCAGTCTAAAGGCTGCCCGTTCACGGGTCTTGTCTGAGAGGATGGCATAGTCTATCACGCGCAAAGCGGGCTTACTAGCAGTTGTCAATGCCTTTTAGAAGCTATACACCGGAATAGCGGGATCACGCATCATCTCTGCAATTGCGCCCGGCGCAGCAACGCCAACCCCATCAAGCAGTTCTTCCTCGGTGTAGTCTGTATTAGGTAAATAGATAGCGCATACCTCCACACCGACTCCTTCGCCCATCAGCATTTTCAGCATGCCTTCAGGCTTGACCTCTCCGGCGGGGTTGCTCGGTGGAGTATTCACTGCTTCTTCACTCATAAACCCTTCGACGGCCAAATCGCCAGCGGCGTCGCACAGTAGGATGTGCAAGTCGGTACCCTGTTGACGCATAGCATTACCTAGAATCATAGCCATCGATTGCGTTTGTACTGAGCTACTAGTGAGTACTATCAGCGCTTGATCATCCTGCTCTACATGGTGATCTGCTACATGATCTGCCACAGCAAATGCCGGTAGCGCTAGTGCCAGTGAACCTGCCATTAATGTGAACTTGCGCATCGTTTTTCCTCTTAAGCCGTCATACAAAGGGTGGTGTTATCTAGTGTCTTTTGAGATATATGCCGCTCAATCCCTGGTTCACCGTCATAACTCCAGCCCCAACCATCCCGCATCACTCTAGTCACTCAGAGCCATCTCCCAGCAGCGCATCGCTTTTAAAGCTGTCGCTTACGGCATAGACCCCACGCGTTATAAAGTAACAGTGCAAAGCCAATGTGTACTGATCGGCACAGCCATAAATAACAAATAAATATATTCAAATAACTTATTTGAATATATTAGTTTAAAAGCTGTCGCATGCAACTGTGGCGGTTTGTCACTCGACAAAAGCATGAGGCATGTCAAAAAACGTAACGTTCAGGCTCACCAAGCGTCATTACATAGTCGGTTTATTTCTATCCACTTCCTTGAATCCGCTCTCAGTTGCCTGCATATCAGTCTGTAACACTTTTAATGCGATGCAGAGCCTATCCATGTCGATTATTGATCCCCGTACAGGCAATCCGCTCACTGCGGAACCCACTGCCAATAATGCCGGTAATGTTTCGGCAAGCGCTGAGCGCCCTTCAGTCACACCTGAGGAGGTCATCATTGAGTTAAACGCGGGCAATATTCAGCAAGTGCTGGAAGCCTCAATGCAGGTTCCTGTGTTACTGGGTTCCTATTCTCCCACCAACGACACTTGCAACACCCTTTTCTCGGTGCTGGAGAAACTAGCCGTTGAGTATGCAGGTGCTTTCCTGTTGGCCAAGCTAGACATAGCAGCTAACCCAGAGATTGGTGGTCAGCTCGGCGTAAGTTCAGTACCCGATGTAAAGCTGGTTAGCCAAGGTGGCTTGGTGGATGGCTTCCAGGGCGCGCTGCCTGAAAAAGAAGTGCGTGAGTGGCTAAACCGTTACTTCCCAGCCCCCGGTGATGCTCCTCCCAGCCCTGAAGATCAAGCAGAAGAAGCTCTGAATACAGGCGATGCAGCCGCAGCACGCGAGATTTATCAATCTCTGATTAGCCAGTATCCCGAGCATTACGCTTATCAGATCGGCCTTGCCCGTGCCCTAGTGGCCGAAAAGCGCGGTGACGACGCTCGTAGCGTGCTGGATAACTTACCCCCGGAGGAACGCGACGCAGCCTCCGCCCGTGGCGTGCGCGCCAGCATTGCGTTTAGCGAGCAAGCGCTGTCCGCTGAAGAGGTAGCCGCTTTAGGTGAGCGCAACGACAGTGAAGCACAGTACCAACGTGCGTTGCGTCAGGTGGCCGATGGTCAATACGATGCAGGGCTAGAAGCACTACTGGCCTTAATGAAGCAGGACCGCGCCTATAATGATGACGCGGCCCGCAAAACGCTGTTGCAGGTATTCGATGCTCTGGGGGCCGACCACCCGCTCACTGTGGCTTATCGGCGTAAACTGTTTGCCCTACTCTATTAATCAGGCCTGGTCTATTCGTCAAGCTTGTAGCAACTGATCCATACGCGCTAACGCAGCCTCTAACTGAGAAGCGGTAGTGCCAAAATTAAGCCTTACAAAACCGGGGCAACCAAACGCTGCCCCATCGGAAAGCGCTACGCCCGCCTGTTCAAGCAGTACCTTAGCGGGCGAGTCCCCCAAGCCAGCTTGGCGCATATCTAGCCACGCTAAATAGGTAGACTCTGGGACGCTTAGCGAAACACCTGGCCATGACGCAACCCTCGATTCCAAAGTAGCGCGGTGGCCGCGGAGCTCGTTTAACAGCGCTTGCCGCCAGGGCTCACCCTCCCGGTAGGCCGCCTCGGCGGCTACCAATCCCAACACGTTACCATCTGGTAAAAAGCCTTTCGTAGCCGACGCAAAACGTTTACGCAGCGTGGCATCGGGAATCACCGCGCAGGCACTGGTCAATCCTGCAAGGTTGAACGTTTTAGACGGCGCCCAGAGGGTAATCGTCCGTTTAGCAAGCGCAGGAAACATAGCGGCTAACGGTCGGTGACGCGCCCCCTCATCCAGCAAAAGATCACAATGCAGTTCATCAGATACCACCAAAAGGTCGTGGCGCTCTATTAGCTCCGCAAGTTGGGCAAGCTCCTGCTCACACCATACGCGTCCGGTAGGGTTATGCGGGTGGCACCACAGCAATAGCCGGGTTTGAGGCGTAATGGCGGCTTCTAATGCGTTAATATCCAACTGCCAAGACTCGCCAGGGGACCTCGGCTCGGCTAACATCGCCTGCTGCGCCAACCGTCCTGTGCGTTCCGCAACCGCCAAAAAGGGTGGGTAAATTGGTGTAATAGTGAGCACGCCCTCGCCCGGCTCCGTCAACGCCATAGCCGCAAAGTGTAGTGCTGGCACGACTCCTGGTAGCCATTGCTGCCAAGCGGGCTCAATAAGCCAATCGTAGTGGTGGGCGCCCCACTGGCACAGGGTTTCCGTTAACGTAGCGGGTACTTCGCCATAGCCATAAATGCCGTGCTCTACCCGTGCTTTTAGCGCATTAATCACCCCAGGAGGTGACCGAAAATCCATGTCGGCTACCCATAATGGCAGTACATTGGCTGGGTAGTGATGCCACTTTTGCGATGCATACCCCCCTTCGGGGTGGCGCCGTTCAACGGGTGTAGCAAAATCAAACGCCATAACGAATCTCACTTATTAATGGGAGTAGATACTGAGCATGCCGCAAGATGACTTTTATACCAAGATGCGCGCCGGTCTCTCGGCACTATTGCGGCAGTGGCGCTCGCTTGGCCAAGCAGATGCCGACCAGCTAGCACTGATTCTGGCGGAAACCGCCAGGGTCGCAAAGCTGGGAACACCCGATGTTACTCCAAGTGGCGCAACACTTGAGCAGTGGAGCCGTGATGAGCACAGTGAAATTCCGCTTTGGGCGCCGCGCACTGCCGTGTTTCTACTCAACCAAATGCCCGCCCGCCCTACCCCGCAAAGCGATGCAGAAGCCTGTGCATGGGCATACTGCTGGCTGCGCAATCGCTCCTTTGATTCACTGCAAGCTGCCCATGATGGCCTCCCTGCGCATTTACAGGCACCGCTTCAAGATGCCCTAGAAGCCGCGTGGCGGGACCAGCAGGGACTTCGTCTGGTGTAAGCGTTGGCACTTGACCAAGCGCTCGCTAGGGGGTAATTCTGACTAACCTGATCTGCTAATAACAAGGATACCCCGATGTTCACGCGCATGATTGAGCCGGCTTTTTACGACACTGACGCACTAGGCCATATTAACAATACCCGCCTACCAGCTTGGTTTGAGTTGGCACGCAATGATCTTTTCAAACTGTTTACACCGGATCTTAACCCCAAGCAGTGGCGCTTAATTATGGCCCGCATGGAAGTCGACTACCGCGCTGAACTGTTTTATGGCCACGACATCGAACTACGTACGTACCTGACACGCTTAGGTACCAGTTCGTTTACGGTGACTCAGGAAGCACGGCAGCATGGTACGCTGACCAACGTAGGTCATACCGTGCTGGTACAGTACGACCACCAAGAGAAACGTGCTGTGCCCATAGTGGGAGACCTACGCGATGCGCTATCAGCACACTTACACAGCGCGCCAACGCCTGCTTAACTCACTCCCACCTTTTGGCGGGGCGCGGGGAGACTCCCATGGCAATCCGTTACAATCTTTGGATCGACCCTGACAATACAGCGCAACACCGCGCCGTTGAAGCCGATCTTGAGCGCTATTTTATCGAGCGCTTTGCTGACTATCCGCATATCCGCTTGTTCGGCGCAGACCCTTACGATTATGATGCCCCGTTCAATCGACTCTACGATGTGTTAATGGCGCGAGGCGCAGAATACTGCGAGCGGACATGGCACTATGTAGCGTCACCAGAACAGCTTAACCGCTGCTTCTTCCGCGCCGTTGGCCGCTCAAATAAGTTTATTCAAGATGAACGATAGCGAGACATCAACGCAATGGTAATTCGTACCGACCAAGCGCCAGACGAGCGCCAGTTAGCTATTATCGCCCAACAGCTCGGACGCGCGCCCCGCGGTATTGAGGCCGTTGCGGCTACCGACGCAAAAGGCACTCCTCTCGTATTGCGGATGGCGCCAATAGTCGACGGCAAACCGTTTCCTACGCTTTACTGGCTCTGCTCAGATCTGTTGAAAATCGAAATTTCACGTATTGAAGCAGTTGGCGTAATTAAGTCATTGGAACAGCGGCTGCAAGAAGAGCCTGACTTTCTAGAAGCCTACCAGCAGAGTCACCGCGACTACGTGGCTGCACGCTGGGCATATATGAGCGATGCCCAGCGTGATGAGGTCACCAAGCTAGGCTACACCGACGTACTCACCGAACGCGGCGTTGGCGGCATTAGCAACTGGCAGCAGGTACGCTGTTTACACACCCAGTATGCACATCACCTATGTGGCAATAACGTCATTGGACAGTGGATGGACGAGCAGTATAACGTTCAGCATTGCCTAAGCTAATTGCTCAGTGGATTACTAAACCCTCGCTAGCCAGCGACTGATTTGTGATAAGGACGCCTTACCATGGCACGAATTTGTGTTTACCTCGGCTCCCGTGAAGGTAATACCCCCGCGTTTCGTCACGCGGCCAAAGCACTTGGCGGAGCTATTGCATCACGCGGACACACGCTGGTTTATGGCGGTGCACGCATTGGCCTCATGGGTGAGCTTGCCAACGCGGCACTGGAAGCAGGTGGCGAAGTGATAGGCGTAATGCCCGATCACCTCGTCGAGCGAGAGCAGGCACACTTTGGCCTGAGCGAGCTAATACGCGTACCCAACATGCACGAGCGCAAGGCCACCATGGCTGCGAATGCGGATGCGTTCATTGCCCTCCCAGGTGGTATAGGTACCTTTGAGGAACTGTTTGAAATTTGGACCTGGGGCTATTTAGGGCTTCACGAAAAGCCCATGGGGTTACTCGATACTGAAGGCTTTTATGCTCCGCTGCTGAGCTTTCTTGACAGCACCGTCAGCCACGGTTTTTTGGCCCAAACGACTCGCGACATGCTGATGGATGCCCCCACGCCTGCACAGTTGTTAGATGCGCTAGAAGCACAGCTTATTTGAACGCTGGAGAAACAGTTATCGAAAGGGGATTAACGCTTGCGGTTAGCGCACTCAGTCATGGCAAGGGTGCGCTGATAAGTGAGCTGTAGTAGACGCGCATCTTCTCCAGCACGATGACGATGGATACCGCTCTCAGCAATTACAGCTTCCTTGGTATCGCTCCATAGCGCCTGCTGCGCTTCGCTTAGCAAAATACGCAGCGCCTCCAAGCGAAAACGCGGCAACAGCCCAGCATGGTGAAACAGCAGTGATAACCACGTGTTGTCGTAGCCCCAGCTATCGCTATACGCTTTTCCAAGTTCTCGCAGCTCATCATTAAGCCAATGCGCCACCTGATGCACTGGATAACCCTCTTGCAGCAAGCGCTCCCGGGAGATCCCATGCAACAGTTCTGCCTTGGGATCCCAATGGGTCCACTCGTCTAATGGCTGAATAAGAAACGCACAGCAGCTACCGTCAGCACGTGCAATGCCAACTTCAATAGGGTAGCTGCCGCGCCCGAACCCGGACGCTTCAATATCTAACACTGTAGGTAGCGTCTCGGACACTGACTTCCTCATTCACTCATAATAATGGCTAAGCCACGATAACGACTAGGCCATAATAACGACTAAGCAGCGGTTAATGCAGCCTGTGGGCAACGATCAACGATGCGCTGCCAATAAGCAGCTTGCACGCTATCCGCCACCAAACCTAACTCACCAAACCGATAAGCTCGTGCGAGTCTTTCTGCAGCCAAGAAGTGCCCTGACTGTGCAGCACGGGCATACCAGGTCACCGCATAATCTTCACGGCGCGGATACTGAGCGCAGCCGTGCTCATGGATTTTTGCAGCTTGATACTGAGATTTAATATCGCCTGCCTGAGCAGCTTCCAAGACATAGCGTGCTCCTCGCGCCTTATCATGAGGCGACTGACTACGATGGAACAGCATGTGTCCATAAATAGAAAGCGCATCAGGATGTCCTGCCTCTGCACAACGCTTAAATAACTGCATAGTTAAACGTTGAGTGCGCGGTGAGCGCGGCAGTAACCAACGAGTATGAAACAGCTGTTCAGCTAGACGAAATTCTAACCGAGTAAACAATGAAGATGCCTGCGGCATGGCAAACCACCCAGCCTATCTGTTGAGATCTTCGGCTAACGGTCATTCCCGCATTATTGACAGTTAACCATACGATAAACCGGCACGAGGCCGACCAATGGGCTGGCAAGCATACGCTTGCCTTTGCGTCGACTCAACCCTATTGATTTGCTGCTTTTGTAGAGCCTCGCTAACATGCCTCTCACGCGTCGCCATTCGCGGCGATAAATACGGCTTATCCTGAGGCAATTCCACCTCTCCAAGGAGATGACAATGCAAACCCGCCCACTTGGCAGAACAGGCATGGAGGTTAGCCGACTCTGCTTAGGCACGATGACGTTTGGCGAACAAAATAGTGAAGCAGAAGCCCATGAGCAGCTAGATCGCGCAGTAGCCTTTGGCGTTAATTTCATTGATACCGCCGAGATGTATCCAGTTCCTCCCAAGGCAGATACCCAAGGCTTAACCGAGTCTTATATTGGTAGCTGGCTGAAAGCTCGCAGTTCTCGTGACGATGTTATTATTGCGACAAAAGCAGCAGGTCCAGGGCTAGAGCATATCCGCGGCGGTCCCAAAATGACTCGAGATCATCTCCACAAGGCCGTTGATGGAAGCCTAGCTCGGCTCAAAACCGATTATATCGACCTCTATCAGTTGCATTGGCCAGAGCGTACAACCAACTTTTTCGGCAAACTTGGTTATACCCACGAAGAACAAGAAAATACCACGCCACTGGAAGAAACACTCTTAACGCTAAAAGAGCTCGTGGACGCTGGAAAAGTACGCGCAATAGGCCTCTCTAATGAGACGCCATGGGGCGTGATGCGCATGCTGCAGCTATCAGATCAACTGGGATTACCACGCATCGCTTCTATTCAAAACCCTTACAATTTGCTGAACCGTACCTTTGAGGTCGGTCTCGCAGAAATCGCTCATCGTGAAGATGTCGGCCTACTCGCCTACTCACCTCTGGGCTTTGGCGTGCTATCGGGAAAATATCTCAATGGCGCACAACCGCCCAAAGGCCGCTTAACGCTCTATGAACGCTTTAAACGCTACACCTCACCAGAAGCTGAGGCCGCAACACAGGCATACGTGAATCTTGCCAAAGAGCATGACCTTGACCCTGCCCAAATGGCATTGGCGTTTGTTAATAGCAGAAGTTTTCTGACCAGCAACATTATTGGTGCAACTACCATGGACCAGTTGGAAAGCAACCTGGCTAGTGAAAGCCTTAAGCTTGATGAAGAAGTACTGACTGCCATCGACGGCATTCATCGCCGCATGTCTAACCCGTGCCCATAATAGCGTGTGCGACTATCAAGCCGATAGCCTCGGCCAACCCCGGGGCTTGGTATAATTGCATCAGTTATTCATCTCTTTTCTGTCACGGCATAAGGAGCACGATATGCTGAGCGTTATCTCCCCCGCTAAAACGCTGGACTTTGAAACGCCCTCAACCACGGACAAGGTCACGCAGCCTGACTTTCTTGACCGCAGTAAGCCATTAATTGAAATTCTGCGTGATTATTCACCACAGCAGCTTAGTGACCTAATGGGAATCAGCGACAAGCTGGCAGGTCTCAATGCGGCGCGTTTTGCCGAGTGGCAGCCCCCTTTCACGCTGGACAATGCCAAACCGGCCGCTCAAGCCTTTCAAGGTGATGTGTACACAGGCCTTGAGGCCACCACCTTTAGTGATTCCGATAATCACTTTGCCCAACAGCACCTTCGAATTTTATCGGGGCTATACGGCCTGCTGCGCCCATTAGACCTTATACAAGCCTATCGCCTGGAGATGGGCACCAAACTACCCAACGAGGCAGGAAATGACCTTTACGCATATTGGAAGCCGACACTGACACAGGCACTTAATAGTGCGATTTCGGAAAGTGGCTCCAAGGTGCTCGTGAACCTGGCGTCAAATGAGTATTTCAAAGCAATTGATAGCAAAAAGCTTGATGCCCGTGTCATTATCCCCGTGTTTAAAGACGAGAAAAATGGCACCTTTAAAATTATCAGTTTCTACGCCAAAAAAGCGCGGGGATTAATGGCCGCTTGGATTATCAAGCAACAAATCAACGACCCCGGGCAGCTAACCACCTTCGATGTGGCAGGCTACCGCTTTGACGCAGCCTCCTCCCAGGGCGATACGCTGGTCTTCACACGCAAAGAAGCCAATCGCTGATGCCTCTTCTTTAAAAAAACGTCACCGCGCGGGGAGAGCGTGGCTTCAGAAAGCGCTGATGCACCTCTTTAAAAGTAGCTGTATCACATCGATTGAGCCACTCATAAGCCACCATGTCTGCTGTAACTGCCACCGCGCCATTGGCACAAGCACGCTCTCGGGCTAGCCGTGCTTCTTCTCGGCGGCGGCTGGCGGTTGCTTCGCTAAGCCAGAAAACCTCATACCCCGCTTCTAGTAAGCCAAGTGCACTCTGTAATACACAGATATGCGCCTCTGTTCCACATATCACTATTTGCCGCACTCCTTGGACCTGTAAGGCGTGAACAAACTCCGGCTCTTCCATAACGCTGAAATGGAGTTTTTGCCACACTTGGTGCGTGCCCAATGTGCTTAACAACGCTGATGCCGTGCCTCCTAGCTTTTCTGGGTACTGCTCGGTTAACCAAACCGGTACCTGCAATTCCTTGGCAACGCCTGCCATCCAGGCCGCCTCCTCTAGAGCGAACTCACTACCTTCAATAACGGGTAGTAGGCCAGCTTGAAAATCGACTATTAGCAGCAGACTTTGCTGATGATGTAAGCGCACTTTTTCACCCTATTTTTTGTCTTTGTAAGCATTCTCGGAATAACGTTCATACCAGCTTACACGGTAAACTAGCTACTTCTCGTTTTCTACATAACGCTTCTAACCCCACTCTCTACATCTTCACTGGAGAATAGAATGTTACGACAATTTTTTGCCATGCTGCTGGTCAGTGTTATGGGCTTCAGTGCGGCCATTGAGCACGCAGAGGCCCGTCGCCTGGGCGGAGGTGGAAACGTAGGCAGTATGTCCCGCTCAGCGGACCGTCCTGCGAGCACACCAGCCCAACAACAGCAGGCCCAAGGTGCTCAGCAACAAGGCCAAGCAGGTGCCGCAGCAGCACGTAGAGGCGGAATGGGAGGAATGCTGGGCGGTTTGCTAGCCGGAGGCTTAATTGCAGCGCTATTTTTTGGCGGCGCCTTTGATGAGCTGCGTATTATGGATCTGCTTGTCATGGTCGGCGTAGCTGCCTTAGCAATCTTCGCTTTCCGTGCATTTATAAGGCAGCGACGCCCAGCATCTGCTGGAACAGTAGCGGGCTATCAGCGCGAACAGCAAGAAGCAGCACCCGCCTCCCCAAACTTCTCTGCTGTCCCTGGTAGTTTAGCTGGCGGTCTGCAAAGCACACCTAACTGGTTTGATAAAGAGCGCTTTTTAAGCGGCGCCAAGGAGCACTTCACGACGCTTCAACGTGCTTGGGATAACAATGACTTTAGCCAAATCCAGGAATATGTCACGCCTGAGCTGTACAACCTGCTACGCCAAGAGCGCGCCGAACATCCCGTAAATAATCGCACCGAGATTATCAGGCTATTTGCTGAGCTTGGTGATGTTAAAGAATACGATGGGCACGCTGAAGCAACGGTCATTTTCCATGGTGTCATCGAAGAGAATGACGAGCAAACTGAATTCAATGAAACTTGGCACCTAACGCGTGCAATGCGTGATGAAGCACCTTGGTACTTACAAGGTATAGAGCAAAATCCTAGCGCTTAACCCAAGTGCTTGTGGTCATGTCCTTATTTTTCACTCGCTATGAACGCAAAACAGCCGCTTAGAGCGGCTGTTTTAATATGCAGATATAAAAGTTGGTTGTTGGCTCAACCTCTACGGCAGAAGCTTAATTCTCGGCGGCGTCTTCAATACTCTCACCCATTTCTTCGATACTTTCACCGGCACTTTCCATGCTTTCATCAATGCTTTCGCCAGCTTCTTCTGCAGGACCTTGATTATCACATGCAGCCAGTCCACCCACCATCATCGCCATTAATAGTGCTACTGCTAGCTTCTTCATCAACTGAATACTCATATCGTCTCTCCTCCTGAGAATATAGCGCTTCATGGTAGCACTTTAGGATACGTACCCCCTCATACTAGGCGCTGCCTCACGCATGTACCAGCTGAGTCTAGTAACCTCTTGTTATTCAATTTATTAAAACGATTGTATTTAAGGAAAATTATGCATTAGGTGTTAAGGACAATAGTGAATGTAACCCATAAAAAAATCCCCCAAGGCATCAGCCCTGGGGGATTTTTCTTAATAAGTGCCTGACGATGACCTACTCTCGCATGGGGAGACCCCACACTACCATCGGCGCTAAGCGGTTTCACTTCTGAGTTCGGCATGGGTTCAGGTGGTTCACGCGTGCTATGGTCGTCAGGCGTAACGGGTGATGTATATCATGCTGTACGTGTAATCAGTGTCTTGTCTGCGTCTCTCACTACGCCCTCTCAGGGCACAGCGCGCGTATCCGGGGTTCTTACGAACCTGTCGTTATCATTGCGACCAGACCCCTTGGGTGTTATAGGGTCAAGCCTCACGGGCAATTAGTACACGTTAGCTCAACGCCTTGCAGCGCTTCCACACCGTGCCTATCAACCAGCTGGTCTTGCTGGGCCCTTTAGGAGGCTCTAGGCCTCAGGGATGTCTCATCTTGAAGGGGGCTTCCCGCTTAGATGCTTTCAGCGGTTATCCTGTCCGACCATAGCTACCCGGCAATGCCACTGGCGTGACAACCGGAACACCAGAGGGTCGTCCACTCCGGTCCTCTCGTACTAGGAGCAGCTCTTCTCAAACATCCAACGCCCACGGCAGATAGGGACCGAACTGTCTCACGACGTTCTAAACCCAGCTCGCGTACCACTTTAAATGGCGAACAGCCATACCCTTGGGACCGACTTCAGCCCCAGGATGTGATGAGCCGACATCGAGGTGCCAAACACCGCCGTCGATGTGAACTCTTGGGCGGTATCAGCCTGTTATCCCCGGAGTACCTTTTATCCGTTGAGCGATGGCCCTTCCATACAGAACCACCGGATCACTAGAACCTGCTTTCGCACCTGCTCGACGTGTCTGTCTCGCAGTCAAGCACCCTTATGCTCTTGCACTCACTGCACGATGTCCGACCGTGCTGAGGGTACCTTCGTGCTCCTCCGTTACTCTTTGGGAGGAGACCGCCCCAGTCAAACTACCCACCACACACTGTCCTCGATCCGGATAACGGACCTGAGTGAGAACGCCAATGATGCCAGGCTGGTATTTCAAGGTTGGCTCCCCTCGAACTGGCGTCCGAGATTCAAAGCCTCCCAGCTATCCTACACAGGCAACATCAGCGTCCAGTGTGAAGCTATAGTAAAGGTTCACGGGGTCTTTCCGTCTAGCCGCGGGTACACCGCATCTTCACGGCGATTTCAATTTCACTGAGTCTCGGGTGGAGACAGCGTGGCCATCATTACGCCATTCGTGCAGGTCGGAACTTACCCGACAAGGAATTTCGCTACCTTAGGACCGTTATAGTTACGGCCGCCGTTTACCGGGGCTTCGATCAAGAGCTTCGGACGAATCCTAACACCATCACTTAACCTTCCGGCACCGGGCAGGCGTCACACCCTATACGTCCTCTTACGAGTTAGCAGAGTGCTGTGTTTTTACTAAACAGTTGCAGCCACCTGGTATCTTCGACCGGTTCGGGCTAGGAGAGCAAGTCTCTTCACCCTACGCCGGCGTGCCTTCTCCCGAAGTTACGGCACCATTTTGCCTAGTTCCTTCACCCGAGTTCTCTCAAGCGCCTTGGGATTCTCACCCTGACCACCTGTGTCGGTTTGGGGTACGGTCGCACATGATCTGAAGCTTAGAGGCTTTTCCTGGAAGCGTGGCATCAGTGACTTCCTGACCGTGGTCAGTTCATCTCGTGTCTCGGCTTTAAGATCTCGGATTTGCCTAAGATCTCGGCCTACTCACTTTCACCAGGACAACCAACGCCTGGCCCACCTAGCCTTCTCCGTCCCCCCATCGCAATCATGTCCGGTACGGGAATATTGACCCGTTTCCCATCGACTACGCCTTTCGGCCTCGCCTTAGGGGCCGACTCACTCTGCTCCGATTAGCGTAGAACAGAAACCCTTGGTCTTCCGGCGAGGGAGTTTTTCACTCCCTTTATCGTTACTCATGTCAGCATTCGCACTCGTGATACCTCCAGCAGACTTCTCAATCCACCTTCATTGGCTTACACGACGCTCCTCTACCGCTCATCCCTAAGGATGAACCCGTAGCTTCGGTACCTGGTTTAGCCCCGTTACATCTTCCGCGCAGGCCGACTCGACTAGTGAGCTATTACGCTTTCTTTAAAGGATGGCTGCTTCTAAGCCAACCTCCTAGCTGTCTGAGCCTTCCCACATCGTTTCCCACTTAACCAGGATTTGGGGACCTTAGCTGACGGTCTGGGTTGTTTCCCTTTTCACGACGGACGTTAGCACCCGCCGTGTGTCTCCCACGCTGCACTCACCGGTATTCGGAGTTTGCCTCGGGTTGGTAAGTCGGGATGACCCCCTAGCCGAAACAGTGCTCTACCCCCGGTGGTGATACGTGAGGCGCTACCTAAATAGCTTTCGAGGAGAACCAGCTATCTCCGAGCTTGATTAGCCTTTCACTCCGATCCACAAGTCATCCAAATCTTTTTCAACAGATCCTGGTTCGGGCCTCCAGTTGATGTTACTCAACCTTCACCCTGCTCATGGATAGATCGCTCGGTTTCGGGTCTATATCCAGCGACTGTGTCGCCCAGTTAAGACTCGGTTTCCCTACGGCTCCCCTATACGGTTAACCTCGCCACTGAATATAAGTCGCTGACCCATTATACAAAAGGTACGCAGTCACAGAACAAGTCTGCTCCTACTGCTTGTACGCACACGGTTTCAGGATCTATTTCACTCCCCTCTCCGGGGTTCTTTTCGCCTTTCCCTCACGGTACTGGTTCACTATCGGTCAGCCAGGAGTATTTAGCCTTGGAGGATGGTCCCCCCGTCTTCAGTCAAGGTTTCTCGTGCCCCGACCTACTCGATTTCACGCGATCAGATTTTCGGCTACGGGGCTATCACCCGCTATGGCGGCACTTCCCAATGCCTTCGCCTAATCAGTCACACGCTTAAGGGCTGGTCCCCGTTCGCTCGCCGCTACTAGGGGAATCTCGGTTGATTTCTTTTCCTCAGGGTACTTAGATGTTTCAGTTCCCCTGGTTCGCCTCCTACCCCTATATATTCAGGGCAGGATACTGACCTTATGGTCAGTGGGTTTCCCCATTCAGAAATGCCCGGGTCACAGGTTGTTTGCCACCTCGCCGAGCCTTATCGCAGGCTACCACGTCTTTCATCGCCTCTGGCTGCCTAGGCATCCACCGTGTGCGCTTCATTGCTTGACCCTATAACCCGAAGGAGTCTGGTATCTCGCAATGTTAACGATTGCCGGATACGCTTGAGACGTATCACAAAACAATTTACGTACAAACGTTTTAAAAACGTTTGTGTCAGCATGATATACATTGTTAAAGAGCGACTGCTATGCGCAGTGATAAGACACCGCCGGAGGCGGTTGGCTTATCACTGCGTATCAACAGCATTCTGATCAGGTAATTCATTGTGAGCGCTTACCGCGAGGGATGATGCATCGTTTAAGGAGGTGATCCAGCCGCAGGTTCCCCTACGGCTACCTTGTTACGACTTCACCCCAGTCATGAACCACACCGTGGTGATCGCCCTCTTGCGTTAGGCTAACCACTTCTGGTGCAGTCCACTCCCATGGTGTGACGGGCGGTGTGTACAAGGCCCGGGAACGTATTCACCGTGACATTCTGATTCACGATTACTAGCGATTCCGACTTCACGGAGTCGAGTTGCAGACTCCGATCCGGACTGAGACCGGCTTTTCGGGATTAGCTGACTCTCGCGAGCTCGCAACCCTTTGTACCGGCCATTGTAGCACGTGTGTAGCCCTACTCGTAAGGGCCATGATGACTTGACGTCGTCCCCACCTTCCTCCGGTTTGTCACCGGCAGTCTCCTTAGAGTTCCCGCCATTACGCGCTGGCAAATAAGGACAAGGGTTGCGCTCGTTACGGGACTTAACCCAACATTTCACAACACGAGCTGACGACAGCCATGCAGCACCTGTCTTACAGTTCCCGAAGGCACACCAGAATCTCTTCCGGCTTCTGTAGATGTCAAGAGTAGGTAAGGTTCTTCGCGTTGCATCGAATTAAACCACATGCTCCACCGCTTGTGCGGGCCCCCGTCAATTCATTTGAGTTTTAACCTTGCGGCCGTACTCCCCAGGCGGTCGACTTATCGCGTTAACTTCGCCACAAAGTGCGCTAGGCACCCAACGGCTGGTCGACATCGTTTACGGCGTGGACTACCAGGGTATCTAATCCTGTTTGCTACCCACGCTTTCGCACCTCAGTGTCAGTGTCAGTCCAGAAGGCCGCCTTCGCCACTGGTATTCCTCCCGATCTCTACGCATTTCACCGCTACACCGGGAATTCTACCTTCCTCTCCTGCACTCTAGCTTGACAGTTCCGGATGCCGTTCCCAGGTTGAGCCCGGGGCTTTCACAACCGGCTTATCAAGCCACCTACGCGCGCTTTACGCCCAGTAATTCCGATTAACGCTCGCACCCTCCGTATTACCGCGGCTGCTGGCACGGAGTTAGCCGGTGCTTCTTCTGCGAGTGATGTCTTTCCTAATGGGTATTAACCACTAGGCGTTCTTCCTCGCTGAAAGTGCTTTACAACCCGAAGGCCTTCTTCACACACGCGGCATGGCTGGATCAGGCTTTCGCCCATTGTCCAATATTCCCCACTGCTGCCTCCCGTAGGAGTTCGGGCCGTGTCTCAGTCCCGATGTGGCTGATCATCCTCTCAGACCAGCTACGGATCGTTGCCTTGGTGAGCCATTACCTCACCAACTAGCTAATCCGACATAGGCTCATCCAATAGCGGGAGCCGAAGCCCCCTTTCTCCCGTAGGACGTATGCGGTATTAGCCTGGGTTTCCCCAGGTTATCCCCCACTACCGGGCAGATTCCTATGCATTACTCACCCGTCCGCCGCTCGTCAGCATCTAGCAAGCTAGATCTGTTACCGCTCGACTTGCATGTGTTAGGCCTGCCGCCAGCGTTCAATCTGAGCCATGATCAAACTCTTCAGTTTAAAATCATTGTGATACTTACTCGTTACTTAAGGACTAGCCGAAAGTAACAAAAGCGCATCAAACTTGGCTCAAGGTTCAAACGAATTCATTTCAATTTACATTGCCATGACCGCTTGCCTTGATATTTGGTGATTTATCACCCTCATCGGCAAGCGCCCACATGAATTACCTGATCAAATTGTTAAAGAGCAATGTCGCTGTGTAACCTGTGGTTACTACCCGGCCAATCGATGAACTGCTTGGCCTCAGCGAGGAAGGCGTATTCTACGCATTTCCTGGTGTTTGTCAATCACTGTTTTTCGTGAGTGAAGCGAGTGAACTAATCGAGCGAGATAACCACGCTCTCTTTTTCAACTCGTCTCACAGAGCTACTGAAGACACCGCAGTGTTTTCGCTAACTCTCTGACAAACCGAAGTTTTTCAACTTCATTCACCGCTGGTAACGCTTGGCGTCCCCGGCAGCGGATGCGTACTTTACGGATTCGCTGCCGCTTTGGCAAGGCCTTTAGAGAGAAAAATTATCAAAAAGTTCAAATAAGCGTCACACGGGCGTAACGCTTCTTGCCTGCCTGGATAACATAGACCTTACCGGTGGCTAACATTGTGTCTTGGGCAACCACATCCCCATCCACTTTGACACTGCCATTTTTCAGCATATCTTTAGCTTGGGCACTGTTCTTAGTAAGACCAGAGCGGTTAAGCACTGCCGCAATAGGCGCCTGCTCATTACCTTCGAAATCCACCTCTGCTTCAGGCAGGTCTTCGGGCAATTCACCATCGGCCAACTGGTTACCCGCTGACTTATGTGCATTAGCGGCAGCTTCTTCACCGTGGTAGCGGGCAATAAGCTCGCGCGCCAGCTCCATTTTTACATCACGTGGGTTCGCACCTTGTTCAACACTGTGCTTAAGCGCATCTATCTCTTCGTTAGACTTCAAAGAGAGCAACTCGAAGTAGCGCCACATTAAACTGTCGGGCATAGACACCAGCTTGTTGAACATCGAGCCTGGTGCTTCATCGACCCCGACATAGTTACCAAGCGACTTGGACATCTTCTGTACGCCGTCCAAACCTTCCAGCAACGGCATGGTGATCACGACCTGCGGTTCCTGGCCGAAATGCTTTTGAATCTCGCGGCCCATCAGCAGGTTAAATTTCTGATCGGTACCACCCAGCTCCACGTCTGCCTCAAGCGCTACGGAGTCATAGCCCTGTACCAGCGGGTAAAGGAATTCGTGGATGGCGATTGGCTGATTCGCTTTGTAGCGCTTTTCGAAATCATCGCGCTCCAACATTCGAGCCACTGTACTCTGCGCAGCCAGCTCAATCATTTTCGCAGCCGTTAGCTCGCCAAACCACTCGGCGTTAAAGCGCACCTCGGTTTTTTCAGGGTCGAGGATTTTAAACACCTGCTCCTTATAGGTTTCTGCATTGGCTTTTACATCAGCCTCAGTGAGCGGCTTGCGGGTAACGTTTTTTCCGGTCGGGTCGCCAATACGGCCGGTAAAGTCACCAATCAAAAAGATAACCGTGTGCCCTAGGTCTTGAAACTGACGCATTTTGGTCAGCAAAACGCTGTGCCCTAAATGCAGGTCAGGCGCGGTGGGATCAAAACCAGCTTTAATACGCAACTTACGGCCCGAGGCCAGCTTCTTCTTCAACTCATCCTCTATAAGGATTTCGTGCGTACCCCGTGCTAGCAGTGCTAACGTCTGATCCACCTCACTCATTGCCTCTCTCCATGTAATATATGCCGTCACAGGCATTTAATGACTATTAGTGCGCAATATTATCATGCCCCACCGTCTTGGTTGAGCCTTCACCCCGTTTTGAATGAGTCGCTTTATGAAAACATCACCACCTACACCAGCTGCTTATTACGTTGGATTGATGTCAGGCACCAGCCTGGACGGTATCGACGCGGCCTTGGTCGCCATTACGCCCCACTCTGCACCTGAATTACTCAGTACTTATGCAGCACCTATGCCCGATGTGTTGCGCCAACAGCTGCTAAGCCTATGCCATGCGCAGCGGGTAAGTTTTGCCGAACTAGCCGCCGCAGAAACTGTATTCTGTGAGCTGCAGGCAGAGGCAGTTAAAGGGGTGTTGGCACAGCAAGGCGTACCAGCTGACCGGATTAGCGCTATTGGTAGCCACGGGCAGACTATAGAGCACGCTCCGAATGGGCACGATGGAGGCGCTGCCTATACGCTGCAATTAGATAACCCCAGCCTGCTTGCCGAGCTAACTGGCTGCACAGTAGTGGCTGATTTTCGCCGCCGAGACTTAGCCGCCGGGGGCCAGGCCGCCCCACTAGCACCCGCATTTCACCAAGCCTTATTCAGCCACACTACAGGCGAGCGATTGGTGCTCAACCTCGGCGGTTTTGCCAATGTGACCTGGCTTCCTAGCGATACGACCAAGTCTGTGATCGGCTTCGACACAGGGCCCGCAAACGTACTGCTAGATGCTTGGTTTTCAAAACATTACCCAGGGCGTTTCGATCAAGACGGTGCTTGGGCAGCCAGCGGTACGGTAAACCAGACACTGCTAAATCGCTTACTTCAAGAACCCTTCTTTCACCAGCCGCCGCCACGTAGTACCGGCCGCGAGCTATTTCATTTGCCATGGTTGGAAAGCCAACTGACCGGCAACGAGGCGCCTCAGGATGTACAGGCATCGCTTGCAGAGCTTACCGCAGTAAGCGTTGCCCAAGGGGTTCAGCAACTGCCATTAAGCCATCAACGCACCACGTTAATTACCTGCGGGGGAGGTGCGCACAATAAGTATTTAATGAGCAGACTCGCGTCTCACTTGCCGAAGGCTGAGTTCGAATCTCCCGCGACTTACGGCTGGCCTGAGGATTGGATTGAAGCCGGTGCCTTTGCTTGGCTTGCCTATCAGAGATTACACAGCCTACCCGGCAACCTGCCTTCGGTCACTGGCGCTCGTGGCCAGCGAATACTTGGCGGTGTCTACGCCCCTTGAATTTATGGGAGTTATATTCCACGGCACACTTTTATACTTCATCACCTAACGGGCGCGCGACGTTGGCCTACACCGAAACACTCGCCATACTGATCTCTTCTTTATTGCCCGTAGCAGGTACATTAAGCCGACGAGTATCGCCGTCAACACGTATCATGGGTGGTAAGCTCATAGAAAGGTGCAAGACAGATACATTCTGCTTTGCCGAGCATGCCAGCAGTTCGGTAATATCCAACTCTACTTTCCCAGCTGCGGTAAGGTGCTTGAGTATGACAGACATCGCGCTTCCCGAGTCACTTGGCTATTCATTAGATCAGGCGCGTGCACGCTTGCGTAAAGCGCTAGAAGACGCGGGGCGTGCTCAGGATGCGGCCACGTTACTGGCGGTGAGCAAAACAAAGCCGGCATCATTGATCCGCCAAGCATGGCAACTTGGCCAACGTGAGTTTGGCGAAAACTATCTGCAGGAAGCGCTAGAGAAGCAGGTCGAACTTGCGGATCTGAATGATATCGCGTGGCATTTCATTGGCCCACTGCAGTCCAATAAAACCCGCTCAGTAGCAGAAAATTTTGACTGGGTGCATAGCGTCGAGCGCTTAAAAATCGCCAAACGATTAAGCGAGCAGCGGCCAACGCATCTCGCGCCGCTCAATATTTGCCTGCAGGTCAATATTAGCCGTGAGGCCTCTAAATCAGGCGTTATGCCCGAAGAGGCGATTGCACTTGCACATGACGTAGCCGCACTCCCCCGGCTGCGGCTGCGTGGTTTAATGGCGATTCCCGCACCAGCCGAAAGTTTCGCTGCTCAACGAGCACCATTTGCCGAGCTGCGCCAACTACTCACAAAGCTGCAAGCCGTGCTGCCCGAAACACCACTGGACACGCTCTCCATGGGGATGAGTGACGATCTAGAAGCGGCCATTTCCGAAGGCGCTACTCTGGTACGCTTAGGCACGGCTATTTTTGGTACACGCAGCAACAGTTAGAACACTATCTAGAACACTATCTAGAACACTATCTAGAACACTATCTAGAACACTATCGCAGTGCTGCTGCACAGAAACGTACATCACCGCTAACGTGCGGCCCATTCTTCAACACAGGATATCCATATGGCGAGCAAGATCACCTTTATTGGCGCAGGCAACATGGCAGGTGCCATTATCGGCGGCCTGATCGAAAGCGGCGTTGCCCCTTCAGATATCACGGCAACAGCACCTAATGAGAGCGAGCTAGCGTCATTGAAGCAGCGCCTAGGAGTGAATACCCAGACTGATAACAATGCTGCGGTTAAGGATGCCAATGTGATTGTCCTTGCGGTCAAACCTCAAATTATGCGCAGCGTTTGTGAAGCACTGAGTACCAGCGTGCAGCAACAATCCCCACTGGTTATCTCTATTGCAGCAGGCCTAGATGCCGACACCATTGATCAGTGGCTAGGCGGTAACACAGCACTAGTTCGCTGCATGCCCAATACACCATCTCTAGTCGGCATAGGCGCCAGCGGCCTGTATGCCAATAGCGCAGTTAGCGAGGCCCAACGCACCCTGGCAACCCAACTGATGGAAGCGGTTGGTATTGTCGAGTGGGTGGAAGATGAGCACCTGCTTGATGCCGTTACCGCTGTCTCTGGCAGCGCTCCGGCCTACTTCTTTTTAATGTTTGAGGCAATGGAAGAGGCTGCCGTCAAGCTTGGTCTACCTGCCGCTACCGCCCGACGCTTGGCTATCCAAACCGCCCTCGGTGCCGCGACCATGGCACAACAGAGCGATAAAGATCCTGCCACACTGAAACAAAATGTGATGTCGCCGGGTGGCACAACAGAACGCGCTATTCAACATATGGAAGATGCCCAGCTGCGCACGACTATTGCCGACGCCATGCAGGCCTGCGCTGACCGCGCCCAGGCAATGGCCAAGGAACTAAGTGCAAGCTAAGCAAAAACTTAACGCAATGGAGACGCAGCCATGGGCAACCAAGTGGGTAGTGCCGGGTTAATGTTAGTTAACACCCTTATCAACATATATTTATTCTTACTTATGCTGCGCTTTCTGCTGCAAGCATCACGGGCTGATTATTACAACCCGCTTAGCCAGTCGGTCGTCAAAATCACCCAGCCTGTTGTTGGCTTGTTCCAGGGCTTTTTAGGCCCAGTAGGTGGACGATTTGACCTAGCCACGCTGGCAGCAGGCTTCACTCTAAAAGTTGTTACTATTATTGCCATCTTCATGGTGATTGGCATTGGCATGCCGCCAATCGCTGGGCTGCTAATTGCTGGTGTGGCCGCTTTAGCGAATGCCATCTTGAAGATTTACTTCTTTGCCATGATTGTAATGATCATCCTGAGTTGGGTAGCGCCTAACGCCAGCCACCCTGGCGCACTGCTGGTCATGCAACTAGTTGAGCCAATTATGGCGCCCGTACGCAAGGTTATCCCTCCACTAGGAATGATTGACCTATCACCGATCGTGGTGTTTATCGCCATTAACGTCGTGGATGGCTTGGTAGTGGGATCATTAGTTCGTGCTGCTGGCCTGCCGGGATCATTGGTAGGGCTTTAAGTTTAACGCCAAGTTCAGCAGGACTTATTTTCAATAGGACTTATTTGCAGGACTAGCGCTCTCAATGCCTGATTCAGACACTCTCGCGTTTAACGACCGGCCAGCGGACTCCGTTGGCCTTGTCACGCCCCACATTGCCAAGTTCGACACCCCATTGTCGCTTGCCTGCGGCAAGGTGTTGCCCGAATATGAGCTTATTTATGAGACCTACGGCACGCTGAACGCCGAGCGCTCTAATGCGGTATTAATTTGCCATGCGCTTTCAGGCCACCACCATGCAGCGGGCTACCACAGCGCCGATGACCGTAAGCCAGGCTGGTGGGATGCCCATATTGGCCCAGGCAAATCCATTGATACCAACCTCTTCTTTGTCGTCTCTCTTAATAATTTAGGCGGTTGCCACGGTAGCACTGGGCCAGTTAGCCATAATCCGGAAACGGGCCGTCAATGGGGGCCTGATTTCCCTATGGTTACTGTCAGCGATTGGGTGGCAAGCCAGGCACGGCTTGCCGATCGCCTTGGCATTGAGCGCTGGGCTGCTGCAGTAGGCGGCAGCCTGGGTGGCATGCAAGTGCTCCAGTGGACAATCACCTACCCCGAGCGGGTTGCTAACGCAATAGTGATTGCCGCTACACCACGCCTCTCAGCACAGAACATTGCCTTTAACGAGGTCGCCCGCCATGCAATTCGCTCTGATCCTGAATTTTTTGACGGCTGGTATGTAGAGCACTCTACCGTGCCCAAGCGAGGGCTTAAGCTAGCACGCATGGTAGGCCATATCACCTACCTCTCAGAAGATGCAATGGGGAGTAAGTTTGGTCGCGACCTGCGTAGTGAAGACTTGAATTTCGGCTTCGATGTAGAGTTCCAGGTAGAGTCTTATTTGCGCTATCAAGGAGATACCTTCTCCACCGCTTTTGACGCCAACACCTACCTGCTGATGACCAAAGCGCTGGATTACTTCGACCCTGCAGCCGCTCACGCCGGCGATTTGGCCAGCGCGTTAGCCCCTGCCCAGTGCCCATTTTTGATTGTCAGCTTCACCACCGACTGGCGCTTCCCTCCTTCGCGCTCCCGCGAATTGGTAGACGCTTTAACCCGTGCTGGTAAGTCGGTCAGCTATGCCAATATCGACTCTCCCCATGGCCACGATGCGTTTTTACTACCCGAACCGCGCTATCACGCTCTGTTCAGCGCTTTTATGGGCCGAGTAGCCCATGAGCTGGCGATCCATAAAACGGGTGAAGAGGAGACACAATGATGCGCGCTGATTTAGAGCTCATTTACGACTGGGTGCCCCAGGGGGCCCATGTATTAGACTTAGCCTGTGGGGATGGAGCGCTACTGGAACGCTTGGCGCAAGAAAAAAACGTCACCGGCTATGGGCTGGAAATCGACCCCAAAGGCATTACTCAATGCGTGGCGCGAGGCGTTAACGTGATTGAGCATAACCTTGACGACGGACTAGGTAGCTTTTGCGATAACAGCTACGATCAGGTAATCATGACCCAAGCACTGCAAGCTCTACGCCGCCCAGATAAAATGCTCGATGAAATGCTACGGGTAGCTGAAGAAGGGATTATTACCTTTCCTAACTTTGCCTACTGGCGTCACCGCATTCATCTTGGATTGCGCGGCTATATGCCTGTTTCCAAATCGCTGCCCCACGCTTGGTACGACACCCCTAACATTCACCTGTCGACCTTCAACGACTTCGAACACCTGTGCCGTGAAAAAGGGCTGGTGATTGTTGATCGTGCAGTAGGCGTTGGCGAACACCGAGGGCACTGGACATCCAAGTGGTGGCCCAACCTATTTGGCGAAATTGCTATTTTTAGAGTACGCCGCCGCTAACGCGGTTCAAATCAAGCAGTAGGAGGAAAGCACCATGTTACGCAGCTTACTACTCAGCGCTGGCTTGGCTGCAATGCTAATGACCACAGCTAGCGCCAACGCGGAGCAGTTCGTTCAGGTTGGTGACTACGATATCCACTACAGTGCGGTGGGCACTAGTTTCCTTACACCGGAAGTAGCCCAGGCACACAACATTCAGCGTAGCGCTAACCGCGGCCTAGTTAATGTCAGCGTACGCGAGCGCCTGGAGGACGGCAGCACTCGCCCAGTGAGTGCTGGCATACAGGGCTATGTTAGCGGCCTTACCGGCACCCAAGAGCCTCTGAGCTTTCGCACCGTACATGATGGGGATGCTACCTACCATTTAGCACCATTTACCATGCGCCATGACGAGGCAATGCGCTTTGAACTAGACGTGCGCTACGACCGTAATGAATCGCCCGCATCGGTCAATTTTATTCAGCGCTTCTATATCGAGCGATAAGTACTTGCTATAAGTACTTGCGATAAGTACTTATAGCCGAACCGGTAGCCGGCGCGCTAAGCGCACGGCGACTGGTTTATCTGCCTCCCACCGCAGCGTGATGCCGTAAGCCAGCACTTCCACACCAGCCTTTACCGCCTCGGCTAACGCTGCCGCATAAACGGGGTCGATATGAGCAGCCGGAGCTACATCGGCAATGCCTTCATGGGCGACACAGAACAGTAAGACCGCTCGCTCCCCCTGCTCGGCAAGCGCTGTTAGCGTATGCAGATGCTTGGTGCCTCTAACGCTCACTGAGTCTGGAAAATAGCCGTGACCATCGGCTTCTTTCAGCGTCACCTGCTTTACTTCGATATAGACCGCACCATGCTGCGGGTCATCCAGGCGGAAGTCGAGCCGGGCCTCATTAACTTTCACTTCCCGCTTGAGCGTTTGATAACCCACCAGTGGTGTAATATCGCCCGCCTCAATTGCAGCCTCTACAATGCGGTTGGCCCGTCCAGTATGTACCGAAGCCAGCGCCAAAGTGCCATCTGACTGGGGTAGTTCAATCCACTCCCAAGTCCAATCCAGCTTACGCTTAGGGTTATCGCTTGGCGAAAGCCACACCCGGCAGCCTGGCATATTGACCGCCTTCATAGAGCCAGTATTAGGGCAGTGGGCAATGACCTCTTGGCCACTTTCCAAACGTATGTCCGCCAAGAAGCGTTTGTAGCGGCGCAGCAGCACACCCGGCTCCAAGCCCTCATAGGTGATCATAACCGGCTCACAAAGCGGGAAATGCGTACTACGGCCTCCTGCAGTCGTGCCACATCGTTAGTGAAGGCAATACGCACGTGGTGCTCGCCACCAACAAGGGCAAAATCAATCCCAGGGGTAATAGCTACATTCTCTTCAACCAGCAACCGTTCACAGAAGGCTTGGCTATCTCGGCTGTAGCGAGAAATGTCTAGCCACAGGTAAAACGCTCCTTGAGGTGGGAGGTCAGGTGCCAAATCCAACTGCGCCAGCCCATCCAGCAGCACTTGGCGGCGCTGTTTCAGCGTTGCCCGACGCGTTTCAAGAATATCCCGACACTCAGGGGTAAAAGCAGCGAGTGCGGCGTATTGAGAAGGCGTTGGAGCGGCAAGAAATACGTTTTGCGCTAGCCGGGTTAGCGGTTCTACCGCATGTTCAGGTGCTACCAGCCACCCCAAGCGCCAGCCAGTCATACCAAAGTATTTTGAAAAGCTGTTAACCACAAAGGCTTGATCGGAAAGCGATGTCGCCGAGAGTGGTGTATCGTCATAATTTAGCCCCTGGTAGATCTCATCGACAATGACCTCGCCCTCCTTGGCTGCCACAGCTTTGAATACCGCCTGTAGAGCATCGGCACTCAACGTATGGCCAGTGGGGTTAGAAGGCGACGCTAACATAGCCAGGCGAGTGCGAGCCTGCCAATGCTGCTCTATCAACGGTGCGTTTAATTGCCAGCCACTGCGACGGTCAACAGGAATGGCGTCAACCTGTGCACCAGCCAGGGCCATAAAATGGCGATTACAGGGATAATTGGGATCAGCCATCAGCACCCTATCACCAGCCTCTACCAGCAGTTGACTGACCAACAACAGCGCCCCGGAGGCGCCCGGCGTTACCAGAATACGCGCGGGATCTACGGTGGCATTGAAGTGTTCGGCGTAATGGCCTGCAATGGCTTCGCGCAGTGTAGCCAAACCGGCAGCTGGCGTGTAACGCGTTTTGCCCGTTGCCAACGCCTGCTGCCCGGCAGCGACAATAGGCGCTGGCGTGGCAAAATCAGGCTCACCTACCTCCAGGTGAATCACGTCGTGGCCCTGAGCCTCGCGGGCCTGGGCCATTTCTAATAAATGCATCACGCGGAAAGGCGCGACATGATTCACGCGGGAATTCCAGGCCATAATGGCTCCTTCAACTTATATTCATAAAAACGTGTATTCATAAAAACGCGGCTATACAAACAAAGTACCGTCGTAAAAAATACGGTTTTAACAGCACAACGAAAAAGTATGAGAGAGGTCAAATAATCACAAGACCTTGGTCGAATACTGACTATTATGCTTGCAACACAGCCAAATTTCAGCTAAACAAGCATCCCTTTGGCGTGAGATCGTGGCACACGCTCATGGTCGATCAGCAGTCACATACGTAAGGGGCACTCCCATGCCAGTAGCGGAAAAGAAACCGGAAGCGTCCAAGTCCTTCACCCCGTATGAGCCAGCACCAGGTGAAGAGTATATGAATGAGAAGCAGCTTGCGCACTTCCGCCAGCTGCTTCTGGATTGGAAACAGGATCTCATGGAAGAGGTGGATCGTACCGTACGCCACCTGCAAGAAGACGCTAACAACTACGCCGACCCCGCAGACCGCGCTACCCAGGAAGAAGGCTTCAGCCTTGAACTGCGTACCCGGGACCGCGAACGTAAGTTGTTGAAAAAAATTAATGAAACGATCGATAAGATCGACGAAGACGACTATGGCTTCTGCGAAGCATGTGGCGTTGAAATCGGCATTCGTCGTCTTGAAGCGCGCCCTACAGCGACATTGTGCGTTGACTGCAAGACGCTGGCAGAGCTTAAAGAGAAACAGCTCGGCGGTTAACAACCGCAGCGGTAAAGCTCTGGACGCGATTACAAAAGCCGGGCACCTTTAGGGTGCCCGTTTTTGTTGGTCACTTTAATTGAAGTCATTATTGGCACCCATGACACATTCTGCTCGCTATCGAGGGCGCTTCGCTCCCACGCCATCAGGGCCTCTCCACTTTGGCTCGCTCGTTGCAGCCTTGGGCAGCTTCCTGGATGCCCGAGCGGCGGGCGGCGCCTGGCTGGTACGCATAGAGGACATTGATCCTCCTCGCTGCCCACCAGGCGCCGACAGCACCATTCTTCGCCAGCTTGAAGCATTTAGCCTGCATTGGGACGAGGAAGTGATTTGGCAACGCAACCGCCATGAGATTTATCAGCAAGCATTAGACCATCTAATTACGCTGAGCTTAGCCTACCCCTGTAGCTGCTCTCGTAAGCAGTGGCAGGACTTCGCAATTTACCCAGGCTGGTGCCGTGATGGACAGCGCGAGGCCAACAAACCTGTTGCCTGGCGACTCCGCAGCGACTTAGCTAAACGCCCCATTGCTTGGCATGACCGCCTGTTTGGCTATCAACAGTTCGACCCCGCCACACTGGGCGACGTGGTGCTAAAACGCAAAGATCAACTGTGGGCCTATCAGCTTGCAGTAGTGATGGACGATGCCGAGCAGGATATTAGCGATGTCGTCAGGGGCTTTGATCTCCTGGATAACACTCCTTGGCAGGTCCAACTTCAAACAGCACTCAACTTACCCACACCGCGATATCTTCATCTGCCGCTAGTGGTGACTGATGAAGGCCAAAAGCTCTCCAAACAGAACCTGGCCCCCCCGTTGGCAGAGAGTGCCGACGGTATTCGTCGCCAACTGTTTCAAGCCTTACAGGCGCTTGACCAAATGCCACCTTTCGAGCTGGCTCAAGAAGCACCAGAGACACAGTTACGCTGGGCAATAGCGCACTGGTCAGTCGATCAGCTGACGCCTTTTCGCCATCGTGCGCAACCCTCGGAGCACTGACATGTACGTTTATCGCATCATGCTGTTTCTAGTATTTGGGGGCTACTTGCTCTCACCGCTGCTAATGGATGGCTGGAGTGACCCTAGCGTTGCCTGGTATCGGCCGTTTGCTATCTGGGGTGGACTAATTGCGCTAACGCTATGGCTAGAGCAAAAAAGGAAGCTAGATGAGCGTTGAGTTACTCAGTGTACTTCTCCTAGGCCTCGGCTACCTTGCGCTACTCTTTGGCTGCGGTACAGCCGTAGAGCGTGGCTGGGTGCCGGTGCGGGTGACACGTCACCCGATCGTTTACACCCTGGCGTTAGGTGTCTATGCCAGCGCCTGGGCCGTTTACGGCAGCATTGAATTCGCCTCTAAAGCTGGGTTTGGCTATTTAGCCTATTACCTTGGTGCCGCAGGTGCTTTTTTACTTGCCCCTGTACTACTGGTGCCCATTCAGCGCATCACCCGCACCTACCAACTCTCCTCGCTAGCTGACTTATTTGCCTTTCGTTTCCGCTCGCGCTGGATAGGCACCATGGTCACACTGCTTAGCCTGCTCGCGGTCATGCCTCTACTAGGCATTCAGGTGCAAACCCTGAGTGATGCAATACATCTACTGACCGGCAGTCGCTACAGTGCTGCCGTTGCACTGCTATTTTGCGCAGTGATTGCAGGCTTTGCCGTTCTGTTTGGCGCACGCTACAGCCATCGGCACCGACACGACACGTTGCTGAGCGTGATTGCCTTTGAGTCAGTGATCAAGCTCTTAGCCATGCTCGGGCTAGGTGCCATTGCACTATGGTGGGTGTTTGACGGGCCGTACGATTTACAACAGTGGCTGGAAGGCCCTGGTGCAGCAGCTCAGGCCGCAACATCACAGCTGGAACCACCGCAGTGGCGCACCCTGCTACTGCTGTTTTTTGCCGCTGCTTTTATGATGCCGCACTTATTCCAAATCACCTTCGCCGAAAGTCTTTCCCGGCACACTCTACTCCAGGCAAGCTGGTCGCTACCGCTGTTCCTACTGCTAATGGCGTTACCTGTGCCGCTTATTTGGTGGGCGGCACAATCCACCAATGAGTCGGTGCCTATGGCCGCTTACGCCGCCTATGTAATGTCGGAGCACTGGTGGGTGGGGGCACTGGCATTCATTGGTGGTTTAGCGGCCGCTAGCGGCACCATGATGATGATCGCCCTGGCTCTTTCCGGGATGCTGCTGAACCACGTAGTATTAGTAGCACGACCGCCGGAGGCACAAAGCGATTTATACGGCTGGCTACTGTGGCTGCGCCGAGGCTTGGTAGTGGCGGTTATTTTGGGAGGCTGGCTATTTGCCGAAAGCGTTGGCCGCTACCACTCGCTAACCAACCTTGGACTGGCTGCCTTTGTGGGCATGGCCCAGTGCCTACCGGGCATGCTGGCATTACTTTATTGGCCTGGCGCGAACCGTAAGGGCATGGTGGCAGGGCTTATCGGTGGTACTGCTATCTGGCTGTGGGGGCTGTGGCTGCCGCTCCTTTTCGATATATCGTTGCCAACGCTCCCATTCACACCGTTGATGCCCGAGGGTGCACCAGACTGGTACAACGCCACACTAATTTCTCTCGCGATTAACATCCTACTGTTAATCGTTGTCTCGCTGTTTACCCGCACCTCAGAGGGAGAGCGCTCTGCTGCTGAAGCCTGCTCGGTAGACGCAGTGATCCGTTCTAAGCGCTTACCCCTAGAGGCGGCAACCGCTGCCGACTTTCCCACGCACCTTGCCCAGGCGCTTGGTGATGAAGCCGCTGGCCGTGAAGTTGACCGCGCTTTGAAGGCACTTAATCTTACCCCCCAGGAGCGGCGCCCCTATGCGCTTCGCCGTCTGCGCGACCGTATTCAGGCCAACCTATCCGGCCTTATGGGCCCATCCGTAGCCAGGGATATTGTTGATCGTTATTTACCCTACCGCCACGATGATGCCCCTCTTACCGACGATATTCACTTTGTCGAAAGTCGCCTGGAGGCTTACCGTTCAAGGCTCACCGGGCTGGCCCGCGAGCTTGACGGCCTGCGCCGCCACCACCGCCAAACTCTGGCCAACTTACCTGTCGGGCTATGTGTATTAGGTGACGACGATGAACTGCTTATGTGGAACCAAGCACTCTCTCAGCTCTCAGGGATTAGCGGCGACAGCGTGATTGGCTCGCACCGGGATAGCTTGCCAGCTCCTTGGCCTACCCTGCTAAGCAGTGTTCTTAAAGCTTCCCAGACGCCGCTTTATAAGCAGTCAGTGTCGCTACACGGCAAAGACTACTTTCTGACACTGCACCAAGCCGTGCTAAGTGGTCACGATAGCCGAGGCGGTAGCGTAATTCTGGTGGAAGACCATACTGAAATGAAGTGGCTCGAAGATGAGTTAATCCACGCCGCTCGCCTTGCCTCTATTGGGCAGCTTGCTGCTGGGGTTGCCCATGAAATTGGCAACCCTATTACTGGCATCTCATCACTGGCACAAAACCTGCGCTATGACACCGACGATCCCGCCCTTCTAGAGACTGCTGATCAAATCCAACAGCTTACCCAGCGGGTCACTAAAATCGTTAACTCGCTGGTGGGCTTTGCCCACGGTGGGCGGCAATCAACCCCACTACCCACTACCCCGGCATCGCTTAAGACCATTAGCGAAGACGCGTTACACTTGATCCACTTAGCCCGCTCGGGAGAGGATGTTATCTTCACTAATACATGCCCCAGCGATATTGTGGTGCGTGGTGATGACCAACGCTTAACCCAAGTCATGGTTAACTTATTGAGTAACGCGCGGGATGCCTGCCAGCATCAAGGCAATATACGCATCGAAGCAGGCATAAAGGCGAGCCATGCATGGTGGCGGGTAAGCGATGATGGGCACGGCATTGCGCCGAGCGTTAAAGACCGTTTGTTTGAGCCATTCACTACTACCAAACCAGCGGGTGAAGGCACTGGACTTGGGCTATCGCTGGCATATCAAATTATTAGCGAGCATCAAGGCAAAATAGAAGTGGCCTCGCCACCTCCCGGACAGCCTCGCGGCACCGCCATTACTCTCTGGCTACCGCTCTACCAACAGGATGATCTTTCACCTTATGCCCAGGATACTGATTGTTGAAGATGAAGCGATTATTCGCAGCGCCTTAAAACGCTTATTGGAGCGCCATGACTATGCGGTGAGCGAAGCCGCAACAGCTGAAGAAGCAAGCGCTTTGCCACTCAGTGAGTTTGACCTCATCATCAGCGACCTGCGCCTACCGGGAGAGCCTGGCACAACACTGATCAGTGCAGCAGCGCCTGCCCCAGTGCTTATCATGACCAGCTACGCTAGCATGCGCTCTGCTGTTGACGCCCTCAAACAAGGGGCGGTTGACTATGTAGCGAAGCCATTTGATCACACTGAGCTTTTGGAAACCGTCGAGCGCATCCTACACAAACAGTCGATGCAACAAGGTACTCCACCAGACATTACCGATGAAGGTGGTGGACGTCAGACAATGATCGGCAACTGCGCCGCCATGCAGCAGGTCTACACCCGCATCAGGAAAACTGCGCCTGCGGATGTTACCGTGCTAATCCAAGGAGAGTCAGGTACCGGCAAAGAGCTCGTCGCCCGTGCCATTCACCAGCAAAGCAAGCGCGCCAAAGCACCGCTAATCTGCGTTAACTGCGCGGCAATCCCAGAAACACTGATTGAATCAGAATTATTTGGTCATGAAAAAGGTGCTTTCACCGGCGCCAGTGCCGCCCGTACCGGCCTAGTGGAAGCCGCCGATGGCGGCACACTATTTCTAGATGAAATTGGTGAGCTGCCGCTGGACGCACAAGCCCGCCTACTGCGTGTACTTCAAGAAGGTGAAATTCGTAAAATAGGCTCCGTCGAAACACGCCACGTAGATGTGCGCCTCATCGCCGCCACCCATCGGGATTTACGCGCACTCTCAAAAAGCGGCGAGTTTCGTCTTGATCTTTATTACCGCCTAAACGTGATGCAGATAGAGCTACCTCCGCTGCGAGAGCGTGATGAAGACGTACTTAAAATTGCCGATATTCTGTTAGAAAAAGCGTGCAAACGTCATGAGCGCCAGGGGCTCCGACTATCACGTGCTGCCCGCCAAGATCTCCAGGACTACCCCTGGCCAGGAAATGTGCGAGAGCTGGAAAATGCTCTAGAGCGAGGCGTTATTCTAGCCGAAGGGCACCTGATCCACCCGGATGATTTGGGCCTGGGCCCGGTGGCTCACCGCCCTAACCCACCAACAACTAGCTCACCAACAGCGAGCCCAGCCACTGTGGCCAATGAGAGCCCAACGGCGGCTGAAGAGGACGACCTTTCTTTGGAGGATTACTTTCAGCACTTTGTGCTAGAGCATCAGGACCAGATGAGCGAAACCGAGCTGGCTCAGAAACTGGGTATTAGCCGTAAGAACCTATGGGAACGCCGCCAGCGGTTAGGCATTCCACGTAAAAAGACGGCTCGAAGGCCCAACTAAGCAGCACCTCCAGAGATTCACAAGGCCATCTTCTACTAACGTCTAATATACTGATTTTAATAAGAAACATTCAAAATTCGTTACCTCGCCACTGTTACCTTCCCACACAATTAGAGCTAAAAATCGCTCAAAAGCGGGTAACACTTCTTACTGCCCTTGGTGACTTGGCATAGCTTAAAAACGCCAAGCTTATGAAATTCCTACCATATCCATTAGGTGGCACGGTGAGTGCAATATTACTGGGTAAGAAAAATAAACTGGGCAACGCGGTCAGTCGCTAACAAAAACAACATGACACCGCCCGACCTAAGCCATAACAAAAACAACAAGGCTAGGCAGAGATAACAGCACCAACAAGAACAACAGGCTTGAGTCTCATTACTTGCACGCGCTATGCAGACGTTATGCAAAATAAGCGCAGCAAACAATAACAACAGCTAGCAAGAGCCCAAATGGACGCGACGTACAACAAGTTTTTTGCATACCAACAAAAATAATAGCAGAGCGTTTGTACACCCCGGAGCCAACAACAACTCGCCGGGTAGAAAAAGTTCGCGGTTGGATTATTGTTTTGAATACGAGGCGGTCGGAATCAGACTGGTTTCACGCCTACCGACTGCGGTGCGTATTCAGGGCGATGTGCCATCATGAAGAAAAACAGCAGCATGGACGCTGATTGTCTACTTTATAGGGGAGGCTAACTTAGCCTCCCCTTTCCGCGTTTAGTGGCTTTTGCTTTTACTAAACCCACCATAGACGCTTTGCAAGTTTTAAGGGGTCGGCTACACTCAGCAGCTTGCCGCTAATTTATATGGTCATTTTTTATACCCTGCGAGTCGATATCGTCGCATGTTCAAAGGATTTACCCGTTTCTTACATAACCCGGGAGAGCAATTGAAATCCCTGCTCAATTCCCCAGTGGAAGCCTCAGAGGCTCTCAGTCCACGCATTATCCCGCGCTCCGAGCACCCCGTTTCTCGTCAGCAAATCAGCGATGCCGCTCTAAAAGTTCTTTATCGTCTGAACAGTGCCGGATTTGGCGCTTTCTTGGTCGGTGGCTGTATTCGTGATGCACTGTTGGGAAAAATGCCCAAAGATTTCGACGTGGCGACAAACGCCACGCCGGAGCAAGTGCGCGATCTGTTTCGTAATTCACGCATGATTGGACGGCGCTTTCGCATTGTGCACGTACGCTTTGGCCGCGAAGTGATTGAGGTCACTACTTTCCGTGGTAAGCCCCAAGACGAGCACGGCGATCATATCGCCCAGCAATCCGACGCGGGCCTGCTTTTACGTGACAATGTGTGGGGCAATATTGAAGAGGACGCCCTACGCCGCGACTTTACCGTCAATGCGCTGTACTACAACATTGCAGACTTCACCATTCACGATTTCGCGAATGGTGCGCGGGATATTAAGTCACGCACGCTACGTTTGATTGGTGACCCAGCAACACGTTACCGAGAAGACCCAGTGCGTATGCTAAGGGCCGTGCGTTTCGCCGCCAAGCTAGACTTCACCATCGATCCGGCTACCGAAGCCCCGATGTTTGACCTAGCACCGCTCTTATTGCAGATTCCGCCAGCACGTCTATTTGATGAGGTGCTTAAGCTATTCATGTCGGGGCATGGCTTGATCACCTTCCGTCTGCTCAGCCATTACAACCTATTTGGCATGCTTTTCCCCGAAGCAGAAGAAGCCATGGCAGACGCTGCCTGGGCCGAAGAGTTAATCGAGCTGGCACTGACGAATACCGATAAACGTATTGCTGAAGACCGTCCGGTTACCCCAGCCTTTTTGCTGGCTGCGTTTCTGTGGGCACCCGTAGCACACCGCCAAGCAGAGCTGGAGCGTGAAGGCATGCCCGCGATTCCTGCGCTGCAAACCGCTGCCCAAGAAGTAGTCTCTCGCCAACTTGAGCACACCTCGATCCCGAAGCGCTTCGGTATGCCCATGCGCGAGATCTGGGAACTGCAGACCCGCTTGCCCATGCGCCGTGGCAAACGCGCTTTTCAGACCCGAGAACACCCTCGTTTTCGCGCCGCCTATGACTTGCTGCTACTGCGTGAGCAAGCAGGTGAATTACCGCGAGGCCTAGGGGATTGGTGGACAGCGTTTCAACAAGGCGACGAGCATGAGCAACGCCGCCTATTGCAAAAAGTGGGCAGCGATCCAGCGAGCCAAGGTGATCGACGTCGCAAAAAACGCCGCAAACCGCGTAAAGCAGACCCATGAGTGTCACGATGGAGCTTGCCTACATTGGCCTAGGTAGCAATCTGGAAAACCCCATTGCGCAAGTTCACCACGCGCTTACTGAGCTAGGGCAACTGCCGCTTAGTCAATTAGTAGCATGCTCCTCACTCTATGCCACCCCTCCCGTAGGGCCCCAAGACCAGCCCGATTTTATTAATGCGGTCGCTGCTATTGAAACAGCGCTCTCACCTCTGGCGCTGCTCGACCAACTACAGGCCTTAGAGCAGAGCCATCGACGCCAGCGTTTACGTCACTGGGGCCCGCGCACGCTTGATTTAGACCTACTCCTCTATGGGCAGCAGACGATTAAACACCCACGACTGCGGGTCCCCCACGCTCATATGCATGAGCGTGCCTTTGTATTGGTGCCACTAGCAGAAGTAGCCGCAGGTCAATCGCCCCTGCTGTACCAGCAGTCGCTGGATCATTGGCTGGCTCATCTAGATCACTCCTCGATCAAACGCTTAGGCCACACTGAGCTACTCGCAGATGCCACCACCACTGCTACCGTCTGACACAAATCTCGACACCAAGCCCCCATTCAGGTAACAATTACCGGTTATGCCACTTCACGTATGCAAGGATGCAGCGTTAATGATGGCCGGCTTCCTATGAGACGCATCGGCCCCACGTAGAAAATGAGAGCACGCCATGAAAACCGTCACCCTGAGCACTCTGCAGGCGTACAAACGCGCCGGCGAAACGTTCAGTTGCCTGACCGCTTATGATGCCTCCTTTGCCCATGCTGCCAGCGATGCAGGCGTTGATGTCCTACTGGTAGGCGACTCCCTAGGCATGGTCCTGCAAGGGCACAACAGCACGCTACCCGTTACCATCGATGATATTTGCTACCACACCCGCTGTGCGGCACGAGGCAAAGGCCACAGTCTGCTGATGGTTGACTTGCCATTTATGAGCAATGCCACTACCGAACGCCTACTGGAAGATTCTGCCGCCTTAATGCGTGCCGGTGCCGAGCTGGTCAAAGTAGAAGGTGAAGCATGGATGGCCGACGGTATCCGCGAGATGACTCGCCGCGGTGTTCCGGTATGTGCCCACTTGGGACTAACCCCACAAACCGTCTATCAGTTAGGCGGCTATAAAGTACAGGGCCGTGAAGCTGCCCAGGCCGAGCAAATCATCAACGATGCCAAAGTGCTGGTTGAGGCTGGCGCCTCGGTGATTCTACTGGAGTGCGTACCAGCAAGCTTAGGTAAAGCCGTTACCGAAGCCCTAGACGTGCCAGTGATTGGTATTGGCGCAGGCCCAGACACCGACGGCCAAATACTGGTAATGCACGATGTGCTGGGCGTTACCAACGGCCGCACACCGCGCTTCGTCAAAAACTTTATGGTCGACGCTGATAGCATTCAAAACGCTTTTCAGAACTACCATGAAGCAGTCAAAACCCGTGCCTTCCCAGCACCGGAACACTGCTTTTAAGTAGTGCCTTCGGCTTTTTTGCAGCCTATAAATGATACTTCTCTTATGCACACTTTGCGAGATATCAACGACCTACGCAGTACCATCCGCGAGCACCGTTTGGGTGGTAAACGGATTGCACTGGTGCCCACGATGGGCAACCTCCACAAAGGCCACTTAGCACTCGTATCTCAAGCCCGTCAGCATGCCGACATCGTAGTGGCCAGCCTGTTTGTGAATCCCATGCAGTTTGGCCCCGGTGAAGACCTGGATGCTTACCCGCGTACATTTGAAGCGGACCACGCACAGCTAACTGATGCAGGCTGCGATATCTTGTTCGCTCCAACCGTTAGCGCGCTTTACCCTAATGGTCTGTCTGCCCAAACAACAGTACATGTGCCTGAGGTGGGAGAAGGCCTCTGCGGCGGTTCGCGACCTGGGCATTTCGATGGTGTGTCCACCGTGGTGAGCATGCTGTTTAACCTGGTGCAGCCTGACATTGCTTGCTTTGGCGAGAAGGATTACCAGCAGCTAGCGGTAATTCGCAAGCTGGTGAGTGACCTGCATATGCCTATTGAAATTATCGGCGTACCTATTGTGCGGGCAGAGGATGGCCTTGCGCTCTCTTCACGCAATGGCTACCTCAACAAGCAAGAACGCGCTACGGCTCCGGCTCTCTATCGAACCCTTTGCACACTAAGGGACGCATTAGAGCGCGGCGAATGCGCCAAACAGGTACTACAACGTGGCAAAACGACACTGTATGATGCTGGTTTTACGCCCGATTACCTTGAGCTACGTGATACTACCCTTGGCCCGGTGACTTCCGCAACGCGCCAAGCGGTAATCCTAGCCGCCGCGAAACTCGGCCCTGCTCGGCTTATCGACAACCTCAGCGTGCAGCTACCAAATGCTGCTACTGACGCTAGCCGCTAGGCTAGCTTCGTTATCCAGGAGTTACCATGCAAACCATTATGCTCAAAGCCAAGCTGCATATGGCCCGCGTTACCCATGCGGTACTCAACTACGAAGGTTCCTGCGCTATCGACGGTGACCTGCTCGATATGGCTGGTATTCGAGAAAACGAACAGATTCAGATTTATAACGTAGAAAACGGCGAGCGTTTTACTACTTACGCCATTCGTGGCGAAGAAGGCTCCCGTTTGATCTCTATTAATGGTGCGGCTGCGCATTTAGCTGCACCAGGACACCGTATTATTATTTGCAGTTATGCTCACTACTCCGAAGCTGAACTTGATAATCACCAGCCTGCCCTCGTGTATTTGCAGGAAGGTAACCACGTGAGCCATACCAGCAATGCAATTCCTGTGCAGTTAGCATAAATTCCTGTGTAGCTAGCATAAGGCGCATGACTGAGCAAGCGCACTTGTTAACGGGCCTTTAATCGGCCCGTTTTTATTTGCCCGAAATTGCGTATTGCCGCAATGCACTCCCTTCCCCTATGCTGACAGTAAGTTTGACAAAACACGGCTGACAAAAATGGATGGGCAGCGATACTTACGCTGACCTATCGTCAATCGGACCGTTGCGTTACTTACCCAAGGAGTCATCGTATGCAAGACGTGGTTATCGTTGCAGCACGCCGCACCGCCGTAGGCAGTTTTGGTGGATCGCTTGCCGGCATTCCTGCCAGTGACTTAGGTGCACTGGTAATTAAAGACATCCTTGCTACTACGGGCGTTGCACCCGAGCAGATTGACGAAGTGCTGCTTGGCCAAGTACTAACCGCCGGCGTGGGCCAAAACCCAGCTCGCCAAGCGGCAATTAAGGCAGGTCTTCCCGACTCCGTACCAGCAATGACGATTAACAAAGTGTGCGGCTCTGGCTTGAAAGCACTGCACCTGGCCACTCAAGCTATCCGCTGCGGTGATGCGGAAATTATTTTGGCTGGCGGTCAGGAGAACATGTCAGCATCGCCCCATATTTTGCCTAATTCCCGTAATGGGCAACGTATGGGTGACTGGAAAGCCATCGACTCGATGGTACATGACGGCTTATGGGATGCCTTTAACAACTACCACATGGGCATTACCGCAGAAAACTTGGCGGAAAAATACAGCATCACACGTGAAGCAATGGACGAATTTGCCGCCGCTTCCCAGCAAAAAGCTGCTACTGCGATTAAAGAGGGTAAGTTCAAAGGGCAAATCGTGCCTGTTGAAATCCCCCAACGCAAAGGTGATCCGGTAGTGTTTGATACCGACGAAAACCCGCGCGAAGTAACAGCCGAGAAACTCAGCGGCATGCGTCCAGCGTTTAAGAAAGACGGTACCGTTACTGCTGGTAACGCCTCATCACTCAACGATGGCGCAGCCGTCGTTATGCTCTGTTCCGCTGAAAAAGCTAAAGAGCTGGGCTTAGAGCCACTGGCACGTATTGCGGCTTACGCTAACGCTGGCGTCGATCCTGCCATCATGGGCATTGGTCCCGCACCTGCAACCCGCCGCTGTCTGGAAAAAGCGGGCTGGAGCCTGGACGACCTAGACTTGGTTGAAGCCAACGAAGCATTCGCTGCACAGGCACTTTCCGTGAACAAAGAGCTTGGCTGGGATACCTCCAAAGTCAATGTTAACGGCGGTGCTATTGCCATTGGCCACCCTATTGGCGCTTCCGGCTGCCGAGTGCTGATCACTCTACTGCATGAAATGATTGCCCGCGATGCTAAAAAGGGCCTTGCAACGCTGTGTATTGGCGGTGGCCAAGGGGTAGCGCTAGCTATTGAGCGCTCCTAGGCTATTGAGCATTTCTAGCAACTCATCGATCGCAATTTATGAATGTGGTCGATGAGAGTAATCGCTAACGATACGCTGCACATAATGCGTTTGAAATATGTCACATGGAGTGGCACTGTCCACAAAAATGCCCCGCCTGAAGCGGGGCATTTCTTAGCTCATCCATGAGCTGGGGTAGAAGTTAATCCTTTCGCAGTTATGGGTTACCAGCCGGAGTCATCTTCCTCCTCTGTTTCCCACTCATCCTGCTCTTCTTCCTCCTCTTCATAAGTGAACTCTTGCTCTTCCTCTTCATATTCGGTAGTTACACCGTCCTGGGTTGTACCATGCTCTTGCTCAGAGTCGAAAGAGTTAAAGGCGCCTTGCTCATCCTGCGTTGTTTCTTCTTGCGGAGTAGGCTCATACTCGTCGTTACCTTCCATGCCAGCAAATGCTAGCGGGCTGGCGATTAAACCGAAAGATACGCCTAGGATGCCAAGTTTCTTGAGAGCTTCCTTCTTCATGATCGTGCCTCCTGATATGGCTTCGCTTTCATTTCCATATTTAAAACTGTGATTTAAAAACTGTGCTGATGGTAAGAGCGTCGTGTCTTCCTGACGTTTCACTCTTATCAAAACTATTGCAGACGCCATACCAACTCATACCAAAGAAATAAAAACAATTTAAAATACAACTCCTTAAAGAATAACAACGCGTGCCAATACTATTATCAATCGACATTTAATTAGTATTTTATTGTTTATTAATGACACATGAGCCCCGCTGCATCATGCCAGCGGGGCTAGTAGAGCCTAATACCCCATCACGCCAGGTAACCATGTCGCCAGCCCAGGCACCGCGATCAATAGCAAAATGGTGGCAATAATCGGCAGCAAGAAAGGTATTATCGCCCTAACTACCTGTCCGTAGCGTAATCGTGTGATCCCTACCATTAGGAACAGTACCGTGCCAAACGGCGGTGTTATCACTCCCACTGAAAGGGTGATCACCATCACAATGCCGAAGTGAACGGGATCCAGGCCAGCGCTTAAGGCGGCGGGCACCACAATCGGGGTGAAGATCAGAATGCTTTCAATCACCGACATAAAGCAGCCGATCAGCAGGAAGAACAGTGCAAAGCAGAGCAGTAGTACAAACATTGGCATATCAATGCTCGCCACCTGCCCCGCCAATGCCTGGGGAATCCCCATGCGCACTAAGATCCAACCATAGAAGCTGGAAACGGCGATAATCAGCAGAATCACCGCGCTAAACATCAAGGTGCGGCGAAAGGCATTATAGAGATCACGCAAGTTCAAATCACGGTAGATAAGCCCGCCCAAAATCACTGCGTACAGAGAGGCAATGGCGCCTGCTTCTGTGGGAGTAAAAAAGCCCCCCCAAATCCCGCCGACGATGATCGCTGGCATCATCATCGGCAGGATGGCACGCTTGCCGGTGCGAGCAACTTCACAGGCATCAAAGGGCGTCGGTTTGGGCATCACCACCTTGCCGGTAGTTCCCAGCAGTACCGTCATTCCCATCAGCAGCAGCGCCATCAAAATACCCGGCAGCAGGCCCGCCATAAATAGCCCACCAATGCTCACATTGGCCAGCCAGCCATAAACCACCAGAGCAATACTGGGCGGCAGAATGGGGCCAATAACACTGGAAGCCGCCGTCACACCGGTGGAATAACCCAGCTCGTAGCCACGCTCTTTCATGGCTTTAATTTCTATACTGCCAAGCCCAGCAGCATCAGCTACCGCAGTACCGGACATGGTTGCGAAAATAGAGCTGGCCACCACATTAGCGTGGCCAAGGCCACCCTTGGTAAAGCCCACAAGCGCAGTGGCGAAGTCAAAAATCCGTGTGGTCGTAGAGCCAATATTCATAATATTGGCCGCCAAGATAAATAGCGGTATCGCAAGCAAAGTGAAGTTATTGAGTGTCTGCACCATACGCAGCGATAACAGCTCGACAGGCAACCCACCCGCCCCCGTAACTCCAAGAGCAATAAACGAGGTAACGCCGATAGCAACCACTACGGGCAAGCCAATCGCCATCAGCACCAATAGCCCGCCAACAAAAATCAGTAGCTCGGTCATGACTTAGTCTCCTCTTCACGAGGCGCTTCTAGCCAAGCTACTGGGCCGCGTAGCGTTTGCCATACCGCAATCAGCGCCATACCCGCAAAGCTGAAGAAAATACCGTAATAGAGGTAGCTGAAACTAATGCTCAAAGAGACCGTTTTATTGTTGGAACTCATATCCGACATAATCCAAGCGCCCCAAGCGGCGAGTACAAAAAAACCACAGGAGATAAGCGCAGTGATCCGGTATTGCACATTTTTACCCAAGCCAGAAAGCCGGTGACTGAATAGATCCACTACTAAATGCTCGCTGCGTACCCAGGCTGATAGCGACCCAAACCCAATGGCATAGATAGCCAATAGGGAGGCCACCTCTTCAGTCCAGGGCATGCCCAGTCCCAATAAGTCTCTTGCCACCACTGCCGATACAATCAGCAGCAAGATAGCGGCAACTAATGCTACCCCTATGCCATCACAAAGCCGGGTTAAGTAGCGCAACATATAGAAAGCAATTCGATCTGGCCCTTTTTGGGGCGCTACTGCGTTATCCACAGAAAAAACTCCTCGATGTTTACCAGCGTGAGAAACGTCAACGACGGCCCAGTGGACCGCCGCTGCTCGTTTAATACACGCCTTATTCGCCTTCGTTGCTTAGCGCATCTTCGCGTACGCCATCTGCCATTTTGGCCATCACTCGATCAATCGCCGGTAATGCAGCTTCACGGAAGGCTTCGATATCAGGTTCGATAATGGTCATGCCCTCCTCTTGCAGTGCTTCCAGGTAGTACTCATCCAGCTCGCGCTCCCGCTCAGAACCATGCTTGCGGGCAACGTGGATGGCCTCCTCAATTAACGCTTGGTCTTCTTCATCAAGCCCTTCCCACCAACGCGAGCTTGCTACCCAGTTCCACGGAAACTGCACATGGCTGGTCAGAATGATGTGATCCTGTACTTCCCATAGTCGGCGGGTATAAGGCGAAGAAAGGGAGTTCTCGTGGCCATCTACCTGGCGGGTCTGCATAGCAAGATAGATCTCTGGCGCGGGTACATTTACCACCTGCGCTCCAATCTCTTCCCATACCTCTAACCATACCGGCAGTGAAGGAAGACGTAGACGGAATCCCTGAAGATCATCCGGTGTGTTGATGGCTTTGTTGGCCGTCATATGGCGCGGGCCACGGTGCTGGGTGCCGAAGTATTTGAGGCCGCCCTGGCTTTCTGCCTGCTCTACCAGTGCTTGGCCAGATGGGCTTTCCATATAGGCATCGACTTCTTCCCAAGTGGTGAAGACAAACGGCACGGTAATCGCGTCGTATTCGGCGGCGTACTGCTGCCGCCAGTTACCACCGGTAATAGAGAGCTGGGTCTGACCTAGATTAAGCAACTCGAGAATAGCGTTTTCACCACCCAACGAGCCTGCTAAAAAGGGGCGCACGTTAAAGCGGCCTGGGGCTTGCTCTTCCAGGTATTCAGCAAAGCGCTCCACAGCGGCGCTTTCCGAGCCGCCCTCACTCATGGTGTTGTTAACTTGAATTTCGATAGGATTGGCTAGGACGAAGGGTGCCGCCGTTAGCATTCCAAGGGTAGCCAGCGTGGCAAACAGTTGTTTCCGCATCGTAGGACACTCCACGGTTATCGTTATTGGATGTGCTTTTGTAATAGCTTTTGTAATAGCTTTAGTAACGCTTGCTTGATCTTGAAACAAGCAACCAAAGGGCTCAAATCGACGTTCAAGAAGGCTGACTTCGTTAAATACGATGGCTAGAAACGCCGCTATAGCGCGCTGTTTTGCCTAGTCATCCAACGTCATACGACCAAAGATGAATACCTACCTGAGGTGATTCACCACTAGCTCGCACTTATTCAGCCCCAGGAGGATTAAGCAGGTATTCTTCGCTTTCTCAAAACACGAAGCCATTAAGAGGTCATTTTACGGCTAGTGATCGTCTTGCTTGTGGATGAGATGATCCACCAAGTGCCGAGCAGTCACCGGCAACGTGGCGTAACGGCGCATACCAATCACCAGCTCCCGCTGCGCCCAGGAGTCGCTTAGGGGGATGCTTTTAAGCTGCAAGTCGCCCAGGTCACGATAAATGGTTTGCTCGGGCAATACCCCTACTCCCATACCGTGGTGGATCATGCGGCAAATGGCGTCAAAACTCCGCACTTGAATACGCATCCTCAGTGCCTTGCCCGCTACATTAGCCTGCTCATTTAGCAATGACTGAAGCGACGTGTCCTGCTGTAACCCAATAAAATCGAAGGCCAGTGCTTCGTTAAAAGCGATACTTTCACGTTCAGCCAAGGGGTGGCCCAAGGGTGTCATTAGCACTAAGCGGTCATGCCGATAAGAGAGCTGCTGAAGATCAGGCGCAGCCACATGCCCGGCAAAGATACCGATATCGGTGAGGCCATCACGTACCGCAGCAATAATTTCGTTGCTGACCCGCTCTTGCAGGTCAATTTTAATTTCTGGGTAGAGACGCGAGAAAGCGCTAAAGTCTTGAGGGAGAAACGCGATAATCGCCGAGGTATTGGAGTGGATGCGCACATGGCCGCGCACACCTTCACCATACTCACTTAATTCAGCATGCAGGCGTTCGATGTTATCCAGAATGCGCCTTGCATGATGCAAAAAAGCCTGCCCAGCAGGGGTTAACTCGACCCCTCGTGGACGGCGATAAAGCAGCGTGGTCCCCACCAGTGCTTCCAGGTCACTAATCCGCTTGCTGACCGCAGCAAGTGCTAAATGTTCACGCTCGGCAGCTGCCGTTAGGCGACCTTCATCCGCCACGGAGATAAACAGCTTAAGCGTCACAAAATCAAAGCGGCGCATACAACAAACTCCTCAGAGACAAGCACCTAATGCTAGCGTACCCCTTCGCCAGCCACGAACCCTTTGTTACCAATTGCCTAATTGTCGCCTCTTAGCGCCTCACGCATGCTGACAACAAGTAATAAAGCCAATGATAAAGAGAGAGCCTAAATGAATGCTTCCGAAGCGCGCCAGCTTCCGCTTCAGGGCCTGAAAGTTCTGGAACTAGGCCAACTAATTGCAGGGCCATTCGCCACCAAGCTGCTGGGCGAATTTGGCGCCGATGTAATCAAAATCGAACCACCGGGCACCGGCGATCCACTTCGCAAATGGCGAATGTTAGAAGAGGGCACGTCGCTCTGGTGGCATGTGCAAACCCGCAACAAGCGCTCGGTGGCATTGGATTTGCGCAGCGAAGAGGGCCAAAAGCTGGTGCGTCAGCTCGCCGCTGAGGCAGATGTGGTGGTGGAAAACTTTCGCCCTGGCACGTTAGATAACTGGGGGCTAGGCTGGGAAGCGCTTTCAGCACTTAACCCACGGCTGATCATGGTACATATTTCCGGATACGGACAAACGGGGCCTTACCGTGACAAGCCCGGTTTTGGGGTGATTGGAGAAGCCATGGGTGGGCTACGTTACCTCACCGGCCAACCTGGTGAGCCTTCAGTACGGGTGGGCGTCAGCATCGGTGACTCGCTTTCCGCCCTCTACGCCGTCATCGGCACACTGTTAGCGCTTCAGGAGCGCAACCGCAGCGGACTAGGCCAAGAGATCGACGTTGCGCTGTATGAATCCGTATTCGCTATGATGGAGAGCCTGCTGCCGGAATTTGATGCCAGTGGTCAGGTGCGCGAACCCAGCGGCAGCGCCCTCCCCGGCATTACCCCTTCCAATGCCTACCGCTGCCAGGGCGGTGATTACGTGTTAATTGCCGGTAACGGCGACAGCATCTTTAAGCGCTTAATGGGCGTAATTGGCCGGGAAGATCTTGCCAACGACCCAGCATTGGCTCATAACGATGGGCGTAGCCAGCAAGCTGAGATGATTGATGCCGCTATTCAGGAATGGACTGAAGAGCGCCCACGGAATGCCATTTTACAGGCACTGGATGACGCTCGTGTACCCACAGGCTATCCCTATACCGCTGAAGATATCGCCCATGATCCCCACTATTTAGCCCGGGAGATGATTCAAACCTTTATCCGCCCCAATGGCAAACCACTCAAAGTGCCCGGCGTTCTGCCCAAGCTTAGCGCTACCCCAGGGCGGCTGGGCAACGGTGGCCCACAGCTAGGGCAACATACCGACGATGTGCTGGATGAGCTAGGTATCGACCACGAAACCCGCGCCAAACTGCGCCAAGCGGGCATTATCTAGGGAGTGTGTTATGAGCCAGTTATCACCGTGCCCCACCAAAATAGAGATCAACGAAGTCGCTCCCCGGGACGGCCTGCAGATTGAGGCGCGCTTTGTTCCTACCGAAGAAAAAATTCGCTGGATCAACGCCCTCTCCACCACCGGGCTGCGGCGTATAGAAGCAACGTCTTTTACCTCCCCCAAAGCGATCCCCAATCTGCGTGATGCCGCTGATGTGGTGACCGGTATTCAGCGCCGGGAGGGCGTCGACATCACCGTGCTGGTGCCTAACGTAAAAGGCACCGAGCGGGCGCTTGCCTGCCAGGTGGATGAGATCAACCTAGTCATGTCCGCCAGCAATAGCCACGGGTTGGCCAATCTGCGCATGACGCCAGAGCAATCCCTTGAGCAGTTCGCAGCGATTTTAGAAGTGACACAGGGTAGCGGCGTCTTTATCAACGCCTCACTTTCTACTACCTTTGGCTGCCCCTTTGAAGGTGAAGTGCCTGAGGCACGAGTGCTGTCGCTTGTTGAAAAGCTTATCGGCCTTGGCATTCAGGGGATTACGCTCTGCGACACCACCGGTATGGCCAACCCTGCCCAGGTCAAACGCCTGTGTGAAGCCGTGCTTGAGCGCTGGCCAGCCACACCGTTCACGCTGCACTTTCACAACACCCGCGGCATGGGCTTAGCTAACGCCCTGGCGGCTTGGCAGGCAGGCATTAGCCGCTTCGACTCTTCACTAGGTGGATTGGGTGGCTGCCCCTTCGCCCCAGGCGCCAGCGGCAATGTATGCACCGAGGACTTAGTGCATATGTTTGAAGCCATGGGCGTCGATACCGGCGTCGATTTAGATGCACTGCTTGAGGTCGCCGCCACCCTCCCCGACCTTATCGGCCACGATGTGCCGGGGCAGGTGGTAAAAGCAGGGAAATCGACCCGGCGTTATGCGATGCCGCCTAATGCTCAAACCTGAGCATTAGGCTGGCCCAATCACATGCTTCACTTCCAGATAAGCACTTAACCCCCAAGGGCCAAGTTCACGGCCAATGCCACTACGCTTAAAGCCGCCCCAGGCGGTTTCGGGGAGCACTAGTTGCTCGCTGTTATACCAGATACTCCCGGCTTTAAGCTGACGACCAATGCGTTTGGCTCGTTCTGGGTCGCCGCTAATTACCGTGGCGGCCAAGCCATAAGCGCTGTCGTTGGCAAGTTGAATGGCCTCGGCTTCGCTTGCCACGCTGCGCGCGCACAGTACCGGGCCAAAAATCTCTTCCTGCCACAGGCGGCTCTCTACCGGCACATCGCGGTAAAGCGTGGGAGCTAAGAAGTAGCCCTTCGCTGGCAAGGCGCGATGTTGCGCATCGCGCACTGGCGTCAGACCTTCCTGTTCGGCAATATCCAAATAGCGCTGCACTGCGTCGCGCTGTTTAGCACTGGTCAGTGGGCCTAAGTCAGTCCCTTCCGCAAGCGGGTCGCCTAGCATTAACGCATCCATACGCTCAGCAAGAGCGACATAGAGCGCTTCCGCTACGTCGTCATGTACCAATAAACGCGAGGTGGCAGAGCAGATTTGCCCGGCATTGAAGTAGATACCCGCCATCACCCAGTCAGCGGCTTTGGCTGGGTCGGCGTCCTCCATCACCAGAATCGGTGATTTTCCGCCTAGCTCCAGCGACACGCTGGCAGTACGAGCCGCCGCAGCTTGCATCACTGCTTCACCAACGCGATTACTGCCCGTAAATGAGATTTTATCCACGCCAGTGTGATTGGTCAGCGGCGCGCCGATGCCCTCACCGTCGCCATTGAGAAGGTTCAACACACCAGCAGGGAGACCAATTTCTAAAGCAATCTCCGCCAACACCAACTCGGGTAGCGGTGTCACTTCAGAAGGCTTGAGCACCACCGTACAGCCTGCAGCCAAGGCGGGCGCCAGTTTCCAGGCACTAGTGACTAACGGGAAATTCCACGGAGTAATCAGCCCCACAACACCAACGGGATCGTGATACGTACGCGCCTCAACGCCCTCCATCCCTACGCCAACCAGCTCGCCTTGGCGAGCATCCAGCGCCTTGGCTTGTTTTGCGTAGTAACGGTAGCAGGCAATTGCATCGTCTAAATCAATTCCTGCTTCCGCCAGTGGTTTACCATTATTGGTCGCTGACAGAGTAATTAGTGCATCCCGGCGGTTTTCCAAACTATCAGCAAAACCATCCAAGAATACTGCACGAGCGGAGCCGCTCAGCGCTTGCCAAGCGGGCTGCGCCTGCTGCGCAGCTTTTACAGCAGCCTCTACATCTGCCGCATCCCCCGCAGTGACTTGAGCAATACACTCCTCGCTAAAAGGATTCATCACATCGAGCAGCCGGGTACCAGAAGAAGCAACCCATTGGTTATTGATAAATTGTTTATCTAACAAAGAAGCGTGCTTTGCGCTTGAAGAAGTAGACACCGTGGTGACTCCTTAAAGGTTGTGTTGGCGAAACCAGTCATCGATGAGCTGCTTGAGGTGCTGGCCACTAAAGCTGGGGAAATGGCCGCCATGCACAGTACGAACCGGTAGCTCCCGCAGCCGGCGCATACTGGCGGCATAGTCGACTAAATTGCTGTGCCATAGGTCTTCAATTAACGGGCCATCGTAAATCAGATCGCCAGAAATCAGCGTTTGGGTTGCCGCTTCCCATAAGGCGATGCCACCAGGGGAGTGACCTGGTGTATGAATCACCTCCCACTGACGATTACCTAAATCCAATATCTCGCCATCCTCTAACGGTCGTACCATTTGGGGAGCGGTAATGTGATAGCGCTTGTGCGAATAAGGCTTGGAAGGTAGCGCCTCAAACATATCGTCACCCAGAAACTGATCTGCCAGGGTGCGAGCGTTGTCAGGCGATATAAGAATCTCTGCCTCTGCGGCATGAACATGGCAGCAGTCGAACTCATGGGCTGCGCCAATATGATCGAAGTGTGTGTGGCTAGCTACCGCCAAAAGATTACGTTCGCTAAGTAGTGCAACGTACTGGCGCAATGGCACGGCACCCAAACCAAAGTCAACAACCATGCCGCGCTTGCTACCCTGCACATGCCAAATGTTGCAGCGATAAAACGGTTTGATCCACGGTTCATCGATCAGCGTAATACCATCTGCCTTGTAGACGGTGCGGTACCAATGCCCTTCGTTAATACGCTGGAGACTCATATAGTTACCCGCTTCACAACAGTGGCTTTACTCACCACAAAATAGAGTGCCCCAGTAATCACGAAGACCGGTAGCGAGGCACCAAAATCCAGTGGTGCCACCCAATTCCAGTAGTAAGCCAGTAACGCCCCCACTGCATAGCTGCCTAGTGCCAGCCAGTTGAAAGTGGGAAGGCTATGCTCAGCCTGGATCAGTTGTGCCGCGGTATAGCGCTGACGGCCTAGCAGGTAGTAATCGACAATCATCAATGAGAAGGCAGGAATAAACACACTGCCAATAATCAGTAAAAAGGTTTGGAACTGGTCAAGAATACCGGGGATCAATGCGCCAACCACTGACACCACGCCAATGATGAACGCCGGCTTCCAGAACGGTACCTTAGGACGCACGCTCATAAATGACAGCGTCGCGCTATATACGCACATTACATTGGTAGTCAGTACTGAAAAAAAGATAACCAGGGCGGCAGGTAAACCAAACCCAAAACCGCTAAGCAGCGCTGTAGGGTCATAGGTTTGCTCCATGCCAACCGTAATCGAAAGCGCCGATACCGTCGCCCCTAAGCCCATAGCAATTAGCGTAGCAGTGATATAGCCGCCCCAAGTACCAATCACTGCTGCCTTTAACGTACGGCAGTGGCGGTTGTAGTCTGCTGCGAGAGGTATCCAGGAAAATGCTGTGGCTACAACAATATCGAATACCACACCGCCGCCCAGCACCCCTTCTGGCTCTAACTGGGTAATGCTCGGCAAATCATAGTGGCGGTTAAGCGCGAAAAGCACTACAGCCGATAGCCCCACCATCAGCACGGCCGCTATTTTTTCTACCTTTTCGATGCCTAAATGGCCACGCAGAGCGATAAGCACTACCAACGACTCACATAGCACCGTAAACAGCGCCACATTGGAGTAACCAGTGAGACTTTCTACTGCATAATCAAGGCTCATACCTGCTAGTAGCGCTTGGATCCAACTCCACGCAATGAGCGCAAGCAAATTAACCCATGCGGGAAAGTTAGCCCCTTTGCGACCAAAAGTGCCTCGCGCTAGCACCATGGTCGTCATCCCGGTTTGCTGCCCCATCACTCCGATTAACACCAATGGGATAATACCAATCGCTGAGCCCAAAACGATCAGCAGTATCGCATGCTGAAAGGTGAGATCAGGCACCAAAAACATGCCGGTTAAAATGGTGGTAACAACAACGTTTGCACCTAGCCAAAGTGCGAAAGTGCCAAGTAACCCAAGGCTATGCTCAACGTTCTCCGCCGACAGTGTATCCTCGCCTACTACACGATTAGTTTTCATGGCTATTACCTACTTGTATTAGGCTTTTCTGCCAAGCAGCGGCGTCAATTTCGATCAGTAAAGGCCCATTTTTTTCGCGATTGCCAAGCGCTTTGGCAAGTCCAGCAGGACTTTCTACTAAAATGCCTGGGCAGCCGAAACCTTCGGCTAGAGTAAGGAAGTTGGGCGCTTGAATATCCACGCCTAAACGCGCCACGCCGTTAGCATCCATATAACGGCGAATCTCTTCGTAACCAGCGTTGTGCCACAGCATAATCACCACCGGCAGTCGCGCTTCTACCGCTGTTGCTATTTCCGAGAGAGTGAACATAACCCCGCCATCTCCCACTAGCGCTACCACCGGTAGATCCGGTCGTGCTAGCTGCGCGCCTAATGCCGCAGGCAAGCCGTAGCCAAGGGTGCCGTACCCTGTTGAGGCGTTGAAATAACGCCGTGGCGCTGGCTGGCTAACCAAATGATTGCCTGCGTACACCGGCGCGGTGGAATCGCCTACCAAAATTGCTTCGGGAAGATGCTCAGCAAGCACTGTATAGAGCGGCACAAAGTCGGCAAAAGCTGGATCATTGACCAGATCTAGCGCGCCCAGCGCAGCAGCCGTTCGTTCAACGCCGTTACGCTGCAATGGGTCGGGGATGTGATTGAGTAGCAGCTCAAGACTACGCCCAGCATCACCGACTAGGCCAAGGGTTGTACGCTGGTTGCGCACCAGCTGTTCAGGGTCGAGATCAATACGAATCAGCGTGCCATTGAGGTAGAAGCCGTCGTCAAATACCACGTCGTAATCGGTCTCACCTAACTCCGTGCCTACCGCTAAAATCACATCAGCGTTGGCCGCTAGCTCACGCACGGCGGGTAACGCCGCATTAGCACCCAAATCCAGCGGGTGATCGCGGCCTAGCAGCCCTTTGGCGTTAATCGTGGTCACCGTGGGCGCATCAAGTTTTTCTACCAATTCCCGTGCTGCTTCTGGTGCTGACACACAGCCACCGCCCAGCAGTACCAAGGGCTGCTTCGCTGCTTTTAGTAAGCGTGCAGCTTCGGCAAGGCCTTCTGGGTCGGGCGCTGCGCGGTAAAGCCTGAGCGCTTGCCAGCTAACCGGCACACTGACCGGCGTATTGAACAGATCGATAGGAATTTCAATGTGCACAGGGCCTGGACGAGCCCCATTGAATACGGCAAAGGCCCTGGCCAGCACTTCAGGCAAAGTGTTGACATCCAACAACGTGTGGCTAAAGCGTGCTACGCCGCTGATCATCTGCTGCTGGCTGGGTAGTTCGTGCAGCCTCCCCTGGCCCAAGCCCAAGGTATCACGGCGGTTAACGCTGGAGATCACCAGCATGGGGATAGAGTCCGCCAGGGCTTGGCCCATGGCGGTGGCGATATTGGTCATTCCCGGCCCAGTGATAATCAGGCAAACACCGGGCTGGCCGCTGGCCCGCGCGTAGCCGTCGGCCATAAACCCTGCGCCCTGTTCATGGCGAGGTGTTACGTGCTGAACATCGCTGTTTTCAAGCCCTCGATACAGCTCCACCGTATGCACACCGGGAATACCAAACAGTGTGCGTACACTGTAAGTATCGCGAAGCAAACGAATCAGCAGCTGTGCACAGGTCATTGTATTTCTGGCGCTCATAACCGGCCCCTTAGAAGAAGAACGTATGGGCCATAAAGGCGATGATCGGCAGCGTAATAGCGGTACGTAGTAAGAAGACTACCGCCAGTTCCCAGAATTTGATGGGAATTTTCGACTTGAGCAGTAGTGCGCCGATCTCCGACATGTACACCAACTGGGTCATTGAAAGGCAAGCGATCACAAAACGGGTTAACTCGCTTTCGATGTTAGTTGCCAGTACGGCTGGCAGAAACATATCGGCAAAACCAACCAGCGTCGCTGGCGCGGCGGCCTGAGCTTCAGGAATGCGCAGCAGCTCTAGCACCGGCACCATGGGGTAGGAGAGCCAAGTAAACAACGGGGTAAACTCGGCCAAAATAAGTGCAACGGTGCCGATCGCAAACACCAACGGCAACAACGTTAAGAAGATATCAATCACGTTGAGAAGCGCCAGGCGTGCTAACTCCCGTGGCCCAGGCGCACTGCCTGCACGACGAGTCGCCTGCAAAAGGCTGTAGCGGAACAGGCCCACATTTTCGTTACGCTCTTCGCTTAACTGACAGCCGACGGGCTCATAGTAGTCATTAGTTTTGCGCGACAGCGGCGGAATCCGCGACACGATGACCGCAGCGATCAAACCTGACACCACCACAGTGAAGTAGAACTGTACGAAGAGGTGGTTAATACCAACGAAATTAATCACCAATAGGCTGAAAGCAATCGAAGCTACAGAAAAATTGGTGGCGATTACCGAGGCTTCGCGGCCGTTGTAGTAACCCTGCTCATACTGCTGAGCGGTGATTAACACGCCCACCGTTCCCGAGCCCATCCAAGAAGCAGTGGCATCAATAGCACTGCGCCCCGGTAGATTAAAAATCACCCGAAATGGCTTGCGCACCATGGTGCCAATAAACTCCATAAAGCCGAACTCGACCAAAAAAGGTAACAGTACCGCAGCAAAGAAGAAGAACGTCAGCAGCACCGGTGCTAGATCGTTGAGCATGACGCCGCCAGTAAACGAGGCAGTGACGAACTCTGGCCCGAACTGAAAAAACGTCATAAGGACAAAAATGGCGCCTAACACGCGCATAACGACCCAAATAGCCCCTACATCAAACATATCGTGAAAAGGGCCGCTTGCCGCCCAAGCAGGCTTGGCCAATTTGACGTAAAACGTCACTATCACCGATAGGCAGAGCACGACCATTGCAATCGCGGGTAGCGCTGCCCCCAGTAGGGTTTGCAAGCCATCTGCCATTAGGCCCATGCCAATATTAATGGAATCCCCCACTTGAAAAGGGACCAGAAACAGCAGTACCCCAATCAGCGATGGGATCAGGAATTTCAACAGATGCGCGGGGGGTATCGGTGCCGAAGAGTTCGACTCTTCCGATTTTACATTGCTATACGACATAGAGTTCACCCATTGGAAGTGATTATTGGAGGTGGGCTAGCGGCGTTGCAGGGACAGCGCTTTTTTTATTTGATAACTAGTTATGAGCGATTAGTCCGGCGTTAATCGCTACGTTTAACCCCTGGCAAGATGCAGAGCATTTCATACAACAGTGTGGCGCCCATTAGCGCGGTGTTACCGCTGGGGTCGTAAGGCGGTGATACTTCCACCAAATCACAGCCGACAATGTTCAAGCCCTCCGCGCCACGCACTATTTCCAGTCCCTGAGCCGAGGTCAGACCGCCCATCTCCACCGTGCCTGTGCCAGGGGCAACGGAAGGATCCAAGCCATCGATATCAAAACTGATATATACAGGGATATCGCCCATTTGCTCGCGTACTTCTTGCATCAACGGCGCTAGCGAGCGGTACCAGCACTCCTCCGCGGGCACCACGCGAAAGCCCTGTTCTCGGCACCAGTCAAAGTCTTCAGCGGCGTAGCCGGTTCCACGCAGGCCGATTTGTACTACCTTGCCGTGGGCTAATAAGCCCTCCTCTTGGGCACGACGAAATGGCGTGCCGTGGGCAATGGGTTCGCCGAACATATGCTCGTTGACATCGGCGTGGGCATCGATATGAATCAGTCCCACCGGGCCATGCTTTTTAGCCATGGCGCGAAGAATCGGCAGGGTTAGCGTATGTTCGCCGCCAAGCGTTAGAGGGATGCAGTTGTGCTTGAGAACGTCATCATAAAAAGCAGTGATGATGTCGACACTTTTCGGCAGGTGGAAAGTATTGATCGGTACATCACCAATGTCCGCCACCTGCAGGCTTTCAAAAGGCGCGGCACGAGTAGCCATATTGTAGGGGCGTAGCATGCGCGACTCATCGCGAATCTGACGTGGGCCAAGGCGTGTACCTGGGCGGTTGGAGGTGCCAATATCCATGGGGATGCCGATAAATGCCGCATCTAAGCCTTCGGCAGTCTCTTGGGTGGGTAGCCGCATCATGGTGGCGGGGCCAGCAAAGCGCGGCATAGTGTTACCGCCCAGAGGCTGATTGAAGTCCGACATACACATCTCCTTAGCTTTATTTTGAATACTATTTAGTTAGTAGCTTGCTTAGCGTTTAAGGCTTTGTAGCGTTTACGGCTTGTAAATAGGTTTTTGTAAATAGGTGCTTGTAAATAGGTATTGCACAGACCGTGCCAAGTCGACGCCCCCCCCTAATCAGGCACTGCAATGGGTAATTTGATGCAGAAATGCATTGATCCCAGCTACAAACAATTCAATACTGAATCAGTGATGCAAAAATGGTTCGATCAAGATATATGTGCCATGAATGAAACTGGGTGGGTCGAAATCGGATGAGCGAAATAGATAAACGCGTACTGAAAACTATTGTGGAGACCGCAAACGACCACTTTTTTATTGTCAGTGGCGAAGGCCGCGTGCTGGATATTAGCCCCGGTGCCGAAGCGGTTTACGGGATATCACGGGAAGAGCTGCTTTCTAGCAGTGTCCAACAACTGCAAACCGCAGGTGTGCTAAAACCATCGATAACTCTGGAAGTGATGCGCACCCGCAAGCCTGCCCAGCTTATGCAGGTAACAGGCACTGGCCGCCGGGTGATTGCTGAGGCCTATCCCGTGTTTGTGGAAGGCAAACTAGAGCGTATTATCAGCCGCTCCCGGGACTTAACCGACTTACAGCTACTGCAGGATGAGTATGCCCTGCTGCAAAAACGCTTTAGCGAACATCTAAAACGTAGCCAGGCAGCCCCTGATGCAGAAGAGCAGGCGTTGGATGACGCCCTGGATAACTTGCAGGTACGCAGTAGTGTGATGCGTGAAATAGCGCTGCTGCTTAAGCGGGTCGCTCCTTCAGATGCCAATGTGCTAATGCTGGGTGAATCCGGCGTAGGTAAGAGCGCTTTTGCCAAACAGCTACATCGCTGGAGCCAGCGCTGCGACGGCCCCTTTATTGACGTTAACTGCGCGGCAATTCCTGAAAACCTGTTTGAGTCTGAAATGTTCGGCTACCAGCCTGGCGCCTTTAGCGGTGCGGCTAGGCAAGGTAAAGCGGGATTATTGGAGCAGGCCGAGGGTGGCACGCTGTTTTTGGATGAAATCGGCGAGCTGCCCTTGTTGATGCAAACCAAACTGCTCAAAGTGATTCAGGATGGTAGCCTAACTCGCTTGGGTGACACTCGCCCTCGTCGGGTTGATTTCCGCTTGGTGGTCGCCACCAACCAGAATTTGGCCAAACAGGTAGAAGCCGGGCTGTTTCGTCTGGACCTGTACTATCGTCTCAATGTTATTCCGGTGACATTGCCACCGCTTCGGGAACGCCGCGAAGATATTCCTGACCTTGTAGAAGCCTGCCTGAAACGACTAAATCAACGCTATGGCCGACAAAAAATTCTCGATACCCGAGTGTGGTCAACGCTAATGGGCAGCGAGTGGCCGGGCAACGTTCGCGAGCTGGAAAACTGGCTGGAAAGAGCCTGGCTCTCAAGCCCCACTGATCAGATTGAAGTGCCTGCCTTTCATTCCCACGCAGAGCACAGCTACGCTGAAAACTCACCAAGTAGCTCTCCCTCTTTTCCCACAGTAACACTAGAACCCCATGAAACTCTTAAGCAGTATCTAGCTCGCCTTGAGTGCGAAACCCTCACTGAACTGAGTAGAACACTGCCCAGCACCTACGCCATTGCAGAACGCCTAGGCATCAGCCAATCCAGTGTGGTGCGAAGGCTGCAGCGCTACGGGATTAAGCTCACCAAGTAATTTTTTCGCTTGACACAAGATTGCTATATAAGTGTCATACTAGTGCAACACCTTCAACACAAGCTGAACTAATAACAACCAACAGCCGGTGATGTGTGTGCTATGTCAAATCAATCGCGTATCCGCTTGGAGCGCGTCACCAAACGTTGGGACGCGACCACTGCTGTCGATGAAATCAACTTCGACGTTCCCCCTGGCCAGTTTGTTATTTTGCTAGGGCCTTCGGGCTGTGGAAAATCCACCACGCTGCGTATGATCGCAGGCTTGGAAGAGGCCAGCGGTGGGAGTATCCATATTGGTGAGCGCGACGTGACGCGTCTGCCGCCGGGTGATCGCGGGCTTAGTATGGTATTTCAGTCCTATGCGCTGTTTCCACATCTAAGCGTTGCAGACAACATCGTGTTTGGCCTGCGCAGCCGCAAAGTGCCCAAGGCAGAACAACGCGAGCGGCTGGCCAAGGTCGCCGAACTGGTCGATCTCACAGACTACCTCAACCGTAAACCCGCCCAGCTTTCTGGTGGCCAGCGCCAGCGTGTTGCACTGGCGCGCGCTGTTATTTCCGAACACCCCATTTGCTTGATGGATGAGCCGCTTTCCAACCTGGATGCGCGGCTGCGCAGCGATATGCGCCGGGAAATCAAAGCGCTGCAAAGCCGCTTGAACATGACGGTTATCTACGTTACCCACGATCAGGTCGAAGCCATGAGTATGGGTGATCGGGTTATTTTAATGCAGCACGGCAAAATCGTGCAGGATGGCACGCCTGACGAGCTGTACAACCGTCCCGCTAGCGCCTTTGCCGCCAGCTTTATTGGTAGTCCCGCCATGAACCTGCTGCCACTGGTGGAGGGTGAAAAGGGCGCCGTAATTGAAGGCGAACCCAGCACTCCCGTGGCTCCTTTGGAAGCTGCAGGTGGTCATTTAGGAGTCCGCCCCGAAGATATTGAACTACGCCCAGCCTCTACGTACGGCGTACCCGCACTAGTAGTGAGCGATGAATACCTGGGTGCCGATACGATTGCCCATGTCACCGTCGGTGGTCATACCGTAAGGGTGCGTATGAGCGGCAAGCATGCGCTGGCAGGTCAGCCTTGCAACCTTAGCTGGGCAAGCGAAAAGGCCCATATCTTCAATGCTGACGGCCTGCGGCGGGATGATTTAACGCCTGGCACCTTATCTAAAGCACCCCGAGCAGTACCTCGTCCACCGGCAGTGGGCTCTTTCCAATACTGATCAATGAATAGCTGTTCAGCCATTCCTGACAACTGTGGAGCCGTTTATGCGCTTACGTATACCCTTCGCTATGACCACCTTGGCAGCTGGCCTATTAAGCGCTGCCCAGGTAAACGCGAATAGTGTTGACCTCACTATGTACTACCCCGTCTCAGTGGGCGGTGCGCTGACAGATGTCATCGATAACTTGGTAGAGGAGTTTGAGAGCGAGCACCCTGACATTAATGTGGAAGCGATCTACGCTGGTAACTACGATGACACCCGGGTGCGGGCGATGTCTGCCATTGAAGCCGGTGATGCCCCGCAGCTGTCGGTACTGTTCTCCATCGACCTTTACGAGCTGATTGAGCAAAACGCCATCGTGGCTTTCGATGATCTGGTCGAAACCGATGAAGAGCGTGAATGGTTGGATAGTTTCTACCCTGGCTTAATGGAAAACGGCCAATTGGATGGCAAAACTTATGGCATCCCCTTCCAGCGCTCCACCATCGTACTGTTCTGGAACAAAGACGCCTTTGAAGCGGCAGGCCTAGACCCGGAAACGCCACCCGAGAACTGGCAGGAGATGGCTGAAATGGCCGCCACCGTTCGTGAGGCTTCCGGTGGCGACCAGTGGGGTGTGATGGTGCCTTCCACCGGCTATCCATACTGGATGTTCCAGGCCTTCGCCTTCCAGAACGGCCACCGCTTAATGAGCGAGGATGGTACCGAAGTCTACTTCAACGACCCTGCTGCCATTGAAGCGCTTGAGTACTGGGTATCGCTAACCACTGAGCACAATGCCATGCCCGATGGCACCATTGAGTGGGGCACCCTGCGCCAGAACTTCCTCGAAGAATCCACCGCCATGATGTGGCATACCACGGGCAACCTGACCGCCGTGCGTAGCGAAGCTAATTTTGACTTCGGTGTTGCCATGCTGCCAATGAACACCCAGCGCGGTAGCCCCACCGGTGGCGGCAATTTCTATATTTTCGAAGATGCCAGTGAAGAGGAACAGCGTGCGGCGATGACCTTCATCCGCTGGATGACAGCCCCCGAGCGCGCTGCGGCCTGGTCAATTGAAACCGGCTATATGGGCGTTAGTCCCGCCGCTTACGAAACCGACGCGCTGCAAAACTATGTGGAAGAGTTCGCGCCAGCCGCGGTGGCCCGCGATCAGCTTGAACACGGCACCGCAGAGCTTTCCACCTACCAAGGTGGCCGGGTGCGTCGCGCTTTGGATAACGCTGTGCAAGCTGCGCTAACTGGTCAAATGACGTCGGAAGAAGCGCTTAATCAGGCACAGCGCGAAGCCGAAGGCGTACTGCGCCGCTACGCTCGCTAAGCAACTACCACGCCGCATGGGGCTATGTTTCACAGGACTGTTTCAAAGGGCTATGTTTCAAAGGACTATGCTTCTGCTTCATGCGGCACTTTTAAAGCGGCTATCGAGAGATACTTATGGCCGAGATGACCTCACACCGGCGTATGCAGCTGTACGGCGCGATGCTACTGCTTCCTGCCGCCGTGCTTCTGGCAACCTTCGCCTACCTGCCGACCGTCACCACGGTGATCAACAGTCTATTTTTACCTGGCTTTCGTGGTGCCCCTGCGGAGTTTGTGGGGCTCGAAAACTACCAGCTACTGTTTGATGACCCGACGTTTTGGAAGGTAGCCCGCAACAACCTTATCTATGCGGTGGGTACCATCCCTACGTCTATCGCTCTGGCCCTGGGCATGGCGCTGTTCGTTAACGGCAAGCTTCGCGGGCGTGGTTTTGTGCGCATGGCTTACTTCACGCCTACCATCCTACCGATGATCGCGGCTGCCAATATCTGGATGTTTTTCTACGCCCCGCAGATTGGTCTATTTAATAAGTTGCTAGGTGCGTTAGGTTTTTCCGGAGTGAACTGGCTTGGTGACCCAAGCATGGCGCTGGGTTCAGTGATTGTGATGTCAGTGTGGAAAGAAGCCGGCTTTTTTATGATTTTCTACTTAGCAGCGTTACAGGGCATTGCTCCCGAGCTTAAGGAGGCTTCCGACCTTGAAGGTACCAGCCGCTGGAGCTTCTTTTGGCGAGTCACCTTTCCGCTGCTGATGCCCACTACCCTATTCGTGCTTATTAATGCCCTGATCAACGCGGTTCGAGTAGTTGATCACCTGTTTATTCTGACCAAAGGCGGCCCCAATAACGCCACCAACCTGCTGCTTTATTACGTTTATGAGAACGCGTTTTCGTTCTTTGACCGCACCACGGCAGCCACTATCACGGTGGTTATTCTGCTGGTACTCGCGGTTGTCGCCACGGTGAAGTTCACGATTTTAGACCGCAGGACGCATTACCAATGAGCACAGCTACTACTAAATCAAAAACCTATGCGCCTCGTCCTGGTTACTTTTCAATCCCGTCACTTGAAACCGTGGCGGCATGGCTGCTGGCCATTATTTGGATTTTCCCACTGCTCTACGCTTTTTGGGCGGCGTTTCATCCGCCCGCCTATATGGTGCGCTTTGACTTATTAGCCCCACTGACGCTGGATAACTTTAAAAACGCCTGGGCTCAGGCACCCTTTGCCCGCTACTACCTGAACACCTTCACCCTGGTGACCGGGGTAGTATTAGCCCAGTTTGTGGTCTGCACCCTGGCGGCGTTTGCTTTTGCGCGCTTTCCCATCCCAGGCAAAAACGTACTGTTTATGCTGGTGTTGATTCAGCTATTCGTATTTCCCGAAGTGCTGATCGTCGAGAACTACCGTATCGCCAGCGAGCTGGGGCTGATCAACACCATCACCGGTATCGGCCTACCCTACGTGGCCAGCGCTTTCGGTATTTTTCTGTTGCGGCAAACGTTTAAAACCATTCCCCGTGAGCTGGAAGACGCTGCACGGATTGAAGGCTGTAACTGGTTGGAAATTCTATGGAAGGTTTACGTCCCCCTGGCCAAGCCCACCTATCTTGCTTACGGGCTTGTCTCGATCAGCCACCACTGGAATAACTTTCTGTGGCCACTGGTGGTGACCAATTCGGTAGAGAGTCGTCCGTTAACGGTAGGCTTAGGGGTTTTCTCGGCGCCAGAAACCGGGGTTAACTGGGCCACTGTGAGCGCGGCGACACTGTTAAGCATCGCTCCATTGCTCATCGCCTTTCTGCTTTTTCAGCGCCAGTTCGTGCAGTCGTTTTTAAGGGCGGGTATTCGCTAGGCAGGCACCCCACAAGTTTTTCGTGCGACAATTCTCTCTCCAGCACAAGACAAGGAGAGCATTGATGCACGGCGATCCCCACCCGTCAGCCCTGAAGGTGCTACAGGCGGTATTTGGCTACGACAGCTTTCGCGGCCCGCAGCAGGCGATTATTGAGCATGTGATTGCCGGGGGCGATGCGCTGGTGTTAATGCCCACCGGCGGCGGCAAATCGCTGTGCTATCAGATCCCTGCGCTGCTGCGTGAAGGCACCGCGATTGTGGTCTCGCCGCTGATCGCGCTGATGCAGGATCAGGTGGCGGCACTTCAGCAAAACGGGGTCAAGGCGGCCTACCTCAACTCCAGCCTTGATTATCACGAAGCGGTCGAGGTAGAGAACCAACTGCGCGCGGGCGAGTTGGATCTTTTGTATGTGGCCCCCGAACGGCTCGCCACGCCGCGGATGCAGATGCTGCTGGAACAGACCCGGATTGCCCTGTTCGCCATTGATGAAGCCCACTGCGTCTCCCAATGGGGCCACGACTTTCGCCCCGAGTATCGCCAGCTCTCCCAGCTGCATCAGCGCTTTCCCCAGGTGCCGCGCATCGCGCTTACCGCCACCGCCGATGTGCCCACCCGGGGCGATATCATGGAGCATCTGCAGCTCCAAGAGGCAGCGCTGTATAACAGCGGCTTTGACCGGCCCAATATCCGCTACCATATCGCCGAAAATCAGGGCAACGCCAAGGAACAGCTGCTGCGCTTTATCCGTGAGCACCACGATGGCGAGGCGGGCATCGTCTACTGCCTTTCCCGGCGCAAGGTGGAGGAGACCGCCGCTTGGCTGGAGCGCCAAGGGCTGACCGCGCTGCCCTACCACGCCGGACTTCCCGCCGGGCAGCGCCAGCAACATCAGACCCGCTTTCTGCGCGAAGATGGCGTGATTGTGGTGGCCACCATCGCCTTCGGTATGGGCATCGACAAGCCTGACGTGCGCTTTGTGGCGCACCTCAACCTGCCCAAGAGCATCGAAGCCTACTACCAGGAGACCGGCCGTGCTGGGCGCGACGGTCTACCCGCCGATGCCTGGATGGCCTATGGGCTCCAAGACGTGATCACCCTGCGTCAGATGCAGCAGGACTCCAGCGCCGCCGACCAGCAAAAGCGCATTGAGCAGCAGAAGCTAGATGCCATGCTGGGGCTGTGTGAAATCATCAGCTGCCGCCGCCAGGCGCTGCTCCACTACTTTGGCGATCACCTGGACGCCCCCTGCGGCAACTGCGACAACTGCCTGACCCCGCCCGAGACCTGGGAGGCCACCGTGGCGGCGCAGAAGGCGCTGTCGTGCGTCTACCGCACTGAGCAGCGCTTCGGCGTGACCTATTTGGTGGATGTACTGCTGGGCAAAAGCAACGAACGAATCACCCGTTTTGGCCACGACCGCATAAGCACCTTCGGTATTGGTAAAGAGCTCGCGGCTAACGAGTGGAAAGCGCTGTTTCGCCAGCTGATCGCCAGCGGCTATTTAAGTGTCGATATGGAGGGCCATGGCGGTATTCGGCTGACGACCAGCGCAAGGCCGGTACTTCGCGGCGAACACCCCCTCACCCTGCGCAAACCAAGCAACAAACCCAGTAAAGCCAAAGCCGCCCGGCGGGGCAGCAAAGCCTCTGCCACGCACAGCCACGGCCCGCTTTGGGAAGCGCTACGCCAGCACCGCCGGGAACTTGCCGAGGCCCAGGGCGTACCTGCCTATGTGATCTTCCACGACGCCACCCTGGCCGAAATGGTCGAGCAGATGCCCCAAAGCCTGGAGGCACTGGGCGCAATCTCCGGTATCGGCGCGCGCAAACTGGCGGATTACGGCGAAGAATTCCTGAGCGTTATCCAAGCGCATCAGGACACCGAGCAGAACAGTTAAATCAGTGCGTGCAGTGGTTTTTACCAACGCTGACAAGAACAGCTCAAATGGTCGTTATTTTCAAAAATCGCTCACTTGGTGCAATCTATACATAGTGAAGAGGAAGATAGATGGCTATTCAGCATAAAACAGCCGATAAGCGCCGCGAAATGGGGGCCGCAGCAATGCGCACTTACCCCAACATTTCACATGCATGGGGGATGAAAGAGAGTGAAGCCGCTCTGTTGTTAGGTGTACCGGACTCCACCTACCGGCGTTGGAAGCAGTCACCTGAGCAGGCGAGGCTTGATGCTAATCATTTGGAACGGATGTCGTTGATTCTCGGTATTTATAAAGCGCTGCATATACTGTTGCCCAGTAAAAATGCCGCTAACAGCTGGTTGCAGCGCGCCAACAGCAATCCTCTTTTTGCCGGCCACTCGCCAATGGAACGCCTGTTAAATGGGCAAGCCTCTGACCTCTACGTTGTTCGCCAGCATTTAGATGCCGCTACCCCCGACCCTGACAGTGCTCCCCCCGCGCTATCGCGGCCGCATCAAATACACCAGTATCCAAAATCCAGGCGGTGACGAGGCTGGCGGGCGTAACATCAAACGCGGGGTTCCACACAGGGGCATCGCTGGGTGCCCACACTACCTCGCCAAAGGCGCCAGCTGCACCACGGATCTCGGCAGGGTCGCGCTGCTCAATGGGGATATCCGCGCCAGTGGCACAAGCAGGATCTACCGTGGTGTAAGGAGCCACCACATAGAACGGCACCTTATGGTAGTGGGCAACCACTGCCAGCATGTAAGTGCCCACTTTGTTGGCGAAGTCGCCGTTGGCGCAGATACGGTCAGCGCCCACCATTATTTTATCCACCTTGCCCGCCGCCATCAGGCTGGCAGCCATGCTGTCGGCAATCAGTTGGTAAGGTATACCCAGGTCGGCCATTTCCCAGGCGGTTAAACGGCCGCCTTGTAATAACGGGCGGGTTTCATCTACGTAGACGTGCAGCTCAACACCACGCTGCTTAGCAACCGCCAGCGCGCCAATGGCGGTACCCACACCAGCGGTCGCCAGCGCGCCGGTATTGCAGTGGGTAAGCACCCGGTCACCCGGCTGTAAAAGATCGGCACCATACTCAGCCATACGCTGGCAAAGTTCGCGGTCTTCTGTAAACAATTCAGAGGCACGTACGGCCAGGGCGTTGGCGCCTTGCTCAAAGCAGGCCTCCATGGCATCCAGACAGTACATTAAATTCACCGCCGTGGGACGCGTGGCACGTAAGCGATCGCTCACCAATTGCCAATCACCATCCGGATGGCGTGCGGCGTAGTGCGCCAGCACGAAAGCGGCACTTAAACCAATTAGTGGCGCACCACGAATGGCGAGGTTCTTGACTGCGCCCTGCCACTCGTCAGGAGAGCCACAGCTCACCCACTGCTCCGCTTGCGGCAGTTGGGTTTGATCCAAATACTCAAGGTGGTCGTCGTAGACCCGTAAACTGCGTGATTGAAGGTGAAACATTCGATGGGCTCCTTGAACACTTGACTTGAGTACTTGAGTAAGGAAACAACGGCACGGCTTATCAGGCGCGAAGCTTATCATATAGAATGGCTGCTATTAGAAGAGGCGATGCAGATCCTATGATGACGCTACAAACTGAACTGCTGGACGCCATTTCATGGGCGGCGCAGCAAGGCTGGACGCCAGCCACCGGTGGTAATTTTTCCGCCCGTACCGGGGCTGGCTATCTTGTCACCGCATCAGGGCGGGATAAAACCCGCATTCAGGCCGCTGACCTGTTGATGTGTGACCTGGATGGCAAGGTGCTTGAAGGTAGCGGCAAGCCTAGCGCTGAAAGCGATCTACATGCCGCCCTCTATCGTTTGGACAACACCATTAAATGCGTGTTGCATACCCATACGGTAGCCAGCACGGTTCTGTCGCGGCGCTTCCCAAACGGCATTGAGCTAAGCGGCTTCGAGATGCAAAAAGCGCTGGCGGGTAACGTGACTCACGACGCATCCATCCGTTTGCCGGTAGTGCCCAACTCCCAGGATATGGAGGAGTTGGCCGAGCATGTGCGCAGCGGCTGGCCGATGCCTTGGGGCTTTTTGGTCGCGGGCCACGGCATTTACGCCGTCGGCGATAGTATCGCCAGCTGCCGTCGCCACTTGGAAGCCATAGAGTTTTTACTCGCCTGTGTTCTTGAAGAGAGTCGCTGGTCTTAAATGAGCAGTCTTAAATGAGTAGCCTTAAATGAGCAACCCAACTGTACGCGCGATTGTGACCGATATTGAAGGCACCACCACGGATATCAACTTCGTGCATAAGGTGCTGTTTCCCTATGCCCACGCCAAGCTGCCTGACTTTCTACGCGCTAATGCAGCTACCCCGGCCGTAGCCGAGCAGATCGATGCCGTGCGTAGTGAGATGGGTGACCCTAAGGCCACGCTGGAAGCGGTCATTAATCAACTATTGCACTGGATCGAAACCGACCAAAAAGTCACCCCACTAAAAGCATTGCAGGGCATGGTATGGGCCAATGGCTACCAGCGCGGCGACTTTACAGGCCATTTATATAGCGACGTAGCCCCCGCCCTGCGCCACTGGAAAGAAGCCGGCAAAGCGCTTTACGTTTACTCATCCGGTTCTGTTCAGGCGCAAAAGCTGCTGTTTGGCTATAGCGATGAGGGCGACTTAACCTCACTGTTTAGCGACTACTTTGACACCCATATTGGCCATAAACGCGACGCTGCCGCCTATCAGCGTATTGTCACTGAGCTTGACCTACCTGCGGATGCAGTGCTGTTCTTGTCTGATGTGATCGAAGAGCTGGACGCGGCCAAGCAGGCGGGTATGCAAACCCTGCAACTGGTGCGCGAAGGCACCCAGGCTGGCACCGTTCACGCGTGCGTCACCAGCTTCGACGAGATCGCTCTATAACGTTTATGGCCCGTCACCTTTAAGGAGAGCTTACGATGTCACAATTGAAAGTATTCGCTGACCAAAACCCTAATGATGCCCTAATCGACATCACGGATGGCGAGCAGATTACCGCTGAGCTAAACAAGGTGGGCGTGCTGTTTGAGCGCTGGGCCACGCCGGGCGAGATTACCGACGACGCCACCCAGGAAGATATCTTGGCGCTTTACCAGGAAGATATTGACCGGGTAAAAGCCAAGGGCGGCTACCAAACCGTCGATGTGCTGCATATGGTGCCTACGCACCCAGAAAAAGACGCCATGCGGCAGAAGTTTTTGAACGAGCATCGCCACCACGAAGATGAAGTGCGCTTCTTCGTTAAAGGTCAGGGGCTGTTCTGCCTGCATATCGATGACAAGGTATATCAGGTGCTGTGTACCCGCAACGACCTGATCAGCGTGCCTGCTAACACGCCCCACTGGTTCGATATGGGCCCAGCACCAGAATTCACCGCGCTACGCTTCTTCGACAACGTGGAAGGCTGGGTACCCCACTGGACAGAGAGCGATATCGCCGAGAAATTTGATCGCCTGGATCAGTTATAAGCGGTGAGACGTAAGAGGTGAAGAGTAAGGTGTGAAAGGTGGAAAGCAGTTGTAGCGCGGCGTAAGCGTCAGCGCACCCGCGAAGCAGCGCGCTAGCGGTGCCGAAGGTGGCACCCAGACTTGATGAGCCACAGTGGCATCATCCAGGCGGCTGACGCCGCCGTCGCGGGTGCCTCATACGCTCGTTCCTCGCGAGATTCGTTACACCGCGCTACAGGGTAGTATCCATCGCCAGAGCTTGTGCACATCACCCTGAAAAGCGATAAACCGTGTAGCGCGACGTAAGCGTCAGCGCACCCGCGAAGCAGCGCGCTAGCGGTGCCGAAGGTGGCACCCAGGCTTGATGAGCCACAGTGGCATCATCCAGGCGGCTGACGCCGCCGTCGCGGGTGCCTCACACGCTCGCTCCTCGCGAGGTTCGTTACGCCTCGCTACGGGGTAGTATCCATCGCCAGAGCTTGTGCACATCATCCTGAAAAGCGATAAACCGTGTAGCGTCAGCGCACCCGCGAAGCAGCGCGCTAGCGGTGCCGAAGGTGGCACCCAGGCTTGATGAGTCACGGTGGCATCATCCAGGCGGCTGACGCCGCCGTCGCGGGTGCCTCACACGCTCGTTCCTCGCGAGATTCGTTACGCCGCGCTACGGGGTAGTATCCATCGCCAGAGCTTGTGCACATCATCCTGAAAAGCGATAAACCGTGTAGCGTCAGCGCACCCGCGAAGCAGCGCGCTAGCGGTGCCGAAGGTGGCACCCAGGCTTGATGAGTCACGGTGGCATCATCCAGGCGGCTGACGCCGCCGTCGCGGGTGCCTCATACGCTCGTTCCTCGCGAGATTCGTTACACCGCGCTACAGGGTAGTATCCATCGCCAGAGCTTGTGCACATCATCCTGAAAAGCGATAAACCGTGTAGCGCGGCGTAAGCGTCAGCGCACCCGCGAAGCAGCGCGGGTAAAGCGCTTACAACACCTCTTGCTGGTTATACGCCTTGGCGAGATCCATTAGGGCGGTAAGCTCACTGTAAGCCTCAGACTCCAGAATCAGCGCTTGGCCCATCAGTACATTGCGCGCTTCAAGCTGGGCGCGCAGGGCGGTGTCTTCTATCTCTTCAAAATCTGCATTGTGGGCCAGAGATAGCACCCGGCGGTGCATTTCGATACCACAGTAGGCCAGCGCATCCAGCCGGATCTCTTCCAGCAGCGCATCACAGGCATCGTCAGCGCTATTACCCTGCTCTTCAAACAAGGCTTTTGGAAACAGAATGCCTGTACGTTCAGTTTGCCATAGGTAGCGGAACTCAGCGTCAAAGCAAATAAAGCACGCCTCAATGACTTCAAGAATCCATGCCTGATACGATTCAAGCTCATCTTCTTGTCGATGAGCAGGCTGGCTAAAGTAGGCCATCAGGAAATTAGCCACCGCCATGCCTAGGTCAAAAGCCATTGGGCCGTACTGGGAGAACTCAGGGTCAATGACCCGCACTTCCGTATCGGTGGCCATAATCGAGCCGGAATGCAAATCACCATGCAGCATGGTTTCGGTATTAGCGGTGAACTTCATTAATAACCGCTGCACTTTGGCTTTTAAACGCACATTGCGTCGTAGCTCATCCACTACCGGCGAAAGCTCCGGCGTGTGGTGGTTCATTTCTGCGCCGTAATAGGGGTCGGTAAATACCAGCGATTCAGTGATGGCAGGAATCGCCACATTGCCAGAAAACAGCCCGACATCCTGCTTCTTCTCAGGGCTGCCAAGTGAAAGCTCTGACCCACGAAACGCCGTGCGCGCACAGAATTGGCCGATGGTTTCACCCAAGGCAGCCACTCGTTCACCGTTGATTAGCTTGCGGCGCAAAATAGTATGCGGATGCAAATACTCCATCACAATAAGCGCCTGGGGCTTGTCGAAGTAGTACACCTCAGGGGCAATTCCAGGGGCACGCTTGGATTGGCGCACCAGCGCGTAATATTCAAAGTGGGCGCGATAAATAGGTAGTGGCCAGCTCTCCCCCACCATGCGCACATAGGGAAGCGCTTGTTTCACCACGACGCTGCCAAGGCTTCCGGAGACAATAAACACTAGGTTGAGGTTGCCATCACCCACCTCACGAATATCCCATGCAGTGGGATCACCGCCTACCCGGCTCGCCACTTCTTCGACGCCGCCAAGGCGCTGAGACAGTGTTTCTACGCTAAGGGCACGGTAATGTTGTTCCATCTCCACAGATCAATCCTCACAAAATTTTTTGTATATATTCATGCCCAAAAGTAGCACTTAAATACACTGGATTTTCAAAGGGTAACAAAGTCGCCATCACCGTCGCCATTAATTAGTGATCCCAGTACGGTAGGTCGCCAACCGCTAAGAACAAATGCTCTAGAAATGCCGCTACTTTAGATGAGCGCAGTCGGTTTTCTGGATAGATAACGTGGATACCCTCCCGCGTTGCTTCGCCTAGTGCTTGATAGCTTTTAAGCATAGGCACCAAGCCTCCATCGCGCAGAGCGTCGAAAACCAGCCAAGTGGGAAATAGCACAATGCCCTGCCCTTGCAGTGCCGCTTCAACCAAACATTCCGCATTGTTGCTATAGAGGTTGCCTTTCACTGGATAGCGTTGCGCTTGATCACTCTCTAACTCTTGGAAATACCAAGACTGTGCTCCGCGCGTGCCTTTGTAGACGAGGCAATTATGCTCACTCAATTCATCTGGATGATGTGGCTCGCCATGACGTTTTAGATAGATAGGGGAAGCGCACGCCACAAAGCGCTGTGTTGCAAGTTGTCGTGCCACCAAACTTGAGTCACTTAATGCACCCACTCGTATGACTAAATCTGCCCCCTCTTGCACCGGGTCGATAAATGCATCACTCAACGTTAGCTCTATCTCTACCGCTGGGTGATCGTCCTGAAAGCTGGCCAATAAGGGAGCTATATGCCGACGCCCAAATGCCACAGGGGCATTAATGCGCAACACCCCCTGGGGCCGTTTAGCACCACCAACGACCTGCTCTGTAGCTAAGTCCAAACTATCCAGTACGCGCTGCACATCACGGAAGTAGTGCTCTCCAGCATCAGTGAGTCGCACTGCCCGAGTATGTCGATATAGTAGCCGTTGCCCCAAAGAGCGCTCCAAACCGGCAATATGACGCGATACAGAAGAAGCCGGCAAATCATAGTAGCGTGCCGCATCGGCAAAACTACCTGTCATGGCGACACGTACAAACAGCCGCAACGCGAGTAGGCGAATAGAGTTGTCCAATTAGCAATACTCCTTTGCTTTTGCAACGCATTGTAGCAATAAAGATAAGACTCTAAAGTGCTCGCTCTTTTGATCTTCGGAGCGTTGTCATGCAACACGCACTTATTTTACTCGGAGTACTGATCGCGGGAATGGGTCTCTCGGTAGAAGCTGGTTTGCTTGGCCCACTCGGCGAGCAGGTGGGCCATCTGTCCGCTACGCTATCGATTTTTTTAGTGGGTGGACTGCTGCTATCACTGGCGCTGGTATTTTCACCTCAACCCAAACTAGCCACCCTTTTTCGTCAACCTCGCTGGTTGCTAACTGGCGGCCTACTTGGGCCCTTTTACGTCATTGTATTGACACTAGCAACGCCTCTAGTGGGCGTTGGTATGACCATGGTGGGCATTTTGTGTGGACAGGTAGCGGCCAGCTTAGCAATTGACCATTTCGGCTGGCTTGGCAGCGAGTGTCGCGGGGTGGACAGCTACCGAGTGCTCGCGTTAGTGATGATTTTAGCCGCTCTGTGGCTGATGTAAGCGGCTTATATAACGGAGATAACCATGTTTCTACCGATTATTTTTGTTCTTCTACTTGTCGGTGGCGCCGTACTGGCAGCCCAATCTTCCATTAACGGTCGCTTAGGCGCCAACACCGGCGTGATTGAAAGTGCTTGGCTAACCTTTGTGATAGGCGCCGTGCTGACTTTTTTGCTGATGTTCTTTTTCGAACCAGCCCAGGAAGCCACACTATTCAGCGTACCCAAGTGGCAATTAACTGGCGCGCTTTTTGGCGTAGTGTATATGCTCGCGATTGTTTTCGCCGTACCGCGCGTAGGCACAGCCGCGGCAACGGTCGCCGTAATATCAGGCCAACTGTTGATGAGCCTGCTGATTGATCATTTTGGCTGGCTTGCCAATGTTCAACGGCCCTTAGATGCTTCACGGTATATCGCCATGGCACTGCTAATAGGCGCTATTGGGTTAATCTACTTAAGCCACCAACAGCGCCAGCGTCGATTAGTGAGTCAACCGAGCGAGTGCACAGAGGCTGCTGTTAACCCTAAGCCCTAGCATAGGGCGTAGGGTTATTCATCGGTTGCATTACCGCAACTGACTATCCTTACTGCCACGGCGATTATAGCCACTGAAGCCCGACTGTTTTTTGTCCAACTCGCTCTGACATACCACGCACAGCCGAACACCGGGCATCGCCTTACGGCGCGCTTCAGGAATAGGGTCGCCACACTCCTCGCAGACCTCAAGGCTTTCGCCGCGAGGTAACTGGCGACGGGCTCGCTGCACTGCATCATCCAGCGTGCTCTCAATCTGCTCTTGTTCGGCACCATCTTTTGCCCACCCACCTGCCATGGTGTCGTCCTTCTCTCCGCTAATAATATGTTTTCAGCATAGCAGCAAAGAGAGCCGCACACCGTTACCCCAAAAAACGGGTGCCTTGCGCTGCCAGTGGGCTCCTCAAGCGATCTGGAAGCGGCACATCGGTCACTACAGCATCGTAATCACCCAACTGACCAGCAGCACAGCGCAGTGGTAAATCAAACTTGGTTTTATCCAATACCAGCACTCGATAGCTTGTGTGGGCCAACAGTGCTTCGCGGGCCATGACTTCGTCGTCGTTATAGTCATAAAGCCGACCATGGCCATCCATTCCCCCCACCGACACAATCCCAACATCGGCACGATAGCGCTGGAAAAAACGCCAGGCATCGCCACCAATTACGTCCTGATCACGACGGCGTACCCGTCCACCTGCCACCACTAACTCACACTTCAACTGACATAGCTTAATCAGCGCATGCAGGTTATTGGTCATGATATGCAGGCCTTGCTTATCGCTAAGTGCATCCGCCAGTTGCTCAACGGTGGTGCCAGTACCTAAAAACAGGGCTTGATGGTCTTGCACTAAACTCGCCGCCCGCGCCGCTATTTGTCGTTTACCCGCTACATTAACGATCTGACGCTGGTCGTAACCGATATTCTCCTGCTCAGGAAACGGCAGTACTTCGCCTTGGCGGCGCAACACCAACCCCTTATCCGCCAGATGGCGAATATCCCCACGTAGGGTCTGTACAGAAACGCCAAAGTGCCGGGCCAGTACCTCTAACGATTGACGACCCTCACTATTAATATGCTGTAGCAATAGTTGGCGACGTTCGAACTGACGCATGGATACCTCACGGTGAAACGAAAGCAAATAAGACCGAAAGCGAAAGAGAAAAAGTGCCAAACGAAAGCGTACTGTCACTTTGTTGTAAGCAGATGACAGTAGCTTAGGTGGTGTTCATTCACCTGAGGCTTCCCCATGCTAAAGCGCCCCGTGGTAACTACTCTTACAACTGCTGTTGCAGCAGCCAGCTTTGCCCTTTCGGCCCATTCCGTGGCTAACGACACGCTAACGCTCTACACCAGCCAGCCCAATAGCGATGCACAGCAGACGGTTGATGCCTTTAAAGCCGCCTACCCTGATATCGACGTTGAGTGGGTTCGCGACGGCACGACTCAGTTAATGACGCGTCTGCGTTCTGAGCTTTCTGCCGGGGTAAGTAATCCCGACGTGCTGCTGATTGCTGACAGCATGACCATGGAGTCGCTTAAACAAGAGGGGCACTTACAGCCCTATTTAAGTGATGAGCGCAGCGGCTATGACGCCGACCTATATGACCCTGAAGGCTACTACTACGGCACCAAGCTGATCACCACCGGTATTGTGTATAACACCGGCGCCGTGCATCAACCGCAAAGCTGGCAAGACCTGCTAGGGCCTGATTATGAAGGCATGGTTACGATGCCCAGCCCGCTTTACTCCGGCGCAGCACTGATCCACATGGCGGCGATTAGCGCCAACCCATCGCTAGGCGCCGATTACTACGACGCCCTACACGCCAATCGCGCTGAAGCTCAAGGTGGCAATGGCGGCGTATTTAATGCAGTCGCCGCAGGCGCGAAGCCCTATGGCATTGTGGTGGATTTTCTACCCATCCGCGAAGCGGTCAAAGGCTCGCCGGTAGAATTTGTGTTTCCTGAAGAGGGTGTAAGCGCCGTTACTGAGCCTGTCGCGATCATGCAGGGTGCCAAGAACCTGGATGCCGCACAGAAATTTGTTGATTTCGTGCTCTCCCAGCAAGGCCAGGAGCTGGTCAGCCAACAAGGCTACCTACCCGCACGTGACGATATTACCCCGCCGGAAGGCTTTCCCGAGCGCGATAGCATTGTGCTAATGCCAGTGGATATTGAACAAACGTTGGCGCAAGAAGCTGAGCTTAAACAGCACTTTAGCGATCTGTTCGGCGGATAATCATGACGCCCGCCATTACCTATGACAACAAGTACGGCAGCCAGCACCGCTGGCTGCTTTCAAGTCTGTTAATTGCCATTGTGTTACTTAGCCTGGCCCCCAGCCTACGCCTGCTGATAGAAGCATTGAGTGACCTTAGCCAGGGGCGTCAATCACCACTGTGGCAAGTGCTCAATAGCGCAAGTACTTGGCGAGCGCTGTGGCGTAGCCTGTACACCTCTGGGCTCGGCATGCTGATTGCGCTGATGCTGGGCAGCCTATTCGCCTTTGCCATCACGCTCACCAATGTGCGTGGTAAATCGTGGTTAGTGTTCTGCTTTATGCTGCCAATGATGATTCCACCCCAGGTCACCGCGTTGAGCTGGCTGCAGCTATTTGGACCGGCTAGCCCACTACTCAAGAGTATTGGCATGGCGCCGCCCCTAGGCAGTCCACAACCGCTCTACTCGGCAGAAGGCATTGCCCTGTTGCTAGGCATCCAGAGCGCACCGCTGGTGTTTCTGGCCCTGCGTACAAGCCTACTTTCTTTACCTCGAGAGCTTATTGAAGCCGCCCGCATCAGCGGTGCTAAACAAGCGCAAGTATGGGGTCATATTATTCTGCCCGTAACCCGCAGTGGCTTAATCGCCGGGGGTGCAATGGCATTTATTTCCAGCCTGGGCAACTTCGGCATTCCCGCCATGCTGGGCATTCCAGCGGGCTATTACGTGCTACCGACGCTGATCTATCAGCGTATGGCCAGTTTTGGTACGGGTGTATTAGCGGAAATGGCCGCCCTGTCGCTACTGATTGGATTGCTGGCCTTAGCTGGTGTCGCCCTACAGCAACACTTAATGGGTCGCAGCCGGTTTGGGCTGGGCGGCCACAGTGGTCGCTCCCATGACTTTACCCTGGGCCGCTGGCGAACGCTGGTGACCTCTACGCTGGTTGGCATCTTATTGATTATCCTGGTCGCGCCACTGCTGGCTCTTGTTGTTAGCTCGCTAGTACCCGCGGTGGGCGTACCGCTTAACGCCAATACCGCCAGTCTTAACGCCTACGCCGAAGTGATTGGCCGCCAAGGGGCTACGTGGCGCGCCGTGCGTAACAGCCTTTGGCTGGCGGGCAGCGCGGCAGTGGTACTTATGCTACTAAGCCTACCGCTGGCTTACCGGCTACAGCGCCTACCGGAACGCTGGCGCGGCGTGGTGCTCAGCGCCATTGAGATTCCTTATGCGCTGCCCGGCGTAGTGTTGGCGATTGCCTGCATTCTGCTGTTTGTACGCCCACTACCAATTATTAACGTGGCGCTCTACGGCACCCTGGGATTGATTTTTGTGGCTTATCTGGCGCGCTTTCTAGTGGTCTGCGTTAAACCAGTGGCGGCAAGCCTGGCGCAGTTAGATTCTTCACTTGAAGAAGCAGCACAGCTCGCGGGGGCAGGCCCCTGGCGGCGCCTTGGAGGCATCATTCTACCGCTGGTAGCGCCCGCGCTATTTGCAGGCGGGCTGCTGGTGTTCCTACTTGCAGTCAACGAGCTCACCGTGTCAGCGCTGCTCTGGAGCGCTGGCAATGAAACCCTCGGTGTACTGATTTTCAACCTGGATCAAGGTGGCGAAAGCGTGCTGGCCTCTGCCGTTTCAGTACTGGTAGTCATCATGGTCGCTTCGCTGATGTTAGCACTGAGCTTGCTGTCACCACGGCTACCTAAAGGAGTTATCCCATGGCAGGGCTAGCAATTGATCGCGTTACCAAACGCTTTGGCGAACAGACAGCCGTGGATGAGCTGTCCCTGGAGATCAAACCGGGGGAGTTTGTCGCCCTGCTCGGCCCAAGCGGCTGCGGCAAAACCACCATGCTGCGTATGCTGGCGGGCTTTGAACCAGTCAACGAAGGACGTATTCAGTTAGATAATCGCACCCTGGCAAGTCCCGACACCCATGTTCCCCCTGAGCAGCGTAATATGGCCATGGTGTTTCAATCCTATGCACTTTGGCCGCATATGAGCGTTGCGGACAACGTTGGCTACCCAGTCAAACTGCGCGGCCTTCGCGGGGCTGCGTATCAGCAAAAGGTTCAGCAAGCGCTAGCGTTGGTGGAGCTTGAGGCCTACGCCGAGCGTATGCCCCAGGCATTAAGCGGCGGCCAGCGCCAGCGTGTCGCCCTGGCACGCTGCTTAGTAAGTGACCCATCGGTGGTGCTGTTGGATGAGCCATTGGCCAACCTTGACCGTCACCTGCGTGCCACCATGGAGCACAGCTTCCGCGACTTTCACCAGCGCACCGGCGCTACCTTGGTTTATGTGACCCACGACCAAACCGAAGCCATGGCCCTGGCAGACAAAATTGCTGTAATGAAAGCAGGTAAACTGGTGCAGTGGGGTTCGCCGGAAACGCTCTATCGCGAACCGCGCACGGCATGGGTGGCGGGCTTTATCGGCCAGGGCAGCCAATTAAACGTTGCCGCCGGCCATCCAGGCAAACGCCTGGAGGGTGGAGCTTTGATGGCTGGGCTCAATGCTACAGAGGCCGAACGCACCCAACGGGCACTGGTGCGCCCGGAGCATATCCAGATTGCTATTCAACCGCCCACGGCACAGCAACTCACCGCCCGGGTAGACAGCGTTATTTTCCGTGGTGAGCGCTATGAACTCAGTTTGCGCCTACCCAGCGGGGAAACGCTGCTGGCCTACCATCACAGCGCGCCTGACATGGGCAGCCAAGTCGCCGTTAGCCTGCAGCAAGGCTGGTGCCTGGAGGCTGACCGATGAGTGCCAATATCGAGATTCTTAGTGGTTTAGGCGATAAAGGCCCCGCCGCTATAGTGGTAGAGGCTCGGGGCAAGCGTTTATTGCTCGACGCGGGCGGCGCGCTACACTCAGGCGAAGCCATCACCTGGCCGCACCGTTTGGATGTGGATGCGGTGCTAATTAGCCACGATCATATTGACCATATTGGAGGTGTGGCCGAGCTCGCGGAAAACGTGCCGCTTTATTGCACGCCGTTGGTGGCCAAATCACTACCTCTGAACAGACAATGGCTACCTCTCCCAGAGCGTGGCACGCTAGAGGTGGAAGGCATTACCGTTACCACCGGCCAGGCGGGGCATTCACTTGGAGGTGTTTGGCTGCATTTAGCGGTGGAAGGCGGTGTTTTCTATAGCGGCGATGCCTGTTTTGAATCGCGACTATTTCCCTTTGATACGCCGCCACCGGCGCATATTGCGCTGTTGGATGCCTCCTACGGAAGCTACGACCAGCCCCAGGCGAGATGTGTACAGGCCATCAGCGAGTATCTTAATCAGCTGCTGGTGTTTCCAGTACCAGAAACCGGTCGCGCGCTGGAAATGGCGCTATGGCTGGTGGAGGAAGCTGAAGCGCGCGGGCTAACCCTAGCGATTGATACAGATATTCGCGCTAACCTTGCCGCCCTGCTGGCAATGCCTGCTGCCCTGCGTCGCCCAGGCACCGAGACGGCGATTACCAAGGTGCTAGCCCGCCCGGATGATGGCAGCGCTCAGCTAACGCTGGTGAGTGACCGCGATGATTCTCCCGCCCAGTGGCCCCATCATCAACTGCTGCATACCGGTTACCTAACGCCCGATCGCTGTACTCAGTTGGCAGCGCAAGAGGTGCTTTGGCAGCGCTGGAATGTTCACCTGCGCGCTTCGCATTTAGTGGCTCTTGCCAATCAGTTGGGTGCAACTCAAGTAGTGCCGCTGTTTACTCAGTTAACGACCCCGTCGCTAAGCCAATGGCAGAAACTACTGGGTAAACGCCTCTGCACCACGCATTACTTGAGCAATGATGCCTGTTCTACCACCTTTTCCCATTAGGAAGTTTTGTATGTCTGCAGTAATTGTTGATGTTGACGGTACTTTGGCCGAATTTCACCCACACCAAGTCAGCGACTGGGTGCTGGGCAGCCAGAAACAGTGGGAGCCCTTCTTTGCCCATATGGCCGAAGCGCCAGTAATCGAAGCCGTTGCCAGGCTGGTCAAAATCCTCAAGGCCCAAGGCCAGCAGATAGTGATTTGTAGTGGGCGCCCGGACAGCCACCGTGAACATACCCAGCGCTGGCTAGAGCGCCATACCATCCCCTTTGATGCCATGTACCTGCGTCCAGAAGGCGATGACCATGTGGATGACGAAGAGGTAAAAGCCGCGCTACTTAGTCAAATGCGCAGCGACGGCTTTGCGCCTTGGCTGGTGCTGGATGACAGAGATGCCGTAGTCGCCCAGTGGCGCACACTTGGCCTAACCTGCCTACAGTGCGCGCCGGGGGATTTTTAAGCGTTTGCCAAGCGAGTGCGTTGTTGCCAAACCAGTACCCCCAGGGGCACCAGCGCGACGGGGATCAGCGCAATGTTGAGCATTGACCACCCTAGACTGCTGACTAAAGGGCCTGCCAGCAGGGCGGTTATCGCCGCGGTGCCAAATACTAAGAACTCGTTAGCCGCCTGGGTACGGGCTTTATCCTCTGGGCGGTAGCTCTCAGTGAGCAGGCCGGTGGCAGGCAGGAAGGTAAAGTTCCAACCCAGGCCGAGCAGAATCAGCGCAACATTGAAACCCACTAAACCTGCCTCAAACTGCGCAACCAAGGCGCTTGCCACCAGTAGCAGGCAACCTACGACGATGATCCGTTTTGCACCGAATCGCGCGGTTAAATAGCCGGTAAAGAAGGAAGGTAAGAACATCGCTACCACGTGCCACTGAATGGTCATGGAGACATGATCAAAGTGATGCCCTGCCCCGGCCATCGCCAGCGGCGTGGCGGTCATGGCTAGGTTCATTACGCCATAACCGACCATCGCCGCGCTTACCGCCACAATAAACCCAGGCTGGCTGAGTATTTTTCGCAGCGGAAGCCCGGTTCCTTCACCGTGGGTGCGTGAAGCCGGAGGTAAGCGTGTTATGGTCAATACCAACAGGGCCAGCGCATACAGTGCGGCCAAACCGACAAAGCTGCCCAGAAAGGGTACGTCGCCCAGCTCACGGCTCACCCTTGACAACCACGGCCCAGCAAAAGCAGCCAGCACGCCGCCGCCCATCACTAAACCAATCGCTCGGTCACGTAGGTTGACGGGAGCTGCTTCCACCGCTGCAAAGCGATATAGTTGGCCAAAGCCAATACCGATGCCAATCAGCCAGGTCGCCAGCAGAAATAGCCCAAAATGCTCGCCGATTAGGGCCTGAACTGCCACCACAGCCCCGATCAACCCGACCAGATTGCCTAGCACAAACCCGCGCTTGCGGCCTAATTTGGCCATAATCAAAGAGGCCGGAATGGTAGCGCACATAAGCCCCAACCACTGGGTAGCGACAGGTGCGGTAGACCAGGAGGCACTGGGTGCCAAAGAGGCACCTATCAACGGCGATACGGCAATCAGCAACACGCTGCCGGTGATCAGCAGCGCTTGGCAGAGTGATAACAGCAGGACAGTTACAGGCATAGGGTGCTCTCCTGGGTGAAACTGGCGTGGGAGGATGCAAAACGCTGGCGATAGACGGAGGGGGACACGCCGTAGTAGCGCTGAAACTGGCGACGTAATTGCTCTGCACCACCCAACTGCCAACGTTCAGCTAACCGCTCGAGGGACACGTGGTCACGCTCATCCAGCAGGGCAAGCCGGGCTTGCTCCAGGCGCAGCTGTGTCAGGTATGCTCCAGGTGTGACCTGCAAGTGGCGCTTAAACAGGCGGGTTAGATGGCGTGGTGTAACGGCAACGACGTCAGCCATACGCTCAAGAGAGTGATCGCCAGCAGGATCCATATGCAGTTGATCCAGTAGTCGCCGCAGTGGGCCAGCATCCTGCTGGCGGCGCAGTGCTTCGCTGAACTGGGATTGGCCCCCTGGGCGGTGTAGAAACATCACCAGCTCCCGGGCCACTCGTCCGGCAAGCCCTGCACCGTGATCGGCTTCTACTAACGAGAGTGCTAAATCAATGCCTGCGGTTATTCCAGCACTGGTGTAGCGGCCATTGCTTTCGATATACAGCGCGTCAGGCTCGACGCTTAGCGCAGGGTACTCATCGGCCAATTGCTGAGCATGACGCCAATGGGTGGTCACGCGGCAACCATCCAACAGTCCTGCGGCGGCTAACAGGAATGCGCCGGAGCAGATGGACCCTAGTCGCCTTACCCCTGAGGCAACGTCACAAAGCACCTCTTTCACAGTGGCTATTTCACGCTGCTGGATTACACCACTACCACCCGCGACCAAAAATGTATCCAAAGGCAGTAAACGACTAAGTTGGTGGTAGCTATGGGTGGCCTGAACCGCTAGACCGCTGTTGGTAATCACAGGACCAATGGTATCGGCCACCAGCGTCAGTTGATAAAGCGGTCGAGGGCTTAATTCATTGGCACTGGCAAATACCTGCCAGGGCCCGCTCACATCTAACAGTTGGCAATCAGGGTAGGCAAGTAGGGCAACATGGCGAGTCACAGTCTCTCTCCGCTAATGGGATATCGAAGCATTAGAGAGAGTGTCGGCGCTACGACTCATGTCGGCAAGGACCATTACCCCACCTAAAAAGACTTATGTATAATTAGCAGCAACTTACTAAACTGAACCATTTACTTCACTTAGTGTTAAGGTAAAACCACTTATAGAACGATGGAGAAAGTCGCTTTGAACACATCTACCGTTACCAACGGCATCACCGCCACCGAGCTATATAATTTAGTCAGCCAACCAGCTTCCAACAGTAGTGGAAACGCTAACCTTGAGTGGCCTCAGGCGACGATAAGCCTTGATGAGGCTAATCAGACACTCATCTGGGAACTGAACGATTACGGTAACCTACCACTTACTCTATCGCGCAGCGAAAATGAGTGGATAGCGATGGCACCTATCGTTGCCGTAGAGAGCATTAAAAATACTGCCGAGCTGAACGAAGTTCTGCTACGCCAGGGTATTTCACTGCCATTGGCATCCGTGGGTATTGTCGAGATCGACGGACACGATTTTTATGTAGCGTATGGTCAGTTGTTTGGCGATTCCAAACTTGAGTCAATTTGTGCTGAGCTACACGCTACGGCGGGTGCTGCGATGGAAGTTGCTGAACTGATACAAACGCACTTCGTCTAACGTTTACAATAGATTATCCATTATCAGCACCACTTTTATTAACTAATGTCGCCATCGCGGTGACATATAAGTGAGACCAATTATGCTAAGCAAAATTATGACTGCCCTGCGTGGCAAAGCCAATGAAACCGGCCAAGCGGTCGTAGACTCTCAAGCACTGCGTATTTTAGACCAGGAAATTCGCGATTCAGAAAATCACCTTAGCAAGTCTAAAACCGAGCTCACCCGTCTAATGGGCCAGCGTCAGTTGAACAGCAATAAAGCGGACACGCTGGAAAGTAAAATTGCTGAACTGGAAAAAAGCGCAGAAGCGGCACTAGACAAAGGCGAGGAAGCACTGGCGATGGCAGTCGCTGAACGTATGGTAGCGCTGCAGGATGAGCTGGAAGCGGAGCGGGCAATCGTGAGCGAGTACGATGCCAGCATTGAAAAGCTGCGGGGCGCAATTCGTAGCACCGACAACCAGATACGCCAGCTTAAACAGCAGGTTAGCGTGGTAAAAGCCACTGAGTCTGCGCAAAAAGCGCAATCCGCCGTAGCCGCTCGTCACTCAGGCCAGAACAGTGCCATGAACAGCGCTATGGAATCGCTAGAGCGCATTAAAGAGCGCCAGCAGCTTAATTCTGCGCAGATGCAAGCTGCCGACGATATGGCCGCAGAAGAGAGCGGCAGCTCACTGGAGGCACGCCTTAAAGCAGCGGGCATCGGCGGCACTCAGCGCAAAGCAGACGATGTATTAGCTCGCCTGAAAGCGAAGAAAAACGCTACCCAAGAGTAACAACCGCACCAGAGAGGCAGGCCATGCTTAACACTCTTAAGGCACTTTTCCGCGCCACCACGGAGAAGCCGCCTGAGCCAAACACGGGCCGCCCAGTAGCGGCGGGCCTGCCCATGGGCGTTAGCCAGGAAGACCTTGCAGGTCTGAGGCTGGATGGGCGCGTCAATATCAAGCTGATAGGTCTACGCGCCCACCAGGATGCGCTATTTACCTGGGACAACGATGCCTACCACCACATCGCCGCCGTAGGCCATGTTGATCTGGGCCAAGGAGCGCACCTAGTTCGCTTCTATCTGGATAACGATACCTGGCTGCAAGCCAATATCGAGCATGGCAACGTGCTTGAGTACAAGCTGTTCGACTTTTACCGTGTCACCCATCTATCGGATGCCGAGTTTGATAGTTTGATTAACGGTAACGATAAACAGCCTGACAGCATTGGCGCTCAAACCATTACGCTGGGATCTACTACTGATGAGTCACGGGCATGCACGTATCAACGTGTATGGGGGAGTGGCGGCAGCCTGTGGTCACCACCGGTAATTTTTGAAGAACAGGTGATGACTACTGAGAGTGTGTCTGCTCGCTATGTCACCCATCACGCAATGCTGTATGAGCGCACCATCCAAGCGTCTGAGCGCATGGAGTATGTGCTACTGAGTGCTGAAAACGATGGCGAAGGCAGCTTTATGGTGGTGCACAACCTAGGCGTTGATGTGTCCTCTGTTGATATCGATGCGATATAGATGCCCAGCGTTTTAAGACATGCTTTTTTCAAACCTGATTTTTAAGCCTTAACTGTTAATACCTACAAGGAAACAACCACCATGGTGAACTACCTGTACGGCTTGCCGTCATTTATTGCCTATTTAATGACAGCGATTGTACTGCTCGTCGCCTTTATGTATTGCTACAGCCGTATTACACCCCATCACGAGTGGACCCTGATTCGCGAAGGCAATTCTGCCGCAGCAGCGGCATATGGCGGCTCTATTTTAGGTTTTACGATTCCGCTTTATAGCGCAATGGCGCACTCCATCAGCTTTATCGACTTTGTACTCTGGGGCATTGTCGCCTTTATCGTGCAGTTGGCTACCTTCTTCGCGGTTAAGCTGTTTCTGCGCAAGCAGGGCGAAAGTCTTTCCCAGCACATTACTGAAGGTCACCATGCCTATGGCATTTTGATGGCCAGTGTTGCGATAGCCGTCGGCTTGCTCAACGCCGCTTCGATGACGTGGTAAAGGAGAAAGTCGGCATGTCTAAACACGATCAAACACCGCATTTGCCGCGCCGTAAGCGCAGCGCGCGTTTGTCATTAGCGGTGATGGGCGCGGGTGCTTTTGGCCTTACTGCCTGTGGCCAACCACCGCAGGAAGAACAAATAACCGAAGTAAGATTCGATGAACCGCGTAGCTTCCAAAGCGTAGAAGAGTGCGTAGCCGCAAATATCTATACCCGTAGCGCCTGTGAAGACGCCTACTCAGCCTCATTAGAGGCAGTGCCACGTTTCAGCACCCTTGAAGAGTGCGAAGCCGAGCACGGCGAAGGTGCTTGTACCGCTCCAAGCGAGGAGCAGGCACAAGCGGCCACCGGCAGCAGTGGCGGTAGTTGGTTTATGCCCGCCATGATGGGTTACATGGTTGGTAGCATGATGTCTAACACCAACCGTGGCCGCTCCTTTGAGCGAGTTTATCAGGAGCCTGTGTACCGCAACCGCCAGAATCAGGGCAACTGGAACACCGCATCGAACCAAGCCACCCAGCGCGTTACTCAACGCAATGAAGCAATGCGTAGCTCGGTAGTTCAGAGCCGCCAGGCAGCTCAGAGTCGCCAAGCGACTACCCAGCGCAGCGGTTTCGGCTCACGCTCTTCAGCACGGGGTGGCTGGGGCTCCTAGCCAGCTAACACTACTATGCTGCGAATCGACATTCCTGAGCGAAACAACTGGCAAGCCCTAGCCCACGAGCTGGGCTTTCATTTTCATACCATTGGCGGGGAGCCCTACTGGAAAGAAGATGCCTACTACCAGTTCACCATGGAGCAGGTAGAACAGGACATTGAAGCCCCCACTGAGGAACTACACGAGATGTGCATGGAGTTGGTGGATAAGGTCTGCCACTCCAATGCGCTAATGCAGCGTCTGGCACTACCTGAGCACATGTGGGACAGCATCCATAATTCGTGGAAGTCGGGACAACCACACCTCTACGGACGAATGGACTTTGCCTACTCCGGCAGTGGCCCTGCAAAGCTGTTAGAGCTCAACTACGACACCCCTACCTCGCTCTACGAAGCAGGTTTTTTTCAGTGGGTGTGGCTGGAACAAGCCATTGAGCAAGGCATCCTTCCGCGCCATGCGGATCAGTACAACTCGATCCAGGAGCGGCTGATCAATGCCATGGCGCACCTTGGCGACCGCATCAAAGCACGCACGATGTACTTCTCCTGCATCAAAGATAATGCTGAAGAGCGTGCCACCGTGCACTACTTGCAGGATGTGGCGATACAGGCAGGCCTAAAAGCCCCGTTTATCTACACGGAAGATATTGGCCTGCGAGCAGGTATGGATCACTTTGTTGATCTGGATGATAAGCCCATTCATGCCCTGTTCAAACTCTACCCCTGGGAAGAAATGGCCGACGACGGCTTTGGAGAGCAGATTCCACAGCTCAACACTCATTGGTTTGAACCGCCCTGGAAAGCCATTCTTTCTAACAAAGGGATTCTCCCTCTGCTGTGGGAACACTTTGAGGGCCACCCTAACCTATTACCGGCGTTTTTCGAGAACGCTAGTAGCCCGCCGTTGCCTGCCGGATGGGTACGCAAGCCCTTCTTCTCCCGGGAAGGGAGTAACATAGAGCTAATCACGCCATCAGGACAACGTGAGACGGTGGATGGGCCCTATACCGATAGCCCCTGGATTCGTCAGGCATATCACCCAATGCCGCGGTTTGGTAATAACCACGCCTTAATCGGTAGCTGGGTCGTCGGTGATCGCGCCTGTGGGATGGGCATTCGTGAAGATGTAGGTCGCATCACCAAAGACTCCTCCTGCTTTGTGCCCCACGCTATCGTATAAACACCAGCACTAATGGCCGCGGACAAACGCTGGACAACACTCCCGAAAAAAGCTGAAACTCAGGGTTAATGTCGTGGGCAGTACTATCTTAAGTAGGGCGACACCCTTCACTCTGCTTTATTTAATCCTGAGAGATATTTAACCCTGAGAGATATTAGGCAGCGTAAAGACAACAAACCGCTACGTTTTCAGGGCCACCGTTTATTTTGGAGCAAAGGCGAATATGATCGCGCGCTGGAAATCCCTGCCACTACGGCTACGGCTATTTATCTCTTTTGGGACGGTTTTAGCGTTCGCAATGCTCTTGGCACTCTACCTTCAAGCGCGCTCCCATAGCCAAGAGCGCCTGGAGAGCCTGCTTAACCATGAGCTACCCGCCCAAATTGAGGGGCTGGCCACACACATCAACCTACGCTTAAGCCCAGCCCTTGCCATCTCAGAAAGCCTGGCCAACAGTTACTTTATTGAGCAGTGGGTACAAAATGGGCTGGATGAAGAGCAACAGGTAGATGTTATTCGCTATCTATCACGCTTAATGGGCCAACTCGATACAGATCTGATGTTCATCGCCGCCCAGTACCAAGGCAGGGGCTACTACTTTCAGCTCCGTGACGGTGAGCTTTTGCAGCGCCCCCTGCTCGCCCCAGGAGGAAACGATGACTGGTACTACCAGTTCATTGATAGCAACGCCGATTACAACCTGAACCTAGACAGCGATACCTTCTCGCCCGAGGATGCATTTGTCTATCTCAATTACCGCAGCAGAGAAACGGCGGCAAACGACCGTCCTCTTGTGGTAGCAGGAGCCGGGCTTAACCTGTCACATATGGCTCAACTGATCGAAGATTATCGGCTTGGTGACACAGGCCGCGCAGCCATCCTAAGCGCCGAAGGCGAGCTCTTAATTCGCAGCAATGAAACCAATATCTCAGCACTAAAAGAGCAAAAAGCTGAGCAACTGTTAAGTACTGACCGAGAGCTTCACGTAAGAGAGATTCAGCGCGATGGGCAAATTTACTTTGTTACAACCCGCTGGTTACCCGAGCTACAGCGCTATCTACAAGTAGAAGTGTCTAAGAGCGAGTACACCGCCACTATCCGTGAGCGCTTCTTGGCTTCTATCGGCTTGGGGCTAATTATTTTAGTGGTTGGGCTAATGATTCTATATCCCTTAACCGGCAGTCTGATCCGCCCCCTGACACGCTTTCAACGCCAACTAAAAGAGATTACCCATAGCTTAGACTTATCACGCCGGGTAGACACCGACGACCGCGCAGAGCTCGGCGACTTAGCCGCACAAACCAATGAGTTGCTGGCACGCCTTTCCCGGGCGATTGCTGCAGTGTCAAATAATGCTTTAGCCCTTACCCAAGTAGCCGATCGACTGGCACAAACCGCAGGGCTTTCCGGCGTTCAAGGTGGAGATATTAGCCACGAAGCCAATCAAACCATGGCCGCAGCAGTGGAAGAAATGGCATCTTCGGTGGCCGAAATCACTTCAACCATGGAGGAGCTTTCAACCTCGTCCACCCAAATTGCCGATCACTCCCAATCGGTTGTCGATGTTGCCAACCAAACGCTGGAGCGTAGCCGCAAGGGCAGCACAGCCATGCAACTACTGCAGGCTAAGATGCAGGACATCCGCAGCGACAGCGAGCAAAGCCTCTCTGAAATTATGACGTTAGGCGCTAAATCCAAACAAATCAGTAAGGTAATGGAGCTGATCAACACCCTTGCTGCACAAACCAAACTGATCGCGTTTAATGCCGCTTTAGAAGCCTCAAGCGCCGGGGAGTCTGGACGACGTTTTTCGGTTGTGGCCAATGAGATTCGCCGCTTAGCCGATAGCGTGACCGACTCTACCCAGGAGATTGAGGGCCATACTGATGAAATCCAACAGGCTATCAACCGTTTAGTGGTTGCCTCCGAAAAAGGAGCAACGTCAATAGAGCAAGGGGTAGAAGCTAGCATCAGCACTGCACAAGACTTGGAAGCGCTGCTTAAGGCCGCTAGTCAAACCAGTAGCGCTGCTCAGCAAATATCACTCTCCACACAGCAGCAGAAAACAGCTAGTAATCAGGTCGTGATTGCACTGCGTGATATTGATACTGCCAGTGCTCGTAATGCCCAATCCGTGCGCAGCATTACCGACATTAGCCAAGATATGATTCAGATGTCTACAGAACTGAACGATCTAGTCCAGGAGTTTACACTGGCACAACATAACAATAATCAACAACGCCCTTCCTGAGGACGCTTTGATGAGTGCAATTCGTGTGGTGATAGCAGACGACAGTCAATTATCGCGAGCTGTGCTACGCGGCATACTCACTCGTGATGGTGATATTGAGATTATCGGCGAAGCGGCTAATGGCCGTGAGGCTGTTGAAATGGCGAGACGCCTTGCACCTCAGTTGATCACCATGGACCTGAACATGCCGGTGATGGACGGGCTTAGCGCTATTGAAGAGATCATGCACACCAAAGGCGTGCCGATCCTGGTAGTTAGCGACCGTTCTGATGCACAGACTGCTTACCAGGCTCTAGAGGTTGGTGCCCTTGAGGTACTGCCTAAACCGACCATTGATGAAGAGGATGCCGAGCGGCTTCTGGAAAGGGTCCGACTGCTTTCAGGTGTGGCGGTAATTACCCGACTGCGTCGCCGCCCAGCATCGCCCTCCCCGTTGCCCGTCGCCATGCCTCCGTTACCATCTAGCCCCAGCAGAGCAGCGTCTCGTGCCTTTCAGCGCGTTGTCGCCATCGCTTGCTCAACAGGCGGGCCACAGGCGCTCGCTCGCCTACTGAGCAAACTGCCAGCAGGTTTTCCAGCCCCTATTATGATAGCTCAACACATTAGTCATGGCTTTATAGAAGGTATGGCAACCTGGCTAGGCTCGCTATGCAGCCTGCCGGTTAGCGTCGCCCAGGATGGCGAGCGTATCAGGCCCGGATGTATTTATCTCTCGCCCTCAGAGCGCAATCTTTGTGTAACTTCACAGCACCGCCTTCGGCTAGAGGCAAGCCCTAAGGGTGCCCTTTACCATCCTAGTTGCGATGCGCTTTTCCACAGCGTTGTCAGCGTGTATGGCACCGATACAATTGGCGTTATTTTGACGGGCATGGGCCGTGACGGTGTGAGCGGCATGCGCGCCGTTCATTTGGCCGGAGGCACAACATTTGCCCAAAATGAAGCGAGCTCTGTGATCTACGGTATGAACCAAGAAGCTGTAAATGCAGGTGTTGTCCAGCATGTTATTGCTTTAGATGACCTACCTACCCGGCTGCTGCGCGAGGTTCGCTTCCATCACTCTTCCTGCCGGGCCCCCCGATGAGTACGCTTACGCTCTTTAAGCAACTGGTGCACCAGCGCTGTGGACTACACCTAGAAGGGCTTGCGGAAGCGCGACTAGTGAAAGCAGTGGCACTACTGCGCACACGAACAGGAATTCATAGCCCCACATTGTTGATTAGTAAGCTGGAGCAAGATAGCCCCCTTTTTGATTACTTCATCAGTCAGTTAACGGTCAACGAGACCTACTTTTTTCGTGAGCCTGAAGCGCTAAACTGGCTGGCCAATACGCATTTACCCAGGCTACTGGCGAAAAAAAATGCACCACTGTCCATTTTAAGTGCAGGTTGCTCCTCGGGCGAAGAGCCTTATAGCCTCGCGATAGCGCTTTACGAACGTTACGGTGAACGCGCCAAACAGCTTTTTCATATTACCGGTGGCGATGTTGACCAGCAGGTGCTTGATAAAGCCCAGGCTGGAATTTATGGGGGCATGGCATTTCGCGCCCTTCACTCCTCGTTAAAGCTACGTTATTTCTCAGCAGCAGGCAGGCGCTTCAAGTTGCTTGATACATTACGGCAATGGGTCACCTTTTGTTCATTTAACCTACTAGATCGCAACGCGCAGGCACTAGGCGGTCCGTTTGATGTGATTCTATTCCGTAATGTCTCCATCTATTTCGATGAGGCTACCCGCCGAGCGATCCAGCAACATCTGAAGCAGCTGCTCACCCCAGACGGTATTTTGCTATGTGGCGTTACCGAAACGCTGGGTAACGACTTGGGCGTTTTGGAGATGGTTGAGGAACATGGCCTGTTTTATTTTCGTGACCACGCTGGGCCGCCGCACTCACCGGCCCCTTCTGGCATGCCCACTGTAACCAGCACGCCAACAGCCGCTTGCCACTCAGGCAGTGTCGACGGCAAATCAATCCACTCTCGCCCAGCTCCTACCCCTGGAGATGCTGGCAGCCAGGTAAGCGTGACGCCCAAGGACTTTCACGACACACTGCATCAAGCCAATGACCTGTTAAACCAGAGCAGTTTTACCGAGGCCAGAAGCCTGCTCGAACCGCTACTCGTTGAGCAACCTTGGAGCGTAGACGCCCTTCTACTCGCTGGTCTTGTAGCCCGCTGGCAGCAGCAGCCCCAGCAGGCATTCGACTATTTTAAACGAGCGCTATACGTCGCCCCAGAATGCTGGCCTGCACACTTTTATCAGGCCGAACTGCTGCGTTTAGGTGAGTTAACTGGCAACGCTGCCCAGCGCCATCGCGGTTACGCCGCAGTAGTACGCCTACTGGAGTCATCCCCTCAGGCAGATGGCGCCCTGCAAGTGATATCCCCGCCGCTACCACCGGGTGATGCCTGCTTTCTCTCCAAGCGCTACTTAAGTGAACAAACCGCCATACAGGGAGTTGGCTAATGGCTTTGGATATCCGACGTTTTATTCAGCGTTTTGTGGAAGAAGCTGCCGATCATCTCCCGCGCTTGCGTGAAGGCGTGAGTGCCCTTGAACAGGGGGATGCCGATAAAGAACGTATTAACGAACTATTTCGCGCGGTGCATACGCTAAAAGGCTCCTCGCGGATGCTGAAGTTAGCTCCAATTACCGCGATTTCCCACAGCACTGAAGAACTGTTAAGTGCCTTTCGTGATGGCAGCCAAGTACCCACTCCTGCGACCTCCAGCTTGCTAAACCAAGCCATCGATGCTCTGACAGACTTAGTTGGGCAACTCGCCCAGGGAGCCACACCCGCCGACTTAGCCAATGCCGACCCAGCGTTATGCTACGCCCTAGAAGCGGCTGCCACAGGAAAGCTACCTGCAAACGCCCCACCACCAACGGCAGGGGTAAAAGTAAATACTGCAGCAAGGTCAACCAATCTCGATCCACTTGGCAAAGCGGCAGGCACCACTTCAATGGTGCTAAGCGACACAGTCCGCGTGCGCCTTGACCGCTTAGATGACGTTATCCGCCTCATGGGCGAAGTGCTCTCCGGCCATCATCACTTACATAGTTTGGTTGAGCAGGCACGCCTACTGGGCGCAACGCTGCCCACAGGCTATCAAGCCACTTTTAATGCGTTTAACCGTGAGCTAAAAGATAGCGTGCTCAGCCACGATGCCCTGATGAGTGACCTACACGACCGGGCGCTGCAAATGCGCATGCTGCCATTAAGTGTCGTGTTTGACCCGCTGGCCCAAATGGCACGGGAACTGGCTCACTCTCTGGGTAAGACAGTTGACTGCCGAGTGCGGGGCAGCGAAATCGAGCTGGATCGTCAAATGATTGATCGACTCTCAGACCCGCTAATTCACCTGCTGCGTAACGCACTTGATCACGGACTAGAGTCCCCCGAGCAACGTCAGTCCATAGGCAAGCCACCGCGCGGCCAGCTAACCTTGAAAGCGTGGCAGGATGATAGCTGGGTAGTCATTGAAATGCGTGATGATGGCGCAGGTATAAGCGTTGAAGCAGTGCGCCAAAAAGCACTCGCCAAGAACCTGCTCACCGAAGAGCAGCTCCAAGCACTGAGTGAGCAGGAAACCTTGGAGCTGATTTTTTTGCCTGGGTTCTCTACCAAAGCAATGATTACTGACTTTTCAGGGCGTGGGGTCGGCATGGATGTGGTTAAACGCACGATCGTCGACGAACTTAGCGGGGACCTGCAGCTTGCTAGCGAAGCGGGTACAGGTACCTGTTTCACTCTGCGCTTACCACTATCACTGGCGATGATGCGCGTTCTCCTGGTTAACGTTGGCCAAGCGACGTTGGGAGTAACAGCCCCTCACGTCGCAGAGCTTTTGGAGTGCTCTACCAGCGAGTTTATTGACGCCGCAGGGCAAACTGCGCTGGTTCTGCGCAATGAGTTTGTACCCGTCGTAGCGCTTGCCGAATTGCTTTCTCTGCCCACCACCACTCAAAAGGCCGATAAAGTCCTACTACTGGTGGTCCACCAGCGCCAGCAAAAACTGGCTCTGATTGTCGATGCACTGGTAGACGAACGCGACATGGTGATTAAGCCGCTGCCTACTCACTTGCGCTACTTACCACTCGTATCAGGCATGGTTTCTCAAGGGCGCAATGCATTGGTGAGCCTACTGCATGTTCCAGCACTCTTGGAGCGTGCTCGCCGCACCGAACAACGCGGCATCGCGGCGGCGACTACGACGGCCCAAGCACACCGCATTCTTGTAGTGGATGATTCGCTAAATACTCGTGAAATCGAAAAAGACGTGCTCGAAGCCTGGGGCTACCAAGTCACTTTGGCGGAAAATGGACGCGATGGTCTAAACAAGGCACTCGCTGATAAGTTTGATGCAGTGCTCACCGATGTTGAGATGCCCGTGATGGATGGCTTTGCGCTAACCGCGAGTCTGCGCGAGAATGAAGACTACCGTCATAAGCCTATTATTATTATCACCTCCCGTGAAACAGAGGCTGACCGCCAACGCGGTATCGAAGTAGGTGCTGATGCCTACATAGTAAAAGGCAGCTTTGATCAAAATAACTTAGTGGAGACGCTCAAAGCCTTATTAGGCTAAGCACTCTCCGATAGAGGACTAGCATGCGAATATTGGTCGTAGATGACGACCCACTGGCTGGGGAAATGACCGCAGCACTGCTGGAGTTCCAGGGTCATGACACCCTATTGGCCAGTGACGCCATGGAAGCCACCAGCCAGTTGGATGCCCATGATGATATCGCGCTAATTGTCAGTGATATGAATATGCCCTTGATTACTGGCATTGAGCTACTTGAGATGCTGAGGGAGCAAGACGTCACGCTGCCCTTTATACTGCTTACCGGAGATACCGCTGATGACCAGCTGCGCCAAACCCCCGGCCTAAGCGCCTGTTTGCAAAAAGATGCAGACCTTGAAGCCACTCTCGGGCGTGCAGTTATCCAAGCGCTCGGGGATTAATTCAAGCCGTTGTATGGACAATTCATTGTTCGCCCACTTGCACAGGTAGCCTGATGTCACCCTCTGCGCCTTCGCTGCACGAAAAGCTAAATCAGCTGCGCCAACGGTTCATTGAACAGTTACCGTCTCGCTTGCAGCAAACTTCCGCCCAATGGCAGCAAAGTCGTGCCTCGGCGGAGGCTGAAGCACGGCTTGCCCCAGAGCTACACCGCTTCTTCCACAGCTTAAAAGGCACTGGCCGCTCACTAGGATTTGAGCACATAGCCATGCTGGCAGACCAGGCTGAATCAGCACTTAGTGGAACAGCCCCCTCAGAGCAGGTAATCGAGCAGGTACTCTTACAATTGGTCGACGAGCAGCAGCGCTTACAGTCACAACCTGGCCAACAGAAGGCGCTAGCAGCACTTAACAGCGTGGAGTTCTCACCTGCTCCAACACAGACTCGTAGCAAACGCCAGCGCTTAATCTATCTCTGCGATGATGAGCCTGATCAAGTAAGCCAGTTGCTACACCATCTACGCTGTTTCGGCCACGAAGTAGAGCATTTTGCAGATACCACAACCTTCTTTAATGCAGTGCTGAGCCGTCGTCCAGACGCCATTATTATGGATGTCCAGTTTCCTCAGGGAAACACCGCTGGCACCGAAACACTCACCAGCCTGAATAAACTCACCGGCGAACGACTACCTTCCATTGTTCTATCAGCCCACTCTGATTTTTACTCGCGATTAAGCGCCGTTCGAGCAGGCTGTGACGGTTATTTCACCAAGCCGGTCAAGCCACTTGATCTCATGCTGGCTGTGGATGATTTGACCACACCACCAGAGGAAGAGCCTCTGCGTGTGCTGGTTGTCGACGACGAGCCGGAAGTGGCAGCCTACCATGCACTATTGCTAGAAGAGGCAGGTATGGTCGTACAGCAGGTTAACCACCCCGCTGACGCGCTCAATGCCCTTGAACGCTTCAGCCCCGACCTACTGCTCGTTGATGTTTATATGCCCGTTTGTTCCGGAGAGGAACTGGCCAATATTATTCGTCAGCAGCCTGAATATGTTGGCCTACCGATCATTTACCTGTCTGGTGAAACCGACAGCCGAAAGCAGCTCTCAGCCATGACGGCTGGCGTAGAAGCCTTTATTACCAAGCCCGTAGAGCCGGAAGCTCTGGTCTCTGCGGTCAAGCTACGTGCCGAGCGACTACGCCTATTACGTTCACTAATGACCTGCGACAGCATGACTGGGCTTTATAATCACAGTACCACCACCGATTTAATCGGTAAGACACTGTCTCAGGCATATCGTGACCGCACGCAGCATGCAATGGCAATGATTGATATTGATCACTTTAAAGCAGTCAACGATACCCATGGCCACCTTGCGGGTGATCAGGTAATCATCACCCTGGCAAGATTATTAAAAACGCGCTTACGCGTATCCGACATTATCGGGCGCTATGGCGGCGAAGAGTTTGTAGTGCTGCTTAAGGGCATCAGCGACGAGCGCGCCAGCGAACTAATCGATTCACTGCGCAGTGACTTTGAACAGGTAGAGTTCCATGCTGGAGGGGAGCGTTTTCGCTGTACGTTCAGTGCTGGGATTAGCAGTTTCCCCGCTCACCTCTCTACGGAATCACTCCGCCTAAGTGCCGATCAAGCGCTGTATCGCGCCAAACACCAGGGGCGTAATCAGGTGGTTATTAGCAAGGAGCAAGATAATGACGGATTCACAACCACCTCTAAATGAACCATCCAGCATGACGTTTGAGCAAGCACTAGCCACACACAGTGACGACAGTGCCATTGTGGATGTGGATGAGCCCTGCCAACAAATGGTGCTATTTCACTTATCAGGTCAGCCATTTGCACTACCCGGCCAGGCCGTTAGCGAAATTTTAAAGGGTGATACTCCGGTCTATTTTGTGCCTGGGTTGCCAGCCTCTACCAAAGGCGTGATACACCTACGTGGAAAAATCGAGTCGTTAATCACACTGCAGCCGCTTTTGGGGCTACCGGAAAGCGATACAGAGGGCATGATTCTAATTGTGCGTGCAGCAGGAATAAGTAGTGCTGTGCGCATTGATCAGTTGGACGATGTATGTGAGCTGCCAATCAGCGCTTTCAAGCCTGCACCTGCAACCCTTGCCAGTTCGCTGCGCCCATACGTTAGCGCCCTCTGGCAACCCAGCGAGCAGCGTACCGCCACTGCGTTACTGGATGTCGACGCCCTATTTAAAGCTTACCAGCAAGGGCTTGGCTAATGGCCTCCAGCCAAGTGAGCTGCGTGCTATTTAATACAGACGCGTATCAAGTAGCGATTGAAGCACACTATGTGCAACGTATCGACAGCGCGCCCACCGCACCACGCCACGTAGCCATCGATACGCTACTGCGGCTAAACACACTCACTACTCCCACTAGCTGGCTAACCCTACACGATACCCAAGGAGTGTGGCAGCTGGGCATCACCGGAGAAAGCGTGCTGGGGACACTACCAGTCACCATACTACAGCGACTGCCACCGCTGATTGACGCGCATCGCCCCCACCCAGCGCTATGCGGGCTAGCACTGGAAGGTAATAGACTGATACTGCTGCTTAACGGTGCATTGTTGGGGCCCGATAAGTAATCCTGTGCAGCCCAACTCTCAAGTCCCAGCCCTACAGCCCCAAGCCCTTCATCAGTCCAAGCTCTTCAACCTAGGCCCTTCAACCCTGGCCCTTCAGCCATAGACAGCGAACAACCGAGCCGTTCTCAACTTTCTGGTGTGGGGCAATCACTGCTAAGGCGTCTGCACTAATACATGACGAGAGTACCCCAGAGTTTTGGTCCTCAAACGCATCGGCGATGACTCCCGTGTCAGTAAAACGTAGCGCAACGCGCATATAGTGCTGACGTGGCCCAGTGCTGGTGGTGAAGTTAGCGATGGCCGTAAGGGCAGGCAGTGCGTTTAAAGCAGGGCAGCCAAGTAACGCCCCCATTACGGGACGCAAAAATAGCCAAGCACCCACGAAGCTAGACACAGGGTTACCCGGAAGCCCTATAAAGCGAGCTTCACTGCCATCCGTGCGTGGCAAGCGGCCCAGCGCCAGCGGCTTACCAGGACGAATCGCCAGTTTCCACATGTCCAACTGGCCCAGCGACTCCAGCGCGGCTTTTACATGATCCTCTTCACCCACACTAACCCCGCCGGTACTGACGACGACATCAGCCTCCATCGCCGCTTGGCGTAATAGTGCAACGGTCTGAGCGTAATCATCCGGCACACTAACCAGCTGTACTACCTCAGCCCCAAAGTTTTCCAGCAAGCGCTTGAGCATCGGCCGGTTGGAGTTATATAGCTGCCCCGGTTTGAGCGGTGTGCCTGGATTAATAATTTCATCCCCCGTCGAGAGCAGCGCCACCCGAGGCCGACGACATACGTTGACTTGGGTTATCCCCTGGCCTGCCAAATGGCCCAATGCAGCAGCTTCCAGCCGCTCACCGGCATTCAGCAATATAGAGCCGCTTTTCACATCGCGCCCCTGGCGGCGAACATTATCACCAACAGGGATCCCCTCGGGTATCAGTGCACGTTCGCCGTCCATCTCTACACGTTCCTGCATCACTACGCAGTCGGCACCAGGAGGAATTGCTCCGCCGGTAAAGATTCGCGCGCAACTGCCTTCAATCAGCGGCTCAGCGGGGCTACCCGCCGCAATACGCTGACTGATAGGCAACCGTTTTCCCGCATCAGCAGCACGCAGCGCGTAGCCGTCCATGGCACTGTTATCAAACGGCGGTACATCCAACTGAGCGGTGACCGCGTCGGCCAGCACCCGCCCTGCTGCAGCTTCGAGAGGAACACTCTCAGCACCTAGTGGGCTGACTCCTGCCAGTAGTGCTTCAAGTGCGGCTGAAATTGGCTGTAAATCAGCCATGCTGACCTCGGCCTGGGATAACCAGGTTAGCGAAGTTGCAGGGCTTATGGCGGCTATCCAACTGCTCGGCAAGAATGCCGTCCCAGCCGGTTCGGCAGGCGCCGGTGGATCCCGGCAGGCAGAACACTACCGTTGCATTTGCTAAGCCACCGAGGCAACGGCTTTGGATAGTGGAGCTGCCAATCTCGTCACCGCTTAACTGGCGAAAGCGCTCACCAAAGCCTTCGATGCGCTTATCCAGCAGCACCGAGATAGCTTCCGGCGTAGAGTCGCGGCCGGTAAAACCGGTGCCGCCCGTGGAGATCACCACCTGCACCTTCTCATCGGCGATCCAGTTCGCCACCACGGCACGAATGCGATAGACATCGTCAGGTACGATGCGCTTTTCAGCTAGGGTATGACCAGCGCTGGTTAAACGCTCAACTAATGCTTGGCCGCTACGATCCGTTTCTTCACTGCGAGTATCGGATACGGTAAGCACGGCGATATTAAGGGGGACCATCGACTCACTCATGGCATTCACCCCTGCTTCGCTGCTTTCTTTTTAGCATGGTGTGCTTCCCAAGCTGCCATCTGCTCCGGTGTTGCTGGCGGCTGATAAAGCTCCTTCCACTCGCTATAAGGCATGCCGTAAACGTGCTCGCGTGCCTCTTCGTAGCTGAGGGATTCACCGCGGGTTTCTGCTGCCGTGACCAACCACTTGGAGAGACAGTTACGGCAAAAATCTGCCAGGATCATCAGATCGATATTCTGCACATCCTTGTTGTCGTCTAAATGCTTAAGCAGGCGACGAAACGCGGCGGCTTCCAGTTCGGTTTGGGTAGAAGTGTCCAACTCATTAAACGCTGACATTACCGTTCCTCATATCAAGTGGTATCGCTTTAAGCGACGTAAATTCTAAAGGGCATAGATTTTAAGAATCATGCGTTTTAGCAAACATACGTTTTAACAAACATACGCTTTAACAAACATAGAAGCAGCATAACAAAAGACACCGCTCGTAGGCGGTGTCGTAGAGCATTACTTTACGTCCTCAGCTTGGTCGAGAAGTTGAAATGTCACCGCTGCTGTCTCCCGACTTACGAGCGGCCAACTCCTCCTCTGTGATCGCTTGGTCTTTTACCTCTTCATACCAAAGGTTGTGGTGCTCTTTCGCCCAGGTTTCATCCACATAGCCAGTGGTCATGGCTTCCAAGGAGCCTTCGGTTCCCACCGTACCGATATAGATATGACCCAGCGCTACCGCCGTTAACCCTAACGCCCCCACCGCGTGGATGATATTCGCCCACTGCATGGTGTCACGGCTCTGGTTGAAATTAGGAAAATCGAGCACAAAGCCGCTGGCAACAACCACTAGGCCCACAGTGGCCAGCAGCCAATACCACGCTTTCTCACCACCATTGGCAAAACCAGCGTCTGGATGGTGCTTGCCAGTTAAGCCTCCAGCCTTTTTGAACCACACCCAGTCTTGCTTCTTGGGAATGTTGTCTTTTAACAGGCTAATCAGCAGCACAATAAGCAAAATCCCAAATATCGGACCCAAGTAGTTATGCAGCACTTTAGAGGCAGAGATCATCCATCCCCAGAAGGCATCGCCAAACAAAGAGCGAAACACAAACTTGCCATACAGCAGGTTAAGCCCCGTCAGCGCCAAGGTGATAAACAGCGTCGCGACCGTCCAGTGTAATGAACGCATAAAGAGCGACCAACGAAACAGCTTACGCCCCGTGCGTGGTTCGTCTAGCTGTTTACGGCCAACGATAATGTAGAACAGTGTAATTACTGCAGCCATGCCTACTATCGCAATCAGCCCAAACGGTGATACCCAACGATTACGCAGAATTCGCCACGTCTCGCCGCTCGCATTGATCAGGTTATAGGTACTCTCGTGTCGAGAGTCGCGAAAATTAGGCCCCGTCTCCCCACTACGGACTTGTCGCCACTGCTCAGCAGTGATGCCAGGAGCAGCGGAGCTCATCTCGCGGTCAGGGTCAGCCTGGGCAACTGCCACTTGCGTGAAACCAAGGCTTAGTACCAGTGCAAACGCTACCAACATACAGCGCCAGATACCCAAGGCAAGCCCTTTACCTGAGCTCGGCGCCCTTCCGGACAGCTGTGCAGTCAACAGGTTCATGACACGCCTCCTTACCCTTTGCGGGCAGCATCATAGGCTAGGTTGTCGGTACTGGCCTGAGGGTTATTGGACCAAGCACCATCTGGGTGGCCACGGTGTACGACACGCTGGCGGAAGATATCGGCTACGTCTTGGGCATCGCCTGCGAGAAGTGCCTTGGTGGAACACATCTCGGCACATAGTGGCAGTTTGCCTTCGGCAATACGGTTAGAGCCGTACTTCTGATACTCCTCTTCTTTACTTTCAGCAGGCCCCCCCGCGCAGAAGGTGCACTTATCCATCTTGCCACGCTCACCAAAGGCGTTCTGTTTAGGGAACTGCGGTGCTCCAAAGGGGCAGGCATACAGGCAGTAGCCACAACCAATGCACAGATCTTTATCGTGCAGCACAATACCGTCATCAGTTTTGTAGAAACAGTCGGTGGGACAAACCGCCATACATGGCGCATCGTCACAGTGCATACAGGCCACTGAAATCGACATTTCGCTCGCTTCACCGTCATTAAGTGTGACCACACGGCGGCGCTGAATGCCCCACTCGACATCATTGGCGTTTTTACAGGCGGTAACACAGCCGTTGCACTCAATGCAGCGCTCGGCGTCACACATAAATTTCATTTGAGCCATGGTGTTCTCCTCTTGCCAGCGCGGGCCTCACCCGCACTGGCAGTGCTGTCAGGTCGGGACTTTTTTTCTAGACTCAGGCACGCTCAATACGGCAAATAGTGCACTTGGTCTCTTGCATCAGTGTCACCGGATCATAGCCGTAGGTGGTTGCAGTGTTAGCCGCTTCACCAATGATGTACGGATCAGAACCATCCGGGTAACGGTCGCGCAGACTCTCCCCTTGGAACATGCCGCCAAAGTGGAATGGCATGAAAGCAACTTTGCGATCGACACGCGGCGTCACCAGCGCTTTCACCTTCACGCGGCCGCCTTCCGCGCCCTCTACCCATACCTGGTCGCCATCGCGTACGCCAATATCGTTGGCATCTGCGGGGTTAATCTCCACAAACATCTCCTGCTGCAACTCAGCCAGCCACGACATGGAGCGTGTTTCCTCACCACCACCCTCGTACTCAACAAGGCGACCCGAGGTAAGGATGATCGGATAGTCGGCGCTGTTATCACGGTCCTGAATGGTTTTGTACAGTGTCGGCAAGCGCATGATGGAGTCAAAATCGTCCCAGGTGGGGAAGCGCTCAACCAAATCACGCCGTGTGGTGTAGAGCGGCTCACGGTGTTTCGGCACCTGGTCGGGGAAAGTCCATACCACTGCGCGCGCTTTGGCATTGCCGTAAGGCGCGCAACCGTGCTCAATCGTTACCCGCTGAATACCGCCTGAAAGGTCGGTTTTCCAGTTTTCACCTTCAGCCGCCATTTTCTCCTCGTCGGTCAGGTCGTCCCACCAACCCAAATCTTTCAGCAACTGATCATTGAACTCAGGATAACCATCGTCGATATCGCCGCCGACTGGTGCAGAGCCTTCCGCCAGAAGGTTGACACCATCGCGTTCAATACCAAATCGGGCGCGGAAGCCCATGCCACCTTCCATCACCGGCACGCTGGTATCGTAAAGATTCGGTGACCCAGGATGACGGAATTCAGGTGTGCCCCAGCAGGGCCATGGCAGGCCGTAGTAGTCGCCGTCAGCGGGGCCTCCCTGAGCGCGTAGGTTCTCAAAACTAAAGGTATGCCAGTTTTTCTGGTGCTCTTTGAGACGCTCAGGGCTTTGCCCGGTGTAGCCCACCGTCCACATGCCACGGTTGATTTCTCGTAAAATGTCCTCGATTAGCGGCTCGTTACCATTCATTTGATAGTTCTTGACCAACTCGTTACCAATGCCCAGTTTACGGGCAAACAGGTACATGATTTCGTGGTCGGGTTTGGATTCAAACAGCGGCTCAATAACCTTATCGCGCCACTGGACAGAACGATTAGTGGCGGTGACGCTACCGGTGGTTTCAAACTGGGTCGCCGCAGGTAACAGGTAAACCCCATCGGAACGGTCATGCATAACAGCAGCAACAGTGGGATAAGGATCAACAATGACCATCATCTCCAGCTTCTGCATCGCCTTCTGCATTTCGACGCCACGAGTTTGCGAGTTAACCGCGTGTCCCCAGTAGAACATCGCTTTTAGTGCGCTGCGCTGGGAGATGTTTTCATCCTCTTCCAACACGCCATCCACCCAGCGGGAGACCGTAATACCGCTGGAGTACATCGGTTTTCCGTCGGCGTACTCCGTATCATCAAAGCGCCCTTTCAGCCACTCGTACTCAACGTCCCACACCTTAGCCCAGTGCTGCCAAGCACCTTCAGCCAAGCCGTAATAGCCAGGTAGAGAGTCGCTGCCAAGGCCCATGTCAGTGGCACCCTGTACATTGTCGTGGCCACGCAAAATATTGGCGCCACCGCCCGCTTTACCAATATTGCCCAGCGCCAATTCAAGGATGCAGTACGCCCGCGTATTGTTATTGCCGGTAGTATGCTGGGTTCCTCCCATACACCACACCACACAGCCTGGACGATTATCAGCCAGACGCTTGGCCACATCGAACATGTCCGCTTCAGATACGCCAGTAATGTCTTCCACTACTCTTGGCGTAAACTGAGCCACTTCGGCACGTACTTCATCCATGCCATAAACCCGCTGACTGATGTACTCGCTATCTTCCCAGCCGTTTTCAAAGATGTGCCACAGCAGGCCCCAGATATAGGCAATATCAGACCCTGGGCGCAAGCGCACATATTTATTGGCCTTGGCCGCGGTGCGGGTAAAGCGTGGGTCGGCCACAATGATGTCGCAGTTGTTACGCTCCTTGGCGATCAGGATATGCTGCATCGCCACCGGGTGGGCTTCGCTTGGGTTGGAGCCAATAAACAGCATCGATTTGCTGTTATGCATGTCATTGAGCGAGTTAGTCATCGCCCCATAGCCCCAGGTATTTGCCACACCAGCCACTGTGGTGGAGTGGCAGATACGCGCCTGGTGGTCGGTGTTGTTAGTGCCCCATAGCGAGGCAAGCTTACGCATTAGATACGCCTGCTCGTTATTAAACTTGGCCGAACCTAGCCAATACACGCTATCCGGGCCATGTTCATCGCGCAGTTCAAGTAACTTGTCGCCGATCTCATTGATAGCATCATCCCAACTCATCCGCTCCCACTCACCCGCTACCAGCTTCATCGGGTACTTAAGCCGTCGCGTTGAGTGCCCATGCTGGCGCAGCGAGGCACCTTTCGCGCAGTGGGCACCACGGTTAATTGGGTGGTCAAAAGCGGGCTCTTGCTTGGTCCAGATACCTTCTTGAACTTCTGCATAGGCACCACAGCCCACCGAACAGTGAGAGCAGATGGTGCGCTTTGTTTCCACAGGGGAGTCTAGCACCGGCGTTTTCTGCGCCGACTCGGCGCGCTGCATCATCGGTGCGCCCATAAAACCTACGGCTGCCACGCCACCGGTGGCAACGCCCGTGCGCTGCAAAAACTGACGGCGGGAAATGCCCAGCCCAGAGGCCTTAGGGGTCGTTGTTTTGCGAGTTAGACGCATGGCAATTCTCCTGGCGTTTAGCCGTCAGTCGCGCAGCGACGCGTAGTAGGCACGAATATGATCCGTCTCGTGATAATTGGACGTTACTTTTTCGCGCTCAACCGGCTTGTTGTTATCAGCCTGAGCCAAAGTTACATGGCCCACGGTAGCGGCAGCGCCCGCGGCTGCAGTTCCTAACCCGATGGTTTTGATAAACCGGCGGCGCTCAGGGTTATGTGACTTGTGCATGAGGATCTCCTCTTACATGCCCTTTCTTTTTATGGCTCAACAATACGAACCGGCTGATAGGCCGCTTGATCATTCAAACTGGCCTGTTCGCTTTCCATAAAAGCGCCACCCAACTTCCCAAGCGCTGAATAGAAAACGGTGTCTACCTTGGCAAGGTCAGCAAAACAGCTACCGGCCCAGGGCTTGATATGCTGCTGAAAAAAGTAGCTTTGTTCATGGCTCTGTGACGCCACCAGCATCGCCATGACTTCGCAGACAGCAGCCAGATGATCTTCTGGTTCACAGACAGACTCACGACGCTCAAAGCCCAACACACGCAAATCGCGGCGTAACGCCACTAAAGCGGCCTCCATTAATTCGCCGTTTAAATACCAAGAGCCGTAAGGCACTACCTCCCCCTGAATGACGCCCACCAAATGGCGAAAATGGGCTCGCTGTAGTTCCTCAGGTGTACTTGCATTAGCAGCACTGGATAGTGCTGCCCAGCACTCTGCCAGCAGGCTGCCATCCTGCTCGATTTCAAGCTCAGCTAACCACTGCAGCAGCTCAGCGTCAGGGGCTTGGCGCACCAGACTGGCGACTAGCTGATAAATATCAGCCCGGAGTGACTCTGAATCACTCAGCATGGGCATCGCATGGCTCATTGCTTCACACCTTTAATTGCGCGTCAGGATCACGGATCATGGTTTTCCAAACATCCTTCACTCGACAGTCTTCACACATCTCTAAACGCGCCATCGCCTCCCCGGCAAAATAGGGGTGGTGAGCGAGTTTCTGTTTAATAGCCGCCACGGTACTGACGGTCGCAAAGGGCTTGCCGCAGCTAATACACTCAAACGGCGCTTCTGCGTGGCAGATATGCCGCGCTTGCCGCTCAGGGGAAGCCAAAAATCCAGGCAGCAGGCTAATCGCGTCTTCAGGGCAGGCCTTTTCACATAAACCGCACTGTATGCAGTCTGCTTCGCGGAAGCTGAGTGAAGGGGCATCGCCACCGGCACTAAGCGCTGGCGTCGGGCAGTTGCTGACACAGGCATAGCAGAGCGTGCAGGCTGCGCTATCTACCTCAATAGCGCCATAAGCTGCTCCGTTTGGCATCGGGTGGCGTTTGCCGCTTGGCACTCCTGACTCTGCTAAGCGCTCCAGCACACGGTTTAATCGCAGGCGTTTATCAGGCTCAAGTAAGGTCAATGCGGTATCAGCAAGCGGCATTAAAGCGGGTAGTGCATCACGGGCGGCACTATCATTCGGTTTAATAAACTGGATACGCGCAGCATCATGGCCCAGCGCTTCAAGCACACTATGGGCTTGGGCAAGCTGGTTGTTTAAAAAAGTACTTAAACGGGGAGGCATCGCCTCATACAAATGGATCCGCACTTCAGCGGCACCATTTGCCAGCGCGGTAAGCCATTGGTCATGGCCCGCCGCCCCCAGTTCCTCAAGTGGCGCATCCAACACATAGCCAGGTGTTACTATCCCGGCTTGACGCTCCATATCGAGGGCATCCTGGGTGATGAAGCGCATTACCGGCACTTGACCACCGGCTTCGCGGTAGGCTGTCAGCCAGGCCCCCAAGGTATCCTGCTGACGGTGGGTCTCCGGCAAGCGAAACTCAATTGCACCCGTGGGGCAGGCGCTGGTACAGCTGCCTACGCCCTGACAGAGAAACGGGTCAATTTCAATGCGTGACTCAATCCGCCCTTTATGGCTGGTGATTGCATCTGCGGGGCAAACATCCAGGCAACGTGTACAGCCGGTATTGCCGCTGGAAGAGTGGGCGCACAGGTCACTGTTTACCTGGAAATAACGCGGCTTATCAAACTCGCCTATCAGCTCAGCGACGCTGTCCAGCACCTCACTGGGGTTGCCTGTCATCGCCCAGTCAAGCTGCACGTAGCCTGGCGGAGGAAGCTCCCAGGATAGAACGTTAATTGAATGCTCAGCACCGGTCATATCCAGTACGACATCAAACACGCTCCGCTCAATCAGTGCTTGGGCTAAGTTCAGCTGCTCACCCTCAGCAGAACGAAGCTCAACTTGAAAAGCCCCTAAGTGGCCAGAAATGTGGAGTTGCTGAAGCTGCCCAGATGACAAGCGGTGCTCTATCACTGGTTCGTTACAATTTGAAAGCGCTTCCTGTTGTGCAGGCTCATCAGTGAGCAGCAGGGTCAGCGATGCCAGCCCTCGGCCTTGTAAAAGGCGGGCAGCAGAGTATGTCGCTTGAGCGCTACCCAACAGCAGCGCATGGCCACGACTATGGTAGGTAACATTAGCCGGCGTTAAATTGGCCGGCCATGAGATGCGCTGACGCACCGCCTCCCGGGCGGCAACATTGCGCTGGTCGTCTAACGACGCCAGTTGGATTCGTTGGTTCATGCATGCTCACGGTCAGAAAGTCATTTTTGTTATAATTAAAAGTCATCAATATTTACCTCAAAGGCATATCTTAACGCCTCATCTATTATGAGCGTATGAGGCTATAGCCTTTTTTGCCACTTTAAGAGGGCTGGCACATCAACTCCACATCACCGAACAAGATCTAATCACTTGTTTATAAAAAATTTATTTTATTTTAGTACATTCGTCTACGTCTTCATCTATCGAATCAGACTGGTCGTCTAGCTGTAAATCTTGTACACGACGGTCGCCACTTGTACTGGTATGAGCACTGGAATGAGTACTGGTGTCAGCACTACTTTCCGTTCCCCCCTCCGCTACACTGCCCTCTTCATTTACTCCTGACCGCTCTTCCTCCTTGTTTGCCCAGCGGCGCAGTTTTCCCGCCAGCTCACTCGCCATAGGCTTTAATTGTTGGCGATAGTCAGCATCATAATCGTCCAAACCATCACGCACATTGTAGTTACCAGTGGCCCATAACCGTTTAAGCGCCCGTCGGCGCAGAGCGGCACTTACTCCAGAGGCCATAAACACGCTGAAATCACTGCCCGGGGGCAAGGTGTCGGGGTCAGGCAAAGTATGGTCTAAGCTGCCCGGTGCAGGCGCCTCCTGCTCAGCTTGCTCGCCCACTTGCAGCTGTGGCTCACTAGGCAGCCCTGACTCTACGGTACCATCTCGTGCTTCCGCTTCCGTGCTGATAAGCTCTGCTAGCGGAGCAGGTTCCTCACTTACCAAAGCAGGCTCATCTTCCACACCACGCTTTTTACGCGACCAACGCTCTAGACGGCTCACTGCGGTTGCTCCTTGGTGGCTAGCTCTTTCGCTCGCCCCGCCCCTTTACGTTTTTTCTTACGCATTTCCTGTGGCGCCTCACCATGGCGGGCGAGATAACTCTCCAGCCATACCTGAATCGCCATCGGCATCGGCGCCTCCAGCACCTGTTGTTCCCCATCCATCCAACCAGCCGCCACATCCTGGCTGGCAGTGATGGCGCTAGGTTTAGGTGTTTGGCCAGAAAACCCCGCGCGAACAAACAAACGGGGGGAAGCAGATGTCAAATTGAAACGGTAAGCAGAGCGCTCTGTCATTGAAAGCTGAAGTCCTAGCACACACTCTCCCTGGTCACCGGGTGCCAGGCTAGCAATGCGCCACTGCGTCAGCGTATAGCTCTTCACCTGCTTAGGCTCGGCAACCAAGGTAATGCTCAATGCGCGCAAGTTATCAGTCATAGCGGGAGACCTCTTAGCTAACTACCTTAGACCTTGAATGACTTAGGCCCTGAATGACTTAGACCTTGAATGACTTAGACCTTGAATGAGTAGACAAGTAAGCCCCTAGGGAGCCATCATCGTCAACTCAGAGTGTTTTGCTCAACTATTATTGATTTTTAGATACTGTCATTTAAGTACGGCCACTTAAGTACCATCATTTAAGTACCATCATTTAAGTACCATCTTTTTAAGTACCAGCGAGGATTGCGCGGATGCCCGCTCTTCAGTTAAGCCAAGCTCGGTTACCAGCGACCACCACCATTAACGTAATGGATGCTTATGGTGAGATGCGCCAGCAGGCGATTGCCGCCGAGCGTGCCTTAACGGTTTATCTTAATAAGCGCGAAATTGTTACGCTAATGACCCTGGGCGATGACCCAGAATCGCTGGTCGTGGGCTATTTGCGCAACCAGGGCTTACTCCGCTCGGCTGATGACTTAACTGCCGTTCAAGTAGACTGGGAGGTAGAGGCCGCGGTTGTGGTCACACGTCACCTGCCGGAGGATTTAGAGGCGCGTTTAAGCACCCGCACGGTGACGACTGGCTGTGGTCAGGGTACGGTATTTGGCAACCTGCTAACCCAAACCTCATTAACTACGCTACCTGAAACGCCTCTGGCGCAGTCGACGCTCTATCAACTACTTACCAATCTCAACGCTTATAACGAAACGTACCGCAGTGCTGGCGCGGTTCACGGCTGCGCGTTATGCCGCCACACAGACGTACTCGACTTTGTTGAAGACGTAGGGCGACACAATGCAGTAGACACCTTGGCAGGCCGCCAGTGGCTAAATCAAGCAGAGAGTGCTAGCGCCGATACTTTTTACACTACGGGCCGCCTGACTTCCGAAATGGTGTTAAAAGTCGCGCAGATGGGCATCAGCGTACTGGTCTCGCGTTCGGGCGTTACCCAAAAAGGTGTGGAGCTCGCCGAACGCTTCGGCGTTATGCTGATTGCCCGTGCCAAGGGTAAAGGTTTTCAGGCCATTAACGCCAATGGCCGCCTAACGCTGGATGCTATTCCCGCCAAGCCCCCTACTGCGCGTACATCAAAGGAGGCAGGCGTATGATTGCTACTCACGACATTACCGGTATGATTTTGGCAGGTGGCGAAGGCCGCCGCATGGGTGGCCGCGATAAAGGCCTGGAACCATTTGCCGGGCAGCCACTAGTGGCCCATGCAGTTAAACGCTTTGATGGCCATGTTGCAGAGCTATTGATCAATGCCAACCGCAATATCGACGCCTATACGCTGTTTGCATCACGTGTGATCGAAGATGCCGAAGGCGGTTTTAAAGGCCCTCTGATGGGGATTTATAGTGGGCTGCGCGCCGCTAACACACCTTGGCTGTTAGTCGCGCCCTGCGACTCCCCTGCACTACCCAACGACTTGGTGGCACGCATGGTAGCGGGCATCGTATCGGATAACGGTGAGAACGACATAGCAGTCGCCTTTGACGGCGAGCGCTTGCACCCAGTCGTGGCGTTACTGCGCACCTCATTAGCCGACGATCTTGCCACCGCCCTTGCCCAAGGCGAGCGTAAAATCGACCGCTGGTTCGCCCGCCACCCGTGGTGCAAGGTGGATATGTCGGACTGCCCCGAAGCATTTGCCAACTTAAATACCGAGGAAGAAAAAAGCCGTCTGGAGTTAGCACTAGCAACTACCGACCAGGAGACATCATGAGCCTGTCGTGCTTTGAACTTGGCGAACGAATGCTCACCGTTGAGGCTGCGCGGGATGAACTTATGACGCTGGTTGAGCAGCCTGTTGCAGTGGAGCATGTAGCGCTGAACCAGGCGTACGGCAGGTGGATCGCCGCCGACATCACGGCCCTCATCAATGTACCTCAAAATACCAACGCTGCAATGGACGGGGTAGCGCTTGCTTGGCCGGAGGCGGCGCCTTTTCAGACCTACTGGCCTATTCTTGGCGACGCCTTTGCAGGTCAGGCCTTTACCGGATATGTGCCCGCTGGCCAGTGTGTGCGCATCACTACCGGTGCACCGCTTCCAGCGGGCACCGATACCGTGGTTATGCGTGAACAATTAGTTGAGCATCCCGATAGCGTGGAGATTAATACACCAGAGCGGGTACTACGCGGCCAGCACGTTCGCCAAGCTGGGGAAGATATCGCTGCAGGAGAAGTAGCACTAACAGCAGGCACACGCCTAGATGCCGCCTGCCTAGGGCTTATTGCATCGCTGGGCTATGCCGAGGTTGCGGTCTTCAAGCGCCCTAAAGTGGCGATTTTCTCCACTGGCAATGAGGTCACTCCGCCTGGCAGAACGCTGCCCAGTGCTGGTATTTACGACACCAACCGGTTTACCTTGATGGGTCTGCTCGCTGAGCAAGGGGTCGAAGTAATAGATCTAGGTATTCTGCCTGATGACCAGACCACTATTCAGAATGCGCTAGCAGAGGCTGCCGCAAACAGCGACCTGGTAATTACCAGCGGCGGCGTTTCCGTTGGTCATGCCGACTTTACCAGGCAAGCATTAGAGCAGCTGGGGCAACTTGCCTTCTGGCGGGTGGCACTTCGCCCTGGGCGCCCAATGGCCTGTGGTAGGCTTGGCCAATCACACACGCCTTTTATTGGCCTCCCCGGCAACCCCGTGGCTGTCATGGTAACCTTTAGCCAGTTTGTCGTGCCGCTTCTACAGCGCCTGCTAGGGCTAACACCCACACCGCCAGTGCGCTTAACCGCCATCGCAGAAACGCCGTTAAAAAGCCGTTTCAAACGCACTGACTTTCTACGCGGTGTATACCACTGTGATCCACACGGGGTGCTTCACGTCCGTACGACTGGCGCCCAGGGCTCGGGTATTTTAACCTCTATGGTAGTGGCCAACTGCCTAATTGAGTTAGGTGATAATCAAGCAGGAGCTCAACCAGGCGAAGCAGTGACAATTCAACCACTAATGGGGTGGCAATGACCAACCAACAATTCCTACAACAATCCCCACAACAGTCCCCACAACAACGGCCTGCCAAGCAACTGATCGACGGCTTTGGTCGACGCATTAGTTATGTGCGTATCTCGGTGACGGATCGCTGTGACTTTCGCTGCGTGTACTGCATGAGCGAGGAGATGACGTTTCTGCCTCGCGCTCAAGTACTTACGCTGGAAGAACTAGCAATGGTCGCCCGCGCGTTTACCGAACTGGGTGTTGAAAAAATCCGCCTAACCGGCGGCGAACCACTGGTGCGTAAAGGTATTGAACAGTTAGTGGAAGAGATAGGCACGCTACCAGGGCTTACCGACTTCACCATGACCACCAACGCTGCCAGCCTGCGAAAATATGCCAGGCAGCTTTATGCTAGCGGCCTGCGCAGGCTGAATATCAGCCTGGACTCTCTTGACCCTGAGCGCTTCAAACAGTTGACCCGCACCGGCGACTTGGCCAAGGTCATTGATGGCATTCACGCTGCCCAGGAAGCGGGCTTTAAACGTATTAAGCTCAATGCAGTGATCTTAAAAGGCCGCAATGACGATGAGGTTATCGACCTAGTGGCGTTTGCCCGCAAGAAAGGGCTGGATATTAGCTTTATTGAAGAGATGCCGCTGGGCGACGTTTCTGATCACTCCCGTGCGGAGACCTTCTGCTCCAGCGACGATGTTCAGGCGCTGATTGAAACCCGCTATCCGCTCATTCCCACCACCGAAACCACCCCCGGCCCATCGCGCTATTTTAAGATGGCCGATAGCAACAGCCGTGTGGGATTTATCTCTCCCCATAGCCACAACTTTTGTGACACCTGTAATCGTGTCCGCGTAACAGTGGAAGGCCGCTTACTGCTCTGTTTAGGTAACGAACATTCGGTGGATCTGCGCGCCGTGCTGCGCCGCTACCCAGGGGATATGCAGGCGCTAAAAACAGCCATTATCAAGGCCCTGCCGCTGAAACCTGAGCGCCACCACTTCACCACCGATGGTGATGTGCAGGTCGTCCGTTTTATGAATATGACAGGGGGCTAAGCCTTGCCAGCACCAACACACGTGCCGGTGCATATCATCACCGGCTTTTTAGGTAGTGGTAAGACCACACTTATCCATAGCCTGATCGAACAGAAGCCTGTGGGAGAGAAATGGGCAATTTTAGTCAATGAGTTTGGCCAAATCGGCATTGATCAAGCAATGTTCGAGCAGCGCGATGATGTCGTAGTAAAAGGCTTGCCAGGCGGCTGTCTGTGCTGCCAACTTGCATTTGTTCTTCAAGCGGCTCTGGTTAATCTATTGGCACGCAGCAAGCCTGACCGAGTGATTATCGAACCTTCGGGCCTGGGCCACCCAGCAGGTCTGCTTGATCTGTTACGTGGCGAGACGTTTCAAGATGTCGTAGCGGTGCATGACATTATCGCCACTCTTGACCCTCGCCGCCTAGACGAACCGCGTGCGCTGGCCCATGAGACATTTCAAGACCAGCTTGCCATGGCCGATGCTGTCGTCATCACCATGCGGGAACAAGCCACTCCTGAGCAGCTTGAAAACGCTCAGCACTTCGCCGAAGCGCTCTGGCCACCACGCAAGTGGATACACCACGCCAACGCTGAGCAATTGTCGATTGCCCGCTTACTGCAGAGCGGTAAAGCAGCTTCGAAAAGTGCTAACGTGCCAGCGGCACACCAACAGCAAGCTGCCGTCCCCAGCCTGGAGGGCCATTTTTTTGACTTCCCTCCCCCGCTTGGCAAACCCCAGCATGAAACCGCCAGCGCCCTTGGCTATACCAGTACAGGAATGCGCTGGCACCCGAGTGAATGCTTCGATCTTGACTGCTTAGCGACCTGGCTGGGCGAGCTACCCGCTGCAGCGCGGGTAAAAGGTGTGTTTCACACAGGACATGGCTGGAAACGGCTGAACCGCGCTAACGGAACTCTTAGCGTAGAGAGCTGCGCCTGGCGGCAGGACTCACGCTTGGAAGTTATTCTCCCCGATACACTGGCAGCACCTCGCATGGATATCGAAGCTTGCCTGCTATCCAGCCCAACCGGTTAATTCCCCAAAATCAGCTGCTCAATTGCCTTTGCAGTGGCTGGGCGCCCAAACAGATAACCTTGAAAAGCGTTGCAGTCGTGTGCCAGTAGCCACGCCTGCTGCGCTTCATTCTCGACACCTTCAGCAATGACCTCAAGGTTGAGACTCTCCGCCAGGGCAATCGTACTTTCGACAATCGCCGCATTGGCTTTACTTTCGAGTACCTGCTGAACAAAGGCTTGATCGATTTTCAACTGATCCAATGGCAAATGGGCCAAGTACGCTAGTGAGGAGTAACCGGTGCCAAAATCATCCAGTGAAAAACGCACCCCCTGTGCTTTTAAGGCAAGCATTTTATCCCGGGCCTCGTCTCTTGCTTCGACAAACAGCGACTCGGTCACTTCCAACTTTAAGCGATAAAGTGGTGCCTGGGTGCGCGTAAACACACCCTCTACACGATTTAAGAAGCCTTCATCACGAAACTGTAGTGGGCTAATGTTGACCGAGATGGTCAATTCATTAAGTGGTGGGCACCGTGCCCAGCGGGCCAACTGATTGCAAGCTTCTTCCAGTACCCATTCACCCACATCGTTAATCAAGCCGCTGCTTTCCAGCAACGGGATAAACTCACCTGGAGAAACCATGCCTCGCTCGGGATGCTGCCAGCGCAGCAACGCTTCTACCCCGGTTATAGCGCCACACTGGTTCACTTGCGGCTGGTAATAAAGTTGCCACTGCTGGTCGACCTGCGTCTGGCGCAAGTCCGCTTCTAGCTTCACATGGGCTAACAGCGTGGCCTGCATTGAGGGATCAAAAAAGCACACTCGATGGCGACTGCTGTTTTTAGCTTGAAAAAGCGCCATATCCACTTGCTGAAGATAGTCATCTTCGCTGTACCCATTACTTGCCATAACCGCAATCCCAACGCTACCCGAAACCACTATGTTCTCCTCGGCCAGCTGCATGGGTTCGCTAATGGTTGCCAGCAATTTATGTGCGATACGCTCCGCTAGCTGAGTGGTTTGGGCAAACCCACTATCAATACCCTCAATTAACACAGCAAATTCATCGCTACCCAACCGCGCTAAGGTATCAGTATCGCGAAGCATTTTCCCCATTCGCCGTGCCACGCTCTGTAATAGCTGATCCCCCGCATAGTGCCCGAGGGTATCATTGACTTGCTTAAAGTTATCGATATCAATAATTAGCAGCGCACCGCACCGCTGATGACGTTGAAGCTCTTTGAGTGCAGCCCCCATACGATCCATAAACAGGCGCCGGTTCGCCAACCCAGTCAGAGTGTCATAAAACGCCAGTTGGTGAATCTCTTGCTCAGCGGCTTTGCGCTCGCTGATATCGCTCATAGTAGCCACATAGTGGGTGAGCGTGCCTTCTGCGCTATAAACCGCGCTAACGGTTAACCACTCGGGGAAAAGCTCACCATCCTTACGTTGATTCCAAATTTCCCCCTCCCAATTGCCTGTTTTGATAACGTGCTTCCACAGGCGGCGATAAAGCGCAGCATTATGCCCGCCAGAACTGAATATACGCGGTTTTTGACCCACAACCTCGGCTTCGCTATAGCCAGTGATACGGGTGAAGGTGTCATTTACCTTAAGAATTGAACCCCGTGCGTCAGTAATAAGAATCCCTAAGTGTGTTTGGAAGGCTGCAGCAGCAATTTGCAGTTCCACCTCTGCTCGCTTTGCTTCGGTAATATTACGATTCACCGATAGCACCCCCTCAAACTGTCCATTGCTATTTACTAGCGGGCTTACCGTGGCATGAAAGTGATGGGGCTGTGTGCCTAACGTTAGAGGGTACTCAAATCGTTCTACTTGATGAAACTGCTGCACCCGTTCAAACACGGCAGTAAATGCAGCGACTAATGGGCCAGGCAGCACCTGGGCATAGTGTTTTCCTAGCGCTTCATGGCGATCAATGAGCAATTGCTCAGGAGCCGCCGCATGGATGTAGCTAAAGCGCCCCTCAACATCAAACACAAAAATTAAATCCTGGATCGAGTGCACCAGGGCATCCATTTGTGCGCCACGCGCCTGGGCTTCTGAGCGCGCTTGCTCGCGTTCTATTATTCGTTCGTGTAACTGATAAGCCAGCAGAAGGCGGTTGAGGTAGTGGCGCGCCCCCCAGGCGCCTAGCAGCGCAACCACCGCCATCACAAGTGTCAAAATAAAGGCACGCTGTCGCCAACCCGTCAGTAATTCGTGAAGGTCAATACCGACCGCCACCAGCATGGAATATTCACCAACCCGCTGCATACGAAACAGCCGCTCACGTCCATCAATCGGCGAACGCATATTGATGGACCAAGTCGGCTCACCGCTCGCTATCCACTGGACCGTCTCAGGGTTCTCAATCTTCCTGCCAATGGTAAATTGCTCACCAACAGTAGGGTGTCGCGCAATCAATTTTAAGTCGGAGTCGACCAGTGCAATGCTCTCTCCGTCATGAACACTCATCTGCTCAAGTGACTCCGCAAAGACTTCAGGAGCAATACTAGAGATCACCACGCCAGTGAAATCGCCGCTCGGGCTCTCTAATCGTCGCCCATGGTATAGGTAGTGACGCTGATCATTGGCAGACCAATATAACGGCGTGATCAACTCCTGCTGCTCGCCCTGTTTCAAGGCATTAAAAAAAATCGTCTCGCTGATATCCAAGCCAGCGCTGCGGTTGCTGCGACCACTCGCCAAACTATGCCCCTCTGGCCCAAAGACGGAGACATTGTCAACCATAGGCACATATAGGGTCAGGTTTGCTAACGAATGCTGTAACGCCTGGACATGGCCGCTATCAGGCATGCCCTGTATAGCTAATAATTCGCTGAGGCCAAACAACGCTTGTCCACTTTGTGCAAATACGCCCATTGCCCACTCAGAGACTACGTTAGCGCGAGCGGTAATGCGCGACTCTGCAGCCTCAATTTCTTGCTTATACTGTTCATGAAGTAACCAGCCAAAGAGCACTGTAGTAACGACAAGCGCCAGCACATAAAACGCAATCACATTTCGCCGCTGCTGGCGGTAATTATTCACTGCATTTAGAGCTTTATTATTTACATCAGTGGAAGTGATGGACATCGCGCAGAGGCCTTATCCAGGTATCCCTGTAGGGCACCTGATACAGTGTGATAAAAGAACCAGAACCGATACACCACATACGCTAACACGTGGCTTCACCTGATAGTGCCGCGATATTTTTGTGATGTATATCAGGTTTTATCGCAGTTAATTTGTTTAAAAGTGTGATGATAAGCATCGCCAGTCTGCATACCAAGGAATTGTTATGGCACCGCTTGGCCAAATGAGCGACTACGAAATACGCCTCGTACGTATTTTCAAAACCGTGGTGGAGTGCGGAGGTTTCACTGCTGCTGAAACCGCTTTGGGCATCAGCCGCTCGGCGATTAGCCAACATATGAATGATTTAGAAGGAAGGCTGGGGTTTTCACTCTGCCAGCGCGGGCGTGGTGGATTTAGTTTAACCGAAGAAGGTAAGGAAATTTACCAGGCGGGTTTGACGCTTCTAACAGCTCTTGAAACCTTTAAAAGCGATGTGAACGCGCTACACCATAGCATTAAGGGCGAGCTAAATATCGGTATTACCGATAACTTAGTTACCTTACCCGATATGCACGTTACTCACGCGCTCGCCGAATTAACCGCGCCCCATCATAGCGTCACCGTTAATATTCATATGGAGCCATCGGATGCGGTGATCCGTGGAGTTATGGACGGCCACTTGCACGTGGGCGTAGTACCGGCAGTTAACCTACCTACGAGCTTGGAAACCCGGTTGCTGTATGATGAGCCCTCCTACCTGTACTGTTCAGCGGACCATCCGTTGTTTGATTCGCCCGACGAGGCAATAAGTGCTGCTCAAATCGCTAGCGCTCCAGCCATTGCCCCACGCTACCCTCTGCCAAGTAATGCCCGCCAGGCACACGATACGCTAACCCCACAGGCGTCGGCTTCCGACCGCGAAGGCGCTGCATTTTTAATTCTTACAGGACGCTTTATCGGCTTTCTGCCTGAGCACGTAGCCGCCCAGTGGGTAGCGGCAGGCAAAATGCGCGCGCTCCACGCATCCACCCAGCACTATCGTACGCCATTCGTCCTGATCACTCGCCATGATCGCCGCCCCAACCGAGTGGTGAATGCTTTTCTGAGCTTCCTTAAACAGCCAGGATAAACCCTACAACGCTCGGCACTTGGCCGAGCGTTACTTTTCAGTCAGGTCGATATTCTATCAACAGGCACCGCGTAGGACTGTTTTCAAAAAACTGTCTTATGGCTGTTTTGCCACGTCACTAGCGACCAGTGGCACAGGCCCTACCTGGGAAGACGTTGCGAGCACTTGGCTTGCTATATAATAAATAATTGCCCCCAGCGCTGAGCCTGTAAACCAGCCGTAGTTGTAAAACCAGTTCATCGTGCCTGTTAGCAGCGAAACCAACGTAAGTAATACCGGAACACCAAAGGCAATAAACCCAGCAGCATTCACCGCAGGATAGGCGTGGTTATCCATATATAGGCTCGGTACATCCAAGCGCTGCTTTTTAATCAGGAAGTAATCCACCGCCATAATGCCAGCAATAGGGCCTAGCAGGCTGGAGTAACCCAGCAGCCAGTTAGAGTACATTTGCTCTAGCGAAGCACCTTGAGTAATCACCCCCGCTTTTTGCAAAAGATCGTAACCCATCAGCAACACACCTACCGCCCCCGTGAGTAGTACGCCGCGGGTTTGGTTAATCCATTTGGGAGCGATGTTCTGAAAGTCATTAGTGGGAGACACAATATTAGCGGCGGTATTGGTAGAAAGCGTTGCAATAATAATTAACAACATCGCTAACACAACCCAAAAGGGGCTATTGATCATACCGATCAGGTTGACCGGGTCAGCAATTGTTTGTCCCACTAACGACTCAGACGCTGCGGTGAGCACCACCCCTAATGCGGCAAAGAAAAACATCGTTAACGGTAAGCCAATCACTTGCCCCACAATTTGGTCCTTCTGGCTTTTGGCAAAACGGCTAAAGTCAGGAATATTCAACGACAGCGTCGCCCAAAAACCCACCATAGCGGTCAAGCCTGCAAAGAAATAACCATATACCGAGGCACCCTCAGGGCGTGATGGCGGCTGCGCCAGCAGCTCAGTCATCGACATATGTGGCCACGCCCACATCATGAGTCCGATACCAACGGCAAGCAGCAGCGGTGCCGCCAGCGTTTCCAGCCACTTAATCGACTCAGCTCCACGAATGACCACATAGAGATTCATCGCGCCAAATACAAAAAAGCCGATCACCTCCCCCACACCGCCCAAGGCTGCCCAGGCAGGAATCAGTGCTGAAAGCAGCAGGTGAATGGCTAAACCACCAAACATGGTCTGAATACCAAACCAGCCACAACCTACAAGTGCGCGTATTAAACAAGGCACATTAGAGCCTAAGATACCGAATGAGGAGCGCAATACGACAGGAAAGGGAATGCCAAATTTAGTGCCAGGAAAAGCGTTTAAGGTAAGAGGGATCAGCACGATCACATTTGCCAGCAAGATAGCAAACAGCGCCTCACCCACACTTAATCCGAAGTAGGCGGTTAGCACGCCTCCCAGCGTATAGGTGGGCACACAAATCGACATGCCTACCCACAACGCTGCTATGTTCCATTTGCTCCAGGTGCGCTCGCTAGCCTGAGTGGGCGCGATATCCTCGTTAAAGCGGGAGCTACCACGCACGTCCGCTTTCACATCAAGTTCAATTAACCCCTCTTTATCTACCATTTGGGATGTTGAGCCAGTCATTTTTCTCTCCTCAGCAGCGCCGTTGCCCATCGTATTCACGGTATCAGCCATATTCAGAGCAATAAGCATGCCTACTCCAGACCGGGACGACTAACTCATTGATTAAAAAGCTGCCTTAACGGACAACAATATTATTGTTAGCTTGTTATCTTTTTTATTTGTTATCAACCAGTAAAAACTGGCTTAACAAAGCTAGCTCAAAAAAAACATTTGCACCAACATTAACCAATTCACTGTTTGAAAAATTCTGACAAAAAATCAAAAACAACTGATTTTAAAGGGTTAACAACCATATCCAAAACAGTGCATCGACTCACCAAAAAAGTGAAAAGAATGATACAAAGCAATAAAAACAAACAAACTCAAAGAGTTAAATAACATCTATAAAATTCCTACTCACTACTTGCTAAAACCACTAAGCCAGCGATACTTTGAATAAAAGCTGTCTTGTTAGTCAGCTTTATAATATTAATTCTCAACTCCTAAGAACTCTTTAAAAAAATAATCAGAGGGAGTGTCTAATGCAGAAGATGAAAATTGGCTTAATTCAAATGGGCCTAAAAACCAGTACAGACCTGGACCCAGCTGCGATTCGTGACGCCATGAACGAAGCGCACCTGCCGATGATTGAGCAAGCAGCCGAACAGGGTGTACAGGTACTGTGCTTCCAGGAAGTGTTTAACCAACCCTACTTTTGCCCCAGCCAGGATGGCAAATGGTACGCCGCCGCTGAGCGGGTACCGGAAGGCCCTACCTGCCAGATGATGCAGAAACTTGCTGCTAAGCATCGCATGGTGATCATCGTGCCGGTGTATGAAGAGACCGAGACCGGTGTTTACTACAACACCGCCGCGGTGTTCGATGCCGATGGCAGTTATCTAGGCAAATACCACAAAACCCATATCCCCCAGGTCGCCGGATTTTGGGAGAAGTTTTTCTTCAAGCCGGGTCAATCCAACTGGCCAGTGTTTGATACTGCCTACGGCAAAATCGGTGTGTATATCTGCTACGACCGCCACTTCCCCGAAGGCTGGCGAGCGCTGGCACTGAATGGCGCCGAGGTAATCTTTAATCCTTCCGCCACTGTGGCAGGGCTTTCCCAATACCTTTGGGAACTCGAGCAGCCCGCCTCTGCCGCCGCCAACGGCTGTTTTATCGCCGCCATCAACCGTGTCGGAACCGAAGCGCCCTGGAATATTGGCGACTTTTACGGCTCCAGCTACATCGTAAACCCCCGCGGCAAGATCGAAGCCCAGGCCAGCGCAACCGAAGACGAGCTGCTGGTGCATGAGATCGACTTGGATATGGTGCGTGAGGTGCGCAACAACTGGCAGTTCTTCCGCGACCGCCGCCCGGAAACCTATACCCGCTTAACCGATGGCGAGTAGCCCTGTTAATAAATCCCCAAAGGAGCTAACAATGAGCCTATTAATCAAGGGCGGCACCGTGGTCACCCACGCCGATACCTACCGTGCAGATGTGCTGTGTATCGATGGAAAAATCCACGCCATCGGCACCGATTTGGACGTCCCTGCCGATTGCGAAATTGTCGACGCCAGTAATCAGCTCGTGATGCCCGGCGGTATCGACCCTCACACCCATATGCAGATGCCGTTTATGGGCGCGGTGGCCAGTGAGGATTTTTACACAGGCACCGCTGCTGCCATGGCTGGCGGCACCACGACGATTATCGATTTTGTGATTCCCAGCCCCGGCCAATCACTGCTGGAAGCCTTTGAAACCTGGCAAGGCTGGGCAGAAAAAGCCGCCACCGACTTCGCTTTCCACGTAGCGATTACCTGGTGGGATGAAAGCGTCAAAGAGGAGATGGGCACCCTGGTGCGGGAGCATGGGGTTAACAGTTTCAAGCACTTTATGGCCTACAAGGGCGCCATTATGGCCACCGACGACATTCTGGTGGAGAGCTTTTCACGCTGCCTGGAGCTTGGCGCGGTACCGACAGTACACGCAGAAAATGGCGAGCTAGTGTATCACATGCAGCAAAAACTGCTCGCCCAGGGCATTACCGGGCCAGAAGCCCATCCGCTTTCTCGCCCGCCGCAAGTAGAGGGCGAAGCCGCCAGCCGGGCGATTCGCATCGCCACTACCCTGGGGGCACCGGTGTACCTGGTGCATGTTTCCACCAAAGACGCGGTAGATGAGATTGCCTACGCCCGCCAGCAGGGCCACCCGGTATTTGGCGAATGCTTGGCGGGGCATTTGGTGATTGACGACAGCGTCTACCAACACCCGGACTGGGCAACGGCAGCCGCCCATGTGATGAGCCCCCCTTTCCGCCCCAAAGGCCATCAAGAGGCACTTTGGCAGGGCCTGCAATCTGGCAATTTACAAACCACTGCCACCGATCACTGCTGCTTCTGTGAAGAGCAGAAAGCCGCCGGGAAAGATGACTTTACCAAAATCCCCAACGGCACCGCCGGGGTGGAAGATCGCCTAGCGGTCATCTGGGACGAAGGCGTCAATACTGGCAAGCTCTCGGCCCAGGAGTTTGTCGCTGTGACCTCCACCAACACCGCTAAGATATTCAACCTCTACCCGCGCAAAGGGGCGATTCAGGTCGGTTCAGATGCAGATATCGTGGTGTGGGATCCCAACGGAACCCGCACGATTTCGGCCAAAACTCACCATCAAAACGTTGACTTCAATATCTTCGAGGGCAAAACAGTGCGCGGCATTGCCCGCCATACCATTAGCCAAGGCAAGTGGGTATGGCGCGACGGCGACCTGCGCGCAGAGCGCGGTGCAGGCCGCTATTTAGAACGCCCGGCCTACCCAGGTGTATTCGAGCTGCTGGCCAAGCGTGCCGAGCTTAATGCCCCGGTCGCCGTTAAACGATAACCGGCGCTTAATAACTGTTGTTTCTATAAAAGTTGTTCCTATAAAAACAGTGGAGGCTCTACCGTGACTAGCCAACTGAATCATCTACCCAGCGCAAAAGAGGTCGGCACCTACGACCCGCAGACGCTGGAAAGCAACTTTAGCGATCTTCACCCACCGTTAACCCAGCGCCAAGCGATCATCGAAAGCCAACGCTGTCTTTACTGCTTTGATGCGCCCTGTGTTGAGGCTTGCCCGTCGGACATTGATATTCCTAGCTTTATTCGCCAAATCAGCGAGAACAATATCAACGGCGCAGCAGAAACCATTCTGGAAGCCAATATTCTAGGCGGCAGCTGCGCCCGGGTGTGCCCCACCGAAATCCTCTGCGAACGCAGCTGTGTGCGTAATCACGATGCCGAGTGCCAGCCGGTGCTAATCGGCCTGTTACAGCGCCACGCCACCGATCACATGCAGTTCGATAGCCACCCATTTAAGCGCTCTTCCAGCACAGGCCGCCATATTGCCGTAGTGGGTGCCGGGCCTGCGGGGCTCTCCTGCACCCACCGTCTAGCGATGCTGGGCCACCAGGTAACCATTTTTGAAGCCGAGCAAAAACCCGGGGGGCTAAACGAATACGGTATTGCCCGCTATAAAATGACCGACGACTTTGCCCGCAAGGAAGTGGAATTCTTGCTTGAGATCGGCGGCATTGATATCCAGTACGGCCAGCGTCTGGGCGATAACCTGGAACTTGCGACGCTCCGTAAGCAGTACGATAGCGTATTTCTTGGTTTAGGCCTGGGCGCCAGCCGTGCCATGGGTTTAACCGGAGAACAGGCCCCCGGCTTGATGCCTGCGGTGGACTACATCAAGGTTCTCCGCCAGGCCGACGACCTGGGTAGTTTGGCCGTGGCCAAGCGCTGCATTGTGATTGGTGCGGGCAATACTGCCATTGATATGTCCACCCAAATGTCTCGCCTGGGCGCCACCGAGGTAACGCTGGTCTATCGCCGTGGTGTTGAGGCAATGTCAGCCACTGACCACGAGCAAGAGATCGCCAAAGCCAATGGCGTGCGTATGGTGACCTGGGCACAACCTGATGAAATTTTACTGGACGATCAAGGCTGCGTGGCAGGCATGCGCTTTGCCAAGACCTCAGATCAAGCAGGCAGATTGACGACCACTGGGGAAACCTTTGAAATCAACGCCGACGCCATTTTCACCGCTATAGGCCAAGGCTTTGATAGCGAAAGCCTAAGCGATGCTACCGCCGCTGAACTTACTCGCGATGGCGAACGCATTCACGTCAATGAGATGTTCCAAACCTCACTGCCCAATGTTTACGCTGGCGGCGACTGCGTAAAACCCGGCCAGGATCTCACTGTACAGGCCGTGCAGCACGGCAAGCTGGCTGCCCACGCTATTCATCAAGCGCTTGCCGCCAAGCAGGAGGCCGCATGAACACAACACCTTTCTCCCCGCTCTCTTTTCCAGGTAAGAAAAATAGCGGCGACAGTGTGGTCAACGGCGTTGATCTGTCGGTGAACTTTGCCGGCATTAAAGCCCCCAATCCGTTCTGGCTCGCCTCCGCCCCACCCACCGACAAAGCCTACAACGTGGTGCGCGCCTATGAGGCTGGCTGGGGTGGTGTGGTATGGAAAACCCTAGGCGAAGAGCCACCGGCGGTGAACGTCTCTTCCCGCTACTCGGCCCACTACGGAAAAAACCGCGAAGTCATCGGCTTCAATAATATCGAGCTGATTACTGACCGTTCGCTGGAGATCAATCTTAAAGAGATCGCTCAGGTGAAAAAGGATTGGCCCGACCGCGCGCTGATCGTCTCCATCATGGTGCCCTGCAACGAGGAGGCCTGGGCGTATATTCTACCGCTGGTGGAAGCCACCGGGGCGGACGGCATCGAGCTAAACCTGGGCTGCCCCCATGGTATGCCGGAGCGCGGCATGGGCGCGGCAGTGGGCCAAAACCCAGACCTGATCGAAAAAGTCACCTACTGGTGTAAGAAGCACTACTCCAAGCCAGTGATTGTAAAACTCACCCCCAATATCACCGATATTCGCGTGGGTGCCCAGGCAGCGCTGCGGGGTGGCGCCGATGCGGTGTCGCTGATCAACACCATCAACTCGATCACCAGTATCGACCTGGATAATATGGTCGCCAAACCCACCGTGGGCCACCAAAGTACCCACGGCGGCTACTGTGGCAGCGCAGTTAAGCCCATCGCGATGAATATGGTGGCGGAGATTGCTCGTGATCCGGCGACGCCAACGCTACCGATTTCCGGTATTGGTGGTATCTCTACCTGGCGGGATGCGGCCGAGTTTATCGCCCTAGGTTCTGGCAGCGTGCAAGTATGCACCGCAGCGATGCTCAATGGCTTCCGTATTGTAGAAGAGATGAAGGATGGCCTTTCTCGTTGGATGGCGGAAAAAGGCTACGACTCCATTGAGGCGTTTTCCCGTAAAGCAATACCGCAGACCACCGACTGGAAACACCTGGATATCAACTTCAAGACCATCGCTAAGATCGATCAGGATTTATGTATCGAGTGCGGCCGCTGCTATATCGCTTGCGAAGATACCTCTCACCAATCGATTGCCAAACTTACCGAACAGGACGGCGCCCGCCGCTATGAGGTGATCGAAGAGGAGTGTGTCGGCTGCAATCTGTGCCAGATCACCTGCCCAGTAGAAAACTGCATCACCATGGAGCCCCAAGAGACCGGCAAACCCTTCCTAACCTGGGATAACGATCCGCGTAACCCTTTTCGCGTCGCCTCCTAAACGCTAGATTGTTTAATGCCACCGCCCTTCACTCGTGAGGGCGGTAGCGTTTCCCGCAACACCCTGTTCCCTAAACAAAGGACGACAAGTTATCGTTTACTTGAGAATATGAGAAAATATCGCATATAAAATATTTTCTCATAAAGGAGTTAAGATGAAGCTCAAAATGTGTGCCTTCACTGCCACTGCTACATTACTGCTGTCAACGGCGAGCATCGCACAAACCGGGCAGCGTATCGCTACGTTCGACCTGGGCAGTCTTGATACCCTAGATGCCCTTGGCCTCAGCGATCAGGTGGTAGGTGTACCGAAAGCCAGTTTACCGAACTATCTTGAGCAGTACGCGGAAGAGACATACACCAATATTGGTGGCCTACGCTCGCCAGATATGGAAGCCCTTAGCGAAAGCGAGCCTTCTTTGATTCTCTACACCGGCCGCCAGGGCGACTGGGAAGAAGAGCTGGGCGAGATTGCCCCTCTGCTCAACACTAGCCTGCAAGGCGACGACTACCTTGCCGCTTTTGACGCTAACGTTCGCGAACTAGCCAGTCAGACAGGGGCAGAAGCTGAAGCAGAAGAAGCGCTTGAAATCCTACATAACGAGATAGAAACTCAGCGCGACGCCTTGAGCAACGCCCCAAGCACCCTGGTAGTGACTCATAACGGTGGCAACCTGATGTTAAATCAGCACCCGGTGGTGCATGGTGTGTTGGGCGTAAAAGCGCTTGAGATGCCTGAGAGTGTCACTTCCGAGACACGCGGCGAGCGCACCTTTACCCCGCTTTCTGCTGAAGCCATTGCTGAAATTGATCCAGAAATCGTGCTGGTTATTGACCGCAGCGCCGCAATTGGCGGTGAGCCCGCCGACACAGATGTGTTAGCCCAAACCCTGGCCGAAGCCGGTGCAGAGAACACACAGGTCGTTATGCTAACGCCTGAGTTGTGGTACCTCTCTGGCGGCGGCCTGCAAAGCTTGGCGCTGCAAATCGACGAAGTTGCTGCAGCGCTAGGTTCATCAGTTAACTAGTCTCATCAGATCACTAGTCTCGTCAGATAACTAGGCCCACCAAGTAACTAAGCGTTGCCCCTCTCTCTCATAGCATGGATGAGAGAGGGGAGCAGCCAAACGGCAAGCAAGAAGTGTAGGCCTAAAACTCCTCCCACTCATGATCCGCACTGCTTTTTGATTGGGTTGCCCGAGGTGCGGGGCGGAGTAATGCCTGTTGCGTTTTCGCCGGAATCATTGGCGTGGATTGAACAATGGCCTCACCTTCAACTAAGCGGAAGGAAGCCACAACGCTTTCAAGCCGCGCCGCCTGTTCTTCTAGTGAGCTCGCCGCAGAAGAGGCCTCTTGAACAAGTGCCGCATTCTGCTGGGTCACCTCGTCCATCTGAGAAACGGCTTGGTTGACCTGCTCAATACCCGAACTTTGCTCCTGAGACGCCGCCGATATCTCATCCATGATATCGGTCACGCGGCGCACCGAAGACACCACCTCACGCATCGTAGCCCCCGCACTTTCGACTAAAGCCGAGCCTTCTTTTACCTGAGTCGATGATGCATCAATCAGTGTTTTGATCTCTTTGGCGGCATCAGCACTGCGGCTGGCCAAGTTACGTACTTCACTAGCCACCACGGCAAAACCACGCCCCTGCTCACCTGCTCGCGCCGCTTCCACCGAAGCATTCAACGCCAGAATATTGGTTTGAAAAGCGATAGAGTCGATAACACTAATAATATCCGCTACTTTTTGCGAACTATCAGAGATGCCATGCATGGTGGTGATCACCTGTTCAACAACCTCCCCTCCCTGAACGGCCGTACTAGAAGCGTCATTCGCGAGCGTGCTTGCCTGACGCGCATTATCAGCGTTTTGTTTTACCGTTTGCGTTAATTGCTCCATGCTTGCCGCCGTCTCTTGTAGCGAAGCAGCCTGCTGTTCCGTACGCGATGACAGATCCGCATTGCCACCGGCAATTTCCCGCGCACCGATATGAATCGAACCACTGCTATCGCGCACCTCAGAGACAGTTTTAGCCAAACCACTCTGCATATGCTGCATGGCACTAAACAGTTTGCCGATCTCATTACGGCCGCGGTCGCTTACCTGACCGGAAAGATCGTTTTTAGCAATACGCTCAAAATGCAAAACAGCCTCGTTCAGTGGTTTAACAATGGCGCCTACCATGGCGATACGAACAAATAGGACGACAATCGCAGCTATCAGCAACACGATCAGCTCAATGTATCCAAAAAATTGCATCTGATTCTCATAATCAGCCACCAACTCATCGCCCCAGCCGACCAAGTAATCATTGAATGCCGCACTTGCTATCATAAACTGCTGATTCAAATTACTTGTCTGCTCTCTTATGGAGCGGAACCGAGCTTCATCACCCGCCTGTAATGCTTCACCTTGTGGTATCAGTCCCTGTTGCAACAAGTTATTGAAGGCTGTAGTAACCGCTTCAGCGAGTTCTGAATTAACAGCACGAGGATCCGAGGACTCATAGCTTGCAAAGCTTTCTTGAGCTGCTTGTTGCATAGCGTGCGCTTGATCTAAGTGATCACGGGCTAAGCGGGTGTCTCCTTCGCTGGAAGCTGCAAAGCTGCTGGCATAAAAGAACTGAGTATTGGCCACCGAATGTTGACTACGATTGAGCGGCAACATTTGATCCATGGCCACAATATCTAGCTCAGCAAGGTAGGCACTTCCTTGCTTTCCCGACTGATAACCGAGAAACGCAATGATTATTATCAGCAGTGAGAAAATGGCTAGAATAAGAGTTAGGCTCAGTTTCACTGAGATATTACTAAGCATTCGATTCATATGAGCCCTCCGGGGCTGGTCTACTTAATATCGGTATATTGAAACCATCTAATTAACCATGACTTAAAACAGAAAATTAGAATTCAACCAACATTATTCAACATGGAGAGCTATCTATCGGCGCTAAAGATGGCAGCTTTAGCCTGATCTTAAAAATATTAAATAATTTAATCGATCAAACAAAAAAACATCAAATAAGAATCATAACAATAAAGAATTATTCAAAAACAATCATAAATCCCACTCCCTCAATCAGAAATTGACGTAAGTTATCGACAATAAGCAATACCTTATGAATAAGAACCAATAAAAGAGTAAACGTACCCCATCATCAATCTGTCTCATCGCCAACCTGTCTCATCACCAACCTGTCTCATCACCAACGTATATAGGGCCGAACTGGTGCAGCCATCAGGTTGCTGCACCATTTATATACTGCGCCGCACAACCTACGGTGCCGCTCCTACCCATCATCACATCGGAATTGCCTTAGCAAGCGCATGAAAGTCAATACTTTATTAAAACAAAGAAGTGATTTTGGCACACAACCTGCAGCGTGCTTACCAACTGAGCCAACGTAGGTTCAGCTACAAAACGATGAACAAACAGACAACGGCGTCTGCAACAGTCTTCATGCAATTAGATGAAGACGAGTTTGCAGACGCCGTTTTTGCGTTTCAAAAGGCGTTTTTAAACAATGTTTTATTAAACAATGCTTTATTAAACAATGCTTTAAACGACAGGTACCATGCAATGAGCAAAAAAGTCTCTCACTCCCCAGAGCGCCGTCACTTTCTCAAAAGCTCTGCCACTGTTGTCGGTGGCTCGGCGCTGCTTAGCAGCCTGCCGGTTAGCTGGGCTTTCGCTAATGGAACACCGGAAACCACAGCAGCAAAACTAGGCTTTATTGCCTTAACGGATGCAGCACCGCTATTTGTGGCCGATGAAAAGGGATTTTTTGCCAAGCATGGCATGACCGATGTGGAAGTACTTAAGCAGTCTTCCTGGGGGACTACACGCGACAACCTAGTGCTAGGTTCACAGCGTAATGGCATTGATGGGGCACATATTCTTACCCCCATGCCCTATCTTATCGCCAGTGGTGCCATGACGCCCAACAACATACCAGTGCCGATGAGTATTTTGGCGCGCTTAAACCTTAACGGTCAGTGTATTTCGGTGGGTAGCGAGTACGCGGACTTAGAGGTAGCCCTGGATACCAGCGAATTTGCCCAGGCGCTAGCCGCCAAACGCAGCGCTGGTAACGAGGTAAGCGCCGCCATGACCTTCCCCGGCGGTACCCACGATATGTGGATTCGCTACTGGATGGCGGCTGGTGGCATTAATCCCAACCGGGATATTTCCACTATCACTATTCCCCCCGCCCAAATGGTCGCCAATATGCGGGTGGGTAGTATGGACACTTTCTGCGTCTGCGAGCCGTGGAACCAGCAGCTAATCAACCAGGGGATCGGCTATACCGCCAACACCACCGGTGAGCTGTGGAATGACCATCCCGAAAAAGCCTTCGCTATGCGCAGCGACTATGTGGAAGCGAACCCGAATTCCACCAAAGCACTGCTGATGGCCATTATGGAAGCCCAGATGTGGTGCGAAGATCCGGCCAACCACGAAGAGATGGCACAAATCTGCTCACGCCGCCGCTGGATTCACGCCCCCTACGCAGACCTAATCGACCGCATTCAAGGCAACTTCGATTACGGCACTGGCCGGGTGGTGGAAAATCATCCGCATATGATGCGCTACTGGGACAAGCATGCGTCTTACCCCTACAAGAGCCACGACCTGTGGTTTTTGACCGAAAACAAACGCTGGGGCTACCTCCCCCAAGATTTTGATAGCACTGCGCTGATTGATCAGGTCAACCGTGAAGACCTATGGCGCGAAGCTGCGGCTGCGTTGGGCGTTGCTTCTGCCGATATTCCTGACTCCACTTCCCGAGGTGTTGAAACGCTATTTGATGGCAAGGTCTTCGACCCTGAAAACCCACAAGCCTACCTCGACAGCCTCGAGATCAAGGCACTGGCGTAACCCGCTGCGTGCCTGGGAGACTCACTATGAATACATCAACACGCTCTGACACACTGACCAAGCCAATGCTTAGCATTGGCCCCTCACTGCTACGCCTTCGCGATACACTGGTACAAAAGGTCCTGCCGCCAGTGGTTATTCTGGCGCTGTTAATGGGTATTTGGGAAATTCTCTGCTCCTCCCCAACCGCTGCACTACCGGCTCCCTCACAAGTCATCAGTGACACTTGGGAATTAATCGTCAATCCGTTTTACGACTACGGCGGCAACGACAAGGGTATGGGCTGGCAGATACTCGCCAGCCTGGAGCGTGTCGCTTATGGCTACCTACTGGCGGTGGTAGCAGGGATCAGTCTGGGCGTGCTGGTGGGCCAATCCACCTGGGCGTTACGTGGGCTAGACCCGGTGTTTCAGGTACTGCGCACCGTACCACCGTTGGCATGGCTGCCGATCTCGTTGGCTGGCTTTCAGGACAGCACGCCCTCGGCAATTTTCGTTATTTTTATCACCGCTATCTGGCCGATCATCATTAATACATCGGTAGGGGTGCGTAATATCCCTGAGGATTACCGCAACGTGGCACGGGTCATTCGCTTAAATGGCTACGAATATTTCACCCGCATTATGCTCCCCGCCGCTGCGCCCTATATCTTCTCCGGCCTGCGGATTGGTGTCGGCCTCTCTTGGCTGGCGATTGTGGCCGCTGAAATGCTGATTGGCGGTGTCGGTATTGGCTTCTTTATCTGGGATGCCTGGAACGCTTCCATGCTCAGCGACATTGTACTGGCGCTGGTCTACGTAGGTATCGTCGGCTTCTTCCTCGATCGCATCGTGGCCTTTATTGGCAACCTTGTGACTCGCGGCACCACTCAAAGTTAATCGAAGGGAGTTTTGATCATGGCGACCCACTATTTAAGCGTCGAGCAGGTCGAGATGACCTTTGAAACTAAAGGCGCGACCACCAATGTATTAAAAGAGATTAGCCTAGGTGTTGAGCGTGGCGAATATATCTCGATTATTGGCCACTCAGGGTGCGGTAAGTCGACCCTATTAAACATCATTGCCGGATTAACTGAGTCCACCTCAGGCGCGGTGATTCTTGATGGTAAAGAGGTCAATGCACCAGGCCCAGATCGCAGCGTCGTCTTTCAAAATCATTCGCTGCTGCCCTGGTTAACGGTGTATGAAAACGTATCGCTGGCAGTGAACAAAACCTTTGCCCGCAGCAAAAGCAAAACCGAGCGCCACGAGTGGATTTTAAAAAACCTTGAAATGGTTGGTATGTCCCACGCGCTTAATAAGCGCCCTGCAGAGATTTCTGGCGGCATGAAGCAGCGGGTAGGCATTGCCCGCGCGCTCTCCATGGAACCAAAAGTGCTATTGCTGGATGAGCCCTTTGGCGCCCTCGATGCGCTCACCCGTGCCCATCTTCAGGAAGAGGTCATGCGCATTCAGGACGAGCTGGGCAATACGGTGATTATGATTACCCACGATGTGGACGAAGCCGTGCTGCTATCTGATCGTATTGTAATGCTCACCAACGGGCCTTCGGCCCGTATTGGGGAGGTTCTGGATATTGACCTGCCACGCCCACGCAACCGTATCACACTGGCGGATGATGCTAATTACAACCACTACCGCCAGGAAGTGCTGCGTTTTCTCTATGAGAAACAGCGCAAGGTGGAAAGCCTCGCGGAACGCCGGGAAAAAGCTGCCCCCATCAGCTCCACCAAAAAAGCGCATGCTTAAGCGCATTATTTACTCTTTCCCCCAGTACCTTCTTTACCGCCTTACAGGGCGGTTTTTTATTTATCAATGCAAGCCACTACAGGTTGGCGCATATTTTGCCTATTAGTGTTGTAGCCATGGAGTTTCCTTTCATCCCCAACTCGCTAGGTGAAACGCCACCATGAACCAGTCTGACTACCCACTCAGTGAAGTACCTATTGGCGCCCGCAAGGGGCTTCTTTCCACCTCAGCCGTACTACTCGGCTTCACCTTTTTCACTGCCACCATGTGGGCCGGAGGGTCGCTTGGCCAAGCTTTCTCCATTGGCCAACTGCTTTGGATCATTCTTGTCGGCAACCTTCTGCTAGGGGCCTACGCAGCAACGCTTGCTTATATCGCCTGTAAGAGTGGGCTAAATTCGGTGCTCATGGGACGCTTCTGCTTCGGTGAAAAGGGCAGCAAGCTCTCCGACTTTATCCTTGGCTTTACCCAGATTGGCTGGTACGCCTGGGGTACGGCGACTATTGCGCTGGTGTTGGTACGCACCACAGGGATGCCGGAGTGGCTGGAAACCCCCTTAATGGTGCTATTTGGCTTTGGTTTCTGTGTTACGGCCATGGTTGGCTATAAAGGCATGGACTGGCTCTCACGCTTTGCTGTCCCCGCTATGATGTTGTTTATCTTGATTAGTCTGTTTACCGGGATGGTGGATGCAGGCGGCTTTACAGGACTAAGCCAGCAAACGCCAACAGAAAGCATGAGCGTAGCAGCAGCGATTACCGTCATTATCGGCACCTTTATCAGCGGCGGCACCCAAGCAACTAACTGGAGTCGTTTCGCTAAAACGCCAAAAATCGCGGTCATCGCTACCCTGGCAGCCTTTTTTGTCGGTAATGGCTTAATGGTGCTGACCGGCGCTCTAGGCACCATGATTTACCAACAGGCGGATATCGTGGATGTGTTGATCGCCCAGGGGCTCGTCAGCATCGCTGTGCTGATGCTGTTTCTGAATATCTGGACCACCCAGGACAATACCATCTACAACTTCGCTGTGGCGGGCTGCAATTTGCTGCGTACCGAAAAACGCCGCTTAGTCACCGTTAGCGGCGCAGCGATTGGCACCGTGTTGGCGATAGGCGGCATGTATAACCTGCTGATTCCCTTTCTGGTGCTACTAGGCACTTTTATACCACCAATGGGTGGGGTGATCATGGCGAACTTTTGGCTTAAGCATAAAGGCCGCTACCCCGCGCTAGAGTTTGCCCAACTGCCTGATTTCAACCGCCGAGGCTTAGCCGCCTATGCATTAGGCGCAGGAGCTGCTTACTTTTCCCCGTTACTACCTCCGCTGGTTGGTGTGGCAGTGGCTGCGGGCAGCTACGCCGTGCTGCTTCGCTTAAACCACGCTACGCTGAGCGATAACCTTCCCTCCATCGCCAAACAATAAGTGAGTCCTTTTTAATATGCGCATGCAGATCATTAATGCTCGCCTACGCCAGCGTCCTGAGCTTTATCGGCTCGAGATAGACAACGGCACGTTCACTGCGATAACCGCCCAAAATGCGCCACTCAAGGCAAGCGAGGGGCAAATTGATGCTGGTGCCAAGCTACTATGCGCGCCATTTATTGAGCCGCATATTCATCTTGATGCCGCACTCACAGCAGGCGAGCCAAGCTGGAACCAGAGCGGAACATTGTTTGAAGGCATTGAGCGCTGGGGCGAGCGGAAGCCCATGCTGACAGAAGCAGATATTCGCGAGCGGGCCCTTAAAACGCTCAACCTGCTCATCGGCAACGGCGTTCAATTTGTACGCACCCACGCTGATACCAGTGACCCCAGCCTGATTGGCCTTAAAACCCTGTGCACCTTACGCGATGAACTGAAGGACAAGATTGATATTCAGGTAGTGGCTTTCCCTCAGGATGGCCTGCTCTCCTACCCCGGTGGCGACAAGCTGATGGAAGAAGCGCTCGAGTTCGGCGCTGACGTAGTCGGTGGCATCCCTCACTTTGAATATACCCGCGAGCTGGGTGTCGCTTCCATGAAGCGGGTAATTGAGTTGGCAATCAAATATGACCGCCTGGTGGACGTACACTGCGATGAGATCGACGACCCCAACTCGCGTTTTCTCGAAGTGCTGGCCTGTGAAGCACTGTTTAACGACTTAGGTAGCCGCGTTACCGCCAGCCACACCACGGCAATGCACTCCTACGACAACGCTTACTGCTCCAAGCTTTTCCTGCTACTCAAGCGCTCAGGCATCAACTTTGTCTCCTGCCCCACTGAGAGCATTCATCTACAGGGCCGCTTTGATACCTATCCAAAACGCCGCGGTGTAACCCGGGTAAAAGAGCTCAACGCAGCGGGTATTAACGTCTGTTTGGCTGAGGACTCCATCTTTGACCCCTGGTACTCATTGGGTAACGGCAAACTATTAAGAACGCTGGATTTTGGCCTGCATATTTGTCAAATGATGGGCTATCAGGATTTCAGCCAAGCGCTTTCGCTGATTACCGATAACAGCGCCCGCACACTCAATATTGAGGAGCGTTACGGCATTGAGGTAGGCAAACCCGCCAGTTTCAACCTGTTAGACGGCGAAGATGACTACAGTGTGCTGCGTACCCAAGGCGAGGTGCTGCTATCGGTACGCCAGGGTGAAATAATCATGCAGCGCGAGCCTGCAAAGATTACGACGCCCCCATGGCTCAGCCTTTAGAATCAGCGTAAAATGGTCTGGCTGATATTCAGCAAGGTTCTCAGGGCGGGGTGAAAGTCCCCACCGGCGGTGATGGTGGCTTACTACACGTTTGTCATCTAAGCCCGCGAGCGCTCAAGATTGTTGTTTTTTTTATTGCAGCTTCTTGAGGTCAGCAGATTCGGTGAAAAGCCGAAGCCGACGGTGATAGTCCGGATGAAAGAGAACGGCACCTTAGACATGCAATTTCAAAAGTGGCTTAAGCCATCTTTTGTGGTTGCCTGCCGACCGGTTCCGCGTGCCCTGATTCTGGTATAACTTATCCAAGAGAATGACCATGAATCAGACATTTCCGCTAACGCTTTCAGCTCACACCACATCCCAACGCATCGCGTTTATTCAAGGCCACTGGCATCAGGATATCGTCGAAAAGGCCTATGTAGCTTTTATTGCTGAAGTAGAACGCTGCGGCCTTAGCACCAATCAAGTGGATACCTTCACTGTTTCGGGCGCTTACGAGATTCCCTTACAGGCAAAAGTACTCGCTGAAAGTGGCCGTTATGGGGCCATTGTAGGGGCCGGCTTTGTGGTCGATGGCGGTATTTATCGCCATGATTTTGTAGCCCATGCAGTGATTGATGGCTTGATGCGTGTGCAGTTAGATACCCAAGTACCGGTGATCTCCGCCGTATTAACGCCGCACCACTTCCATGAGCACAATACGCATCATGACTTCTACACCCAGCACTTTGTTACCAAAGGGAAAGAAGCCGCCCAGGCGTGCCTAAATACCATGGAAAACCTGCATAGAGCACGCAAGCTAAGCAACGCTTGATCCTCTATTGTTTAAGCCCGGCTCAACGCCGGGCTTGGCAAGCATAGTAGACAAATAATGCTAACAACCGCAGTTGCTCGTGCCCATATTGGACAGACTCCCCTGTTGCTCACCGACCTGGATGGGATGTTGATCACGACGCCAAAAATCCAACCCTCCCAGTAGCTCTTTTACCTGCAAACCTGCGCTTGCCAATTTCCACGCGCCTTTGGTCGAGCCGTTACAGCCAATGCCGTCGCAGTAAGTGATATAAACCCTTGAGTGATCTAACTCAGCCAAACGCTCAGGCGTCATCTCCTTGTGCGGCAAACTAATCGCCCCAGGAATATGCCCAGCGCAGTAGTGTTCGAAGCTACGGGTATCGATCACCACAATATCCTTAATACCATTAGCCAAATCCTGCGCCACATCCCAGGCATCAGTGTGATAGCAGAGCTTGTCATACATCATAGCTGCCATTGAGGCGGGCTTAGCAGGAGGAAACGCCAGCACTGTAGAGTGATCTTCATTAGCCATCGTTTGCCCCTTATTTAATATCCAGCAAGTAACCGTAAAACGCTGTATTGCGCTGCCAACCTAACGACTCATAAAGATGTTGGGCACGTTCATTCTCTACCTGGGTCATTAATATCAAACGTGCCACGCCATGATCATGGGCCAGCTGGGTAGCGGCCTGCATTAGCGCTCTGCCGGTCCCCTTATCACGACACTCCGGCAACACAAACAGATCATTCAACGTCCAACGTGCATTTAAGCCCACCGTGGAAACACCAGGGTAAAGCTGTACAAAGCCAGTGAGTATGCCTTCGCTGTTTTCGCTAACCAGAATGAATGAATCCCCTAGTCCCATGCGCTGGTCTAAAAAATCACGTGCCGCATCAATATCGCTCTCCTGCTGATAAAACTGGCGATAGCCATCGAGTAATACACTAAGAGGCTCTAAGTCATTGAGTACCGCTGCACGGACGTTAACCATAACGACTGCTCCATCTGGTTGGTGATTAAACACAGATTGCCGCCATAGTGGTCTATGATAAAGAGCCACTTATCACTAAATTAAGGGAACCAGTGAAACGACGTGATGCCGCTAGCGACTGGATTACCGAGGCGCTAGCGCTAAAACTAACTGAGACTGGCAAAGCGACGCTTGTGCAGCAGCTTTACCGCTCGCTTAAGGAGTGGATTCAACACGGTGAATTGACGGCGGGCGACGCTCTTCCCTCTTCCCGATACCTAGCCCTTTCCTTAGGTATTAGCCGCAATACGGTACTTGCCACCATGGACCGACTATTGGCGGAAGGGTTACTGATTGCCCGCCAGGGCGCAGGGCTCTACGTCGCGAATCTACCCACGCTGTTAACAAGAGACAAACTTCCGCCCCCGTTACCTGTTCGCTACTCAAAGCGGGGCAAGACACTGTTAGCGCTCTGCGAAACACTAAGCTATGGCCATCGCGCCTTTGCTCCAGGTGTCCCAGCACTCGACCTATTTCCCCGCGAGCAGTGGCAACGCCTTTTGCGGCGCCACTATCATCATGCAAAGGTGTCATGGCTGGATTATCAAACCAGCGGTGGACTGCCTGAACTCAAAGCTGCCCTGTGCGACTATTTAAGGCTCTCCCGTGCGGTGCGCTGCCAGCCAGAACAGATCGTGATTACCCAAGGAGCCCAACAGGCATTCGAGCTGATTACTCAGTTACTCACCGACCCTGGTGATTCAGCTTGGATGGAGGAGCCTGGTTACGGCGGCGCCCGGGCCTGCTTTCTCACCTCAGGCTTAGTAACAACCCCCATTCCTGTAGATCAGCAGGGGCTAAATCCGTCACTCGCCCCTGCGAATGCCCCTGCGCCACGGCTGATCTATGTGACGCCTTCTCACCAATACCCTAGCGGCGTGACCATGCCAATACCCAGGCGGCTGGCGTTACTTGAGCATGCTGCTCACACTGGTAGCTGGATCATTGAAGATGATTATGACAGCGAATTTCGTTACGACACGCCACCCACGCCTTCCTTACAAGGCCTCTCCGAACAGCCATCGGTTATCTATGTGGGTACCTTCAGTAAAGTGCTCTATCCCGGCTTACGCTTAGGCTATTTGGTACTGCCCGACAAACTTGCCGAAGACTTCAGCCGCGCCCATGCACGACAGCACCGCGAGGGTAACTATCCTGTCCAATCAGCGCTTGCTGAGTTCATTGCCAACGGGCATTTCACTCGTCACATCAACCGTATGAGGGCCGCTTATCGCCAGCGCCAAGCCTGCTTGCGCGCAGCATTAGCACCAGCGGTGGCCGCTGGACTTCGACTCTCTGGCGGCCATGCGGGTATGCACTTGGTAGCCGAACTCGATACTATTGAGGAGGAAGAGAGTCTTGTTAAGCACGCCAATGACGTGGGTATTACGCTTTCGCCTCTCTCTCGTTATTACCTTGCTGAGCATAAGCGCCCTGGTTTAGTACTTGGCTATGCGGGCTCAACGGAAAACGAGCTTTCGACAGCAGGTGCATGGCTAAGTGAGGCATGGCAGAGGCTGCGCCATTAATGAGTACGCAGCGTGTGAAGCCAAACATCAACCACGCCATCAAAGGATGTGCTTCCGGCGTATTCTCTGGAAGCGTTCTTGTAGTAGTGTATCTTTCTTTACAGACTTATCTTTAAACCAAACGGAAAGGGAACTCACCTTCCCTATGGGGTTAATGTGGCTCAATCGCTCTCTTCGCACACAGAATCCCGCGCTTCGATATGGAAGGCATGGAGCGTGCACATATTTACGGCTAGCGGTGTACTGCTCGGCACGATGGCGCTGCTGGCACTGATCGATAATAATCCCGTCGCCTGCCTGCTCTGGCTTGGAGCTGCGATGATGATTGATGGCATCGATGGCACTCTGGCGCGTAAGTATGAAGTGAAAGCCATACTGCCCCATTTCGATGGTTCAACGCTTGATATGGTCATCGATTATCTGACCTGGGCCTTCATTCCTGCCCTTTTCATTTACTACTTTATTGAATTGCCACCCAATTTTGCGCTGTTTGCAGTGTTCATTATTCTGCTGTCATCGATGTTCTGCTTCTGCAACGTCGATATGAAAAGCCAGGATAATTACTTCGTAGGCTTTCCTGCCGCCTGGAATATCGCCGCCGCCTACTTCTATATTCTTGATTTCCCGCCGTCCATCACCTTTGCCACTATTGTGCTTCTGGCCATTCTTACCGTTACTCGGATGAAGTTTCTTCACCCCTTTCGAGTGCGCCTGTTCATGCCACTCAATATCGCCGTCACGCTGGCATGGTGTGCATGTACTACCTCGCTGGTGCTTTCCAGCCCCGAGCATGCAGTCTGGGCATTATGGGGATGGGGACTTACATCGGCTTATTTCATCAGCATGTGCCTGTGGCGTACCGCCCAGGAGTGGTTCAATTGATAGGTGACTAGCTAATGGCCAACGACTTTATCGCCCCCGATGGGCTCCCCCGCTGCCAGTGGTGCGGCGGTGCGGCGGAATTTCTGCCCTACCATGATAACGAGTGGGGCTTCCCGGTAGATGATGATCAGCGGCTGTTCGAAAAGCTCTGCTTGGAGAGCTTTCAATCGGGCTTAAGCTGGCGCACCATTCTCAACAAACGTGAGAACTTTCGCGCTGCTTTTCACCACTTCGATTTCCACCAAGTCGCTCTCTTTAGCGAAGAGGATGTACAGCGTTTGCTTCAAGATGCGGGCATTATTCGACACCGCGGAAAAATCGAAGCGACTATCAACAACGCCCAACGTGCAAAGGAGATGGTCGAGCAGGAAGGCTCGCTGGCGGCGTTCTTCTGGCGCTATGAGCCGACTGAGTTAGCGGCACCACACACTCAGACCACCTCGCTTGAATCCATAGCACTGGCTAAAGAGCTGAAAAAGCGCGGCTGGAAATTTTTCGGCCCCACCACCGCTTTTGCCTTTATGCAAGCCATGGGGTTGCTCAACGACCACTCGCTAAATTGCGTTACACGTCAACGAGTAGAGCAAGCGCGGCAGCAGTTTCAGCGGCCAACCTAAATCTATTATTAGGGACTATCATTAGGAACTACCATCTAGGGCCTACCATTAGGAACCTCCTCCATGAAAGATTAGGGCCAGCTCAATCATGCCAAGTATCATAGCGGCGATGACCTAATGAAACCTCGTCCCACAGCAACGTCTGGCTGTTAGGACAAACTCTCAGTTTGAGGCAACGGTCATTGTGCCAGGCCGGCGAAGTCTAGAAGTGCTTTTTGGCTACTTGGGCAAAGCGCTACTTCTACAGCTTGTCGCCACTCTTGGCCTGGAAACACTTGATAATCAGGCATCGCTGACGGCCCTAGAAGCCTCCAGATAGCTAAGAAGCTCTGCTGCCAAGTTTCTGCAGGCATCCTAGCCAAACTATCGCGTAGATGAAATCTTCTGTAGCGAGCACAAGGTTTTACCCCCGGTTGAATCGCCTGCCCAGTCAATAGCCCGTAAGCAATAAACGTCGATTCAGGTGCCATTGATTGCAATATATCCGCCGCGACTGGCCCACCCAAAGCATCAAATACCAAGTCGGACTTACGCGCCAGATGCGAGATCTTCGACATATCTCGGATGGATACCGGTTTGATACCCAGTTTTTCCAGGCGGGCCACTCTACTCTCGGAACGGTATATACCAATGACTTCCTTGGCGCCGTGCTGATATGCCCATACCCCGAGGTATTCAGCACAGTTCGAACCAGCCCCAGTGAGAAGTACACGCTTTCCCTTTACAGGCCAAGTTTCAAGCATGATTAGGGCAGCTAAGGGGTTAATGTAGGCGCGTGCTGCAATGGCATCAGGAATGGTATCGGGTACGGGCACAGCGAGAGCTGGATCACAATCCAAAATAGTCTGCCAAGTGCCATCACCTCGTAATGGCAGAACTCGCTTCCCAACCAGGTAGGAATATTCTCGCGGAGCAGCAATCACACGACCAACCCCTTCATAACCGGCGACGGCAGGAAGCCTTATACGATGAGAGTAAGCGCCGGTGATAGGAATCAAGTCAGATGGATTAACTGGAGCACACAACATCGTCACCCTGAGCTTGCCTTCCCCCATATCTGGAACTTCCGATGTTTCCATTTTCAAGGTTTCAAGCGGCCTTCCGAACGCGCGATAGGTGAGAGCATGACGACGCATGGATACCTCGAAAATGGGGGATGAATTTCGCTGTTCGATCAATATAAGTCAGGTTTCATGGTTATGGCTTTGTCCCAGACACCGTTTTACTCAAAGGTAACGCATATCCCGATTTGACCACATCCATGGACACCAGGGTTGTGAACGAACGCACATTAGGGTGCTCCATCAGCGCCTCACGGGTGAAATCCTCGTACTCCTGAAGCGTACGAGTCACCACTACCAAAACGAAGTCCAAATTTCCTGTCACGTAATAGCACTGCTGAACATTAGGGTGTTCCCGCATCCGCTGCTTAAACTCATCGACATGCTGGTTACGTTCATATTCGAGATCAACACCGACGATGCAGGTAGTTGGCAAACCTAGTGCTTTGGCATCTAGCCGCGCCTCCTCCTGGACAATAACGCCCCGCGCCCTTAACCGCTTGAGCCGCCGCTGAACCGCCGCCGCCGATAAGCCAACCGCTTGGCCGATATTCTCCCCCGTTACACGCGTATCGTGCTGGTAAATAGCCAGAATTCGACGATCAAAATCATCCAGTTGCTCAGCCTGCAGCTCGCCCGCAGTTTGGTGACTCATTATGCAGTCTCCCCGCATTGGCCAGCATGGATATGCGGCCAGTAAAAAGGTATTGCCCGTTAAGCTAACGCAACTCAAGCGCAAACTTAACCATATAGGCAGAGACAACACCATGAGCCAAGTACGCACGATCCTGACCGAGGGCGACCCACGGTTAAGAGCCGCTTCCCAGCCAGTAGAAGAAATCACGTCCGATATAGCAATGGTGATTTCCGAATTACATGCCACACTTGCCGACTTCAAAGCGCGAAACGGGTTTGGCCGTGCCATTGCTGCCCCTCAGATAGGCGAGCCCTTGCGCATCGTGGCGGTTCAATTGGGTGGCCGGCCCTTTACCTTGATCAATCCACTCATTGTCTGGCGCAGCGAAGAGATGCAACCGGTCTGGGATGACTGCATGAGCATGCCCAGCCATATTGCCAATGTCAGACGCCACGCCAGCATCAGCCTGAGCTACCAAAACGAAAGAGGCAAAACCTGCCACTGGAATCACCTTGCAGCTTCACTGGCTGAACTGATCCAGCATGAGGTTGACCATCTTGATGGCGTGCTAATGGTGGATCGGATAGAGCGTCGGGAGGATTTGCAGCCCATCGCTCGCCACACCGAGCTAATTGCACCCCAGCACAGCGAGCACCGTATCAAGCTGGAGCATATTGCCTCTGCCTCCAGCCGCATCAACCCAACTTTCTTGGCAACCCCACAGTATCGCTCGCCTACGCTTGATGCTGCGTTAGGGGTCGCCATGACACTTAAGGTCGAAACGCTCAATCCTCTGCGCAACTTCAAAGGGCGTGGTGCCGACCATTTTGTCTCCCACCATGTTCAGCAAGAGAAGCCTGCCCCGCTGGTTTGCGCCAGCGCCGGGAATTGGGGGCTGGCGCTGGCTCATGCCTGCAAGCAGCACGGTCTGCCCCTCAGCGTCTTTGTCGCTGAAAATGCTAACCCACTCAAAATCGCAGGCATCCGCGCACTAGGCGCAGAGGTAATGTTCGCAGGAGAAGACTTTGATCAAGCCAAGCAGGCAGCGGCTCACTTTGCCCAACAGCACGGAGGCTTATTTGTAGAGGATGGTCGACAAGCCGAGATTACAGAGGGCGCGGGCACTATCGGGGTAGAAATGCTCACCCAAGGTGACGCATTCGATACGCTGCTGGTGCCCCTTGGTAATGGCGCTCTTATAAACGGCGTAGGTCGCTGGTTCAAAGCCTCTTCACCCGCCACCCGGGTGATCGGCATTTGCCCCCAAGGTGCGGATGCTACCTGGCAAAGCTGGAAGCGCGGCACGCTCGTTATTAATGATCGGGTAGATACCATGGCAGATGGCGTGGCGGTTCGCGCTCCCATTATTGAGGCTCTGGAGGATATGCGCGATATAGTCGATGATATTTGGCTGGTGGACGAAGCCAGTATCGAAAATGGTATGCGCCTTGGCCTGGAACATCTGGGGCTGCTACTGGAACCCGCGGGGGCACTCGGTTTGGCCGCCGCCTATGCTAGGCGTGATCAGTGGTCTAAGAATGCTCATATCGCCACTATTCTGACTGGCGCCAATCCTCCTCCAATACTTACCGACTCGTTACTGGCAGCTTTCACTACCAGTTGAAGGGGTAGGTAATAGAGAGCAATGGGCAAAGCCTGAACCAATAATAAGTTCAGGCCAAACTTAGATAATACTTGTCTCATGAGCCTGCACCTCCTCCACCATTTCCGTGGCAAGCTCGCCCACTGTCCGTACAGCCGCTTCAATGGCGGGTGTTAGCGTAAACGCGTAGTTAAGACGCAGACATTGGCGGAACTTGCCCGAGGCTGAAAATAGCGAGCCCGGCGCTACGTGGATGGCATGCAGTGCCAAGCGTTCATTGAGGCGCACGCAGTCCACCGCTGCGGGTAACTCAACCCATAGCAAGAAACTGCCTTGGGGGAAGCTGATACCTGACCCCTTAGGAAAGTAGCGCTGCACCCAACTGATCATAATATCCCGCTGGCGCTGATACTGGCGGGTGGCGTAGCGAAGGTGGCGCTCGTAGTGACCTTTAGCGACGAACTCCGCCACTGCCAGCTGCGGCATCGTGGCCGAGGCACCGGTGGAGACATACTTCATATGCAGCGCCTGATCGCGGTAGCGGCCCGGTGCCAGCCAGCCCACCCGCAGCCCAGGGCCCACTGTTTTGGAAAAGCCACTACACAGCATCACACGCCCGTCGTCATCGAAGGATTTCACCGTGCGAGGCCTAGGCAGAGTAAACGACAAATCGCCATAAATATCGTCTTCGATAATCGCCACATCGAAGCGTTGGGCAAGCTGGAACAGCGCCCGCTTACGCGACTCACTCATGGTGTAGCCCAATGGATTGTTGTAGGTCGGCGTTACCTGGATGGCACGAACTGGCCACTGTTCCAGAGCCAACTCCAGCGCTTCAAGGCTGATGCCCGTTTGCGGATCGGTGGGGATTTCCAGTACTTTCAAACCGTTAGCTTTAAGAATCTGCATAGTGCCGTAAAAGCTAGGCGAGTCCAATGCAACCACATCGCCGGGCTGAGTAAGGGTACGTAGCGAAATGGCCAGCGCCTCCTGGCAACCAGTGGTGATCATAATGTCATCTGGGTGCAGTAAGCAGCCAGAAGCGATCGCCAGCCGTGCCACCTGTTGGCGCAGTTCGGGGCTACCGTTCAACTTATCGTAATTGAAACCGTTTAAGTCATTGCCGCGATGCAGACCAGAGAGGATTTTCGACAATGGCTTAAGCGTTTCATAAGCCAGGTTCGGTACGCCACGGCCTAGTAGCAGGCGGCTATCATCGCGCTGAGTAGCGACTAACTCTAATACTTGATCCCACTGAGAAATATCCAATGGCCGCTGGGCAGGACGAGAGACCGATGGCAGCACTGATGGCACCCGGCTAGGCAGCACGAAGTAGCCAGACTTAGGCCGCGACTCAATCAACGCCACATCCATTAGCTGGCGGTAGGCCTCCTGGGCTGTAGAGATGCTGACGTCCAGCTCCCGGCACACCGCACGAATAGAGGGCAGGCGATCACCTACGCGGTAAATACCGTGATCGATGCGCTCGCGCAAAATCGTAGCGACTTCTTCATAGCGTGTCATGACACTCTCCCACCCACAGCCTGATAACAATACAGATTGCATACCCAACGACCATACAGAGGTATAACACGCCCTTCTGTATCCTTAAAATAAAAAAACCTATATCTGTATTCAAATAGTAGCGCTGAGTAATCTGATGAGGCACACCATAAGGAGGATTCGCCATGCCACGCTTCAGCCTTACTCAGCTTCGCTATCAGCTAAGTTATCAACTGCGCCAGTACCGCCACTACCGCCGCAGCCGCCGTCAGCTATTGGCTCTAGATGACCGGCTACTTGAAGATATTGGCATCAACCGTGCACAGGCGCTAAAAGAGGGTCATAAAGTGTTTTGGCAGCACACACCACTTAACAAGGAGTGATATGAAAACCGCTGAGTATTACTTGCTGGACGTCTTTACCGCCCAGCCGTTTACCGGCAACCCATTGGCCGTCTTTCTTGAGGCCGATGAGTTGACAACCAGCACCATGCAGGCGCTGGCCAATGAGCTTAACCTTGCTGAAACAGTGTTTTTGAGTGCCGCGACTGGACCAAACCACTACCCCATGCGCATCTTTACCCCTACTGAGGAGCTACCTTTTGCTGGTCATCCCACAGTGGGCACTGCGCAGTTGCTAGCACAGCTGAATCTAGTGAGTCCTACGCAAACGTTAGTGCTTCAGCCCCCCATCGGTAAGTTAGCGGTAAATTATGAACAAGGTAGAGCAACCTTTACCACAGCCCAACCCGCCATAGTCGCAGACAGCACTTTTGATCGTATTACTGCCGTTGAGCTACTGGGACTGGATATTCACCAGGTTATTGGTGATCCCGTGATGTCATCCTGCGGGCTGCCTTTTCACTTGATTGAACTCACCGACGTAGCAGCATTAGAGAACGTTCATATCTCGACGACCACCTGGGCAAGTGCTGTCGCATCCAGCAGCGCCGAACAGGTATATCTATATGTGATAGAGCAGACCAACGGAGCAGAAACAGTGGTTAAAAGCCGCATGTTCTGTATGCACACCAGTATCTGCGAAGACCCCGCCACCGGCAGCGCCGCAGCAGCATTGACCGGCTACTTGGCAACACTTCAGCCGAACACCTTGCAATGCACAATTCATCAGGGTGTTGAGATGGGCCGCCCCAGCGTTATCTATACAGCAGCAAATGGCGGTATCAAACCCGGTTTTGTGCAGGTTGGCGGTAATACAGTGGTGATGGGTAAGGGAGAGCTTTACCTAGAGCAGTAACCAAAAGCTGAAACAAAAGCTTAAACAAAAAAGAGTGCCCACGGTATCGCGGACACTCAGCGTCTGTACTCAGTTGGCTAACTTTATGCCGCCTGCACCTCTATACGGCGAGTGCGGTGGCTATCTTTCTTGGGCAGCGTTAGCGTCAGTACGCCGTTGACCATTGTGGCAGTAATCGCATCACTATCCACTTCGTGACTGAGGTTAAAACGCCGCGCGAAACGCTGGCCGCGCACCTCGGCGTGCAAGGCACTGAGCCCTTCAGGCATGTTCAATGCTATCTCACCCTCCAGACTCAGCACGTTGTTGTCGAGTTCTACTTTAAGCGTCTCGTTGGTAACACCGGGCATATCTGCCAGCAACTTGAGCGCGTTAGACTCCTCAATAATATCCACCGCCGGCAGTAACGTTTCTTTGTATCGCTGATCATTGCCACGCTGCTGAAGCGGGGAGTGGTTGGATGAACGAACAACGTTATTCATGATTTATTCCTCCTTACCAAGGTTGATAAACATGACTTATGCTGCCTGAACATCAATACGCCGTGGTTTGAGCTCCTCGCGCTTAGGCAGCACGATCTCAAACACACCATTGGCATGGCGCGCTTCTGCCCGATCGGCATCTAGGCCGTCGGGGAGCGCAATCGCTCTAACAAACTCACCGCTGGCGCGCTCACGACGAAATACCGGGCGCGAACTTCCATCTTCATTACTGCCCGTCACAGCGTCGCGTTTGCCACTCAGTGTCAGTACATTGTCCTGGACATCAATGGTCAGATCCGAGGGTGCCAGCCCCGCAGCAAACACATAGACCCGTACGGCATCGTCGCTACGGGCGACGTTGATCATCGGAAAACTGCCTCGCGGCACTGCGCGAATATCCATCGCATTGCTGTCGGAAAAGAAGCCGTCCAGCAACTGGCTGAACCAGTCCAACTGTCGAGGTAAGCCAGTTTCAAAACGCTTGAGATCATCGAACATATCGAACACCTCCTACGTTAAGCAGACTATGAAAATTGCCGTAAGAGGCAGCCTCTTACGCAACCCACAGAAGCAGCCTCTACGATATGAAAAATAGGAGCAGCCGGTCGGTTTTCAAGGGGCTGGATGGCAATTTTTTGACTTTCTCATTCGTTGACAAGCCTACGACTAAAGAACAATAATAAAAATACGAATGAGTTTTAGTCTCACAAAAGCCAAACCTGCTTTCTTCGCATGCTCACCTGGAAACGCCTTTAAGATGCCCGCCTATTCACCGCCTGCAGTGCCTTTGGCATCCACCTATCGGCGCTTTATTGTTACTCGCCTACTGATCGTCGCAGGCTTAGCGATCGCGCTGGTGTTGTCGCTACTTGCCGATATCGCCACCGGCCCAGCGCCCATCTCACTTAGTGAACTGATTACACTGATTTTTGATGCCCACTCCCAAGGGCCTATTCAGCAGGCCATCGTTTGGGAGATCCGCATGCCTGCGGCGGTCATGGCGGTTCTGGTCGGAGCCACCCTTGGCTTAGCGGGGGCAGAGATGCAAACGGTACTGAATAACCCGCTAGCCAGCCCATTTACCCTGGGTGTTGGCGCGGCGGCAACCCTGGGCGCTTCGCTGGTGATTGTTTTCAACCTCACCCTGTTTGGTTTGAATGCCCACTACGCCACCGCCTTAATGGCGTTTGTATTTGCGGCAGCCTCGATGCTAACCATCAATGCGCTGTCTCGTCTCTATGGCGCCAGCCGCGAGATTATTGTGCTGTTTGGTATCGCGCTGGTATTTGTGCTGAACGCCCTGGTCGCGCTACTGCAGTTGATTGCCAGCCCGGATGCATTGCAGCAATTGGTGTTCTGGACCATGGGCAGCCTGTCCCGCGCCTCCTGGGAAACAGTGGCCATCGTGGCTGTGGTGCTAGCTGTTTGCCTGCCCTTTTCACTGCGCAGCGCCTGGGCAATGACCGCTCTGCGCTCAGGTGACGAGCACGCCCGCAGCTTTGGCATTGCGGTTGAGCGGTTGCGGCTAATCTCGCTACTGAGGGTGAGCCTACTCGCCGCCGCGGCAGTAGCGTTTGTGGGCACCATTGGCTTTATTGGGCTGGTAGGCCCGCATATGGCGCGACTGGCACTGGGTGAAGATCATCGCTTTTACCTGCCGGGCAGCGCTTTGGCCGGGGCATTAGTACTTTCACTCGCCTCTATCGCCAGTAAAACTCTGGTCGATGGGCTGGTACTGCCGGTGGGTTTAGTGACATCACTGGTGGGCATTCCCTTCTTTATGGCGTTGATCATGATGCAGGGGCGAGCGCGATGAGTGCAGGTTTTACCCTCAATAATTTCTCTACCGGTTATCGCAAACGGCGCGTCTTTGAGCAACTAAGTTTGCCCACGCTGCCACCTGGATCGCTGGTCGCGGTGCTGGGCCCCAATGCGGTGGGTAAATCGACCCTGCTGAAAGCCATCGCAGGGCTGCTACCGGCTAGCGGAGAGTTACAGCTTAATGATATCGACCTTGCCAGCCTCAGCGGTGCAGCCAGAATGCGCCATGTGGGCTACTTACCGCAAACCCTTCCTCAGGCCACCACGCTAGTGGCCTACGAAGCAGTACTTAGCGCCTGCCGGGCCGTACGCCCCGACCTAAGCCGTACAGCAATTGAGGCGTTAATTGAGCGGGTTTTCGATGCGCTCGCTATTCGCCCACTGGCTCTGCGCCCACTCAGCGAGCTCTCCGGTGGTCAACGCCAGATGGTTGGTTTGGCCCAAGCGATTGCCCGCCAGCCTTCACTATTACTGCTGGATGAACCCACCAGCGCGCTGGATCTACGCTGGCAGTTGGCGCTGATCGATACCGTGCGCGCAGTCATTGCCGAACGTCAGGCAGTCTGCCTAATGGCGATTCACGATATCAATCTGGCGCTGCGCTTTTGCGATCAGGTGCTGCTGTTTGGCACTGGCGGGCTACTGGCCGCTGGTGATCCACACACGGTGATTACGCCCGACGTTCTGCACGCCGCTTACGGGGTAGAGTCACGTGTTGAGCGCTGCTCGCTGGGCCGACCAATAGTGCTAAGTGATCGCGTCAGCGAACTCCCGGCGACCTCAATTTAGGATAACAAAATGCGCCGCTTGGTTATTCATCTGCTGTGTTGGTGGAGTTTGTTAAGCGTTGCCACATGCTGGGCAGCCGAGACATTCGAGGGCTTCCCTAAACAGGTTACTGATTTAGCAGGCCGTCAGGTGATGCTTGAAGCACCGCCTACACGGCTGTTTCTTACCCAACCGCGCCAACTCTATTCTCTGGCAACGCTACTGGATGACCCTACCACCCTCCTGGCGGGCTGGGCCTATCCCCTGACGGTGTTTGATCCGGCCATGGCTCAGCGCTTTGCCACCCAGTGGCCCGCACTCGACCAACTACCTGCCCTGTCACTCGCACCGACGCCACAACTCGATAGCGAAGCGCTGCTGAACCTGGCCCCAGACTTAGTACTGTTTGATCTCTCCCGCGCGGGCAGTATGAGAGGCTCACCGCTGGCACGGCTGCTTGATGAGCTGGGCATTGACTACCTATTTATCGACTTTAACCGCCACCCGCTGGAAAACACGCCTAAAAGCCTTGCCCTGCTCGGCGAGGTACTCAATGCAACACCCCGCGCCAACGATATGGTAGCCCTGATTGAGCAGCGCTTAGCGCGCATCGACCAGCGTTTGGCAAATCTAGACAAAGAATCAGCAGCCGAGCCACCTACCGTGCTAATCAATATTGCCCCTGGAGTGAAAGTTGACTGCTGCCGCACCAACCTAAGAAACGGGCTGGCTGACTTAGTCAGCCGAGCGGGTGGCAATAATATTGCCGATGCACTAGCCCCCGGCGCATCGGCGACACTAAGCAACGAGTGGGTGCTAAGCCACCCGCCCGAGGTCGTTATTAATACCGCCGGCCAGTGGTCAGCGGGCGATGGCGTGCGTTCTGGGCTTACTGTTAACGCCCAGGATATTGCCCAGGATTTGCAGCACCTCAGCCAATCACTGCCCGGCTGGGCGCATCTCAATGCCGTTAAAAATGGGCAGTTTTATGCCCTGTGGCACGAATTTCACCAAGGCCCTTTTTCTATCGTAGCGCTTGAGCGAATTGCCCAGTGGCTGCACCCCGAGCTGTTTAGTGATCTTGATCCGGCCGCCACTTTTGATGCTCTGCTACCCACTACACCCGCGCTTAGTCGCGATGGCCAATTTTGGGGTGAGCTCGCCGATGCCACCCAATAAATACTTTTGACTCTACTTTATTCATTCGCTTTCCATTCGCATAAGGACTCGCAACACCCATGGCCCGCCCACTGCCCATCGCACTGTTGTCACCGCTGTTAGCACTCGTCCACCTACCCGCCGCTAATGCTCAGCAATCTAACGACACCACCACTGCACAGCAAACCCAGCAGGAAACACTGGTGGTCACCTCGAATCGCCTTACCGATGTAGCGCCAAAGGGCTACCGTGCCCAGCGATCTAGCCTGGCTAGCGGGCACCCTGTGTCGTTTCTGGAAGAGGCCCGCACTGTAGAGACTATCACCGCCCAGGTGATGAGCGACCACAATATCAACAGCCTTAGCGAAGCGATGACGATGGTTGCAGGTGTCACCGAAGGCAACAATATGGGCGGCACTGAAGATGGCTTTATCAAACGCGGCTTTGGTAGCAACAGCGATGGGTCGATTTTAATCGATGGCATTCGTCAGCCACGGGGCACGTTCTCCATGGCAACGGTGGATCGAGTCGAAGTCCTCAAAGGGCCTGCCTCGCTTTTCCAAGGCCAGCAAGATCCCGGCGGGGTGATTAATCTAATCACCAAACGCCCTGAGTATGAGTGGCAGCGCGAGATTAGCGCCGAAGCCTCTTCGTTTGGCGGCGGCAATACCAGTGTTGATGTCACCGGGCCGATTGCCGACACCGGGCTGGCCTTCCGCTTTATCGTTCGCCATGAAGATAAGGACTCCTTTCGCGCCTTCGGTAACGACCGACGCACTATTGTTGCTCCTTCGCTACGCTGGGAAGGCGGCGATAGCCGTGCACAGATCTCCTACGAGTATCGCGACTACAATTTAGATTTAGATCGCGGCACGGTAATGATCAATGGCGCCCCCGCTAAGGTACCCAATGACCGCCGTTTCGATGAGCCCTGGTCGCGAGTATTTGGTCACGACGAAGCAGTCACCGCCTGGTGGGAGCAGGATATAAATGACAACTGGTCGACACGACTCACCTACGGCTGGAACCGCCGCCAGTATAGCGATGGCCAGCCCCGAGTGATGCGGGTCAATGAATCTACCGGCGCACTCACTCGCCGTGCTGATGCCAACTACGGTTTTGATCGGCGCGTACAGTACACCGCCTGGGATACTACAGGTAGCGCCACTCTGGCAGGTATGCGCCACGACCTCACCATCGGCGTGGATCATGAGCGCCAGCGGGATTATCTGGCCGAGGTGTATCGCGGCACGGCGGTGACCGATCAGAATGTATACGACATCAGTTACGGCGGCCTTAATCTGGATAGCAATAGCCTCAACACCTCACTAAGCCACCGATTAGATGAAGTGAATACTACCGGGGTGTATGTGAGTGACCGCTGGCACCTTAACGAGCGCTGGATACTGGGGCTAGGTGGACGTTATACCCACTATGAACAACTCGGCGGTCGCGGACAGAACTTCATTACTGAGACCGATATTAGCGACAATATTTTCCTGCCGTCGCTCAGCCTACTGCATCGCCTAACCCCAGAGACCTCCGTTTACGCTAGCTACAGCGAAGCCTTTGTGCCCAATGGCTCTGACAGCGATACAGGACAAACGCTAGACCCGGAGCATAGCAAGGGCAGTGAAATTGGGGTGAAGCATCTATGGAACGACCAGCTATCGCTGGCCGTTGCACTATTTGATATCCGCAAAGAGAATATTGCAGTCTCTGACAACGGTGTCACCCGCACAATAGGTGAAGCAGGCTCCCAGGGTGTGGAGCTAACGATCTCCGGTCAGTTAACCGACCAGTTATCGCTATTGGGGTCTTATGCTTATACCGACACCGAAGTACTAAAAGACACTGCAGGCACTCAGGGCAACCGGCTCAGCAACGCCGCACGCCATACCGCCAACCTCTACTTAGCCCACGACCTAACCACTGCACCAGAGCTGGGTAACTGGCGTGTGGGCGGCGGTGTACGCTACGTGGGTAAACGCGAAGGCGATGCTAACAACAGCTTTCAGTTAGACGCTTATACCGTCGCCGATGCGTTTATCGGCTGGGATACCCCCTGGCTAGGCGATAACCTGCACCTGCAGCTCAATGCCAAGAACCTATTTGATACTACTTACTACCCTTCAAGCGGCGGCAACACCCGGGTGGTAGTCGGCAATCCACTGGAAGTCAGCCTGCAGGCATCGGCTAGGTTTTAGATGTACTCCTCAATTGACTAAAGGCTTAATCAGCCGCTGTTTGCCAGCGGCTGATTTTTTATCCACCGTAAATCAGTCAATCACGCATGATTAGCGCCTCAGTCAGTATTAACTCCCCCCGGTTTTACCTTCCCCCACTGCCCAACGCCTTCCGCAATTAAGCTTAGTTGGCGCACCACTAGGGCACCGGTCTCTTCATTGCCACCGGTGAGTTGCCGACGCTGGAATTCACGCTTGATATCTGCCCAGCGCTGTTTTTCTTCTTCACTCAAGGTGCCTCTAAGCTCTTTCAGCTTGAGTAGATTCTCTTCGGCCCCCTGGGTTAACAGCTGCGCTTCACCGACGTAGTGATCATCAATGATCGCATCAAGCTCGTCGTCGCTGAGGATCGGCGACATCTTCTCCGCCAAGCGATTCATATTGCGGTAGCTGCCCTGTAGCCGGAACGGCGGCTCGGTGCGGTACTCATCGGCCTGGGCGCTGGAGGCGATATACTGCTGATTAACGCGCAGTACCACTTCACGAGCTTTAAACATATTTTTCAGCACCGCGACGATCTCTTCACGCTCTGCGGCGCTATAGTCGTGTTCAAAGTCGGTGCTCGGCACCTCGCGGCCCATGGCAATATCAACAAAGCGGTAGAAATCATCCATGCCCCGCGTTGCCAAAGAGGCAAGCACCGTATTGGCACTCATGGAATTCTCGATGTAGGAGAGCGCAAACACCTCTTCCATACCGCTTAATACATCACCAAGGTTATAAACATCGGCGCGGTTGGCCAGCATATCGGGCACTTTAAACACATCGCCGCTTTCGGTGTAAGGGTTGCCCGCCATGGCGATACAGAAGCGCTTACCGCGCATATCGTAGGTCTTGGTGCGCCCGTTCCAGATACCGTCTACCCGCCGGCTGCCGTCGCATAACGAGATAAACTTCTGCAAAAACTCCGGGTGAGTATGCTGAATATCATCCAGATAGAGCATCACGTTGTTGCCCATCTCAAAGGCGAGGTTGAGCTTGATCAGCTCTGCCCGGGCGGTGGAGTGCGTAGCCGCGTCAGGATCCAGCGAGGTCACATCATGACCAAGGCTGGGGCAGTTAATCTTCATAAAGATCAGCCCCAGGCGATTCGCCACATACTCCATCAGGGTGGTTTTACCGTAGCCGGGGGGTGAGATCATCATCAGCAAACCGCTATTATCCGTTCGCCGCGTATCGCCTACCGTGCCCATCTGCTTAGCCAGGTTATCGCCAATAATGGGCAGGTAGCTTTCGGTAATCAGCTTGTTACGCACAAAGGAGTTCAGCGGTTTGGGCAGATACTCTTCGAGCCTCAACCGTTCCCGCTGCTCGCGTAAAATCAGTTGGCGACGCTCTTGTAGTGCCGTCCAGTCGCGTATAACGACCTGCTCATGGTGGCGCAACCGCTCCTGAAAGTCGTCTAGCTGAAGCGTGAGTTCCTGCTGCTCAAGCCGCCCATGCTGCCCCAGCAAGCCGCTAATGGTGAAGGCCAGCTCGACATTATGGGGCGCGGTGGCTAACCGGTCAGCCGTATTGAGCATGGCAATCGCTTCAGGCAGGTAGTGCAGCAACGCCTCTTGCTTGGCTTGCCCCGCGTGGGCCTGCAGCCAGTGGGAAGTGATCACCCAGCGGGCGCCAGGGTTACCCGCCACCACGGCCAAGGCTTCTTGGAAGTGTGCGTAGTGCCCCTGCTGCTGCATGGAGGTGGTAAAGCTCTCCACCAGGCTGGCGGCATACTGGGTGACCGGAAAGCGCTCCCCCTCTTCAGCCAACTGGCGCACCAGAAAGTCAGTGGCACTGCTTATCTCACTCACCGAGCAGTTGATCTGTTGTGCCGATACAAAGGCACCCAGCTGCGGTTGTACTTCCTGGATCAAGGCGTTTAGCAGATCCTCGTTGTTCATAATGCGGCACAGAATGCCCGCCGATAGACAGCGGGCGCGCAGGTTACGGGTCGCCTCTTCATCATGAATACGGTCGGCCCAGAACAGCATCGCCAGCGCCCGGGGCAGTGGCCCAAAGCCTAGCAAACCGGCACTTTGGCGTGCTGGCCATAGGGTGCGTACGATTAGCGCGGCATCGTGATCGTGGATACCTTTTTCGTAGCTTTCGCGGTAGCGCGGAGAGGCAAAATTGGCAATCTGGCGCTGCAGCTCACTGAAATCTTCCACATTAAGCGGCTTGGCACCGGGTTGCGCCAGCTCGCCCATAAAGCGATAGGCAAGGTACTCGGCGCGATAAACAGCGGGACTTTCGGACGGCAGCAGCATCCCCCAATAGTCTTGCAGTTCGGTCAGCCGCTCATCTTCCAGCGGCTCGTAATACTGGGTGCCCGTCAGGTGCAGCATGATACGCTCTTGGCGCGGCACTAGGGTTAAGTCGAGATGCTGCTGGTTGACGCTGAAGCGGTGGCGCGGGCCTAAGCGAATAACATCGCCACCGGATTCATAGATATCGGAACGGTCACGAACGCTACGCATGGCGGCGTCTTGAGAGGAGCGTAAACGCCCGGCGATATCGTCCGCCTCAAGGTTTCCACCCATCCCACGTAGCTCATCGACCATGCTACGCACTTTGCCCACCATGGCATCCGCCGCGAAGAAGCTATGTAGCTCTTCCAGGGTTTCAAAGCGTTCCGTGCGTCGCTCTACATTGGCCAGAATTCGCTGACTGGCGTCGGTTAGGGTAGAGACGCGGCGTTGACGCTCATCCTGCAACTGTTGGCGACGTGCTTCGATGCTTTCGTGGGCACTTTCTCGCTGTTCGAGAATAGTGGTCAAAAATTCATCAAATTCACCGAACTGACTCTCCAACTCCTGGAGTTGGTCGAGTATACGGGTCATTAGCTGATCGCAGTCATCAGGCTCCCGCAGCGCGCCGACACCATTGGCCAGGCTCTGCTCAAACAGCCGAATCTGGGCCGCAAACTGCGCCTGAGCCTCTGCACTCCCCTGCTCTCTTAAACGGATCTCAGCCTCGGAGCGCTGCTGATTAATCGAGGCGTAGATACTGGAGATATTCTCGGTGATCCGCGTTTGCTCGATGGCATCGCCGCCGGACATCGACGATAGCAGCCCTTGGATCATATCCAGGCCCGCGGTCAACTCACGGTAACGCCCTACGCACTCCGCCAACTGCTGGCGATTTTCCGCCTCCCCCACCTGCTCTTTTAGTGCTGCCAGGGTTTCCCGATAGCCGTCCAAGGCTTCCGGCTGAGCAAGAAAGCTGAAGGTCTGCTGGGTAAGCGACTGCTCCGCTTTATCCAGCGCTTGTTCCAACGCCTGCAAGCGCTGTTCATCCAGGTAGCGGCGCTCGCGTAGCGCCATTAGCCGCCCACGATGGTCGCGTAAGTGCTTCAGGTAGGTGACGAATAGGTCGGGGGTTTTCCAACTGCTGGGCTTTAGCTCCCTCAGCAGCGCCGCCTGCTGTTGCTCAACCTCGTCTAGCGCCTGAGCAGTCTGAGCACGAATCGCCTGAACTTTCTCATACTCATCGAGCATCAGCTCAGCGGTGTGCTTTAGCTGCTCAAGCGCGGCGTGAATGGTTTTAAAGTCAGCTTCACCAATCCAGTGGAACTGGTTCAGCGTGCGGTCCACTCGACGAATAATGGCGTTAAAGTGCCGCTCAGATGCCTGCTGCTCGTTAGTGAGATGCACAATGCTATTGAGCTCGGCAATGCCACGCACCAGATCAGGGTTGCCGATTCGGCCTAGGGGCGTGTCGTTACGCACCGCATCCTGGGCATGGAAGCGCTCCGACATAAAGGGCGTTGCCCATACCTGAATGGGGTGTACCAGCGTCGGCTCATCTTCAGCATAAAAAATCGCCAGATGGCCGTTTTCAAGTATCGCCGCCCCATGCCCCACCATGGGGGTATCGACCTGCTTGCGAATCAAGTTATAGCGGTAAAGCACCACCTGCCCGGTTTGCGGCGCGTAGAAGATATACAGAACATCTTCGCCGTTTGGCGAACGCACCATGCGCTTGAAACGCAGGTCTTCCTCGGGTACTTCGTAGGTGGTCAACTCACCGGTATTTAAATAGTAGCCTGAAGGGAAAATCAGGCCGTGGTTTTCTGGCAGCTCAACCACCGAGCCCGCCATGGCATCGACACGTTTAACGTGCTGCTCGCCACGATTAAAAACATAGTAGCGCCACTGTTTCTCATTGAAGGGCAAAATACGGATCAGCACCACCGCGCCGAGATCAGCATATTCAAAGGTGGCATCATCCAGCGACTGGGAGTCCGACTCTACAGGATCGGTAAAGATGCCTTCGCCGCTGCTGGTGTTGTTCTCAATCTTGAAAGTAATGTTGCCACGCAGGTTATCAACGAAGACGGTATCAAGGATATTCAGATGGGGGGCGCGGCCCTGCTCCTGCATATCCCGGCCTGCTGTTTGCCACGCAAAAGCGAAGCGGTCAGGAAAGGTCAGGTCGCGCTCACCGCGGTTATCGATATAGCGGCTCACCTCGCCGCTTGCAGCTAGCTCCCAGCGGAAGACACGCAGGTCGCTAAGCTTTTCACCTATTTGAAAAGCTATCAGCAGCTTGTTGTTAAGGGTGATCAGTTGAACCAGCGTGGCATGGCTGTAGTATTTCTGGAGTTCTTTGAAATCTTGAACAAAGCGGCTCTCGGTGAGGAAGCTATCCGCCATTGGCGCTTCGCTTAGCTCAAGCCCCTCTTCATCATCTTTAAGGTAGTAGAGCGCAAAGATATCGGTCGCTTCTAATGCTTTGCGCAGCCCCAATTGCACATTGAAGCCAAACAGAATTTGCTCGCCAATGCGTACCATATCGCGAGCAATGGCGTTATTTTCGGTGCGTACACGAGCCCTACCCAGTAACGACATGCTACTGCTACCGAAAACATCAGCGCGCGCTTCGTTCAACTCACCGACTGAAGTACTCAGCCCACGGCCCTGGGTTCTCAGCCGCTGTTGAATGGTTTCGAATGCGGTGCTTTCTCTGACGATGTTTTCAACCGAAGAGTGCTCCTTCGACATAGTATTCATCCTGAAAAAGTGCTCACTAGAAATAGCAAAGACCGCAATGAAGTAACAGTTGCGGTCTTGGAAAGGTCACCGGCCGCTAGGCACGATATAGGCTAAGGTGAGGCAGCTCTCACAGAGAGCTGCCCTGCCTTTAGGCAGACTCTGAAGACTTGTCAGAGCTCATAGCACGACTCGCCAAGCTTGCCAGCGTGGCTTGCAGCGCTGGCGATTTATCAAGCACGCCTTGTACTGCTTTACCGTAGCCTAAGCCAACAGTGAGCTTTTCAAAGATATCGCTGTCGCCACCAATTAATTCAAACTTGGCGTTTTGCATCGCGGCAGCCATCACTTTGCCATTTTCCAGCATGCCGATGCGCTGGGCTTCGATTTGCGCCATCACTTCTTTTTCGTGAACTTCCAGGTTCATACGGAACTCTTCGAAGTGGCGAGCTTCTTCAGACATATTGTCGTAAGCGCGTAACTTCTCAACCAAGCCATTCGCTTCGGCCTTCGCCATCGCTTCCCGAGCCTGTGCTTTAGCGGCGCCCAGTTTCTCCTCGCCCATCGCTTCTGCTTCAAGACGCTGTTCAAGAACACGCACTTCCGCCAAACCGGCATCTTCATCGGCTTTCGCATTGGCCGTTTTAACCTCGGCCTGGGCAAAGCCTTCGCTACGCTGGGCGTGAGCACGCGCTTCCAGCACTTGTGCTTCGGCAAGCCCGTCTGCAGCAGCAAGGGCTTGATGGCCGCGTGCCTGCTTCTCTTCTGCCGTCGCGCGCTTCTCTGCCGCATCCAGCTCGGCTTGTGCCCGAATAACCGTCTCTTCCGCTTCCAGCTTGGAGCGCTCGAACACTGCTTCCGCTGCACGTACTTCTTTCAGTTTGCGCTCCTCTGCTTCAGCTTGAGCGGCAGTCAGGCGAGTTACCTTCTGACGTTCAGCTTCAGCGCGGTTGCGCACATCGTTAATGTTCTCTTCTTCTTCAGCCACGTTGCGCTCAACCGCAATACGCTGGCTGGTAATGTCGGCAATCTCTTTGCGCTCTTCTTCCAGCGCTTTTTCCATGCCGATTCGTTCAATTTCTACCGCACGTTCACGGGTAACATCCTCAAGCTCTTTGGCCTGACGAATCCGTACCTCTTCGATCTGTACCGCACGCTCGCGAGCCTTAGTGGCCATTTCAATCTGGCGCAGCTTGTTCTCTTCAGCAATCGCCAGCTCTTCGTCGGTTTTAATGCGAGCTGCTTCGCTTTTCGAACGCTCTTGCTGGAGCACCTGCTCGGCTTCGGACTGTTCACGAGACTGCAGACTTTCAATTTCACGACGCTGACGCGCTTCGGCGTCTGCCTGAGTGCGCTCCAGCTCTAACGCTGCTTCACGAGCCGAGACATTCTTGCGCTGAATTTCCAGCTCTTGGTCGCGCTCTAAACGATTGGTTTCAACATTATGCCGAGCAGTAATCTCGGTGATGCACTTGATACCTTCTGAATCCAGAATATTGTTCGGATCCAGTGAGCTTTTTGGTGTCTGCTCTAAGTAGTCGATGGCTACGTCTTCAAGAATATAGCCATTCAAGTCTTGGCCAATGGTCTCAACGATGGCGTCACGGAACTGCTGACGCTCTTCAAAGAGTTGCATAAAGTCCATCTTTTTACCGACGGTCTTCAATGCTTCGCTGAACTTGGCGTTAAACAGCTCATTAACGGCGTCACGATCTGACGCGCGACCAACACCCACGGATTTAGCAACACGTAAGACATCGTCCGCCGTGGCATTAACCCGCAAGTAAAACGCCACGCTGATATCAGCACGTAGGTTGTCGCGGCAAATCAGTCCCTCTTTACCCGTACGGTTAAGCTCAAGGGTGATTACCGAGATCTTCATGATCTCTGCACGATGCACAACAGGCAGCACCATGGCGCCGGTAAAATAGACCTTCGGTATCGTGGAAAGGTCATTAACAATTAAAGCCTGACCTTGATCTATTTTCCGATAAAAGGCTTTAAACAGTGACAATATGGCAAGCAGTGCAATCACTATTACACTGACGCTTACCAATAGCGGCATGACCCACGACAAATTCATCTTTATCTCCTGCAGCAAGGCAATTAATCGGCTAAGCCGGTTTCGAAAGCTGTTTCAGAAATGACCCAGTACGCATCTTCGTTTTCAAGGTACTGAATCATGATGGCACGCTCACCACGCGCTAATGGCGGGTCGCTACGCACTTGCAAAATAAGATGGTCACCATCGATATGGGCATCGGCTCGGCCATGCTCTTTGGTTGCAGTGGCTGAGCGAATTGTGCACAGCCTGCCTATTAGACGCTGCTCTGTGGGCTTAGTCTGAGCCGGACGAAACAGCGGCCGCAAAGGGCGAATCAGAAAAGAGGTCACTACCGTGGCAATAGCAAGCCCCAGAATTAGCACGACGCCATTAAACAGCCATAGCAATAAGCCTGGGGTAAGCTGTATACCCAAGAGCAGCGTTGCAAAATAGCTAAATAGCCAGCCGGTCAATGCCAGCAGAGTGACTACCAGGGGCAGTGGGACTCCATGCAAGCCCAGCGTTGCCAGTAAGCCCCCAAAATCTAGCGAGCCACCATCGCCCAGGTCACCCTCTACAGCATCGCTATCGACTAACCCTGATAGAGAAATTAGCCAGTAAATAACCGCAACACTTAGCAATATCGTAAAAATGACAGTAGGAAAGGTGGTGATAATAGAAATAAATAGAGGCATACGCCTGAGACCCAGTTAGGCTAAACATAAGCGCCATCACTACTGGATGCCGCCATGAATGAATGCCCTTTTTCATTTCTGCTGAGAAAGGGCACTGTTATAAAAGTAGTATTAAGCCGCCATCACCTACGGCTATGCTTTGAGCACTTATTTATGGCTTGAGCACGGCTTGGGCTAAGCATTCAATTCCCACAGCTTTACAGCCTAAACGCAGGGAAAGCTACAGCATCTCTTCGCAAAATCAATTCAGTCATCAACTTTTAAGAGATCTCTTACAAAATCTATAGCGAATGTCTTACAAATCCAGCGAATCGAATTGGCAGCCCCCGACCTTGCGTCGCTCCTTGTGATCGGGGTTAAAGCGTGACGATCAAGGTATTTGAGCCCTGAGCTCAACCAGTGAGTGCAGCGCCTGCGAGATCCCCTTCAACGGCACTTTACCAGTACAAGCCAAATTTATAGTAATGAATATCATTTGCATATGCAAATGCAAACCAAGTATCTAGCCAAGCATGCACCAGGCCTAATCTGGGCTTAACCTCAGCCAGCCACATAGTTGTAAAGTCATCGATATCACTTGCTGAACAGCATTCTCAACGGCTACTTGTCGAACAGCTTGGTACTGTCGAGGTGATAGGTGTGATGGCGCAACAAATTATTCAGCAGGTGGTCACAAAGCAGCCTATTTATTGTTTGCCGTAACTTTAGGCCAACGGGCAATAACCGCTGTAACGATAACGGCAAACAGCAGCCTTGCCCACAATATGCCTGATATATCCGCCCCCAGCATTAGGATGAGCAGTGTATCTTCTATAACACTATGGCAAAGGCCAAGAAAGCACAGCGCTAAAGTGCTATCACGCTTGCTAAGCACACCGTTTTGCACGTCACGAATCAGCAGCCCTGCGCCGTAGCTTAAACCCAACGTGAACCCAATCACGGTAACGTTAGCCGCCGAACGGCCAATGCCTAATAGCTTGAGTAACGGTAGCAAGCCACGGTGTATCCAGCGTTCCAGACCAAGCTTTTGTAAAACTTTCAGGAGCACAACTAGCGCTAAAATAATTACAAAAATAAGTACTAACGTTTCAAGCTGAGTAACTACCCATCCACTCAGCGTTGGCGCCGATGAAAAACTTGGCTGCCATACCAATGCAATGGGCTCTTGCAACAAGCCAAAATACGAATAGAAGCAGTGTAAAAGCCAAGCGAGCAGTAAAGCACCTCCTACTCGTAGTAATAGTGTGGCCCACCAGGGTACACCAGCGCGCTTGGCAACGGCTCCTTCAACAGGAATTGAGTGCCCTACCAGCATCAACGCCCCCAGCACCGTTACTTGCTCAACACTCAAAGGTATATCTCCAGCAACTTGGAAAAATACCGCAATGGCGGTGTACAAGTTGGTGAAGAGCGCCGCCGCCCACACAACGCCCAGCTGTTCGGGCAAGCCAAGTATGTTCATTAAGGGGGAGAGTAGCGTCCCCAACCAGTCGACAACACCCAACAACTCTAATCCTTTGACGATGAGCAGCGCCGGAATCAGGATTTTGAGTAACGTCACATATACGCGCAGTGCATCTTTTAGAACGCCACTGAAGCCGCCCAAAAGGTGATAAATACTCATATGCATCTAGCTCTCCCTTGCCATCGTCTGAATAACCGTTATGGTAATGGAGGTAATGCAGAATCTTCTTTCGAATGCCTCGAAAACAATCAATATTCGTTCTTTTAAACTCACTAATAAGCATTTTATTTCATGGACAGCATTGATCGGCGTATTCTTGACCAGCTTCAACGTGACTCCAGCCTGACCAATCAAGCGTTAGCGGATGAAGTAGGGCTCTCTCCCTCAGCTTGTTTGAAACGAGTTAAGCGATTACGCGAAGAAGGAATCATTGAAAGAGAGGTAGCGCTACTCAACCCTAATGCGCTAGGGCAGTGTCTTCACATAGTGGTAGAAGTAACCATGGAGCGGGATAACAAATCACTCTACCAGCGGTTCTTAACGTCAGCGGTAAACGCCCCTGAAGTGAAGCAGTGCTATCAAGTAACTGGCGAATGTGATTTTGTGTTGATTGTGACAGTAGCGGATTTAGATGAGTACGACCGCTTCTGCGATCGAGTGCTCTATAGCGATGACAATATGCGTAAGTTCCGCACTCTGTTATCCCGTAAACGGCATAAGTTTGATACATCTGTACAGCTCAATCATTGAGTGCTGTTCACGCTGTCAGCCCAATGCCTCGCAAGATCACCGAGGTGACCGACTGTACGGCTTTTTCAAACTGTAGATCGTCTAGTGGCTTATCGTCATTGAGCAGGTAGATTTGGTAGTCGAAATCGGCGTAGTGCTGAGTCGATGCCCAAATCATATAGAGCAGGTAGGAAGGCTCAACAGGGTTAATCTGGCCAGATTCCACCCACTCACGAATTTTCGACTCTTTAAGCTTGGCCCATTCGTAGAGGTTGTCCCGCAATCGTTCTTTAAGGATCGGTGCGCCTTGCATCACTTCTGCTGCCCATATTTTAGAGCCATGGGCACGATAGCGTGAATGATTCATTTTGGCGCGAATGTAGGTAGAGAGCACTACACGGGGATCATCGTAAAGCTCGAAACAGAGCGCGTCTTGTTTCCAGATTTCCAGCAACGCTAGTAATACCTCCTGGTAAAGCGTCTTTTTAGTGGAAAAATAGTAGTGCACATTGGACTTAGGAATGTCCGCCAACTGAGCGATTTCGCCCATGGAGGCACCGGCGTAGCCTTTTTCGGCAAATAGCTGTTCTGCCGCCAAGAGAATCTTCTTAACATTGGTCTGGCGAATTTCATCCTGAGTTCTTGCCACGCTGCATTCGTCCCTTACGTCGAAGATAGGCACTAAAAAAGCACCGTCGCAGGGCGACGGTGCTGAGAAGATCTCCTATTTACCCTAGAACGTCAACTTTGATTGGCAGGGAACGAGAACTCCGCTCGGGTCGCTTCGCTAACGGAAGGCCAGCGCTGGGAAACCGCTTTGCGGCGGGTATAGAAGCGTACCGAGTCAGGGCCGTAGGCGTGGAGATCACCGAACAGCGAGCGCTTCCAGCCGCCAAAGCTGTGATAAGCCACTGGTACGGGCAGCGGAACATTCACGCCGACCATCCCCACTTCAATACCATCAGTGAAGCGCCGAGCAGCTTCACCATCGCGGGTAAACAGGCAGGTGCCGTTACCGTACTCGTGGTCGTTGATCAGCTGCATGGCGTCGTCCAAACTGCCGACCCGCACTATGCATAGCACTGGCCCGAAGATCTCTTCCTGATAAATACGCATTTCGGCGGTAACATGATCGAATAGACAGCCGCCAACGAAATAGCCCTCTTCATGACCAGCTACTTTCAGGCTGCGACCATCGGCCACCAGCCTCGCGCCAGCACGAATGCCATCATCAATATAGCCGAGCACTTTATCGCGGTGCTCTGCTGTCACCAGCGGGCCCATATCCAGGCCTTTATCGGTACCTGGGCCAACCTTAAGCTCGGCGATTTTCGGTAGCAGTGTGGCTACCAAGCGATCTGCTGTTTCATCGCCAACGCATACCGCCACCGAGATCGCCATGCAGCGTTCGCCACAGCTACCGTAGGCGGCGCCCATTAACGTATTGGCAGCATTCTCCAAATCAGCATCCGGTAGCACCACCGCATGGTTCTTCGCACCACCAAGTGCCTGGACGCGTTTGCCAGCAGCAGAGCCACGTGAGTAAATCGCTTCCGCCACTGGTGTTGAACCAACAAATGAAATGGCTTTGACGGCCTTGGCATCCAGTAGTGTTTCTACTGCTTCGCGTCCACCGTGAACCACATTCATCACACCATTGGGTAGCCCTGCTTCTTGAAGCAGCTCGGCCACGGCCAGCGCTGACGAAGGGTCTTTTTCCGAGGGTTTGAGGATAAAGGTATTACCGCAGGCTATTGCCATGGGATACATCCACAACGGCACCATGGCGGGGAAGTTAAATGGGGTAATGCCTGCCACCACACCCAAGGGCTGGAAGTTAGACCAAGCATCAATGCCCGGCCCTACATTATGGGAATACTCGCCTTTGAGCAGTTCCGGAACACCACAGGCATACTCGACGTTCTCAATGCCGCGCTTAAGCTCGCCCATGGCATCTTCTATCGTCTTGCCATGCTCTTCACTGACCAGATGCACCAAACGGTCCGCGTGATCTTCCAGCAGTTGCTTAAAGCGGTACATCACCTGGGCACGCTTGGCGGGCGGAGTGTCGCGCCAGGCAGGAAATGCAGCCTGTGCGGCGGCAATGGCGCGCTCAACATCAGCCGCACTCGCGTCTGCCACTTGGCGAATCACCTTACCCGTGGAGGGGTTGGTCACCTCCAGCGTGCGCTGGCTCTCTACTAGCTCACCGTTAATCAGATGGGAAACAACACTCATATTTAAACTCTCTGAAGTTTGGATCAGCAGGTTATGCCAACGACGCTTATGCCAATGAATCCAGGATGGTTGCCACAGCGTCGAACAGCCGCTCAAGTTCAGCCTCTGTGGTGCCAAAGGGAGGGCCAAACTGCAGTGTGTCGCCGCCATAGCGTACATAGAAACCCGCTTCCCAAAGCGCCATATGCGCATCCCTTGGGCGAATCGTTGGGTCCCCTCCCCTGGCCGTCAGTTGAATAGCGCCAGCTAGGCCGTAGTTGCGAATATCAACAATATGACTGCGGCCTTTCAGGGCATGAAGCTTTCGCTCAAAAGCAGGTGCGATGGCGCTAACCTGAGCGGGGAAGTTTTCACGCTCCATCATTTCCAGCGCAGCAAGTCCTGCCGCACAGGCTACCGGGTGGGCGCTGTAGGTGTAGCCATGGGGGAACTCAACAGCGTGCTGGGGGCCGCCAGCGTGCATAAAGGTGTCGAAAATCTCACTGGAAGCGATCACCGCCCCCATGGGGATAGCGCCGTTGGTGATCTGCTTCGCCACGTTCATGATATCCGGCGTTACGCCAAAGGCTTCTGCGCCGGTGGTCGCGCCGCTGCGGCCAAAAGCGGTAATAACTTCATCAAAAATCAGCAGAATATCGTGGGCGGTGCAGATCTCGCGTAAGCGGTCCAGGTAGCCTTTTGGCGGCACAATTACCCCCGCCGAGCCGGACATCGGCTCAACAATCACCGCCGCAATAGTGGATGCATCGTGTAGGGCGATTTGATCCAGCAGCGCATCGGCAAGCTCGGCACCGGTTTCCGCTTGGCCACGGGTGTAGGCGTGGCCCGCTTGAAGAGTGTGGGGAAGGTGCGTCACATCCATCAGTTGGCCGTAGTGCTTACGGTTACCACCAATGCCGCCAAGGCTGGTGCCGCCGATATTAACCCCATGATAGCCCTTGGCGCGGCCAATCATACGTGTCTTCTCCGGCTTACCTTTTAACCGCCAGTATGCCTTGGCCATCTTGACCGAGGTATCGGCGGCTTCTGAACCTGAGTTGGTGAAGAACACATGGTCCAGCCCAGCAGGTGTAAGGCTGGCAACCTTCTCCGCCAGCTTGAACGCCAGCGGATGGCCAATTTGAAAACCGGGGGCAAAATCTAAGGTTCCTAGCTGCGCCGCCACGGCTCTTTGAATCTCTTCGCGGTTATGGCCTGCACCACAAGTCCACAGCCCTGAAAGCGAATCAAACAGCTTACGGCCCTGGTCATCAATGTAGTAACGCCCTTCCGCTCCAGCGATCACGCGAGGGTTAGCATGAAAATCGCGGTTGGCGCTAAATGGCATCCAATAGTGTTGATTAAGCTCGGTAGCGGATGCGCTTTCTCCAACAGCACGCTCAGATGCTTGTGGGGTTGTTTGGCTTTTTATTTCCAGCATGGTGTCCAGCTCCATCGTATGAGGCATTGCCTCAGCATGCGCTACTGAACACGTTTGTAAAATTACGCTTTTCTTTTGTTCACGTTAGAGAATTTATACGTAACCGAGGGCAACAGATATCAATTCCCCCTTGACGATATTTCGAAAAACACCTAATTGTTATATTTATACGAATAAATACAACAAACCTGTGGTTCACGCCTCAAATGAGTGCTCGGCAGCCGCACTGCGCTTAAAAGCGCCGTCGTTGGTAGCTCTGCACTGCAAACTAAGCTCACAAACCAACCATAAACATAGGGCTAACTTGCCATGAAACATTTAACTCCACTTAAGCTGTCTATTTATGGCGGCATGATACTTGGCTTCTTAATGTTGGAAAGCCCAGCCATTATGCTAGCTAACCGAATAGAACCCATGCTGATGGGGCTCCCCTTTTTATTGGTCTGGAATCTCTTTTGGTGGTTTTTATTAACAGCACTTTTTTTGGTGGCCTATTTGACCAACTGGGGAAGCCCAGCACCAACGAATAACCATGCTATTAAGCAACTATAAGAAGGGGGATGACGCATGACCGGTAGCTTATTAATTATCGCAGCGTTTATGATTATCCCCTTAATGGTCGGGGTTTTATCAGCGCGCCAATCGCAAGAAACCAGCGAAGACTTTTTCGTTCAGGGCCGTGCCATGGGCAGTATTGCGGTGTTTTTCACCGTAGCGGCAACTTGGTGGAGTGCGTTTGCTTTCCTAGGCTCTAATGCCACTTTCTATACCAACGGCCCAGTTTTTCTTACCGCCCTAGCATGGAATCTGTTATTCGGCTTTATGTATTACTGGATCGGTAAGCGGGTTTGGTTTTTAGGGAAGCGGTTCAATTACTTAACACCTTCAGATTTAATCGGCGACTTTTATAATAGCGAAGCGCTGCGCATTACCGTTGCTGCTATTACACTTATTTTCACCGTGCCTTATTTACAGATTCAGTTAACTGGTGGCGCCTACTTAATTGAAGTAGCCTCCGGTGGTTTGATCCCTTTCTGGCTAGCGGCACTGCTATTCTACTTCATTATTATTATCTACGTATGGATTGGAGGCATTCGTGCCATCGCCTGGACAGACGTTATTTACGGCGCTCTGTTGTTCTTCGGCATGATGTACGCAGGCTACTACATTTCCACTCAAGTAGGAGGGCCAACCGCCCTATTTAGCCAGCTTCAGCAAAGTTCTCCCGAGCACCTCACCATGCCAGGGCCTAACGGCACTATGGGCTATCCCATGTGGTTCTCACTGTTTGCTATTACCGCTATCGGTGCCTTTATGGGCCCACAAATCTGGCTGCGCATGTACTCGGTCAAGCACGGCAAACTGTTTAACTTAATGCCCTTTTTACTGGGGTTAGCAGCCTTTGCTTATGTGGGCTCTGTGCTGTCTGGTTACTCTGGCGTACTGCTTGAGCCCAATGTGGAAAACCCCGATCAAATCCTGCCCATCATGCTGATGGAGTATGCCCCTTACTTGCTTGCCTCATTGATTATGGCAGCGGGCGCATCTGCGGCCATGTCCACAGCTAACTCCCAGATTCACGCAGTCCCCACCGTGGTAACGATGGATATCTACAAGCGTTATGTGAACCGTGAAGCGAGCCAGGCACGTATTGTTTATATCGGCCGTCTATCACTGGTCGGCTTCTCACTTGCGGCTTATATCATGGCACTTACCGTACCTGGTGTACTGGTCACTATCGGTATTGCTGCTTTAGCGGGCACCGCACAGCTGGTTATTCCTACCATCGGCGCCATCACCTGGAAAAAAGCTCACCCTACCGCTGCACTCGCTGGTCTATGGGGTGGTGTTGCCTGTGTACTGCTAATGACCTTTGGCCCTCTGAGCGCACCCTTTGGCTACCATGCGGGCATTTGGGGGCTGATGCTCAACACTGTGCTATTTGTTGGCCTAAGCCATGTGCTGCATCGTCGTGACACAGTGGTAGTAGAACGTTTTACCCAGGCGCGTTACGACTATGATGCTGAGTACCACCCCGAACGTTTGCCTGCCTACGCACAAGAAACGCCACCGACTGATAGCTACAACTATCGTTAACAAAAACGCAAGGAGCGTGTTGATGGCCCAAGCCTCTATTTCAACCACTAGTCCAGCCGCTAAGCGTCGCCCCAAACTCGCCGAGCTGATCAGTGATGATATCAAGCGCTGGATTGCAGCAGAGGGGTTAGGTGAAGGTGCTCGTTTACCAAACGAAAGAGCTCTTATGGAGCTTTACGGCAGCGCCAAAGCCACTGTACGCGAAGCGCTCAAGATTCTTGAGGTTGAGGGGCTAATCACTTTAAAAACCGGCCCTCAAGGTGGCGCGGTTATTAACCAGCCGGGTATGGAGCCCGCCAGCCGCATGCTGCGCAACTTTCTGCATTTCCAACAGTTGGATGGCAAGCAGGTGTATCAGTTGCGCAAGCTGCTGGAAGTCGAACTGGCGGTATCCGTCGTCGGCAGGCTTACTGAAGACGATTTCCAGCAGCTTGAAGCCAATATGGCGGCCTGTGCCTGCTGTGGAGGCGAGGAAGACCATAGACACCAGCGCTTCTTAGAACTGGAGTTTCACCAATTGCTGGCCCGTGCCTGCCCGAATCCTCTGCTGGCATTTATGTGTCAGTTTTTAAACGACATGCTGCGGGATTTAGTAGTGATCAAAAAAGCTTACGTCCCCGAACGCAAGCAGTTCGACCATGCAAATCAGGATTACCACCGCCAGTTGGTTGAGGCCTACCACGCTGAAGATACCCAGCGTGTCCGCGCTATCATGGCCGAACATATGATGGATGCCGAACACCATATGAGCGCACTGGAAGCTGAAATGGCCGAGCAGATGCTAGTCAGTAACGACTCACTAGGCCCCCTTATCCAGCGCTCAAAACTACATAATTTATAAGTGAATATGGTGTGTTTTAGCACGCTATTTCACCTCACGAGGATACCAACATGAACACCTACGTAACGCCAACAAACGAGATCACTGACCTGCGTACCGATAGCGATCGTCTTTGGGGTTCTCTAATGGAAATGGCCAAGCTGGGAGCCACCCCCAAGGGCGGCGTCAACAGACAAGCGCTCACGGAGCTGGACCGTCTGGGGCGTGACCTGTTTATTCAGTGGTGCCGTGCCGAAGGTTGTACGATTCGCATTGACAATATTGGCAATATCTTTGCCCGACGGGAAGGTAACGACCCCACAGCAAAAACAGTGATGGCGGGCAGCCACCTTGATAGCCAGCCCACCGGCGGCAAGTATGATGGCTGCTTTGGCGTGCTTTCTGGCCTGGAAGTGATCCGTACTCTTAACCAACACAAAATCACCACCCAAGCCCCCATCGAAGTCGTCGCATGGACTAACGAAGAGGGCTGCCGCTTCCCGCCCTGTATGATGGGTTCTGGTGTGTTCAGTGGTGTGCTTGAGTTTGACGCCATGATGGCGCGCAGTGACGCAGATGGTGTGCCGGTAAGCGATGCGCTAGATGCCATCCACTATCGCGGCAACGATGAGGTATCGCCCAGCGAAATAAAGGCATACTTCGAGCCGCACATTGAGCAAGGCCCTATTCTTGAAGACACCGACACCACCATTGGCGTGGTTATCGGCGGGCTTGGCCAGAAGTGGTTCGATTTAACCCTGACCGGGCTTGAAGCCCACGCAGGCCCCACACCAATGCACCTGCGCCGGGATGCCATGATGGGCGCAGCAGAAGTCACTCAAGCGCTTAACCGTATCGCCAACGAACACCAGCCCCATGGCCGTGGCACGGTAGGCTGTATGACCCTGCACCCAGGTTCGCGTAATGTGATTCCCGGCCAAGTCAAAATGACCCTGGATATGCGTCACTGGGAGCCAGAAGCCCTTATCGCAATGGGGCAATCCGTTGCCACTGCCGTTGAGGAAATTTGCCAACGTCACGGGCTGGAGTACGAGCTAACACCCACTGCGGATTTTGCACCTGAGCACTTCAATAAAGCGTGTGTTGATACTGTGCGGCAAGCAGCTGAACAGCTCCAGCTGTCACATATGGATATCATCAGCGGCGCAGGCCACGATGCGATGTTTATTGGCCGAGTCGCTCCCGCCGCAATGATCTTTATTCCCTGCAAGGATGGCATTAGCCACAATGAGATCGAGAGCGCCAAGCCAGAGCATGTTCACGCTGGCTGTAACGTACTACTACACGCGATGTTAGACGCAGCCGGTATTGAAAGCGGGGAGTAATCATGGCTGAGACCTTTGAAACACTGACAGCAGTCGATGCGTTGACACGTTTCGATGAGGGTTCCCTCTCACCGGAAATGCTGGTAAATGATTGTTTAGCGCGTATTGAGCGGGATAACCCCAAGGTAAATGCCTTCACCTGTATTAACGGCGAGGAGGCCCAGCGTTTAGCAGCGGCGTCTGCCAAACGCTGGCAAACAGGAACACCATGCGGCCCGCTGGATGGCATTCCCGTGACCATTAAGGATTTAACCTTAACCAAAGGGCTGCCCACGCGCCTGGGTTCAACGACCACAGCACCGGAAGGCCCTTGGGAGGTAGATGCCCCTATTAGCCGCCATCTTCGTAATGCTGGGGCTATCGTGATTGGCAAGACCACCTCCCCGGAGTTTGGCTGGAAAGGTGTCACCGATAACCCGCTGCATGGCATTACCCGCAACCCCTGGAACACTAAACTAACATCAGGGGGATCATCAGGCGGTGCGGGTGCAGCCACGGCGCTCAACCTGGGTCTGCTTCACCAGGGCAGCGACGCGGGTGGCTCTATTCGCATACCGTGCAGCTTCACCGGCACCTTTGGCCTTAAACCGACCTTTGGCTGGGTGCCCCAGTGGCCCGCCAGTGCCATGAGTACACTTTCTCATCTGGGACCGATGACCCGCACTGCAGCCGACAGCGCGCTGATGCTTAGTGTAATGGCACAGCCCGATGCGCGAGACGGGTACTCCGGCAATCCGCGTGGGCCAGACTGGCTAACGCCTCCCCCTTTGGATCTACGCGGCTGGCGCATCGCCTTTAGCGCCAACCTTGGCTATATAGACGTAGCTCCAGATATTGCCCAGCGGGTCGAAGAGGCCGCTGCCTATCTCGAAGTGCTAGGCGCTACGGTAGAGCGAGTGGATCCTGGCTTTAGCGACCCACTTAAAACATTTAATACGCTGTGGTTTGCAGGCGCGACTCAAGTACTCGAAAAACTCGACAAGCAACAGCAGGCAGCTCTCGACCCAGGGTTTCTGGATATCGCAAAACGTGGGCAGGATGTATCGCTTTCCGCCTATCTCGCCGCACGGCGCGAGCGTAGCGAGCTGACGGCGCATATGGCGACGTTTCATCAGCGATATGATTTGCTCGTCACACCCACCATGCCGATTGCCCCCTTTACAGCGGGCCACAACGTGCCGCCAGGCGGGCGCTATAACGACTGGATGGATTGGACACCATTTAGCTACCCCTTCAATCTCACTCAGCAACCAGCTGCCTCAATGCCTTGCGGGCTGGATAACCAAGGCCTGCCAGTAGGCTTGCACCTTGTAGCAGGCAAATACCAAGACCTAAAAGTGCTGCATGCTGCTCAGCTGCTCGAGCGCTATTTGCCGCCACTGACCTTTCCTCACAACTAACACCACCAGGAATGGTATAACCACGCGGGTTGGCTACTTATTGGTTAACTGCACACACGCCAACTCAGCAAACTGCTTACGGGAGGGTTTAAAGCCCACCCTCGGCGGCCAAGCCAACCAGGCATCGGGTACCATAAAGCTGGGGAGTGCTTCGCGCACCCAAGCGTTGAGCGCCTGCGCTGTCACGGTATCTCCATGCCAGTCGATAAACGCCACCGGGCGCTCGCCCCACTCGGGGTGGGGCACTGCTACCACTAGCGCTTGGGCAATGCTGGGGTGGTCAACCAAGCGCTGTTCGATGCTTTCCGGCTGGATATTCTCGCCACCGGAAATAAAGCCGTTATCGAGTCGCCCTTCCACCACCAGCGCCCCATCCGCGTTGAAATGGCCCTTGTCCCGAGTAGCAAACCAGCCTTCGTCGTTGAGGGCCGGATCAACCTCGCCATTGCTCAAATAGCCGCAGAACAGGGTATCGCCGCACAGCTGAATTTCCCCATCAACCACCCTCACTTCGCGGCCCGGTAGCGGTTTGCCAACCACGCCCGGCGCGGTGGGAATGCCCGTGCAGACCTGGCTGGCCATTTCCGATAGCCCGTAGCTAACCTTGGGGGTAAGCCCCAGCGCTACCATCCGCGCCACCAATGGCGCTGGAATGGCAGCACCGCCCAGCAACAGCTCACGCAGTTGGGTGCGCTGGGGCGTAAAGCCTGCCTGCAGCAGCCTCCACAGTTGTGTCGGCACTAGGGAAAGGTGGCTAATCGCCTGCTGCTCAAGGCGATCTGCCAGTGACTGGATAGCATCGTCAAGGATCACCCGCCCACCGGCAAGAAAGACCCGGAACGGGATAGCATAACCACCGATATGAAACAGCGGCAGTGATAGCAGCCAGCCACTGTTTTGATCAATGGGAATCAACGACGCCGACCCGCGAGCGGAGGCCAAATGGTTCCCCACTCGGTGCAGCACCGCCTTGGGCGTACCGCTGGAACCGGAGGTAAAAATCGTGTTGCACAGTTGATTGCCATCCAGCACCGGAGGCTCACCCACACCAGCTTCCGCCAGGAAATCGAAGGTAATCGGCGTTAGTTCGGCAGGATAATGGTGGTCGCTTTCCGTCTGGCAAACCCGCCCAGCCTGCAAACGTTTGGCCAGATTAAGCTGCTGGGCAATAGGGAACGCTGGGTTAAGTGGGCAAAAGATAACCCCTGCTCGCAGGCAGGCCCATGCCAGCAGCAAGGATTCAAGTGAGCCTTTGGCAGGAACAACTAAGCGATCACCGGGCGCAAAACCTTCCCGCGCAAGTTGCTGCACTAAAGACGTCACCCGGCGATTGAGCGTTCGGTAGCTAAGACTCACCGAACCGGCCTCTACCGCAATATGTTCAGGGGACTCTTTGGCCCAGTAGTGGATGGGGCAGGTGTCTATCACGCTGAATTTTCCATTTTAAAGAGACAGTGCAAGTTTTCTATCATTACCTCGCCCTCGGCAGAGGTAATGTACTCAGTTAACCAATGGCCTGTATCCAGCCCTGGCGGTTCAGTAGGCGACCATTCGCTGGCCAACCGACTCAACAGCCCAAGGCCTAAATCGGATTCAAAGCTGGAGGAGATAACTACCCGCAGGTTGCCTGCACGTGCCCGTTGAACGAGTGCCTCGCAGGCATTGAGGGAGCCAACCAAGGTGGGTTTGATTACCAGTGCTTTAAGCTGCGGGTGATAGTCCCATGCTTCCCCGCGAGATAGCGTTTCATCCAGGGCGATAGATATCCCCGTTGCCTCAGCTACAGCGATAGTGTCGGCAAAGGCGACGCAGGGCTCTTCCAGATAGTCGATATGGTCAAGGGGAAGACACGCGCAGAAATGCTGAGCTTCTTCCCGCATCCAACCGCCGTTAGCATCCAGAATCAGTTTGGTGGTGGGTAGCCGAGTAGCAAGCTGGTTAATCAGCGCCAGCTCCTCTTCTATAGCGTAGCGTGCCACCTTGAGTTTGATTCGAGTCGGCGGCAACGCCCCCCAACCGGCCACGATATTATCAAGAGTTGCCATCAGCGCCGCAGGCTTCCCTTGAAGCAGTGGATAGGGCGGCAAAGGCGCGGAAAGATTTGCAGGCCATTGGCGCTGGGCGCAGTCGAATCCAAATTGCACTGAGGGTAACGTTGTCGTGGCTTTCTCACCACGCTGTATAGCGGCAAGGCAGGCCTGGCTTTCAGCTTCCGCTTCGGCGAGGGTTTCGGTTGAGAAGCCAGGCAGCGGGGCTATCTCGCCCCACTGGCCGTTGATCGTCACTAGCAGCCCTTCTCTGCTCGCCAGCCGCTGGCCTTTAAACATCAGCGGTTGGCGAAACGGTAGCGAGTAGCGGTAAAGCGCCAGCTGCATTACGGGTTGCGCGGGTAGCGGGAGAAATCTGGGCGGCGCTTTTCGTTGAAGGCGTTACGCCCTTCCTGGCCCTCTTCGGTCATATAGAAGAGCATAGTAGCGTTGCCAGCCAGCTCCTGAAGCCCGGCTTGTCCATCGCAATCAGCATTGAGTGCGGCTTTCAAACAGCGCAGTGCCATGGGGCTATTCTGCAGCATCTCGCGGCACCAGCGTACGCTCTCTTTTTCCAATTCTGCCAGGGGCACTACCTGATTGACCAGCCCCATTTCAAGCGCTTGGGCGGCATCATACTGGCGGCACAGAAACCAGATTTCCCGCGCCTTTTTCTGGCCCACAATGCGCGCCATGTACGAAGCGCCGTAGCCACCATCGAAGGAGCCTACTTTAGGGCCCGTCTGGCCAAAAATGGCGTTATCGGCAGCGATGGTCAGGTCGCACATCATATGCAGCACATGGCCGCCACCAATGGCGTAGCCCGCCACCATGGCGATAATCGGCTTAGGACAGGTACGAATATCGCGCTGGAAGTCCAGCACGTTAAGGTGGTGGGCACCCTCTTCGTCCTGATAACCGCCGTAGTCGCCACGAATGCGCTGATCGCCACCGGAGCAGAACGCTTTGCCGCCTGCGCCGGTGAGAATAATCGCGCCAATGGCGCTGTCATAGCGGGCCCGGCTTAGCGCCTGGATCATCTCGCTCACCGTCAGCGGGCGAAAGGCGTTACGCACCTCGGGGCGGTTAATGGTGATGCGTGCAATGCCCTCCTTCGACGTGTGGTACAAAATATCCTGGTAGTCGTTTGAGTGATCTTGCCACTCAATAGGGGCGTAAAGTTCCGTTTCAGAGAGTCCTTTAATCATGCCAATCTCTTTTTATCTGTCAGGGGTAAGGTGATGGCAAGGCGCCGTTTAACTAAAGAAACCCGCCACGACTAGGCCCAGCGCCAAAACACTCAGTAGCGCGGCACCGCCATACATCAGCTTCTTATTGAGTCCGTCATTACCCACGCTGATATCAAACATCCCATGACGTAGTCGGTGGGCAGCATGGAATAGTGGTAGACACACCGCGGCCCCAACAAACAAAAAGCCCGGTACGCTAAACAGTAGCGAAGATGCCCGCTCATGGTTCAGTGCCTCAGCGGGCAGTAAGCCCAGGGGCAGTAAAACAGCGATAAAGAGAATCACGGCGGGCAGTAAGACGGCGAAACAGACGCCGCCTGCGCTGAAAAGCCCCCACCAGAGTGGCTCGTCAAAGGCTTGTTTGTGCTGAATATCATGTTTGTTCATGCTCCCCCCCTCCCTAGTAGCCAGAAAAACAGCAGAGCGACCGCTACGACTCCTGCCCACTGTCCAGCGACAATGGCCTTATCAGGCAAACTGTGCCCTGCGATACGCAGCGGCATAACTCTCGGGAACAGTACAAAGAAGGTGGCGGCGTGAAACAGACTGGCAGCCAGTGCTAAAAGATTCAGCAGCATTACGATGGGGGAACCCATAAAGGCGATCCACCCCTGCCAGCTCTCAGCCCCTTGAAGAAGAGCGACCATACCCGCAAGGAAGCAGAGAATGAAAAAAACCAGCGGTAACACCGTGGCTTCGCGGAGCATATAGAGCTTAAAAAAGCGATGTTTCAGCCACCAGTTGCGTTTCAGAGGTGGCAGGCGTTGCGATGTCGACTTATCCATATTCATTCTCCTCACCCTACCCTTTAAACAACGCAATAAGCGTGTGTTTAGCAGCCTCGACCTTGCCTTGATTTACTGCAGCGGCGGGATCAACGTGTTTGGGGCACACCTTCGAGCAGAAGCCTACAAAGGTGCAGCTCCATACGCCGTCGTGGCGGTTAAGCTCGGCCATGCGCTGTTTTTTTCCATTGTCGCGGCTGTCCAGGTTGTAACGGTGAGCAAGCGTTAACGCTGCCGGGCCTAGGAACTCTGGATTAAGCCCAAACTGTGGGCAGGCGGAGTAGCAGAGGCCACAATTAATACAGTTAGCGAACTGCTTGTAGCGCTCCAGCTGCTCGGGTGTCTGCTGATAGGTTTCCGGCGCCTTGGGGTCGTAGGGTTTTACCGGGTTATCGTCAATCAGGTAGGGCTTTACCGCTGCCAGGTGCTCAAGGAAGATCTCCATATCCACCACTAGATCCCGCTGCACTGGGAAGTGGGCCAGCGGCTCGATACGGATATCGCCCTCGTAATCGCGCAGGAAGGTTTTGCAGCCCAGCTTGGGAATGCCATTAACCATCACCCCGCAGGAGCCGCAAATCGCCATGCGGCAAGACCAGCGATAACTCAGCGTGCTATCGAGCTGCTCCTTGATATGGTTGAGGGCATCCAGCAGCGAGGTGCTGTCATCCACCGGCAGATCGTACTGCTGCCAGTAAGATTCAGTCGAATTACCCGGTAAGTAGCGTTTGACGCTGATATTTTTAGTACTGACATTTTTAGTACTGACATTTTTAGCACTAATCTGGTCGCTGTTCATGACTTCGCTCCCTTGCCTGCATCGCCATAAGCCCGTTCAGCCGGGGCGGAGAACCGCACATCAACGTCCTGCCAGCGCAGCTCGGCATGGGCATCGCCTTGAAAAAAGACCTGACTATGCTTGAGGTAGTTAACGTCATCACGTTTCTGCATACCCTCATCCAAGCGCTGATGGGCACCGCGGGATTCACGCCGCTCCAGCGCTCCCAAACAGGAGGCTTCGGCAATATCCAGACCACACTCCAGTTCCAGGCACTCAAGTAGCTCGGTATTGAAAATCTTGCTGGTATCGTTAACGCGAACCTGGTTAAAGCGCGCACGCAGTTGGCGCATGGTATCCAGCGAGTGGCGCATACCCTCTTCGGTGCGATAAATGCCGCAGCCGCTCTCCATGGCCTGCACCATCGCATGCTTGAGCTCTACCCAGCTCTCCGTCTCCGCACTGCTGGTTCCGTCACACAGCCGCAAAAGCTTGGCTTGCTGGCGGTCACCTTGAGCTTCCAGCAAGCGCTCATCGGCCCACTCCGTTTGCGCCGCGCGCTTACTTGCCTGTTCGCCGGCCAAGCGGCCAAACACCAACAGCTCAGTTAGTGAGTTAGAGCCCAGCCGGTTAGCGCCGTGCAGGCCCACCGAGGCGCACTCTCCGGCAGCGTAGAGCCCGGCAATGGAGGTTTCGCACTGAGGGTTGGTTTCAATGCCGCCCATGGTGTAGTGGACCGCCGGGCGAATGGGGACGGGTTCTTTGACTGGGTCGACATTGATATAGGATTTGGCCAGCTCACAGATAAACGGCAGGCGCTCCAGAATGTACTTTTCACCCAAGTGGCGCAGATCAAGATAGACCACGTCGCTGTCACCAAACTTGCCGGTACGGCCTGCCTGCTGCTCCTGCCAGAAGGCCTGGGAGAGCTTGTCCCGCGGGCCCAACTCCATGTACTTGTTCTCCGGTTTACCAAGCGGCGTTTCCGGGCCAAGGCCATAATCCTGCAAATATCGATAGCCATCTTTATTAAGCAGAATGCCACCTTCGCCCCGGCACGCTTCGGTAATCAAAATGCCAGATCCAGGTAAGCCGGTGGGGTGATACTGAACAAACTCCATGTCCCGCAGCGCCACACCATGGCGGTAAGCCATCGCCATTCCGTCGCCGGTGACAATGCCAGCATTAGTGTTGAAGCGGAACAGGCGCCCCGCGCCGCCGGTCGCGAGTACCACGGCTTTGGCGCGCAGCAGGGTCAGCTCACCGGTGGCGATCTGCAGAGCAATCACGCCAATCACAGCGCCTTCGTGAACAGCCAAGTCGAGCACGAAGTACTCATCAAAACGCTCGATCTCAGGGTATTTCAGCGAGGTCTGAAACAGCGTATGGAGCATATGGAAGCCGGTTTTGTCGGCGGCGAACCAGGTGCGGGCGGTTTTCATCCCCCCAAAGCGGCGCACTTGCACCTGGCCATCGTCTTTACGGCTCCAGGGGCAGCCCCAGCGCTCCATCTGCACCAGCTCCTGATAGGCATGGTGGACAAAGTAGTCCGCCACTCCTTGCTCAACCAGCCAGTCACCGCCTGACACAGTGTCATCAAAATGCGCCTGGTGGGAGTCTTCTGCGCTGGTAACGGCAGCCGTCCCGCCTTCCGCAGCCACGGTATGGGAGCGCATGGGGTACACCTTGGACAGCAGCGCAATACGCTGGGGGGTGCCCTGGTTTTTGGCCTGCTCAGCGGCCCCGATGGCGGCGCGTAAGCCTGCGCCACCTCCACCCACAATCACGATATCGAAATCTCGCTGCTGCATGACGCATCCTTCCGTTAGCCAGGTCTAAGGCGGTGATGGCAGCACTCTTCGGTGCCGTCTTCTTAATTCGAACTTACCATATCCGTGGTAAGCATCGTTCATTAGTCCAAAGGACTATTGATGCACATCAATAAAACTAGAAATCGAGTTGGCATTGCTTTCACCCTAGTGCCGCAGCACCTACTCTTCAAATAACACACTGCTATTCGTAAATGTTTTGGGCATTGTTTTTAAAGAAATTGTTTTTAAAGAAATTCCAAACACACGATTGGCAGCGGTGTTCCAGTTTTGCCCCCCATCAAAAAGCACTGAGAGATAAAAGTGCTTAGAAAACAGAAGAGAGAGGCAGTATGAATAGCAGCGCTCAGTTCTCGCCTCGGTGGAAGTTATTCGCCCCGCTTGTTATCGCCATCATTGTTGCATTGATACCTACGCCGGAAGGGGTGGCACCCCATGCGTGGTACTTCTTCGCTATTTTCCTGGGTTGTGTGGTGGGCTTAATTCTTGAACCTTTGCCCGGTGCAGTCATAGGGCTGATAGGGGTTACCCTGATCGCTTTGCTCTCGCCCTGGGTACTGTTTTCCCCAGAGCAACTGGCATCGGAAGGCTTTAACCCCGCTAACCAGGCCTTTTCCTGGGCGGTGTCTGGCTTTACTAACTCCACTGTATGGCTGATTTTTGGCGCCTTTATGTTTGCCTTGGGGTACGAGAAAACCGGCCTGGGCAGACGTATCTCTCTCTGGCTCGTCAAGGCCATGGGTAAGCGCACTTTAACGCTTGGCTACGCAGTGATGATCTCAGATACCATTCTTGCCCCTTTTACGCCTTCGAACACGGCACGCAGTGCAGGCACCATCTATCCTGTTATTCGCAACCTTCCTCCCCTTTACGACTCGCACCCTAACGACCCCAGCATGAAGCGGATGGGTAGCTTTTTAATGTGGACAGCGCTGGCCTCGACCTGTGTTACCAGCTCGCTATTTCTAACCGCCATGGCCCCAAACTTGTTAGCCGTCGCGCTAACCGAAAGCACAACCGGCATTCAAATCAACTGGGGCCAGTGGTTCATGGCAATTGCCCCGGTGGGTATTTTGATGCTGCTTTTAGTGCCACTGCTGTGCTACTGGCTGTGCGCTCCCGAAGTGAAAGCAGGTCATGAAATTTCTGACTGGGCCAGAGATGAACTACAACAGCTAGGCGCCCTTACCCGTAAAGAAATAGTACTGGTGCTGATGGTCGTCACCGCCTTGTTGCTGTGGATTTTTGGCGGCGGCATTATTTCCGCATCACTAGTAGGACTAGTGGTGATCTGCGGAATGCTACTAACCGGCATCGTAACCTGGGACGATATCCTCAATAACAATGCGGCCTGGAATACCTTTGTATGGTTTGCCACACTGGTCGCCCTGGCAGGCGGGCTCAGCCAAGTGGGATTCGTGAATTGGTTTGGCACTGTCGTTGGTGGGCAGATAAGCCACTTTAACCCGCTGATGGCCATGGTAGCGCTGGTCGTACTGTTCTACGCTCTGCACTACTTCTTTGCCAGTATTACGGCACACGTCACCGCTTTACTGCCGGTTATTTTAGCGGCTGCTTCGGGTATTGCAGGGCTGGATATGCAGATGTTTGTACTGCTGCTACTGCCCACACTTGGCTTTATGGGCATTCTCACCCCCTATGGCACAGGGCCAAGCCCGGTCTACTATGGTAGCGGCTACTTGCCTAGTGCACTCTTCTGGCGCCTTGGGGCAATCTTTGGGCTAATTTTCCTAGTGGCATGGCTGGTGATTGGCCTGCCGTGGCTAATGCTGATTCTCTGAGCGAAGGTTTATCCAAGCGTGATACCACATGCTGAGCTGTTGTGAGATTTTCTCCGGCTGCTCAGCATGAAGATTGTGGCCCCCTTCCAGCGTGATATGGCGCAGGCGAGGGGCTTTCGTTGCTAGATGGGTTGCCAGGGTATGGAACTTGGCGTCTCGCTGGCCCGAAAAATAGCTTACCGGTAGCGGGGCGTTTTCCAGCCACCGCCATAGCGAAGCCTGATGCCCCAAGGAAGTTGACCGCAGCATATTGGCGATGGATGGCCCAACATTAGCCAGACGACGTTGAATTTGCCGACTACGCTGGCGCTCGGTGAGATCGGCAAACACCGGCTGCTGATACCAGTCGGTAAGTACGTCTTTTAGCGGTTCTTGCTCGAAGCGTCTGGCCCACCGTTCATCATGGGCAATGCGTGCAGGGCGCTCATTGGCAGGCAACCCTGGGTGGGCGCTTTCCAGCCAGAGCGCATCTAACCCCGGCGGTTGACGGCTGGCATGGTAAAGCGCCAGACGCCCACCCAGGGAGTAGCCCAGCAGGCAGTAACTGTGAACATCGTGGGTTATCAGCGTATCGCCTAGCCAGTGGTGAAACGCCTCAAAAGAGGCTACCTGCACACGATGATTATCACCATGGCCAGGTAAATCCAGCGCGAGGCAGTTGATGCCTTTCAAACCAGCAATTACCTCGACCCAGTCCTGAGAATCCCCCAACAGACCGTGGAGCAGTACCAGGGTAGGCGCCCGCTGAGGTTTACCGCTCACCCCGTTCCCCTCGAATCGCTGCACCAAGAGCCTTAAGATCATCGGCGACTTGCTGATGGGGCACGTTAACTTCAATCAGGGTAACGCCCGCCTTTAGGGCCTGAGTGTAGTCCGTCGCGAAGGCCTCCAATGCGCTGGGTGCTGCATAGCCAAGCCCAAACATTTTGGCCGCGTTCTCAAAATTCAGCCCATGGGGTTGGCGATAATAGTGCTCCAGCAGCTCCCCCTCTTTGGGCACCGGTAGCATATGAAAAATACTACCACCATCATTATTGAGGATAACCACCACTAGGGGCTGAGTGGCCTGCTTTAACAATGCCAAACTGTTGAGGTCATGCAGCGCGCTGGTATCTCCCAGCACAATGGTAGTAGGTTCCGAGCATGTGCTGCTAAGGCCATAGGCCGTGGCGATCAAACCATCGATACCGGAGGCACCGCGATTGGCCCATACCCGCAGTGGCGTTTGGCGATGCGTTCCCAGCATATTCATCAGCCGTGCAGGCAAGCTGTTACCGATAAACAGTTGCCCTTCTGCTAGTCGAGCAATTTGGTGACAAACACCCAGCTCTGAGAATGCCGTCCCCCACTCCTCCACAAGCTGACTGGTGCGGCGTTGCAGGCTATCCAACTGATGCCAAGGCGCTTGTTCAGGCAACGTCGGCAAAGCAGCTATAACGTTGGTAGGCGAACTTATCAAACGGCGCTTAACACAATAATCAGGGTCCAGCCGTTGGGGCAACGGCTCAACCAGCCAGACATCCTGCCAGGGCTGTTGGGCAATAAACTGAGTGAGCCGCTTGGAGATTAATCGACCGCCAAACTGCAGCAGCACCTCGGCCTTAGCCAGTTCCGCGCTAAAGCGTTCGTCATGTAGGGCCAGATCAAAATGGATCAGGTTATAAGGATCAAAGCGAAGCTGACTCTGCACATCCGCCAGCAATGGCCAGCCCAGCTGCTTGGCTAACGCAACCACTTGCTGTGCCTGTTGCGGGTCATCAATGCTACCCACCACAATAATTCCGCACTGCTGGGCAAACGCTTCCCACTCGCTCTTGAGTGCTGAAACAGTGGTGCTGGTCTGTCCATGACTCCAGGGCCAATCACTCCAAGGCGAGGCATCTGTCAGCCAGCGCCCCAGCGGGGCGAGATAATCACTGGCATCCACTAAGCCGTCACCAGGGTAGAGCGGCTCACGGTAACGGCAGTTAATATGGATGGGGCCTGGAGTGCGGCGCTGCTGATCAACTGCTTGATCAATTGTGCTAAGTAGAAACGCCGCTTTTATCTCAGCATCGGGCGGCGGCAGATCGTGGTGAACAATAGTATGCCGGGAGAAGATATCCCGCTGGTCTATCGCCTGATTGCTGCCGTTATCCAGCAGCTCAATGGGGCGATCAGCGGAGAGTACAATTAGCGGCACGCCAAGCAAATTGGCTTCCACCACTGCCGGGTAGAGGTTGGCCACGGCGGTGCCTGAGGTCGTGATAATCACCACCGGCCGACAACTGCCCCGGGCAATGCCCAGCGCCATAAACCCCAGCCCCCGCTCGTCAAAATGGCAGTGACAGCGCAGCCCAACATGCTCGCTGGCGGCCATGGTCAGCGGTGACGAGCGCGAGCCGGGCGCTACCACCACATCGCGCACGCCTAAGCGGTAGAGTTCCTCCAACATTAGCGCCGCCCAAACGTGATTAAAGGTGGCATGCGCTTTCGCAAAGCCCTCTTTCGCAAAACCCTCTTTCGAAAAACTTTCTTTCGAAAAGCTCTCTTGCACACCATCGTGCTTGGCAACACCGCTCAATATAGATGCTGTCATATGTGTTATCCCATCCCTAGCAGGGACATAATATCGGCGATTTTGGTATCCAGCTCCCGCCACTCTTCGTCCGACTGGGAGCCTGCTACGATGCCTGCACCGGCATACAGACGAATTGCCTCTGGACTGATATGAGCACAACGAATAGTTACCGCCACATCGCTACTGACATAACTAATCCGCCCGAAGACGCCCGCGTACCAACCCCGTTGATGGCGTTCATGTTGGCGAATAAACGCCAGTGCCAATTCACGGGGGACACCGCCCACCGCAGGCGTTGGGGGCAGCGCGGAAAGCAGTTGCTGGTCAGTGACATTGATGTGAAGTTCGGCATGAATCAAACGGCGGATGTGCTGCACCGAGCGCAGCTTAACAATATGCGCCTCGCCCATGTGAACTTGATGGGCAAAAGGCTCTAGCTGGGTCAGGAGTTGCTGATAGACGCACTGATTTTCCAGCGTATTTTTCTTATCCGCCAGCAGCTCAGCGGCAAGCGCTTGGTCTTGCCCGGCGTCTCGCCCACGACGCGTAGTGCCTGCCAACGCTTCGGTGATCAAATGCTGACCTTCACGCTTGTATAACCGCTCCGGAGGACAACCGATAAATGCCTCATGGGGTTCAAACTGGGCGCCAAACTGAAAACAGTCTGCGGCTCCTGCCTGCCAGCGTGACAACAGTGCCCAGGGGTTGGGGGTCTGCGAGGTTGTCAGGCATGTTTCACGAGATAGCACCACCTTGGGCGTATGCATAAGGTGGTCGGGGTTTGTCACCTTCCCCACCCACGCCGCCCACTCTTGTTGACGAGGACGGTCTTCACGCTGGTAAACGTGGAGCTGCAGGCAAGGCAGCGGCTGCTCTTCTACCAGCGAGTCTAAGCAGGCGCGGGCCTGGGCTATTTCGGCAGTGGGACAGCGGCCATCGAAACGCAGATTAAGTGACAGTGTTGCGCCACCTTGGTGACGTTGAAGCTCGATACGCGGCAGCACAAAGTGGCAGGCGGGAAAATGCTCCCACCCCGGCGTGCCAGGATCGAAGGCCATGCCGCCAAAATAGTTTGGCTGTTGGCCACCAACATCGGCCAGCGCAACAAGATCAGCATCCAGTGCTGCTAGTGAATCAAACGCACTAACAGCCCCTAGTACCGCATGCTCAACAGCATCAGCATCACGTGAATGCCAGTAGAGGCGAGGGTACACACTTTGCATGTTTAACCACCCCATCAGGTCATCTACCTGGCAGGGGGTATTTAGGCGGATAAACCCTGTTTTAGCGGTCTCATAAAGCGTGTCGAGCTGATGCCTCAGTGCTTCAATAGGGTTAAATTGCATAATTCGCCTGTTAGGCCAGCGTTTTCAATTACCTGCTAGCGGCTGCTTGGTAGGTCCCAGCCTAGCTTCTTCTTAATATAGGGCAGCACCCAACGATCACCGCCAATCCGGCCAGCGTTAGCACCTGCTACTAGCAAGAAGAAGGTTAGCGCAATCATCCACGGATTAGTGGACACCGTGCCCGCCAGCAAAAAAGACATGTTCATAACAATGGCGAAAAAAGCAGCAAATGAGGTCAACACGCCAACAATTAAGCCAAGGCCAACCAACACTTCCCCTAGCGGTATAATAAAGTTAATAAAATCCGCATAGGGCAGCGCAAAGTTCTCAAGAAAAGCGACATAATTGGGGTAAACCGCGCTTCCTTCTCTCATCACGGGATTTGCCACAGCATTGCGTAGAAAGCCCTCTGCATTAAAGCCACCGGTCATCTTACCGATGCCAAGGGTTAACCAAGTAATGCCTAAGTAGAGCCGTAGCAGCAACCAAACTACCGCCATATATTTGTTATGTCTAAATAAGTCACCAATCATCACGTAAACTCCTGGTCTGGGGTCTCGGCAGTATGGGATAAGGCGATACTGTTTATTTTGACTTAGGTCTACTTTTTAGCACTTAATCATACGTTGATGAATGTTTGATGATTACCCCGCTAGCGCTTTTAAAATGCCAACGGCCAACAGGAATATTGATGTAATGGAACAAAACAGTAAGCGCCACCACTACCAAGCCTGGCTGTTAGCCGCACGCCCCCGTACGCTGCCGCTGGCGTGTGCCTCTATTCTATTGGGCACTGGTCTAGCAGCGAGTGTGGACGCTTTTAACCCTGCGGTGCTGTCGCTTGCCCTGATGACCGCCATTGCGCTCCAGGTGCTTTCTAATCTGGCGAACGACTATGGTGATGCTGCGTCGGGAGCTGATGACGAGCAACGCATAGGTCCTGCTAGAGCCGTCGCTTCTGGTTTACTTAGCCCCGAAGCGATGCGTAAAGGAATGGTCATAGCAGCCATTGCCGCCGCGCTATGCGGGCTTCTATTACTGTTTGCCGCCTTTGGAACCCAGTGGGGGCAGATCGCCACTTTCCTGCTGCTAGGCGCTGCCTCATTACTGGCCGCAGTGACCTATACCGTCGGCCTGGGCGGCACACCATATGGCTATCGTGGGCTAGGTGATATTGCGGTCTTTGTATTTTTCGGGCTGCTCGGCGTATTAGGCACCTACTACCTCCACGTACAGCAGCTTAGCTGGCTGCCATTGCTACCCGCCGCCGCATGCGGGCTGTTAGCCACCGCCGTGCTCAATGTAAATAACGTGCGCGATATCGAAAGCGATGCACGCAATGGCAAGGTCACTCTGGCGGTGCGACTAGGCCGCGCCAGGGCGATTAAGTACCACTGGGCATTGCTGGGGTTGGCACTGCTGCTCACCTTGGTCTACCTGGTTGCACTACCAGTACCACTGCTGGGATGGAGCTGCCTGTTAGTGGCCAAGCCGCTAACGGATGCCGCCAGAACATTACGCCATACCCATGATGGCGAAACCCTGACGGGCATGCTTAAGAAAACAGCCATCTCGACGCTGCTTTACAGCGTACTGCTCTCCATTGGCTTAGCGCTGTTTTAAGCTTTTTACCAAGCTTAGTTCTTACCCAGCTTAGTTCTTACCAATTTAAGTAAGCGCTTAAAGCAGGACAACCGCCCATCTCAAAACAGGCCCGCACTCGAGCAGTGCGAGGGCGGGCCTGAGTACTCTTTATTCAACCACGTTAACGGTAATGGTACTCGACCAGTCAGGGCCATAGGAAAGATGTGCGCCGTCGGCAAACTGTAGTGTCAGCGTGTATTCACCAGGAGGGAGGCTGAGCTCGTAACTGGTCTGCCCACCACCGAAGTGGATATGCGTATCGTCTGTGGGCACAACCTCGCCTTCAGTAATCGGCCCAGCATCAATGAGCAAGTGATGGTGGCCTGTGCCTTCCTTCATGGTGCCTGCCGGCTCAATGTCCATGCCAGTGACGGCCATTTCCACCTGGATCGGACTCGATACCTCAGCGCCATCCTCTGGCGTCACAAAACTGACGCCCTCCCCGGCAATGGCCGGTATCGCCAACATCGCCAGCCCTAGAGCAATCAACCAGCGACCCGTTCCTTGCTTCACTGTCTTCATTTCGGTACCTCATCAGGGTTCATAATCAGCAGTTCTAATTTCTTTTCGCCTGTTACACTTAATCCTTGTTCTTTATACTTGCTCCTTATATCTGTTCTTTATAATAGTAGCCTCTTATTAGCTTAGCTGTTTAAAAGCGAATTGCTAATACAGGCCAAAGAGTTAATGGTCGTCCGTGCGACTCCCTTGGCACTATTTTTAGCAACTTGCCTTCTTTACTTTAGCAATATGCTTTGGCGACACACCTTCCATATCAAGGATGATGAATTATGACCGCAGCCATTTCTGCGCCCTTCTCTTTCACTGAATTTAAGCAGAGTCTCTCAACGGCAAACAAGCGCAAGCTGCTGCGTTGGGCCAATTGTGAACTTCATGTTGTTTTTTATCGCAACTCATCGGGCCAGGAACTGCCAGGGTTACTACAGGTAGGTTCTCAGCAGTGCTACGTCGCGTCCAGCAGTCAAGACGCTCTACAGAAGGCGATGAGCAACGTAAAACTTGAAGACGGCAGCGAAATAGTAATCAAGACGCTATCTCTTGCCGAGCTGGCTCGCAATGCCCATCTTTACAACTTGAGCATACAGCTCATCGACAAGGAAGATGGTCTTACGATTGGGAGAGCCTTAATACAGCTATTCGGCATAACAGCGATCCTGAAAGATAATGAGGGCAACGAAGTCATATACGAGGCCGATGCCTTCTTTTTCGAACCTGAGGGTGACGCTGAAACCTTACCCTACGGTGCTGTTCAGCACTGGCGTGATATCGAACTCGAGTACACTTCTGCCCGCGAACCAAGCGGAATTAAGGCGTTATACGTATTTGATGACCAACTAGGTTGGAACAACCCTCACTTTCCTGAACTACCCGACAATGCGAAGGCACTAAGCGAGCTATCCTCCAGCGCTAAGGCCTTTTTCGAGCATATAAGGGTGCCGCCGCTAATGAGCTGGGACGAAGAGTCTGCGTCGACAATCGTCCCCGAACCTCCCTATGAGAACAGCCTGCTGGCAGCAAACAACCTCAGCGCCTTCAACGTACTACGTGCCATGGTCGATCAAGACATTGTGCCTACTGTCGACGATATCACTCTGACGATAAAAAAAGATATCAAGCATGAGAACGAACCCGCTGACAGTCCCGAGCGCTGGGAAATTAGAGTCAGCTTCACCACGCCCATGGGGTTTAATGCTGTCTTCAGTCCAGACTGGGTCGAAGCTTCTCTATGCAAAGCCAATACGGAACTACCCGATACCACAGGTACCCACCTCGCCAGCGAGAAACTACGCGAGCGTATTGTCAATCATCTTGCCTGGAACTTCTTTCAGCATGGTCGCAGCTTCGCAAAGACACTCTTTAGTACAGACCTCCAAGGGTTACTACCTGGCTTCATTATCAATAGTTATGGGCCTTTTCAACCGGACTACGCGGATGAACGGTTTCCCTGCCTAGCACGCTTTCAGTGCGGCGAACACGGAGTTCCAGTGCTTTTACTGGGGCAAAATGAAGGCAACTACGTCTGCATGCCGCTGGCGTTCGAAGAGATCCCTGAAGCGGATGTCTCTGCGCTGGTCCCTCGTCGCAGCGAACTGATCAGTATGGAGTCAAAGAGCATGTTGCTTTCAGCACGCTATGATAGGTTGGCGATCCCCGCTTCTCTGGTCGACTTTCCTGACCATTGGTATCAGGGGATAAGAGTCAGTAATCGATATCTCAAATCCAAGTTCATCTTCGGCATGCGCTTCAATACCCTGATGACCGAAATGGAAAACGAAAGCGCTACCACCGCAAACTCCTCGCTCAAGTGGATCGTAGTGGGCTGTGCGGTGGCACTTATTGGCGTGATCTTGGTGATGAACTTGTAACCCCATATCGCTTGGCAGCACTTGCTTGTTGCCAAGCGCTGACATAGTGCCTACGGCTTACAGCACCACCTCATAGCCTTCAAACTTGGGTGGGCCAAGGTAAATACCTTCGGGTGATTTGGCATTAGCGTGGGCTTTGCGGAACGCGTCTGACTTGGTCCAGGCGCGGAAGGCTTCTTCAGACTCCCACACGCTGTGGGAAATAAACACGGTGTGATCTTCCTGGCTTTCACCTTGCAGCATTTGAAACTGCTTAAAGCCTGGCACTTCATCCAGGTGGGAGTCTCGGTTGCGCCACACTGCTAAAAAATCCTCTTCGCGACCTGGGGCAATCCGAAAACGGTTCATGGCGATGTACATCATTACTCTCCTGTTTTGGTAGCAGTGCCACATTAACGTTTTACTCTACCAGGGTATACTCACGCCAGGACAGTCTCTCTCTTTATGGATGACCTATTTCAGCTTAATGGTTAACGTTTTCCCACCTGAATAGTTCGCCCTACCCTCCTGTCATGTTCATAAAGCGCACTACCTGCACATCACCGTCGGTCGTAAAATGGTGGCGGGCAGGTTTTTGCTGCATGGCGGCTACGATCGTGGCCTTAAGCCGTAACATATCCCCAGGGTGGGCACGCATTACCGCCCGTAAGTCGACCGAATGCTCATTACCTAAACAAAGCAGCAGTCGCCCCTCAGCTGTCACCCTTACTCGGTTACAGGCTTCGCAGAAATTATGGCTATGGGGAGAAATAAAACCGATCCGCGACTGGCTGTCTGCCATACGGTAATAACGGGATGGTCCTAAGGTGGTCTCGGTGGTAGGCAAGAGTTGATAATCTTGCTCTATGGTCTCACGCACCCGATCAGTGGAAAGAAAGGTTTCACCACGATTGTGCTCGCTAATCACGCCTAGCGGCATTTCCTCGATAAAACTGATATCCACTCCCTCATCCCGAGCAAAGTTCACCAGGTCGAGAATTTCATCGTCATTACGCCCCTTGAGCAATACAGCATTGAGCTTGATCGACTCAAAGCCAACGCAGCGTGCTGCGCGAATACCCGCGATGACTTGGTCAAGATCACCGGACCGGGTTAATGCTTTAAAGCGCTCTGGCTTGAGCGAGTCGAGGCTGATATTGAGTCGATCCAACCCGCCTCGGCGCAAAGCGTCGGCATGTTTGACCAGCCCTGAGCCGTTGGTGGTCATAGCCAACTCGCGCAGGCCTTCTAATTCACCGAGTTTTTCAACTAGCGTTAGTATGCCCTTGCGTACCAGTGGCTCCCCCCCTGTTAGACGAATTTTCTCCACCCCCAGCTCGACGAACGCTTGCGAGAGCGTGGCCAACTCCTCCAAGGTAAGCAACTTGGCTCGGGGCAAGAATGTCATCTCCTCAGCCATGCAATAAACACAGCGGAAGTCACAACGATCCGTCACCGATAGGCGCAGATAACGTACCGTGCGGCCAAACCCATCGACTAACGCGTTCATTTTGTAGGCTCCTCTACGTGGGCATTGCCATTAACAGGTAGCCGAGCAATAAGTGCCTGTACCTCAGAGGTAACGTCTTTGATGGTTTGTTCATCATAAAATTGGCCTCGCCTTTTGCGTAGCCCGCTTTCGTAGAGTTTTACATGCTCTGTGGGAATCACACCCGCGTTGGAGAGGCAGTGGCTAGCACAGTGCATCTGACACCCATCGATAGCCACGATGGGCCGCCCACTGCGAGCTATACGTACCAAACCTGGCACCCCACCGCCCACCCCAGCAATACAGGACATTTCCGCCTCCCCTGCATGATCAAGGCGCAGAGCGACACTATTGGCAAGCTGCGCAACATCAGAGCAGCCGGAGCAGGCATATACCAATGTGCGTGGTTTGTGGTGTGAAGACATACCCTCTCCTATAAGAAGCAACAGCGGCCGCAGTGAATTGAAAAACTCAAGCAGCGAACTGACTAACGGGGTAGTAGTGGTAAGTTCTCCCTTCGGCTACATCTGTTTCGGAATTAATCATTAAATAACCATCGGCTTGGCTAGCCGCGCTAAGCATATGCGAGCCTTGCCCGCCCGCTAACTGCGCCACCGGAAGCTCTTTTGTCCAATCCAGCATCACCCTTAACAGCTCGCAACGCCCCCTGGGGCCGCGCTGAGAAAAGCCTGCTTTAACGGGATAACACTGCAACGAGGCGACGCTTCTGCCTTGCATGGCATGAATAAACGGCAGCGTCAGTAATTGCCAACCCACCAGGGAAGCAACAGGGTTACCAGGCAGAGCGATTAACGGCGTAGCTGAAGAGGACACAGCGCCTAGATAGCCAAACGCAAAGGGCTTCCCAGGCTTCATGGCAACACCATGGAAATGTAGCCCGCCGCGCTCTTCTATCACCGGACGAACGTGATCCTCCTCGCCTACCGAAACGCCTCCGGTACACACCACCACATCCGCAACGGCCTGTGCGTGTTCAAAGACCTGATGCAGTGACTGCGGCGAATCCGCAATGACACCCAGATCCACCACCTCGCACTGCGCTTGTGCAAGCAGGACGTTAAGCATGGCGCGATTGCAGTCGTAGACCTGGCCCGGTAATCGCACAGCACCGGGGGCAATTAGCTCATCGCCGGTTGAGAGTAGCGCCACTCGCAGGCGCGGCTTAACAGTTACGGTACTTATTCCATGGCTGACCAGCAGCGCAATCGATGCCGCGTTAAGGTATTCACCTGCCGCCAGAAGTAGCTCGCCCGTGCGGGTCTCCTCACCCTGACGACGAACATTAGCCCCTACTGTTAGACTTCCTTCGATATGTATATGGCCGCGCGGATCAAGAGTGACACGCTCCTGGGGCACCACAAGATCGGCACCCATGGGTATCGGTGCGCCGGTAAAAATACGTGCGCAGCCGCCTTGGGGTAGCAGCATCACCCCTGCCCCAGCGGGGACTCGCTGGAGAATAGGTAAGCCTTCGCCCTGGGGAAGTGCCTGATAATCGGCAAAGCACAGTGCATAGCCATCCATGGCGCTATTATCCACCCCCGGCATATCAACAGGGGCTGTCACTGTTTTTGCCAATACTCGTCCCGCCGCCTGCTCAAGGGTGATCTTTTCTACGGTATTAATCGGCTTGGCTGCTTCGATAAGCCATTGGCGTGCATCAAACAGATCTAACAAGCCAGGTGTTACTATCTCTGCGCAGTGACAGTTCATAAACACTCCACATCATGAGTAGAGGTCACCGTGTCACGTCCACTGCACGAGATCTCTGCGGGCAGTACCATGGCGGCAAAGTTGCAAGGCCGAGTGCGGGAATCCAGTTGCAGCGAGATGATCTTATCCCACGCCATGGCACACGCTTTAGGCGAGCCGGGCATGGCAAAGATCAGTGTTTGATTGGCGACCCCCGCGACTGCTCGAGACTGAATGGTCGCCGTTCCGATGGTCTGTAGGGACAAATGCCGGAACAGCTCCCCATACCCCTCAACCGCTTTGTCGAACAGTGGCGTCAGTGCCTCTGGGGTGGTATCTCGGGGGGTAAAGCCGGTGCCGCCATTAACCAGGATCGCCTGGATGTCGGGGCACGCAATCCACTCCGAGACCACGGCGCGAACCTGATAGATATCATCGGGAACGATGCGCCTTTGCACCAGGATATGGCCGCTTTGGCTCAGGTGCTTAACCAGCAGGTCACCGCTGCCATCTTCATCCAAACCACGCGTATCTGAAACCGTTAGCACCGCGATGCTAAGCGGGATAAAAAGAGCATCTACAGGCACATGGGACATCAAACCTCTCCTATTCGCTTTTCTATTTCATCAAGCTATTGCATCGATCTATTGCATCGAGCTATTGCATCAAACTGCCACCAGCATCGTCGTCCAGGACAATGCCCTCGACGCCTATGTCGCTTTCTAGCGCCAGCAAATAGTGACGCAACGCACGTCGAGTAGCCTGCTCCCGCAGGCTATGGCGTACCCGGTCGAAAACTTGCTCGAAAGGTAATGCCCGTCCTTCGCGACGTTCTTCAATACTCACTACGTGCCAACCATAGCGAGACGCTAAAGGACGCTCGTATAAACCTTCGGGCAGGTGCTGCAAAGCGCGGTCAAGCTCTGGAACAGTCTGCCCCGGCACTAACCACCCCAAATCACCATCCATCTCTTTGGAAGGACACGCGGAGTGGTGCTGAGCAAATTCAGCAAACCGTTCAGGTATTTGATTGAGCTTTTCGAGTAGCTTTTCGCCAAGCTGGTACGCTTCATCGCGACCTGGAGAGTCATCCGGGGCCGCCGCGAGCAGGATATGCCGAACACGTAGCTGGGTCGGTTCGCTGAAGCGTTCACGGTGGGTGTCGAAAAAGCGCTGGCAATCGGTCGCCCCCGGTTCGGGCACCTCAAGCTCCATCTCCAACAAGGCAGCAATCGCCGCATCCTCTTGCGCTTCGGTGGCTTCCTGCGCCGACAGTAGGCCCAGGACGTTAGCCCGCTGGCGCAGTAGCTCCCTGACCACTAGTGCGCGGGCCGCCTGGAGCTGGGCCTCCCCCGCCGTTTCGGCGGGGTGGTACTGCATCTCTAACGCAATCGTTTCTTCATCAATACTGGTATCGCCGACACGTACCGGAGGCGGCACAACGCCCCCAGGTAGTTGTTCAATATCAATCATCTGCATGGCATGTACCTCTACACAAATCTAGGCTACATAAATCTAGGCTACATAAATCTAGGCTACATAAACCTAAGCGCGGGGAGAGCTGCACTCAGCCGCGACGGCGAACCAGCTGGTACCTACGTGTGATGTAACCAAACGGTACGCTCCAGACGTGAACCAAGCGGGTAAAGGGGAACAGCAGGATGATGGTCAACCCTACGAAGATATGTAGCTTGTAGATCCAAGAGACCTCTTCCATATAGCTGGCAGCGCCGCCGCCGAAGAAGACAATCGCCTGGGCCCAGCTGGCCAGGGTGACCATCATCTCGCCGTCCATATGGCCCAGAGAGAAGAGAATGGTGACCATACCCAGCGCCGCCTGGAACACGATTAATCCCAGGATGGCGGTGTCCATAACACTGGAGGAGGCACGTACCCGATCATTAGCAATACGGCGATACAGCAGCATGGCACCACCCACCAGACACATGGCACCGGCAATACCGCCCACTACAATCGCGAGAAGCTGCTTAGTGCTGGGATCAAGAAAACGGTCATACATCCAGTGCGGCGTCAGCATGCCGAACAAATGGCCAAAGAAGATCACGATAATGCCGATATGAAACAGATTGCTGGCCAAGCGCATGTTCTTTGATGACAGCATCTGGCTGGAGCCGGTCTTCCAAGTAAACTGGCCATGGTCATAGCGCATTAGGCTGCCGATCAGAAATACCGTGCCGACCAGATAAGGGTAGTAACCGTAGACCAGGTGGTTGAGATAAAGCGCAATCGCGTCAAACATGATCTTTCTCCTTTAACGATTGGCAGGGTGAGAGGGAGTAGCGGGCATGATGCGCACCGGCTGGCTCTGGACGGTATGTTTGCGCTCGGCCAAGCGGCGGCCTTCAGCAGACTGCAGCGCGCAATCCTCATCAGAGGTAGCCGAGAAGCGCACCGCCTCTTCTTCCCATACGGCGTCCAATGCTTCGGGGGTGTTATCAGGCGCCTCTTTTTTGACCTGGGGCCGATGCTCCTCAACATCGCCCTCGGCGCCGATTAACGCCAATAGTGATAGCGGCACCAGGGCGTGATCCGCTCCCCGCTCCTCCAGTCGCGCGGTCAGCAGCGCCAGGATATGGCGTATTTCCCCCAGCCAGCGGCCGATCTCGGCTTCATCGCACATCGAGAGGTACTCAAGGAACACCGGCAGATGATCGGGCAGCTCCCGGGCATCCAGCTCGAAACCGGCCGCGCTGTATTCAGCCATTAAATCCACCATGGCCTGACCACGATCACGGGATTCGCCGTGAACGTGCTCGAATAGCAGTAGCGAGGTAGCGCGCCCCTTGTCGAACATGGCGACATACTCGGCCTGCAGTTCAAGCAGCTCGCCATCATGAAGACGCTGACACCACGCCATCAGTGATGCCTTAAGAGCCGCCCCCAGGCGGCGCTCAGCATTGAGAATCTCGATGAGCTCGCCGCAGGCATCCTGCAGCTCCTGGGTCGGGTAATCGAGCAGGCGGGCCAGTACGCGCAGGCTACGCATGCCCTGAAGTGGCTCGAACGTCGGCTCTACCTGGGTCGATGAGACAGGCGCTTGGATAGCGGCTTCAGTCATGACGAGACTCCTCAAGTTGCGGCTGCGGGTCGAAGACCTCTACCGGTTTTACCAACACACTGGTTTGCTTACGGCCATTGAACAGATTGGGTTCGCTCTCACCGTGGCAGCCATCACCAAAGGTAAAGCCGCATCCACCCCGTTCGGGGAAGGCTTCTGTGGCCATTTCGCGATGGCTGGTGGGGATCACAAAACGATCCTCATAGTTGGCAATAGCCAGGTAGCGATACATCTCCTCTACCTGAGCGACGCTCAACCCCACCGCATCAAGCACTTCCGCATTGGGGGCGCCATCCACGTGCTTGCCGCGCATATAGACGCGCATGGCCATTAAGCGCTTGAGCGCCAACACCACGGGCTCCTCTTCACCAGCGGTCAGTAGGTTGGCCAAGTACTTCACCGGGATACGCAGCGACTCAATCTTGGGCAGGATGCCGTCGAACTCCACATGTCCTGCCTCGGCGGCGGACTGAATCGGCGACAGCGGCGGCACATACCACACCATCGGCAGCGTGCGGTATTCCGGGTGCAGCGGCAGCGCTAACCCCCAGTCGATAGCCATCTTGTAGACCGGTGAGGCCTGGGCGGCTTTGATAACATTGTCCTGGATGCCATCACGCTTAGCCTGAGCAATCACTTCCGGATCGTTTGGATCGAGGAAGATCTCGCACTGACGATGGTAAAGGTCACGCTCATCCGGCGAGCTTGCCACCTCTTCAATGCGGTCAGCGTCATAGAGCAGAACACCGAGATAGCGAATGCGGCCTACACAGGTCTCGGAGCAGATAGTCGGCTGACCGGCCTCGATACGCGGGTAGCAGAAGATACACTTCTCGGACTTACCGCTTTTCCAGTTGTAGTAGATCTTCTTGTAGGGGCAGCCGGAGATACACATCCGCCAGCCGCGGCACTTGTCCTGATCGATTAGAACGATGCCGTCCTCTTCCCGCTTGTAGATTGCACCGCTGGGGCAGGAGGCCACGCAGGTGGGGTTCAAGCAGTGCTCGCAGAGGCGCGGCAGATACATCATGAAGGTGTTTTCAAACTGGCCGTAAATATCCGCCTGCACCTTGTCGAAGTTGGCGTCTTTGCGCCGCTTGGCGAACTCGGTGCCGAGAATCTCTTCCCAGTTGGGGCCCCATTCGATCTTTTTCATACGCTGACCGGAAATCAGCGAGCGCGGGCGCGCCACCGGCTGGTGCTCGCCGATTTTGGCGGTATGCAGGTGTTGGTAGTCGAACGTGAACGGCTCATAGTAGTCATCCATTTCGGGCAGGTCGGGGTTGGCGAAGATATTCGCCAGCACCCGCCATTTGCCACCAATACGCGGTTCAATCCGACCGTCGTTACGGCGCATCCAGCCGCCCTTCCACTTGGCCTGGTTCTCCCACTCTTTGGGATAGCCGATACCGGGCTTGGTCTCGACATTGTTGAACCAGGCGTACTCCATACCTTCGCGACTGGTCCAGACATTTTTGCAGGTCACCGAACAGGTGTGGCAACCGATACACTTATCAAGGTTGAGAACCATGCCTACCTGAGAACGAATTTTCATTTCACGGCCTCCCCAGTACTGTTCTTAAGAGCCACGTTCTCCTGAACACTGTCATTGCCTTCACCATCCAGCCAGTCAACGTGTTTCATCTTGCGCACTAACACGAACTCATCGCGGTTTGAGCCGACAGTGCCGTAGTAATTAAAACTGTAAGAGAGCTGCGCGTAGCCGCCGATCATATGGGTTGGCTTGGGGCAGACCCGGGTGACCGAGTTGTGAATACCGCCTCGGGTACCGGTTATCTCAGAACCAGGGACGTTCACGTTGCGCTCCTGGGCGTGGTACATCATCACCATGCCCGCCTTGACCCGCTGGCTGACCACTGCCCGCGCGGCAATCGAGCCGTTGGCGTTGTAGACCTCGATCCAGTCGTTGTCCTCGATATCGATCTCAGCCGCGTCAGCCTCGGAGAGCCACACCACCGGGCCGCCTCGGTTGAGCGTCAACATCAGCAGGTTGTCCGAGTAAGTAGAGTGGATGCCCCACTTCTGGTGCGGCGTGAGGAAGTTCAGCGCCTTGCTCTTGAAGCCGTTGTCGGCGGGAAGCTGGAAGCCTTTGGCCGCCTTGGTATCGATGGGCGGACGATAGACCAGCAGGCTTTCGCCGAAAGCGCGCATCCAGGCATGATCCTGATAGAACTGCTGACGACCACTCACGGTGCGCCAGGGAATCAGCTCGTGAACGTTGGTGTAACCGGCGTTATAGGAGACATGCTCATCTTCAAGGCCAGACCAAGTTGGGCTGGAGATAATCTTGCGTGGCTGGGCGACAACATCGCGGAAGCGGATCTTCTCCTCCTGCTTTGGCCTCGCCAGGTGCGTGTGGTCGCGTCCGGTAATCTTGGAGAGCGCATCCCACGCTTTTACTGCCACGGCGCCGTTGGTTTCCGGTGCCAGGGTCAGAATCATCTCGGCGGCATCGATGGCGCTGTCGATCAACGGGCGCCCTTTATGCGGGCCGTCCAGCTTGCGATGGTTGAGTTTGCCCAGCAGCTCGACTTCCGCATCGGTATTCCAAGCGATGCCCTTGCCACCGTTACCGATACTTTCCAACAGCGGCCCAATGGAGGTGAAGCGCTCGTAGGTTTCGGGATAGTTACGCTTGATCTCAATCAACGATGGCATGGTCTTGCCGGGAATTGGCGCGCATTCACCCTTCTTCCAATCCATCACCGCCGGCTGGGCCAATTCTCCTGGCGAGTCGTGCTGCATCGGCAGCGTGACCAGGTCGGTCTCTTCGCCCAGGTGGCCTACACACACCTTGGAGAAAGCCTTGGCAATACCCTTGTAAATATCCCAGTCGCTGCGCGATTCCCAGGCTGGGTCGGTGGCGGCAGTCAAGGGGTGAATAAAGGGGTGCATGTCTGACGTGTTAAGGTCGTCCTTCTCATACCAGGTCGCCGTAGGCAGCACGATATCCGAGTAGAGGCAGGTGGTGGACATACGGAAATCCAGCGTCACCAGCAGGTCGAGCTTGCCTTCCGGCGCCTCGTCACGCCATACGACTTCTTCCGGCTTCTGGCCGCCGAAATCACCCAGATCTTTACCCTGAATACCGTGGCGAGTACCCAGCAGGTACTTGAGCATGTACTCATGGCCCTTACCGGAGCTGCCCAGCAAGTTGGAACGCCAGATGAACATATTACGCGGGAAGTTCTCTGGCGCGTCCGGGTCTTCCGCGGCAAAGCGCAGTTCACCACTCTTGAGCTGCTGAACCGCATAGTCGGCAGTGGACATGCCCGCGGCTGCGGCTTTTTTGGCCAGGCGCAGCGGGTTAGTGTCTAGCTGAGGTGCCGACGGCAGCCAGCCCATGCGCTCGGCGCGCACGTTAAAGTCGATCAGACTACCGGGGTAATCCTCGGCCTTGGCCAACGGTGACAGGATCTCTTTGATCTCGAGCTTTTCGTAGCGCCACTGGGAGGAGTGGTTATAAAAGAAGGAGGTAGAATTCATATGGCGCGGCGGGCGTTGCCAGTCGAGTCCGAAGGCTAGCGGCGTCCAGCCAGTCTGTGGGCGCAGCTTTTCCTGGCCAACATAGTGGGCCCAGCCGCCACCGCTCTGACCGATACAACCACACATGACCAGCATGTTAATCAGGCCGCGGTAGTTCATATCCATGTGGTACCAGTGGTTCATACCGGCACCGACGATGATCATGCTACGCCCGTTGGTTTTATGGGCGTTGTCGGCAAACTCTCGAGCAATGCGGGTGCACTGCTCTGCTGGGACACCGGTGATTTTCTCCTGCCATGCGGGGGTATAGGGGCGAATCTGATCAAACGAGGTCGCGCCATCATCTTCGCCGTCACCGACAAAGCCACGGTCGATACCGTAGTTGGCACACATCAAATCAAAAACGGTGACCGCCAGCATTTCGCTGCCATCGGCTCTCTTCAAACGTTTGGCGGGCAAGTTGTGAAACAGCAGATCGTCAGCAGCGCCGACACCCGCCCCTTTGACGTGTTCAAAGTGCTCGTGCTCGATGCCACCAAAGTAAGGGAACGCCACGCGCGCGACGCTATCGTGGTGGTTGACCAAACTTAGTAACGGCTTGATTTCAGTGCCTGCGGCGTCCAGCGACTCCAGGTTCCACTTGCCCACTTCATCGCCAGTTTCGCCCCAGCGGAAACCGATGGAACCGCGTGGTACCACCAGCTGGTCACGGGTTTCGTCCCAGGCGACGGTTTTCCACTCGGGATTGTTTTCCTGGCCCAGGGCAGCATCAAAATCACTGGCACGCAATTGGCGACCCGGTGCGAAGCTGCCATCTTCCCGCGCTTCCAGTTCCACTAGGAACGGCATGTCGGTATAGCGGCGCACATAATCAGTGAAGTAAGCACTGGGGTTCTCAAGGTGGAATTCCTTGAGGATGACATGGCCCATGGCCATCGCCAGTGCCGCATCGGTGCCCTGTTTGGCGGAAAGCCACTCGTCGGTAAGTTTGGAGACTTCGGCATAATCCGGGGTGATCGAGACCGTCTTGGTGCCCTTGTAACGTACTTCGGTAAAGAAGTGGGCATCCGGGGTACGCGTCTGGGGCACGTTGGAGCCCCAGGCAATAATGTAGCCGGAGTTGTACCAGTCAGCGGACTCAGGTACGTCGGTCTGCTCGCCCCAGGTCATCGGTGAGGCTGGCGGCAAGTCGCAATACCAGTCGTAGAAGCTCATGCAGACGCCGCCAATCAGCGATAGGTAGCGGCTACCGGCGGCGTAGCTGACCATCGACATGGCAGGAATCGGCGAGAAGCCAATGATCCGGTCGGGGCCATACTGCTTGGCGGTGTAAACGTTAGAGGCAGCGACCAGCTCGTTGAGCTCGTCCCAGTTACCGCGCACGAAGCCGCCCATGCCGCGAGCACGCTTGTACTGTTTGGTCTTGGCGGGGTCTTCGACAATAGACGCCCATGCATCTACCGGGTCTGGGTTAGCCTTCAGTGCTTCACGCCATAGCGCCAGCAGCGGCTTGCGCACTAAGGGATACTTAAGGCGATTGGCGCTGTACAGGTACCAGGAGTAGCTGGCGCCGCGTGGGCAGCCACGGGGTTCATGGTTAGGCAGATCAGGACGTGTGCGCGGATAGTCGGTCTGCTGGGTTTCCCAGGTAACCAGGCCGTTTTTAACGTAAATTTTCCAGCTACAGGAGCCGGTACAGTTCACCCCGTGGGTGCTGCGTACCACTTTGTCGTGTTGCCAGCGGGCACGATAACTATCTTCCCACTGGCGGGATTCGCTGCGTAGTTCGCCGTGCTCGTTGGCAAAGGGCTCGCGGGACTTGCGGAAGAAATTCAGCCGATCTATGAAGTGACTCATGGTCGATCTCCAGGCTCCTCGGAAATTTGCGTTACCCGCCAAGCGGGTCTCATAAAGTGGAGTCTGCGCGATCAATAAGGGGATTACTGCGTGATTACCTACATATAGACCCTATCTACCCCCAAGGTGATAGAGCGTCAAACTGAAAGGAATAGGTGATTAGCGCTATCGAGGCTATACCGCTTGCACCCAGCAGGTTTGGCCTGCTGAGACGTCAATAGCCGCTTTTCGAAAGCCCCACCGTTATGACCTGTGTCAAAAGGCAACAAGAAATAGCTGACTAAGATACCCGGACTTCCATCTTAGGAGCCTCCGCTATGGAGCTTGTATGCCCCGCTGGCAACCTGCCCGCTCTAAAGCGCGCTGTGGATAAAGGAGCTGATGCCATCTACTTCGGCTTCCAAAACATCACCAATGCGCGCCAGTTTGCTGGGCTAAATTTCACCGATAAACGCGCCCGAGAGGGAATAGACTATGCCCATAAACAGGGTAAACGGGTGTTCTGCGCGATTAATACCTACCCCCAGCCCAATGGCTGGCAGCAGTGGACCCGCGCCGTAGACCAAGCGGTCAATATGGGGGTGGATGCATTAATCCTCGCCGATATGGGACTGCTTGATTACGCCACTAAGCACCACCCTGACGTAGCACGCCATCTTTCGGTACAAGGGTCGGCAACTAGCCATGAGGCGCTACGCTTTTACCACCAACACTTCGGCATCAAGCGCGCAGTGCTACCTCGAGTGCTATCTATCACTCAGGTACGCGACTTAGCTAAGCAGACACCTGTAGAACTCGAGGTTTTTGCCTTTGGTAGCCTGTGCATCATGGCCGAAGGACGCTGCTACCTCTCCTCCTACCTCACCGGCGAGTCGCCCAATACCCGGGGCGTCTGCTCACCGGCGGCTCATGTGCGCTGGGAAGAGACGCCTCACGGTTTGGAGTCGCGCCTGAACAATGTGCTGATTGATCGCTACGCTGAGGGTGAGCGCGCTGGCTACCCAACCCTGTGTAAGGGCCGCTTTGAGGTAACGGGTGAGACCTATCACGCCATCGAGGAGCCCACCAGTCTCAATACCCTGGAGCTACTGCCGGAGCTGCGCGACCTGGGCATCAGCGCGGTAAAAATCGAAGGGCGCCAGCGCAGCCCCGCCTATGTGTCGAAGGTTGCGGGCATTTGGCGGCAGGCGTTGGACCGTCTCGAACACGCTCCTCGGCGTTTTCATCCAGAACACGCCTGGATGGAGGGCCTTGCTGAACTTTCCGAAGGTGCCACCACCACGTTGGGCGCCTACGAGCGTCGCTGGAAATAGGAGTTCACCATGACGACACCCCCTACCCTGCAACTGTCCCTGGGTCCGGTGCTCTTCTACTGGACACGCGAGCATTACGCCAACTTCTACCGTGAAGCGGCCGACTGGCCAGTGGAGATTATCACCCTAGGCGAAACGGTCTGCTCGCGGCGCCGCGATATGAAGTTGGACGACTGGCTAGGCATAGGCCGCGAACTTTCCCAGGCAGGTAAACAGGTAGTTCTCGCCAGCCAAACCCTGATTGAGTCCGAGGCTGACCTGCGGGATTTGCGAAAGATCTGTGACAACGGCAACTTTATCGTCGAAGCCAACGACCAAAGCGCCCTACAACTCCTCTCCCATGCCGGGCTACCATTTATCGCTGGGGCGGCGCTCAACCTCTACAACCCCGCCACCTTAGGCGTTATGAATCGTGCAGGAATGCAGCGTTGGCAGGCACCGGTGGAAATGTCCCGGGACGATCTGGCCCAGCTCATCGCCGATGGTCATCAGGCGGGTGTGAACCAGCCCTGTGAAGTGTTTGCCTACGGTCACTTGCCGCTTGCTTGGTCATCGCGCTGCTTTACTGCCCGACGCCACCAAAAATCCAAAGACCGCTGCCAGTTCGTTTGCCAAAAATATCCTGAAGGCTTAGTGCTGCGTACTCAAGAATCCCGAGATGTTTTCACCCTGAACGGTATTCAGACTCTATCAAGCGCCTGCCAGGATCTCCGCCATGAGCTTATGGCCATGGCTAACATGGGAGTTTCAGTGGCGCGCCTCAGTCCACGGGCAGAAGGCATGGCCGAGGTGGTCAACGCCTTCAACCAGGCCCGGAATGGCAGGCTGCCACCCCCCAACCCTCTGACACTGGTGGAAGCTGATATCTGCGACGGCTATTGGTACGGCCGCCCAGGCATGGACAGCACCCGGCTCCTGACCAACTAACGCGAAAGCTTAACTACCAAGCTTAACTACCACTACATCCTCCCTTTAGATGGCTCTGCCTAGCAGCAGAGCCTGTTGAGGCATGCGCCTTTATCCCAGTAAACCTCCCCGGCGGACGCCTGCATACGAATACTCTTAGCGCCTCATTTTTTATGCATATCCAACCATTGCTGATCTGGATCACTTTTTTAAAAATCGTGGCAGCCTATCCTTAAAAACAACATATGGTAATTTTATTTTAAATAAACACCACATATAGGAGAAAGAGGTGACAACCACCACCAGCATTCAGAATGCAAAGCGCCATATCGATGTCGCTTCGACGGTCAACGAGTACCTTCAACGCGCCGATTGGCGTGTCCATGCCAATGCCAATCAGGGCTATTCGCTGGGCGGCTTAATCCTCAATGTCTCGGGTAAGTTGATTGCCAACTATTGGCTTGATGAGATTTACCCGCATGCCGTGGGGGAAGCCCACCGAGAAGGTGACCTGCATATTCATGACCTGGATATGCTGTGCGGCTATTGCGCTGGCTGGTCGCTACGCACTCTGCTGCTTGAGGGGTTCAATGGTGTGCCGGGGCGTGCTGAAAGTCATCCCCCTCGCCACCTTTCCAGCGCCCTGGGGCAGATGGTTAACTTTCTCGGAACCTTGCAGAACGAGTGGGCCGGAGCCCAAGCCTTTAGCTCTTTTGATACCTATTTGGCACCCTATGTGCGCAAGGACGCCCTGACCTACACACAGGTCAAACAGGCGCTTCAGGAATTCATCTACAACCTCAACGTGCCTTCTCGCTGGGGTAGCCAGACGCCCTTCACCAACCTGACGTTTGACTGGGTCTGCCCCGACGACTTGCGCCAGCAGGTACCGGTTATCGGCGGAGAGGAGCAGCCATTCAGCTACGGTGAGCTGCAGGTTGAGATGGATTTAATCAACCGGGCCTACTTGGAAGTTATGGAGGTCGGAGACCGCAATGGGCGGGTGTTTACCTTCCCTATACCCACCTACAACATCACCCATGATTTCGACTGGGAAAGCGACAACGCCGAGCGACTTTTCGCCCTAACCGCCAAGTATGGTTTGCCCTACTTTCAGAACTTTCTAAATTCGGATTTGGAACCCCATATGGTGCGCTCCATGTGCTGCCGCCTGCAGCTTGATTTGAGTGAACTGCTCAAACGTGGCAACGGCCTATTTGGCAGCGCGGAGCAAACTGGCTCACTGGGGGTGGTGACGATTAACTGCGCCCGGTTAGGCTACCGATTCGCAGGTGACCGAGAGGGACTGTTCAACGAGCTGGATCGTTTGCTATCGCTCGGGCGCGATAGCCTCGAACTCAAGCGCGAACGCATCCAGCAGTTAATGGATCAGGGGCTCTACCCATTTACCCAACGTTACCTGGGCACCTTACGTAACCATTTCTCGACCCTAGGGGTGAACGGGCTTAATGAAATGGTGCGTAATTTTAGCGGTGACTGCTTCAACATCGCAGATCCGCAGGGACTACAGTTGGTTCTAGACCTGCTGGATCAAGTTCGCGAGCGGATGCGCGAATTTCAAGAGCAGACCGGCCATATGTATAACCTGGAAGCCACACCGGCGGAGGGCACGACGCACCGTTTTGCCCGAGAGGACCTGACTCGCTTTCCTGACATTCTACAGGCTGGCACACCAGAGGCCCCCTATTACACCAACTCCAGTCAATTACCGGTAGGCCATACCGATGATCCCTTTGAGGCGCTGAGTCACCAGGATCCGTTACAGACGCGCTATACCGGCGGCACGGTGCTGCATCTCTATATGCGCGAGCGGATCACATCGGCCTCTGCCTGCCGCAAGCTGGTGAAAACAGCACTCGCTAACTTTCGCTTACCTTACCTCACAGTGACACCCACTTTTTCAATCTGCCCGGTGCATGGCTACCTGGCCGGCGAGCATGAGTTCTGCCCCAAGTGCGATGAAGCACTGTGGGCACAAACGGCGAGCGCAAACGACGCCGCCATGGCATGAGGCATTTGCCTTACTTTTATCACCTCGTTTAAGGAACACTCTAATGCAAACCACTCGATACGCTAGCTTGCCCACAGAACAGCGCCAGCGCTGCGAAGTCTGGACCCGCGTGATGGGTTATCACCGACCGGTAAGCCAGTTCAATATCGGTAAGCGTGCCGAACACCAGGAACGTCGCCATTTTACTGAAGGCGCCGCCTCACTGTAACTAGCCCTTATCTTTCACTCAAGACTGCTGGGTACCTAGCAACAGGCACCCAGCAGGGATTATCGCTATGTCTATTATCACGACGCTTGACGACACCAGCGCCGTACCTGGCTCAGTTCGACTGCCTATCGCTGGCCTAGTGCCTATGACCACTCTGGATTACCCTGACCACCTAGCCTGCGTTGTTTTTCTACAAGGGTGCCCGCTACGGTGCGGCTACTGCCACAACCCCAACATGATCGCGCCACGACGAGGAGAACCCCACGAGTGGCAGGCAGTGCTGGAATTCCTTGCCACCCGGCAAGGCCTGCTGGAAGCCGTGGTCTTCAGCGGAGGGGAGCCAACCTTGAGTGCCGACTTGCCCGCTGCGGTAAAGGAAGTGAAAGCACTGGGCTTTAAGGTAGGGTTACATACCGCTGGCCCTTATCCTGACCGGCTCACCCAGCTATTGCCGCATCTGGATTGGGTGGGGCTGGATGTAAAGGGGCGCGGGAAAGAGTTTGATCGCATTTGCGGCCGTACTGGTATCTGGCAGCGCCATACACGCAGCCTAGTGGCGCTACTCGAAAGCGAGATCAACTTTGAATGCCGAACTACGATTCACTGGCAGGATTTTCAGCTTACCGACGTGGAACGTCTGGCATTGACCCTCGCCGATTGTGGCGTACGCCGCTATGCACTACAGATAGCTCGCAGCGAACAATGTCTAGATCCTAGCTATACCCAGCCTGTCTCCCACGCCCCATCCCAGATACAGGTGAGTGCACTGGTCAAGCGTTTGAAGCCTCACTTCGAGCGGCTTGAGCTGAGGTAGTAAACTAGAGCCGCAGCCACTGTTGTCAGCGGCCCTTAATCCGCACTCTCATTGCAACTTACTTAACATTCATACAACATGCTTTTTATAGCCGGATTCCTCTCGGAGCAAAGTAAACTCCATGCACCTCACCCGATTCACTGATTATTCGATACGCGTATTGATCTTTCTTGCTGTAAAGGGAGAAGAGCGCTCTACCATTAATGAAATCGCAGAGACCTTCGATATTTCTCGCAATCATTTGATGAAAATCGTTCAGGAACTTAGCCAGAAAAACTACGTTACCGCTATTCGTGGCAAGAATGGTGGTTTGCTGCTAACCCGCGACCCCACAACGATCGTGTTGGGCGAGCTGGTACGCGAGATGGAGCACGACATGGAATTAGTGGAGTGTTTTCATAGCAAAAACGCCTGCATCATTACCCCCGCATGCCGCCTTCAACCGATTCTTAATAATGCGTTGTCAGCATTTTTAGGTGTACTCGACCACTACACGTTGGCCGACCTGTTGGGCAATCAACAGCCTCAGCTGGCGCAACTTATGCGCATCCCCGCTGTTAGCGCTTAGTGCTCACTCACCGGCTAGAGTGAAAAACATTTCGTTCATTCAACCATCTTGCCCATCAACTCGCGCCTGCATCAGTGGCAGCGTGTAGTGCATCAGAAATATGGTGTAGGCCAGGCACCAAAAGATAATGCTCAATGTATAGGTCCAGTGGGTAATCTGAGGGAATAACGCTAACACAGGCGAGCGTACCACTGCGGCAATGAGCATCAATCCCAGCGCAACACCAATACCCGGCAGGGTGCGTATTGGTCGGCCAGTATGGCCTAGTGAAACCCTGGCCATCATTGCCAGTATCATTACCCCCATTCCCCCAATGCTCAACGCATGCACCGCCAGTTCAGTGCGTATCAGCCCCATTAGCGCCAATACCCACATGACGAGACCTAAGGGAATAAAGGCGTAGCTGCCGTGCAATCCCCACAGTAGCGGTTCGCGCCAACTATAAAGTCCACCCCAACGCGCCATACGAACCGTATTAGCGAACGCCGCCAGTAGCATTACACCGCCCATTAGTACCGCTGGAACGGCAATCCCCAACATGATGGCCGACTGCAGCAGCACGACGCTAACCGTACTAGCCAGCGTAACATCTTCAAGTAAGGGGATAGGATCCGGTTTGGGGCGCCCCAATCGATTTGCAGTAAACATGGCAATTACCCGCCCGCCTACCACTGTCATCATAAGGGTGATCAGCAGCACAGCTAAGTAGGCAGCGTTGCGAATCAGTGCATAGTCGCCATTTATCATACCCAGGTGCATAGCCAAGTTAGCAATAGCCAACAGCGCCAGTACGGGAATAAAGATCAAATTACGCCAGCGTTTCGCAGTGATCACCAACTTCGCCATAACGATAGCAACCGCGGGTAGAAACGCCAGATCGACCACCATCAACACCCAGGCTGGCAACCCCATGGGAAAGGCCATCAGCAGCCGGCCTAACAGCCATAACAACACTAGCGCTAGCAGCGGCCCGCCGCTTACGCTCGGCAATCCTGTCCAGTTGCGTACAGCTGTCAGTAAAAACCCCGCTACCACCGCCGCCGCAAAGCCAAACAGCATTTCATGCTGATGCCAAAAAATCAGGCCACCGTAGGGACTCAATAAAATGTTGCCATGCCAGAAAGCTAGCCACACCAGCAGAGAAACCACACTAAACAACGCGGCCAGCAGGAAGAAGGGCCGAAAAGCCAAGCGCATTAATGGCAACGGCTTTCGCTTATCAGTAGGCTGGGAGGAGGTAATAGTTGGCATGGCATAATCCCGACTAAATTACTTGGAAATACGATTGTGCGCCTAGCAACCTCCAAAAACCATGACATGCATCAAAAATGCATCTTATATTGTTAGATGCCTCTCACCTATTAACCACCGCCGTATTTACTCCGCAACAAAACACATAAAACTCACGTCAAGGTTGGCATTTGATATCTCGGCACTATAAGATTCATAAAAAATGCATCTTAAAAAACAAAGGTATTAGCCGTGCTAACACATGAGCAGGAACAATGGATTGAGACGACAGCCCCAGTCGTTGCTGAACACCTGGACGCTATTACTCAGCGCTTCTACCCGCTGATGTTCACCCGCTACCCAGAAGTCAAACCACTATTTAATGAGGCACATCAGCAAAGCGGTGGTCAGCCTCGTGCCTTGGCTAGCGCCGTGTTGGCCTATGTGAAGCTGCGCAGCAACCCTGCCCAGGCCCGCGCTACCTTGGCCGTTGTGGTCAGTAAACATGTCTCTTTGGGTATTCTTCCTGAGCAGTACCCCATCGTAGGTGAGTGCTTGCTCGCGGCAATTGGCGAAGTGCTCGGCGATGCCGTCACACCAGCAATAGCCGATGCGTGGGGGGCGCTGTATAACGAGCTCGCTGCCCTGCTGATTGACCTTGAAGACCAGCGCTATCGTGAGTTTGAGCAGCGCCCAGGCGGCTGGCGAGGTACGCGCCGGTTCAAGATTGCCAACACACAGCAAGAGAGTGCTTTAATTCGCTCTTTTATGTTGGAACCCGAGGATGGCGGTATTGTGGCTGCCCATCAGCCTGGTCAGTATATCGGCGTACGACTCACCATTAACGGCAAACCGGTCTATCGGCACTACAGTCTATCGGATACTCCCAATGGTCGGAGCTATCGCATCTCGATCAAACGCGAAGCACAGGGGCAGGTCAGTCGTCATTTCCATGATGTCCTGAAACCAGGTGATAGCATAGAGTTGCTTCCACCAGCAGGCGACCTGACGCTGGTAGAGGGCGACGAACCGTTGCTACTTGCCAGCGGAGGTGTCGGTCAAACACCACTACTCCCTATAGCGCGGCAGGCTTTGGCGCTTGGACGTCAGGTCGTCTATCTACACGCTGCCTTGGATGCCGAGCACCAAGCCTTTACAAGTGAAGTGGAAGCGCTAAAGGCCGAGTACCCTCAGCGCCTAAAGGCGGTTCTCATTCATGAACGGGGTAACACAGCTGAGCATATTGGCCGCATTGATCACCACTTATTAGCTCACTACTTGCCTGGCCTTAAGGCACGTTGCTACTTTGTCGGCCCCCAAGGATTTATGACAGCGATTAATAGGGCTTTGTCTGAGCTAGGTGTAGACGAAGATCGCCGCCACTTTGAGCACTTCGGCCCATCACGCCCACTCGACGTGGCTTGATAATAGGAGAGGCTTCGGTAATACCTACCGAAGCCGCCTAATACACGCCCAAGGGCCAGGGGCGGGGTAACTTACCCTCTGCGTGCCAACCGCTCTAGCCCCATCAACACTTCCCCTAAACGCCCTTGCGCAAAACCTTCTTCACGGCCATCCAGTAAATTTTTCAGCATTAACCCCAGTTCTGTGTCCCCTTCGATTACTAAACGACGCTGGAAGAACAGGCTATCGGGGTCTTCATGGCGAGTGGCAAGACACAGAAACTCACGCCAGCCCCCACGAATAGTGGCCTCACCACTCTCACGGCATAACATCAAGCGCTGAGCCTTAAGCGTCAGGCTTAGCGTTACCCCCAAATCGACGATAGCGAGGCTGATACGGCGGCCTTCCAAAGCATCGAACTCCCCCTCTTCCAGCGGCACAGCAAAGGTACGATTTAGCAAAGGCTCCACTAAACGCCGCTTTATAGCAAAAGGTATCCGTGGATCTAGAAGTCGGATCAAACGACTGGGGGTGATGGTAGCGGGTCGAGGAGTTGAGAGAATGGAAGTCGAAAAAGATCGCAAGGTCATAAAACAAGCACTCCGGGCAAAAGCGTCAGCAGCAAACGTTATATGGCTCATGCTATGCACTACCATGGCACGCCGAACTGATGTGTATCAGTAGAAATTAAATAACCTCATACTTGATCATTGCGAGTGAGTTTCTCGGCTCAAGCCAACCAGGACAGAGGGCTGTGACGCATGGCGGCTCCCACCATATAAATAAAGATGGTCACCGCTATTACAGCAGCTACGCCACGCACTTTTGGAGTTGCTCCTCGTTTAATCGCGATGGTGCCAATACCGATATAGGCCAGCAGCGCCAGCAGCTTGGCTCCAAGCCAAGGAAGCTGCCAGGGCCACACGGAAAGTAACACTATTAAGGTCACCCCCAGCCCCAACAAGGCCGTATCAATGAGATGGGGAACTACCTTGGCCCAGCGGGTGTTGAGGCGTGGACTTTCCCGCACCGACCACCAAGCGCGAACCACGAAAAGCGTAATGCTCAGCGCAGCGGCGGTCATGTGCAGGTGCTTGATGAGAAAATAGTGTTCCATAGCTGCCCCTAGCTGATGTTTACGGCATCACCGCGTGGATCGAAGGCAAGAAAAGAAGTGATATTACCCATTTGCAGCGACTCCATCATGCGCTGGAGCTGCCGTTCAACCTCGGCGTCGTCCTTTGGGTCGTCCATGGCAGCAGCGAACACCAGATCCCATTCGATCCCGGTACGGCGAGACTCTTCGACCAACACCGCCATGCTGCTCAGGTCCTCCGGCGACTTATCTACGCATACCACCGGCACCAACACACCACCGTCTCCCTGTTCGAAGCGACGACGCTGTTCGGCATCGGGAAAATCTGGCAACTCTGCGCGTACAAACACAAACAGCAGCCGTTGCAGCTTAGGCTGCTTACGAGCTTCTTGCAGTAAATCAGCAAACGTCGCTATCGCCATGGAGTAGACCTTATGGTTACAGTTATTGAGATACGTGTGTTCAGTTATAACAGCCGTCACTCAGAGGCATGAGCTAGCACATATGGCGTAGGAGCCTCGACGAAAAGCCATAGCAGCAGCATCACCATGGCGAGAGGAACCATCAGGCTCAATGGCGCTGCTCGCCACCCATAGGCTTGCACCACCAATGGCACCAGCCGTAAAGACAACCCCACACCCGCCAGTAAAGCCAAGCAGAGACCGGCTAGCAAACGCCCAGGGCAACTAGGTATCCAGCCCTGCGCATGCGCTATTCCTGTGACGATAATGGCTCCACCCACTCCCAGCCCAATGCCTACCAAAATAAACTCCCACGGCTGGCTCGCCACCCCGAACCAGCCCAGCGATAACGCCAGCCCAAGTAGCAGCCACTGCATTAAGCAGCAAGTATCACTGTGCCGGGCTATACGCCACGTCGGCCATGCCAATAAAACACCGCTAATCAGCGGTAACAGCACATAGGAAGCATCGATTGCCAGCAATCCATAGAGCGACCAACTGGCAACGGCAAGGGCACTTGCCAGAGGTACCAGCAGCATGGCCACTAGCCGCTGATAGCCATTCACTGGCTCGTTTGATGTCTCCCACACAGGAGGCGGCACGGATGAAGGCATGGCGTTTCCCCGCGAGGGTATAAAGACATCAGAAGACATGCCAGAATTGTCGGTAAATACCGAGTTCAGGTCAAAAAGCATCGGAGGTAGTGCGGCTAACCCTAAAGGAATAGCCCTCGTATCAAAATGCAGACAGTGCCACACTCTATTGCCTATTCCGCGCTATCGGAACTGCCATGAAATTACTTCAACGCTCACTGGTTGCTCGCATCATTGCGTCCCTGCTAGCCATCAGCGGCATGGCACTCATCAGCATCACCCTGACCATGGCAATGTCTAACAGCAGCCGTGGCGATGCTGCCGCGATCAATGTCGCTGGCTCATTACGCATGAATGCTTATCAAATCATGGGGGCTTTGCAGCGCCTGGAGTATGCCCCTGAGGAGGCAAGCGAAGAGCAACTCGAAGCTCTGGTGACGCGCTTCGATCAACGTTTGCATGGCACAACGTTACAACAAACCATCCCGACGGATGATCGTCACGAGCGCCGCCGTCAATTAGAAAGACTTCAAACCTACTGGCAACACACACTCCGCCCGGCACTACAGGCGCCGCCCACCGCCACAAGACTTGACCTGGATACGCTAGAAATAATGATCATTGCCATGGTCAATGACATTGAAGTTCTCGTCACCTATCTCGAACAGAGCACCGAGGCCAAGGTACGGCTGCTGGGCATGATGCAAGTGCTCTTTTTGGTACTGATCGCTATTGTGGTCTCGATCGCTCTTTACGATGTTCGCTACAATTTAGTAGTGCCTTTGCGTCAACTTATGGTACTTGCCCGCGAAGCGGCTCAGCGTAACTTTAAGCCACGCTCACAGCTTCGCGGCAGCGACGAACTGGCTTTGCTGGGCCACACCTTTAATAAAATGTCTGCCGAGTTGGCGACAAGTTACGCTGCACTGGAAGAAAAAATATTACTAAAAAAGCAAGAGCTTGAGCGCAGCAATCAGGCGCTGCGGGTCATGCACGATGCCAGCCGCGCTCTGTATGGTGGCGGCAACGATCTCTGCTCTAGTGCAGCGCCGATGCTCCGCGAGCTGGAGAAGCTGCTGGACATCGGACCGATACGGCTTTCGTTAAAAGACCCTTTTGATCAACGGGCAATGCCGGTATTAGAGACTCATTCACATACCCGCCCAGAGTACTGTCGCGATCAGGATTGCCATGCCTGTCTGATTGATCCTCGTCCCCTGGAGTTGATTGCCAATAACCAGTCGCAATGCTTGCTGCTACCTATCAGCGTAGGCGATACGCTGCTCGGTACCTTGGAGGTGTGGTATCCCCAGGAGCAACTCAACGATAGCACCCGCCGGCTGCTCACCATGTTAGCCGATCAGCTCGCCACGGCGGTATACCTGCAACGGCGTATCGAAGAGCAGCAGCACGTCACACTGATCAACGAGCGAACCATCATTGCGCGCGAATTGCACGACTCTCTGGCTCAGTCACTCTCTTACCTCAAGATGCAAGTCGCCCGGCTTGAACGCATGCAGCAAAAAGAGGCAAGCCGAGAGGCGCAGTCCGCAGTCTTCGATGAACTGCGTAGCGGTTTAAACAGCGCCTATCGTCAACTGCGTGAGCTACTTACCACTTTCCGCCTCAAACTAGAGGGACCAGGGCTGCAATTTGCCTTGCGCCAAACCGTCGAGGAGTTCAGCCAACGCATGGGGCTAACGGTCGAACTTGACTGCGATGTGCCGCCTTACCTGCTGAATCCCAATGAAGAAATTCACGTGCTGCAGATCATTCGTGAAGCGCTGGCCAACACTCACAAGCACGCCCAAGCACACTGGGCTGGGGTCACAGTACGATTCACCGATGCTCGCCTGCTGGTGCGTATAGAGGACGACGGCATCGGCCTGGAAGACGATAGTTCACCGCCAATGCACTACGGTTTGGTGATCATGCGCGACCGGACCGCTACCCTGAACGGGGAAATGAGTATCGCCAATCGCCCCGCAGGAGGTACCGGTATTGAGATAGTATTCACCCCTTTGACCGCTCGCTTAATTCAGCAGCAGCCCACGCCAGATGCCGCCGATTCTCTCTCAGGTACAAGGAACTCTTAATGACGCTTACAACCGCCAAAGATACACCTGCCAGCCTCATAATTATTGATGATCATCCTCTATTACGTCGGGGCGTGGCACAGCTGCTTGAGCTGGAAGATGATCTTGAACTGGTTGGCGAGACGGGTAACCCTGAAGAAGGCATCGCGCTTGCCATGCAGCTTGAGCCTGATTTGGTACTGCTTGATTTAAATATGCCGGGCGTCAATGGATTAGAAGCCCTGCGCCGTCTACGGGAAGCCAACTACAGCGGTCGTGTAGTGATGTTTACCGTTTCCGACCATGAAGATGATGTTGTTGCAGCGCTGCGCACCGGTGCTGATGGTTATCTGCTTAAGGATATGGAACCTGAAGACATGGTTCGCCAACTGCGTCAGGCTGCCCTGGGACGCATGGTAATCAGTGAAAGTCTCACCGCCCTACTCGCTGAAGCACTGCGCAATCAGCGCAATGCTCCCACCACTCCCGATATCCATAGTTTGACACAACGAGAACGCGAAATTCTGCAACAACTTGCCGGCGGACTCTCCAATAAACTTATCGCACGCAAGCTGGATATTACCGAAGGCACGGTTAAAGTCCACGTCAAGCACTTGCTCAAAAAGCTCAACTTGCGCTCACGTGTCGAAGCAGCAGTCTGGGCAGTGCAGGAAGGTATCGATCGCTAGCCAACTCTGTGTGGTTACCTCCAAAGACTTGCAGGGTACTTTTTCTGTGGCTTAACCTTACCCCGTTCTATTTTTTTGTTTTTAAAATCAATTAGCTTCCCCTTATCAGCGACTACCTCTCAAGTGGTATGCCGCTGATTTTCCAGCTCTTTCTCACGGTTTCTCAATTATCTTCCCAAGCGTATCTTGCCTTCTAACTGCTAAACGCAGAAAGGTTTGATGCCAAGGGGAAACCGCCATGAGTAAAAGAAATGCTGACATTGAGAAGTGGGATATAGAAGACCCCCAATTCTGGGAACAGGACGGCAAACGGGTAGCCAATCGCAACCTATGGATATCCATTCCCAGCCTGCTTATGGGCTTTGCTGTCTGGATGATGTGGGGAATGATCGCCACTCAAATGCAGAACCTGGGTTTTTCATTCACGGTTAACCAGCTCTTCTCCCTGACGGCGCTAGCTGGCCTAGCGGGTGCCACATTACGTATCCCAGCATCGTTTATGATCCGCATCGCTGGCGGGCGTAACACTATCTTCCTGACTACTGCACTGCTGATGATCCCCGCAGCCGGTACTGGTATTGCCTTAATGAACCCAGCCACACCGTTCTGGGTATTCCAGGCTTTGGCACTACTTTCTGGTATCGGCGGAGGTAACTTCGCTTGCTCAATGAGCAACATTTCCACCTTCTATCCCAGCAAGCAGCAAGGCTATGCCCTAGGCATGAACGCGGGCCTCGGCAATTTCGGCGTCACAACTATGCAGATTGTGATCCCGCTGGTGATGACCGTTGGCATTTTCGGCGCTATTGCTGGCTCTCCGATGGAGTTGCAAAGCGCCAGCGGTACCTTGATCGGTCGTATCGAAGCAGGTACCGATACCTGGATCCAGAATGCCGGCTTCATCTGGCTCATTTTTCTGATCCCATTAGCATTTGCCGGCTGGTTCGGCATGAACAATCTACGCACTATTACGCCTACCCCTGGTACACCACTGGCAGCTTTCAGCAAGATTCTAGGCCTCTACGGCATCGGTCTCGTCACTACTATCATCGGTGTGCTAGCACTCAGCTGGCTGAATATGTGGATTGCTTTGCCGCTAACGATCGTGCTGACCCTAGTGTTGTTGCGCCTGATTCCCGGCGACATCAAGCCCAATATCCAGAAGCAGTTCGCGATATTTTCCAATAAGCACACGTGGTCAATGACCATCCTTTATATCCTAACCTTTGGCTCCTTCATCGGCTTCTCAGCGGCCTTACCACTCTCCATCAACGTCATCTTCGGCAACATGATGGAAGCAACTGCCGATGGCACGCTGATTCGCGTGGCCAATCCGGAAGCACCCAGCGCCTTAACCTGGGCCTGGATAGGCCCCTTTGTTGGAGCCCTAATCCGTCCGTTAGGCGGCTGGATCTCCGACAAAGTGGGTGGCTCTATCGTCACCCAAATAATCTCTGCAGTCATGGTGATCGCCTCTCTCGCGACCGGCTATGTGATGATGCAGGCCTATAACGCCACCGATCCAAATCAATTCTTTTGGCTATTCCTACTGCTGTTCATTGTGCTATTCGCCGCCAGTGGTATCGGTAACGGCTCTACGTTCCGCAGTATCGGCGTGATTTTCGATCAACAGCAGAAAGGCCCAGTGCTTGGCTGGACTTCTGCCGTCGCTGCCTATGGCGCCTTCATCGCTCCGCGGGTGATGGGCGAGCAAATTCAAGCCGGCACACCGGAGCTTGCCATGTACGGCTTCGCCGTCTTCTACGCCATCTGTCTTGTTATCAACTGGTGGTTCTACTTGCGCAAAAACGCCTACGTCAAGAACCCCTGAACACAACCAACCTTTTTATTCCCGGGGCTAGGCCTCCGGGTCTTGCCCCCTACCCCCGTGCGGGAGGACACCATGAAAATCATGATCGCCTATGACGGTTCGCGAAACGCCAAGCTGGCCCTTGCTCAGGTCGTGGATATGTTTCGTTGCAACCAACCCCTGTTGGTACTGGTTGGTGTCGTGGAGAACCCACTCGACGCTACCGATAACAACGAAGCACTATTTCAGCAGGAGCATGATGAGTTAAAGCAGTATCTCCAAGAGGGTGTGGCGTTTGCTACCGGCGAGGGCTTTCACACCGAGCTGCTATTGGCAGAGGGTGATGCCCGCAAAATGCTGCTTCAAGCAACTCAAAAAATCTCGCCAGATCTGCTGGTGATCGCTCGCCATAGCCATCAACCGGACGGAGGTATCATCGCCAAGTCATTGACTTACTTCGTCGATGAACTCGATTACATGACCTTCGGCAGTGTCAGCTCGTTCTTAGCCCGGCGAGCAGAGTGTCCCTTACTGATCCTCCCCAGCCCTTAATAGGCCCCTTTTCCACCTTTGGGACACAGGATGATACGACCATGAAAGTTTCTGCTGTATTCAAGTTCCGCAGCCCTGAAATTCGGGCTTTACACCTGACCTGGATTGCCTTTTTCATCACGTTCTACGTGTGGTTCAATATGGCGCCCTTGGCGTCCAGCATGCTCAAGAGTGTTGATTGGCTAACGTCAGAAGATCTTAAACTATTCGCCATATGTAACGTGGCATTGACGATTCCTGCACGTATTATTGTTGGCATGGCGTTAGATCGCTTCGGCCCACGTCGGGTATTCTCAGTGCTGATGGTGACGATGTCGATACCAGCGCTGGCGTTCGCTTTCGGCAACAGCATGACGCAACTGCTGGTAGCACGCCTGGTACTAAGCTCGATTGGAGCTAGCTTCGTGGTGGGCATCCATATGACAGCGCTGTGGTTCAAGCCCAAGGATATCGGCTTCGCAGAAGGCTTCTACGCTGGCTGGGGTAACTTCGGTTCTGCCGTAGCGGCCATGTCACTGCCGACCATTGCGCTCAGCATGTATGGCGGCCCCGACGGCTGGCGTTGGGCCATCGCCCAGAGCGCTATCGTGATGGCGGCTTACGGTGTCTACTACTGGTTCGCGATTACGGACGGCCCTGACGCCAATTCCCATCGCAAGCCGCGCAAATCCGCCGCCATGGAAGTGAGTTCGTGGGGCGACATGATCAAATTGATCATTTGGACGATCCCGCTGGTTGGCGTGCTCGCTATCCTGGTCTGGCGCATCCAGTATATGGGCTATTTATCGGTAACTAACGCGATTATCGCCTATCTTGTCATTGCCGCGATTGTCATCTATCAGATTGTGCAGATCCTGCGGGTCAATCTACCGATCCTACGCAAGGGGGTACCTGAAGACGATAAGTACTCGTTCAACAGCGTGGCAGCGCTTAACAGTACCTATTTTGCCAATTTTGGCGCTGAACTGGCCGTGGTATCGATGCTACCCATGTTCTTTGAAGAAACCTGGGGGCTGAATGCCGCTACTGCAGGCATGATTGCAGCCTCGTTCGCCTTCGTTAACCTTGTGGCACGGCCCATGGGGGGCATGGTTTCTGACCGTATGGGTAACCGACGTTTCGTCATGCTGTGCTACATGTTTGGCATTAGCATAGGCTTCTTATTAATGGGCATGCTCAATTCGAGCTGGCCGTTGATCCTGGCGATTGCCGTGACTATCGGCACCTCGATTTTCGTCCAGGGGGCAGAGGGAGCGACCTTCGGTATCATTCCGTCCATCAAGCGTCGTATCACCGGACAAATATCAGGCATGGCTGGCGCTTATGGCAATGTGGGCGCCGTGGTCTACCTAACCATCTTTACGTTTGTAACGCCGACGCAGTTCTTCTATATCATTGCTGCTGGCGCATTCATTAGCTGGGTTATCTGCTTAGTGTGGCTCAAGGAGCCGGAGGGTGCCTTTGACGATGAGTACTATGTCTCCTCAGTAGACCGAGACATAGAAGAGCAAGCACTACAAAACGCCAAGACCTGAGCGTTGATACTCGATATACCCCATACACACCCCCGCGCCAAGTGGCCTGGGGTGTGTATTTGATGGCGAGAATGAGATGCCCCCTACCTGGGTCAGCAATATCCTCTATACAGGCCAAAATCGAGATAGTCAGTGGGAAACCCAATTAGTGTAAGTTTCGTACAAAAGTTACCTCCACCACCAGCCTTCGCTATTTAGCAATAACGGGTGAAGTTAATCATGAAATAAGAGCCGCCTCTTAGTTATCCCGCTAAACAAATAAGCAGACAGCCACCAAACCCTCACAGTATAAAAGATGGAATAATCCTTAAATCTCCCCAGACCACAGCAAAATCACCACTTTAATCACAGTCAATGCAGCAAAAACAACACGCAAACATTACAACTTACTGATATTAATAAAAAAACACGAAACCAAGAAACATTGATATTGACATTAAAACCATCGAAATTGACAAAACGTTGGCTTGACGAACTTCTATGGTTGTTGAGCAAGTGTTGCTTTTAAATCGACAACCCAACAAATTTATTAATAGCAACACAATGACAAATCAAAAAAAGCAGGGAAACTAATATGCAAATTAAAAGAGCCAAGATTGCCACTGCTGTAAGCGCTGCCTTTCTGACATGTGCCGCTGGGCTTGCTACTGCTGATAGCAGCCCAAGCCTTGGAAATGACCCTATTCGTATTGTAATGCCCTATGGTGCCGGTGGTAGTACAGACATCACTGCCCGCATTATTGCCGCCAACGCGGCTGAGCATTGTGGTACCCGTATTGATGTGGTCAGCATGCCTGGAGCCGGAGGCATGGAAGGCTTGCAGTTTGTTGCTGATGCAACGCCCAATGGCCACACAATTTTGATGGCGGATTACTCAGCCACCATTACCCAGACGCTAACAGAAGAGACAGATTGGGAGGTCGAAGACTGGTCACCGATTGTCCATCTTACCGATTGGAAACCGACGGTTTACGTCAAAGCCGACCACGAGATCCAGAGCATAGAAGAGTGGATTGAACTAGCTGAAGCTCAGCCTAACTCCTTAGTGTTTGGTCATGCGGACCCACTTAGTTTAGTTCACTTGCCATTAGTAATGCTCGAGATGGAAACCGGCATTCAAAATGTGCATTTACCCACAACCGGAGGGGGTGAAACGCGCACGATGATTCTAGGTGGACACATTGATTTAGGCATGACGCTCCCACCCTCGATTGTGTCTAATGTAAATTCTGGGGAAGTTACCGCAATAGGCGTCTTTGCAGAAGAGCGCTCAGACGTACTACCTGACGTTCCCACCTTTAAAGAAGCTGGCTACGACGTCTCTTTTGAAGCGCCACTGCTGGTTTATACCTACTCGTCAGTCCCTGAATCCATTCAACAAGAACTTTCTGAATGCATTATGAAAGGGCTTGAGTCAGACACCGCACAAACCATGAGTGCACAAGCCTCCGCTGGTTTAAATAACGTGCAAGGGCTGGAAAGCGCTCAGGCTATCTATCGCTCAACAACAGCGCGCGTAAGTGAAGTATTAGCCGCTATTAACGAAGAATAACTCTGCTTCTAACCCCGGTAACCTACCGGGGTTATTTCATTATATTAGAGCTTCGCCGGAGAGCGCTGATGCTTGATCTTATTATTCAGGCCAGTCAGTTGGCCTTTCACCCTTACGTGTTGATGTATGTTTTTCTAGGCGTTCTGCTTGGCATCACCCTAGGCGCGATACCCGGCCTTTCAGGCGATATGGCCATCGCACTCCTGCTGCCTTTTGTCTTCTTCTTAGAACCTGCCATGGCAATGGGGTTGCTGGTAGGTATTTATAAAGGAGGCCTATTTGGCGGCTCAATTTCCGCTATTTCTTTTGGTGTACCAGGTACACCAGGCGCAGCTGCGACGAGTATTGATGGCTATCAAGCCAAACTCAAAGGTAAGCCCAGCAAAGCATTGCATACCGCGCTGTACTCTTCAGTCATTGGTGATACCACCAGTGATTTGGTATTAATTTTTATTGCTGTGCCACTAGCCGCTATTGCTCTAACCTTTGGCCCCATTGAGTTTTTTGCTCTTTATGCGTTTTCATTAATTCTTATTGCTGCTCTTAGCCAGGGCATGGTCGCGAAGGGTCTTGCCGTTGCAGCCATCGGCATTTTATTGGCCATGATCGGGCGCGACCCCATCACCGGCGCTGTTCGTATGACGTTTGGCATTCCTGGGCTGGCGGGTGGGCTAAGCCTGATTCCTGTGCTGATCGGTATCTTTGCCATTTCGGAAGTGGTTTTCCAAGGTGCTAAGTTATGGCGGCGTAAAGTCGACAGAATAATGGATGATGTCGCAGAGCAAGCCAGCCTGCTGCAAGGCTATGACATAAGCAAAGATAAGCTGACCTGGGCTGAATTTAAGTTTACGTTAAAGGCGACCTACATCGGAGCGGCGGTTGGCACCTTTATTGGCGCGCTCCCTGGTGCTGGTCAATCACTCGCGGCTTTCATGAGTTATGGCCTTGCCCAGCGTTTCTCCAAGCGTCCTGAGGATTTTGGTAAAGGGTCTTTAGAAGGGATCGCCAGTGCAGAATCGGGCAACAGCGCGACCGCAGGCTCTACGTTTATTCCTCTCTTTGCCTTTGGGATTCCAGGCAGTGCAACAGCTGCGCTCTTCGGTGCCGCCTTTATATTGATGGGCATGACACCAGGGCCAAGCTTATTAAGCGATAATACCGAGATTATTTATGCACTATTTTTCACGTTGATTTTTGCTAACTTGGTCAACCTGGTGCTCGGTAAACTGCTGCTGCCCTACTACTCGCGCATAGCCATGATCCAGCCTGGCTATATGATACCCGCTGTCTTTATTTTAGCGATTATTGGCACATACGCAGCCAATAACTCGACCATGGATGTTTGGGTATTACTCTTTGCCGGCTTGCTGGGCATTACACTGAAGCTATTGAGCTTCCCTTTAGCGCCTTTGGTACTCGGCTTTATTATCGGCCCAGGTGCAGAGCGAGCGCTTCGCCAATCAATGATTATGGGAGGTGGTGATTGGTGGGTGTTAGTGAAGAGTCCAATTGCGATTGGCTTTTATATAGCTGCTTTCGTTTTGATCATGCTCTTCACGTTGGCACTGAGGGCTAAAAAATGAACCATACTCTCATTAAAGAGCTACTGGCCGCGGTAGTTGTTTTATCTCTTGGAATCGCAGGGCTAATCCATATACAGCTGGGCGCCTGGAGACCAGCACCTTTGGTCCCCTCCTATATCATGCCGCAAACCGCTTATTACTTTTTGATTGCGTCGGGCGTGTGGATATTGGGCGCCATCGGTATCTTTGCCGTCCGTAAGCGGCTAGCCAATTTGGGAGCGCCCAATGCCGAACAACATGACTTAGTAGCCGTCGGAATGTCGGTATCGGTGATGTTAATAGGTGCTGTGTTTTACTTTCTCTCTGTGCTTAACATTGGGCTGGTTGTCTCAACCGTGGTGTTTAACGCAATACTGGTTGCTGTATTAGCGCCTAACTCATCACTAAAAACACTCGCGATAGTTCCTCCGCTGGTTGGCCTCGTGGTATGGCTGCTGTTCGTTAAATTGATAGGCATGACATTACCTACACCTCTGCTATTTTAGCGGATAGAGAGAAGCTCAATCTGAACGAGGTGTTAGCAATGTGAAGACCCCAGGAGAGATAACACACCACCCTTTTGCGGTGGTGTTTTCCACCACCTTGGTTCTAGCTTACGCCTCATTGATAGCACTTTATCCGGCTGCCATCGCTCCCGAGTTGGCTCAATCGTTGGGAGTGACATCCTCGGCAGTTGGCCTTCAGCTTAGCCTTATTTTCGGTGGCGCCATCTTGTCATCGCTGATCGGAGGGCCCTTAACAAGGCGTTTGGGGCCTTGCCGAACAAGCCAGCTCTCACTTGCCCTGCTAGGCAGCGGCGCGCTATTACTCTCGGTACCAACACTGCCTTCGTTTGCCATCGCTTCGCTTGTTGCCGGCCTTGGCTACGGGCTAACTAACCCAGCCGCTTCACTGCTACTTGTGCGCTTCACCCCAAGCCAGTACCGCGGGCTTATCTTTTCCATTAAACAGACAGGCGTTCCCTTAGGGGGAGTGTTGGCAGGTGCCACAGCACCACTAATAGCTGTCACATTGGGCTGGCAGACAGGCCTCTGGCTTTACGGTGCGTTGGCTGTTGTTGGCATTTTGTTGCTACAACCCAACATATCCCATTGGGATGACCAGCGAACACCAGGGACACCTTGGCTGTCACGGCCATTCACTGGGGTCGCGTTAGTGTGGCAGCATCCTTCATTACGCTACGTGGCTCTCTTGAGCCTTTGTTTCGCGACTATTCAGCTTTCCATATCCGCATTTACCGTCGCTTTATTGGTAGAAGACTTAGCGTTTAGCTTGGTAGATGCGGGGCTGGTAATGTCGGCGCTTCAGGTAAGTGGAGTGCTGGGACGTATTACTTGGGGGTGGCTAGGTGACAGGCTAGGAAACCGTTTTCTAACGCTGCTTATCATTGCTGCCACGACGGCTCTAGGCTGTATGCTGATTGCCTCTATGTCTGTTTCTTGGCCAAACATGATGGTCGTTATTATTCTGTGCTTAACAGGCTTTTCCAGCCTAGGCTGGAACGGTGTATTTATGGCAGAGGTTGCACAACTCTCGCCCCAAAACCGTGTTGCAGATGCAGCGGCGGGCTGCCTAGTGTTTACCTACAGTGGTGTGTTATTCGGCTTGCCTCTACTCGCGTCATTGCACTCTTGGCTCGGTAACTATCCAAGTGTTTTTGGTTTATTGTCTGTTTTGGCACTCGCCAGCATCAGCTTTCTTTGGCTTGCCCATTCACACCGACACGCCAGCACGTCTTAGTTATACAAATAATTCGTTTTAAAACCCGCCCATCGCCAACAGCTTTCACTGCTTGACGAGGGCGGGCTAGAGGATTGCTATGTATTAGCTAAGTTCGACCAGGGACTGTTCAATAATGCCCAGGCCTTCTTCCAGCACGGCAGACGAGACCGTTATCGGTACCAGAATGCGGATGCTGTTGCCGTAGAAGCCACAAGAAAGCAGGATCAGGCCTTTCTCACGAGCTTTGGCACAGAGCGCGCCAGTGAGTGCCGTATCGGGTTTCCCTTCGCTATCGAGCAGTTCAAAGGCTGCCATGGCACCTAGTTGGCGGCCGTGGGCAACAGCAGGGAAACGCTCTTCCCATGCCGCGAAACGCTCCGCCAGCATCTTGCCCATCTGCTCGCTGCGGGCCAGGATATCTTCCTCTTCAATCACCTCAATCACCGCCAGCGCTGCGGCGCAAGAGAGCGGGTTGCCACTGTAGGTGCCGCCCAGGGAGTTAGGGCCAGAGGCGTCCATTACCTTGGCAGTACCAACGACAGCAGAGAGCGGCATGCCGTTGGCCAGGCTCTTGGCGGTGGTCAGAATATCCGCCTCGATGCCGCTATGTTCCAGGGCAAACAGCTTGCCAGTGCGGGCAAAGCCCGACTGCACTTCGTCGGCGATCAACAGAATGCCGCGTTCATCACACAGCGCCCGCAGCGCTTTTAGATAGTCTGGTGAAGCAATGTAGAAACCGCCTTCGCCCTGTACCGGCTCAATCACAATGGCCGCCGTGCGGTGCGGGGCGATATCGGTTTTGAACAGCGTGCGAATAGCATTCAACGACGCCTCTTCGCTAATCCCGTGCAGAGGGTTGGGGAACGGCGCGCGGAACACATCGCCCGGCATCGGGCCAAAGTCATTCTTGTAGGGCAGCACCTTGCCGGTCATGGCCAAAGTCATCATGGTGCGGCCATGGAAGGCGCCATCGAAGGTAATAATGCCACTGCGGCCAGTGGCGGCGCGGGCGATCTTCACGGCGTTTTCCAGCGCTTCAGCACCAGTATTGACCAGCATCGCTTTACGCTCGGGGCCACGTACCGGAGTTAATTCGCAGAGCTTTTGGCACAGCTGCACGTAAGGGGCGTAGGAGATTACCGCCGCGCTGGTATGCATCACTTTATTAAGCTGCGCTTCTACCGCCGCGACGATTTTCGGGTGGCGATGGCCTAGGTTCAGTACGCCAATACCGCCCGCAAAATCGATCCAGCGGTTGCCATCGGCATCCCACAGTTCGGCATTTTCAGCGCGCTCGGCAAACTGGGTAGTCGGCGTCGCGGCACCGTTGGCAACAAAGCGGTTTTTCAGTTCGTTCAATTCTTGGTTAGTCATCATCATTCCCTTTAAAGGCCGCCAACGCAGACATATTTAAGTTCTGTAAACTCATCAAGGCCGTGGTGAGAGCCTTCACGGCCCAGCCCAGACTCTTTCACACCGCCAAACGGCGCCAGCTCGGTGGAGATCATCCCTTCGTTAACGCCGACCATGCCGTATTCCAGCTGCTCCATGGTGTGCCAAATGCGACGATAATCAGTGGCATAGAAGTAGGCTGCTAAACCAAACGGCGTATCGTTGGCCATTTTGATGGCCTCTTCATCGCGCTGGAAACGGAAAACCGGCGCTACCGGGCCGAAAGTCTCTTCATCAGCCACCGCCATACGGGTAGTCACATCCGCCAGCACTGTGGGGGTAAAGAAGCGTTCGCCCGCCTCATGGGGCTTGCCACCGCATAGCAGCCGCGCACCTTGATTGACCGCGTCGTCCACATGGCGCTGTACTTTATCTACCGCCGCTTGGTTGATCAGCGGGCCGATAACACTGCCCTCGGCTAAGCCATCCCCCACCGTTAGCGCCTTGACACGCTCGGTGAGCTTGCTGATAAACGTATCGTAAATACCGTCCTGCACTAGAAAGCGGTTAGTGCATACGCAGGTTTGCCCAGCGTTGCGGAATTTGGAGGCAATTGCGCCGTTCACGGCGGCATCCACATCAGCATCGTCAAAGACGATAAACGGCGCATTGCCACCCAGCTCCATGGCGGTCTTCTTCACTGTGCTGGCGCACTGGGCGAGCAGGTGTTTGCCCACGGGAGTCGAGCCGGTAAACGATACCTTGCGTACCCGTGGGTCCGTGGTGAGCACTTCACCTACTGCTGCCGGTTTTGATGCGGTCACCACGTTAATGGTGCCCACTGGGAGGCCCGCTTCCAGCGCAAGATACGCGGCGGCAAGCGCGGTTAACGGCGTGGCTTCGGCAGGTTTGATGACCACTGTGCAGCCAGCGGCCAAGGCCGGTGCGCACTTACGGGTAATCATTGCCAGCGGAAAGTTCCAGGGGGTAATCGCCGCAACGACACCCACCGGTTCGCGCAGTACCAACAGGCGTTTATCCGTGCCGTGGCTGGGCAACGTTTCCCCGGCCATGCGCTTGGCTTCTTCGGCAAAAAACTCAATAAACGACGCGCCGTAGGTCACTTCACCTTTGGCTTCCGCCAGTGGCTTACCCTGCTCTAATGTCATCAGGCGGGCCAAGTCGTCAGCGTGTTCGTTAATCAACTCAAACCAGCGGCGTAGCAGTGCTGAGCGCTGCTTCACCGGCGTCGCTCGCCAGGCAGGCCCAGCAGCATACGCTGCGGCCACTGCGTCACTGGCATCATCAGCACCTAAATCAGCGACTCGGGCTATCGTTTCTCCGGTGGCTGGATTATCCACTGCAAACGTTTGCTTGCTTGAACGCCACTCTTCCCCCACCAAGGCTGGGACGGCATCGTGCAACCACTGTTCGATAAAGCTCATAGCATGCTCCTTGAAGGTATTGGGTGACTTAGAAATCCGCTAGCATGTGTTTATCGCTGTAGGCACGACCATAAGTGCGCAGCGCATGGATGTATAAACCAACGCCCAGCAGTGACCAGCCAGCAAAGATTGACCACTCCGCGCCACTCAGTGCGGCGGGGCTACCCGGTAGATAAAGGCAGGCCATGCCGAAGGAAAGCACCACCGCCAGCGTTCCACACAACTTGCCGTGGCGAATACGGAATGGGCGAGGCATATCTGGCTCACGTACCCGCAACACCACAAAGGAAATCGCCACAAACAGGTAGGCAATTACAATGCCCAGACCACCAGCGTTAACAATCCACACGAGAGCCGGGCGGCCGAAGAAAGGCGCGATACAGGAGAGAATCCCCATCAGAAAAATGGCGTTGGTGGGTGTTTTATAGCGCGGGTGAAGCTTAGCGAATGGCGCGGGCAGCATGCCTGCTTTAGCCAGGGCGTAAATAGCCCGTGAGCCGCCAATATAGAAGGCGTTCCAGCTGGTGATAATGCCCGCAATACCCGCTAATACCATTAAGTTGCTGGCCCAAGGGGCGTTAAACAGGCTACCCATTGCATCGGCTACGCTAAGTGTACTGGCTGAAAGTTCTGCGCTATTTAACGCGAGACTAGTGGCCAAAATGATCAACGCATACCATACCACCGCCAGAATGACCGACATCATCAACACTTTGCCGATCGCCTTGTAAGGCAAATTGATCTCTTCAGCGGCCTGGGGAATAACATCAAACCCTACGAATAAAAACGGCACCATGACGAGCACCGCCACGATACCAGCTAGCACACCAGTATCCGCTTGTGTGAACAGCGGCATCATGTTGATGGTTTCGCCTTCGAACAACGCCCCCGTGACAAACATCACGCCAACCAGCAAAATCATGCCAGTAACGACTTTTTGCAGTAGCGCAGCGGTGGTAACCCCAAAGTAGTTGATGATCATCATGGCGAGTGAACCACCGACACCAACAGCGACCCAGGTGGCCTTTACTTCCCAACCGGCAATAGTCCACAGGTGGCCGACCGCATAGTTCGGTGCGAGGTGTTCAATCACAGTGGGCAGCGCGACGGCCTCAAATGCCACGACGCTCAGATAGCCTAAAATAATTGCCCAGGTGCATAAAAAAGAGGACAAGTGGCCAAGGGCACGGTAGCTATAGACATGCTCGCCGCCTACTTTGGGCATGGCAGATGCCAGCTCCGCGTAGGTAAGTCCCACCATGATGATCGCCAAACCACCGATAATAAACGCTATAACAGCCCCTAGGCTGCCAGCAGACTGAATGGCAGTGCCGGTGAGAACTATCCAGCCCCAGCCAATCATCGCACCAAAGGCAAGGGCTAATACATCACCGCGGGCGAGTACCCGGACAAGCTTATCCTGTTCAGAAGAGGGTGTGGTCATAGCACGAAGTCCTGCAAGTTATTGGATGTTGTCGTTGGCGCTCTGAGGCGCAGTATCCTGATTCCGGCTAACGGAATAGCGACACGCTAGCAGGCAGCGCGCAGAATACGAATGCACCACTTTTATGTTCAACTAGACCACTTTTCAAACGCACCAAAGAGGTGCAAATTTCATATAATACTTTTGTCCACGTGCCCCGCCGTAGCGGACTTAACACAAAAAGTAGAGGCCCAACATGGATCGCAAGCAAGTCTTGCACCAATTTGTACAACTTTATGCACTCCAACCAGAGCGCCTGAGTAAACAGGTACGAATCGAACAGGCACTACGCCAAGCCATCACCGAGCAGTGGCCCAGCGGGCTGCGTCTGCCCTCCCACCGGGTGCTGGCGGAGTCGATCAATGTGGCACGCCAAACGCTGGCGCTAGCGGTAGCTACGCTGCTAAGCGAACAACTTTTAAAAACCGCCCACGGTCAGGGCACCTGGACTTGTAAACCAGCAACCCCAGTGGCATTGGCGCCCACCAATACTCAGCTTTCCCAGCGTGCCCAAAGGGTGCTCGAGGGGCCGGGGGCCAGCAGAGTACAAAGTGGGGCTTTTGTACCCGGCATTCCTGATATCGCACAGTTCCCGATGCGCAAGTGGCGGCAGCTTTATGCGAGCGTCACAGTGCCGCAAAATGCCCTACTGCTCTCATACTCCACCGGTGGATACGGGCCGCTGAAACGTGCTATTCGTGACTTTCTGGCTCGCTGGCGCAATATCAGCTGCGATACTGAACAGATCATCATTACCGACGGCACACATAACGGTATTGAGCTATGCGCAATGGCACTGACCGATGTGGGCGATACAGTGGCCATGGAGTCTCCTTGCTACTGGGGGGCTAGAAATGTGTTTACCGGTGCGGGACTTAATATTGAAATGCTGGCGTGGCTACCGGATAAGGGCCACGTATTACCGAAGGCCACCAACAGTATCGCCCTTGCCTACTTAACCGGCTCCCACCACTACCCGCTCAGCGTGCCCACCAGGGCTGCCGATAAACAGCGTTTATGCGATGCCTTAGCGCCTACGTATATTGTCGAAGACGACTATGAGTTCACCCGCGACGATCACACCAACCTACTCTTTGAGGCCACCTCCGAGCGCCACTTGCTAGCTGGCTCATTCTCCAAGATGATGTTCCCCGGCCTACGGCTTGGCTATTTAGTCGTACCGCACCATTTGGCAGGCCCAATGAATCGCCTGCGCAGTGAGCTATTCCGCGAAGGGCGCATGCTAGAGCAGGCCGTGTTGGCACAATTTATGTTTGACGGCGACTTAGATGCTTGGTGCCGCCGTATTCAGCGGGATTATTTAGGCCGCCAGCAAGTACTGCATGACCAGCTACGTTCACTGCCCAGGGTGCGTTATGTATCGCCTCCCAGCAGCGCGATAAGCCTATGCATCGAGTTTGAGCCGGGAGTGAATGACATTGCGCTCGCCCAGGCGCTGATGAAGGAGCACTTAATTGTTCGCCCACTCAGCCCCGTGTGCGCTAAAACAGATCAGCGAGTCGGTTTGGTAATGGGCGTAGGCATGCTGTCAGGTGAAACCTTAGTACGTGAAGCCCAGCGGCTACGCCGCTGCTTAGAGAGCCTGCTACGCTAGGGGGAATTTCCAACGAGGGGATGTTAAACGCCACGCCAAGTGTATTGATAAGTATTGACTTACCTAGTCTCACTCATAAGAACTTGCTCACAAGGACTTACCCACAAGGACTTACTCACAAGGACTTTGCCATGTACTGCCCTGTTGATAGTTTTGCTACACGTTACTTGTCTGTTCCAGAGACATGGCGTTTATGGGTAATTTTGAGTTTTGTGCTGCTACTTTCTGGCTGTGCCACTTTTTCACCGAGCCCACCTGCGGATCAGAGTAATATCTGCGAAATCTTTCGCGAACAGCCCAGTTGGTACGATTACGCAAGGGAGTCAGAAGATAAGTGGGGCACTCCGATTGCTACCCAGATGTCGTTTATTCAGCAGGAGTCTTCGTTTCGTAGCCACGTTCGCCCAGATCGAAAACGCTACTTAGGCTTTATCCCTGGCCCTCGTCCCTCCTCCGCCAGAGGCTACGCTCAGGCGCAAGACCCTGTTTGGGCCGAGTATCGCGATCAAGCTGGCAGCACCTTTGCAAGGCGTACTCATATGAAGCATGCCACCGACTTTATTGGCTGGTATAACCGTCGCTCACAGCAGCAGGCAGGTATCTCGCTGAGTAACCCGGAACACCTCTACTACGCCTACCATGAAGGCGCGGGCGGCTACCAACGTGGCACCTACCGTAACAAACCCCATGTACTACGCGCAGGTAGTCAGGTATCAACACGCGCCAACCGCTATCAAGCCCAGCTCAATAGCTGCGAAGCAGAGTTCCAGTGTCGTCGCTTTTATCAAATTGGGCCATTTTGCCGTAGCTAAGGACACCACCGATGCCACTATTGATTGGAGCAGCCCTGGTTAGTGTGGTGTTTTTCACCTCAGCACTCTCTGGGGTATTCGGCATGGCGGGTGGCCTAGTACTGCTGTGGTTTTTGCTACTGATATTTCCCGCGGGCACTGCAATGGCGGTACACGGCGTTATTCAGCTCACCGCAAACGGATCACGGGCGTGGCTTTCGCGGCGCTTTATTATCTGGCGTATCGTCGCCTTGATGACGCTAGGCGTGCTGAGCGCTGCTGGGCTATTGCTGTTATTTAGCTATAGCGCCAATGTCACTACCGTATCGCTGTTGATTGGTCTAATGCCGATTTTGGTATGGATGCCCAAGAGCTGGTTTCATCTGGATGCCAACCGCACCAGTCATGCGCTATGTTGTGGTATAGCAGCGGGCGGGTTGACCATTGCCGCCGGGGTTTCTGGACCGCTGATTGACCTCTCCTTTGTGCGCTCCCAAATGGATCGCCGACAGGTTGTTGCCACTAAGGCAATGATCCAGGTGGTTGCTCACAGCATTAAGATCATCTTTTATCTCGGCTCAGCGCTGGCGCTGAGTGCTGGAGAGTGGAGCATTGTTCTACTGGCCGCACCGTTCGCAATTTTCGGCACCCATACCGGCAACCGCATTTTGCAGCGTCTCACCGATGCCAACTTTCGCACCTGGACCCGCTGGATAGTCACCGGCATAGGGGTTTTCTACTTTCTGCAAGGCGTATTCTTATTAACACGTTAGCGCGGTTCCGGCAGTAACCGAACTCGCTACATCAGAGCTACATCAGAGCTACATCAGAGCTACATCAGAGCTACATCAAAACGCCTTACTGGGCGATGCGCAGCTAACAATCTTGCAGTCAACATCGCCAATATTACGAAAGCGGTGTGGTATGTTGGTTTTGAAATAGTACGACTCTCCAGGAATCAATCTCCGCACTGAAGAACCTACCGTCAGTTCTATTTCACCTTCCAGCACAACCCCCGCCTCTTCCCCGTAATGGGAGATCATTTCCTGGCCGGTGTCGGTTCCCGGTGGATAGTGCTCAATCATAAATGCCAGCCCCCGGTTAGGCCGGTTGGCCCCCACCAGCTTTAACGTAATCCCACCTGAGCCGATATCCACCAAGTCTTCGGGTGAGTAGAAAATTTGCTCCTGATTATCGAGATCCATGGTGAAGAAATCCCCCACGCTTATGGCAAAGGCGTTAAGAATTTTCTTTAGAGAGCTGACAGACGGGCTAACTTTTCCCTGTTCAATCAGCGACAAACTGGAGTGGGTCACCCCACACTGCTTTGCCAGCTCACGCTGCGAAATTCCGCGCAGCTTGCGCAAGGAACGCAGCCGCTCGCCTACGTCATCTGTCATTCCTGATTAACTCCCTGTTGGTTTGCCTATGATGCTATGCGTCGATATTGCAATTTATCGATAAAATGGTGCCTATCATAGCGCAAAAAAAGCCCCACCATGGTGGGGCAAGCTTTCAACACAAACACACTCGATACAGGCTTTCAATCAATGCGTCTTCATACAAAGAGCGCGAATTAAGCTCTGGAAGCAGCCAGTTCGGTGGCCGACTCATCGCGTACGGACTCATTTTCATAGGCAATCCGGAAACCGGTAAAGCCATAAATAATGGCAAACACCGGGCTTAGCAGCGCCAAAAATGCATAAGGCGCATAGCTAAAGGCACTGACCCCTAGCGTGGCAAACATGAAAGCACCACAGGTATTCCAGGGCACCAAAGGTGACGTCATGGTGCCAGCATCTTCTACCGTGCGAGACAAGTTTTTAAGCTTAAGTAAACGACGCTGGAACTCACTGGCGTACATGCGGGCAGGCAAAATAATACTCAGGTACTGGTCGCAGCCCACCACATTAGCGGTCATTGATGTGGCCACAGTGGTAGCAATCAGGCTACCAGTAGTCTTGGCCAGTTTAAGCAGGCTTTCTACGATCGTGCGGAAGAACCCTGACGCCTCCAGAATACCGCCAAAACTCATGGCAATGATGATCAGTGAAACGGTCCACATCATGGCCTCAACACCGCCATTCGTCAGCAGCTCATCCACCGCTTCATTTCCGGTCTCTACTACATAGCCTTCCACAAAAATGGGGAAGCTATCCGCCAACGGCACGCCTTGAATCACAATCGTGCAGATAAACCCCATCAGCGAGCCAACGGCCAGCGCAGGAATGGCAGGCACCTTCTTGATCATCATAACAATCACCGCCGCAGGGACTAATAGCAACCAGGGGCTGATGATAAATAGCTCGTCCAGATTCTGCTGCAGCTCTTCCACTTGTGCCGCACCATCGCCGGAAGTTGTCATGTTCAAGCCGATAATGGTGTACAGCACCAGTGCAACCGTTAGTGCAGGTACTGTGGTATAGAGCATGTAGCGAATATGCTCAAACAGATCCACACCGACAACACCGGCTGCCATATTGGTGGTCTCGGAAAGCGGCGAAATCTTATCGCCAAAATAAACGCCCGAGATAACGGCACCAGCAACAATGGCAGGGTTAAGACCGAGCCCTTCACCTACGCCCATCAGCGCGATACCGATAGTGCCTGCAGCGGTCCAAGCATTGCCGCCGGCCAATGACACCACACAACAGATCAAACAGGCGGCCACCAGAAAGTAGCTCGGCGACAGAATACTCAGTCCGTAATAAATCATCGTGGGGACAATACCACCAGCAATCCAATAGCCGATAATCGTGCCAATGATGAGCAGAATCACAATCGCCTGAGTGGTCAAACCAATGGAGCGTAAGATACCTGCCTCAAGCCGCTTCCAACGGCTGCCAGTTGCAAGCGCTACGCAGGTGGCCACAATAGAGCTCAAAAATAGCGGCAAATGCGGATCAGTTTCGTAATAACCAATAAAAATCCCTAATGATACCGCCATAAACACAATCGGTATCATGGTGGCTTTTAGGCTAGGCCGGGGGGTTTCCAGCGTTTCCTGGTCTTCCTTAGCAGTAGTGTCGGTCGACATAGTGTCCTCACTTAATGTTTGCTTATTGATGGTATTATTACCGTTTGGAAATCATTGCAGTGATGGCGACTCCGATCATTGTTATGCTTGTTTTTATAAGTTTTTCAGGCACATGGCCTACTCGGCCAGGAGCCACTGTTATTGCAGTGACGCCCAGCGTTGTAAAATCAAATCAATAAAGATGCAGTACTCCGACGAGGCTTATTACGAGCTGCTATGTTTTAGACGCTCAGCGACATCCATACCGTTTTCACTTCACAATATTTCTCCTGCGCGTGGAGAGACTTATCACGTCCATTTCCCGATTGTTTGACACCTCCAAAGGGGACTGTTTGATCAACGCCGGCCCAGTTATTCACATACACTTGGCCAGATTGCAGTCGCCTAGACACCCGCATGATACGGTCGATATCCTGACTCCAGACACCAGCCGCAAGGCCGTAATCACTGTCATTGGCCAGCGCAATTGCCTGCTCTTCACTATCAAAGCCGAAAACGCTCAATACCGGCCCAAAAATCTCCTCTCGACCGATCCGCATTTCGGGGGTGACGTTGTCGAATATGGTAGGGGGTAAGAAATAGCCCTTTGAAGCACTAGCTTCTCCACCCAGTTTCAGTGTCGCGCCTTCGCTTACCCCAAGGCGGATATAGTCGAGTACTCGCTGATACTGTGCTTCATCGACCATGGCGCCCATAAAGCTGTTCGGGTCGAGGGGATCTCCCGGCTGCATCTGCTCGGCGGCTTTTACGACACGGGCTACAAAGTCTTCACGGATGCTGTTTTCCACCAGCAGACGGGAGCCAGCGATACACACTTCTCCCTGGTTGTGGAAGATTGCGGCTGCAGCACTCTGGGCCACTGCATCAAGTTGCTGGCAGTCGGCGAAAACGATGTTAGGGCTTTTACCACCACACTCCAGAAAGACGCGTTTAAGGTTGGACTGCCCGGCGTACTGCATTAGTTGCTTACCCACACCTGTAGAGCCGGTAAAGGCAAGGCAATCCACTTCCATGGAAAGCGCCAGCGCTTTGCCCACCGTGTGGCCATAGCCCGGTAACACTTGGAAAACTCCTTGAGGGATACCGGCTTCCTGGGCTAATTGTGCCAAGCGCAATGCCGAAAGTGGTGATTTTTCCGATGGTTTGAGGATGACACTGTTGCCCGCCGCCAGCGCAGGGGCAATCTTCCAGGAGGTCATCATCAGCGGAAAATTCCACGGCACAATAGCAGCCACTACACCCATTGGCTCGCGTAGTACAAGCCCCAGCGCCCCAGCGCCGGTTGGTGCTACTTCACCGTAAAGCTTGTCGATACATTCTGCCTGGTAGCGCAAACAAGCAACGGTACCCGCAACATCGCCCAGTGAACTGGAAATTGGCTTACCCATATCCAGCGTATCCAGTAACGCTAATTCGTTGCGGTGAGCATTCACCAGCTCTGCCAGACGCAGCAGTACACGTTTACGCTGACCCGGATCACACCGCGACCAAGCACCACCTTCAAACGCGGCGCGAGCCGCCTGGGTGGCAAGTTCGGCATCTGCCGTGTCACAGCTGGCTACCTCTGCCAGTGTTTCACCCGTGGCGGGGTTAATGCTAGCTAATGTGCTGCCATTCACGGCAGACACAAACTCCCCATCAACAAAGGCACGTGTTTCGAAGCTAAGCGCTGCCGCTAACGCCTGCCAATCGGCTAGGGTATGGGGAGGAAGCTTGCTTGTCAGTGGAGTGTTGGCCGTCATTACGCACTCTCCAGCGAATGCGTGACCGCCAGTTTTTCAGCGGTTTTGTCGAGCGCCAAACGTGCCTTGCTCACCAGTTCGTCGATTTCATTGCGCGTGATAATTAGCGGCGGTGAAATCACCATAGTATCGCCCACAGAGCGCATGACTAACCCGCTGTCAAAACAGAAGTCACGACACAGATTGCCTACTGAGAGAGATTTATCAAAACGCTCACCCGTTTGCTTATCAGCCACCAGCTCCAATGAGCCAATCAAACCCAGTGAACGGGCTGCACCTACCAACGGGTGTTCTGCCAGTTCCTGCCAGCGCTCAGCCAGGTAAGGCCCAAGTTCATCACGAACTTTTTCTATCACTCGCTCGCTTTCCAGCAGCTCAAGGTTTTTCAGTGCCACAGCAGCGCAGACCGGATGCCCGGAGTAGGTAAAACCGTGGAAGAATTCGCCACCGTCTTCGATCAGCGTATCTGCCACACGATCCCCTACCAGCACAGCGCCAATGGGCAGATAGCCCGACGACAACCCCTTGGCGATCGGCATCAGATCAGGCTTGAGTCCATAGTGGGTACTGCCAAACCATTCGCCTAAACGACCAAAACCACAGATTACTTCGTCGGCAATTAATAGAATATCGTACTTGGCCAATACCTCTTTCACCGCCGGCCAGTAGCTGTCTGGTGGAATGATCGCCCCCCCTGCCCCCTGCACGGGTTCAGCAATAAAGGCCGCGACTTTGTCTTCACCCAACGCCAGAATTTTGTCTTCAAGCGCTTGCGCGCACTGCTTACCAAACTCCTCCTGGCTCATATCGCGCCCTTCGCCAAACCAGTAAGGCTGGCAAATATGCGTGATCCCCGGTACACAAGGGCCGCCCTGGTCATGCATCGGCGCCATGCCGCCTAGGCTCATGCCCGCCACGGTAGAGCCGTGATAACCATTTTCCCGCGAAATGATCCATTGCTTTTCTGGTTTGCCCTTGAGCGCCCAATAGCGGCGCACCATGCGTAACACGGTGTCGTTAGACTCGGAGCCAGAACCGGTGAAGAACACATGATTGATGTGTTCAGGCGCCAGTTCACTTAACTTGGCGGCTAACTTCACTGCGGGTGGGTGGGTGGTTTTAAAGAAGTTGTTGTAGTACGGCAGTTGTTGCATCTGCTCGGTGGCGGCGTCTACTAGTTCCTGGCGCCCATAACCAAGGTTCACACACCAAAGACCCGCCATACCATCAAGAATCTGGTTCCCCTGGCTGTCATAAATGTAAACCCCGTCGGCGTGGGTGATGATGCGAGTGCCCTCTTCACCAAGTGATTTAAAATCGGTGAACGGGTGAAGGTGGTGTTGACGATCCAGCGCTTGATAATCTTGGGTCTGCATAGTTCAGTTCCTGATCAAATCATTGCAACAAGCTTTCAGCAGGCAGCAAGTTGGGCGTCACGTTGGGTACGATGCTGACGACATGCCGTCGCAAAACCCTGAAACAGTGCGTCATAAAGGGGGTGTTCTTGGGGGCGCCATTCTGGATGCCACTGAACAGCCAGTGCGAACGCGGCGGCGCCACGCACGGAAATCGCTTCAATTAACCCATCTGGAGCCCAGGCTTCTGCATCCAAACCTGGGGCAAGCTGGTCAATACCCTGCTGGTGCAGCGAATTCACCTCCGCACACGTGCCGTTATAGAGCGTCGCTAATACGCCTCTAGAGCGAATGTCTACCTTATGAGAGGGAGCATAGTGGCCTGCCAAATCGTCAGCAGATGGCTCACGGTGATCAAGCATGCCCGGCAGTGTTTGTACGGCCTGATGTAACGTGCCTCCAAAGGCCACATTCATTTCCTGAAACCCACGACAAATGCCAAAAAGTGGTAACTCCTGGCGGACCGCCTCGTGCACCCAACCAAGTGCTTCTTCATCGCGCCGTACATCATCTCGGGTATTTTCCGGAGCTAGCTCAGCGCCATAACGGTCTGGAGAGACGTTGGTATAGCTGCCAGTTAACAGTAAGCCATCTAAGCTGCTCAAGAGCGTGGTGGCCTGCTCTGCACGTTGCTCAGGCGTCAACGTGTCAGCGGCCAGTACGGGAAGAATCACTGGGGTGATACCGTAGCGATAAAGCGCCTGCAGGTATTTGTCTGTCACTATCTGGGCGGGGTGCCCCTCCACCTCTCGGCAGCAGGCGATAACACCCACCAGAGGGCGTGGGAAATCAATTGCTTGCATAAGTTGATACACTTTGTCAGTTGTTATGTTTTATTCAACGCTTATCCCAACATAGCGCGGCTTGTTTTATTTTCCAACACCAAAACGTCAATTTTGTGAAAATAAAATTTAAGACACTGATAAATAAGGATATAAAAAACCTTCCGACAGTAGGGGGATAAAAAACACACCATTTTTGTTATTAAATAATTGACACTGCGAGCAACCAGGGCAAGGATAATGTTAGTGAAACACTAACACTGAGTCACCTCCAACATTGCACAAGAACAAGGGTCAGCGTATGTCTTCCGCCCATAATATTGACAACGAAACTTCAGCTTTTTTAGATAGTTACCCAGATATCACCAGCATAGATCTGTTGATCAGCGACCTGAATGGCGTTATCCGTGGCAAACGTATACCTGTCAGTAACCTCAGCAAGGTGTTCGAAAAAGGCATCTATCTACCTGCCTCAGTGTTTGCACTGGATATCAACGGCAACACTGTGGAAGAAACAGGGCTTGGACTTTCCAGTGGTGATGGTGACCGCTTGTGCCGCGCCATCCCTGGCACGCTTCATGCAGTTCCATGGATAAATAACAAGCACTACGGTCAGCTATTACTGACCATGGAAGAAATGGACGGTACACCCTTCTTCGCCGATCCGCGCCAGATCTTACGGCGTATTCTTGGGCAACTTTCGGGCCTTGGATTAACGCCAGTGGTCGCACTTGAACTGGAGTTTTATCTAGTCGATCGGCAGCGCTGCGAAAGCAATCTGATCCAGTCGCCGAAATCCCCCTGTAGCGGTGAACGGGCTACTCAAAGCCAGCTCTATTCCGTGCTGGAGCTGGATGAGTACGCCGAGTTTATTGATGATTTGCAAAGTGCTGCTCAAGCTCAGGGCCTACCACTGGATACTGTGCTTAAAGAGTGTGCTCCCGGCCAGTTTGAAGCTAATTTGATTCACACGGATGATGCTCTGCTCGCTTGTGACTATGCAGTACTCCTTAAACGGCTAATCAAGGGAGTGGCATTACAACACGGCTTTGAAGCCACCTTTATGGCCAAGCCTTACGGCCAGGAAGCCGGTAGCGGCACCCATGTTCATATCAGCCTACTGGATGAGAACGGGAAAAATATCTTTGCTGAAAACGGCGATGACCCGTTGGAAAATAAAGCGTTGCAGCACGCTGTGGGCGGGCTGCTGGAATTAATGCCAGACTCCATGGCACTACTAGCTCCGAACCTCAATTCGTACCGTCGTTTCCAGGAAGGGTACTACGTGCCCATGGCTCCCACCTGGGGGTACGACAATCGTTCAGTGGCAGTCCGTGTTCCTGCTGGTTCGAAAGACGCACGGCGCATTGAGCATCGTGTAGCTGGTGCCGATGTAAACCCATACCTGCTTCTCTCCACGGTGCTGGCATCAATTCATTACGGACTGACCCAACAGCGCCAGCCCCCTGAACCGATCATTGGCAATGCCTATGAACAGATTCCTGCCCAGCTAACTAATAGCTGGACCAAGGCGTTGCACCTGCTGAGCACCAATCGCATATTCGGTGAGCTATTTGGTGAGGATTTCCTCCATGTATTTATAGCTAACCGCCACGCCGAACGCGCTGAAGCCATGCGTGAAGTTAGCGCAATGGAATACGACTGGTATCTACGCCACGTATGAGCTGTTAGACACGAATGAGTTGTTAGAAAAGAGAGAGGCGCTTGCCGCCTCTCTCTTGTTACTTTTGTCTGTCTTGCCCTGCTATCTTGCCCTACTCTCTTGCCCTACTCTCTTGCCCTACTCTCTTGCCCTACTATCCCGTCCTTCTATTTGCTTTTTATTCCGTGTTATCCGTGAGCGTCCGTGGCAAATAAAAACGGGCTGACAAACTTATTCGCCAGCCCGCTTCCAAGCAATCATCAAACTATTCGGTGCTAAACTGCCAGCCGATCCCGCATGGCATAGAACCACGCTCCCATGGCAGAAAGCGGCACGCGTAACAGCCGTCCACCGGGCATTGGCAAGTGGGAAATCTGCGCAAAGGCTTCAAAACGTGCCTCTTCACCGCTAATGGTTTCTGCCACTAGCTTGCCTGCTAGATGCGAGCACGTTACCCCGTGGCCAGAGTACCCCTGCGCATAGTAGACATTGCTATTAATACGCCCAAATTGCGGCAATCGATTAAGCGTCAGTAGGAAGTTACCACTCCAGGCGTAATCAACACGCACATCTTTTAACTCAGGAAAAGTCGTCAGCATTTTTGGCCGAATGGCCGCTTCAATGCTAGCGGATGCCTGCCCGCCATAGTTTACTCCTCCGCCATACAGCAAGCGGTTATCAGCGGTTAGGCGGTAGTAATCCAGCAGATAATTACAATCCTCCACTGCTTTGTCATTAGGCAGTAATCGCGCCGCTAACTCTGCAGACAGAGGTTCAGTCGTAATGATCTGGGTGCCGCACGGCATGGATTTACTTTCAAGCTTGGGTAACAACCCTTGCATATAGGCATTACCTGCCATAACGACGCGCTGGGCAGTCACTCGCCCCTGGGGCGTATGTAACGTCACCGGCTCACCGTGCTCCAACCGCGTCACGGGAGAGTGTTCAAAAATCTTGCCACCCAGTGCCTCTAGTGCAGCAGCCTGCCCCAACACCAGGTTGAGGGGATGCAAATGTCCACCGGAGTGATCCACCAATGCGCCTACATAGCGTTCGCTGCCTATCTCTCGCTTGACCTCATCGCCTTCTAGCAGCTCTAACTCCTGATGACCGTAGCGTTCCCACAAGGCTTTTTGTTCCTTTAAGCCTTCCCACTGCTTCTTATTACAGGCAGCAAACAGATTGCCTTCCTTTAGGTCGCAGTTGATATCATATTGGGCGATACGCTGACGGATAATCTGGTTACCCTCAAACGCCATGGCGCCCAGCGCTCGGGCGGTCTCAGCGCCGTTCTGCTTCTCGATAATATCTATATCACGGCTATAACTGTTAACGATCTGCCCCCCGTTGCGCCCAGACGCTCCAAAGCCAATCGCCACACTCTCCAACACCACCACACGGTGACCGCGTTCAGCCAGATGCAGCGCCGCCGAAATGCCAGTAAACCCAGCACCTACCACACAGATGTCACATTCCACATCACCACTAAGCGGTGGCCTTTGTGACCCAGAGTTGGCCGATGCCGCGTAGTAAGAGGCAACATGTCCAGAAGGCATTTGAGGTTGCATCTGCCACTCCCCTATTGTTGATTATTTTCACCAAAAATATCATATAGGCCAGCGTACCAATTCGCAAGAAACAGTAACCAAAGGCAATCCATGGGAAGAGAGCAATTTTTACGGAAAACAAGTGTTATTAAAAAAGCAACAGATGCACATTAAGCTAAAGCTCATTGCGTAGGGAAGTATCAACACACGTTTTAGGCACAACTCCCATAGAATAGGAGTTTTTGTACTAACCGAATGATGCCGTTTTACCAATCACAATTGAGGTATAACTCACACCTATTGCCAGTGTTGATAAAGGCAGCAGCGTAACACTAGCAGTTGCCTATACTCACCGTAGCCCCACTGGAGAGCGCTATGGATTATCAACACTACCGTACAGCCCTTACCGAGACGCTCGCCCAGAGCGAGCTGCCCTTTGCGCCTGTCGAATATCAAACGCGCCTGGAGAAGGTGCGCCATACAATGGAACAACGCGGCCTTGATGCACTGCTACTCACAGATCCTGCCGACATTAACTATCTAACCGGCTATCACACCTTTGAAGTCTCAGTTCACGCATGCCTTGTATGCACGCCCACACAGCTTGTGCTGCAAGTCGCCTCCATTGAAACGGGGGCTGCAGTCGTTACCGCTAGGGTGGATGAGATCATTGGCTACCGCTGGGAACACCTGGATGAAATCATTACACCATTGACGGATCTGCTCGCCTCCTGCCAAAAAATTGGCATCGATGGCTGGAACAGCGGATTACGTGTGGGCGTGATGGATGCGCTGACTCTCTCATTTGGCAAAGCGCGGTTCTGTGAAGCAGGGGATCTGCTAGATACGATTCGTATTGTAAAAAGCCCTGCCGAGCTTGAAATGCTACGCCAAAGCGCACGTATTACCGCTGCAGGTTTAGCGGCAGCAGTGGCCGCTATTCGCCCTGGGATGACTGACAATGATATTGCAGCCGTAGGTGCCAAAGCGTTACTAGAGAACGGCAGCGAGTTTATGAGCCTGCAGCCCATCGTAACCAGTGGGCACCGTATCGGAGTAATTCACGTTAACCATAAGCGTCGCGTAATACAGCCCAATGAGCCGGTATTTTTAGAGTTTGGCGCCGCTTACCAGCGCTATACAGCCCCAATGATGCGCACCGCTGTTACTGGCCAGCCTAACGCCCAGTTAACCGCCACCCGTGACCTGTGTCGCTCGCTGTTTGAGTCACTCTGCCAGCATATGAAACCAGGCAATACGTTTGATGCTGCAGCCAAGGCAGCTAATGCACTGCTGGCACCAAAGCGTGATCAGCTATTCTTCTCAGGGGTGTTTGGCTATTCCGTAGGTGCACAATTTCCACCAAGCTGGGTTGAAGGCACTGGCTATATTGCCCGAGGCCTACACCGCCCCTTCGAAGAAAATATGGTGTTTCACTTGCCACTCTGTCTGCGCGTTCCTGGCCAGTGGGGTGTGGGGCTAAGCGATACCGTTGTGGTTACTCAACATGGGGCCGAGCCACTTACCAATAACGATTGGCAACTCTATCAGGCGATGGATAAATGACCGCACTGATAGCCTGAGATTGACAGCATGATTGACTAACGCTATCTTCACCATAGATGCAAATGAGAAACACTATCTTTTTATCTTCTTATTCATCTAAAGCAACGATCATTTGAAGTGAAGGTTAGTCCTATGACCAGTGAGCAGCGACAGCTTCGCCAAACGCTAATATTTTTGCGAACATCTTTTGAAGCGGTCCAGCACTCTATCGCCGGCCGCTTAGACGACCCGCTGCCCTGTTGGCTAGACACCAGCATGCTCTCAATGCTATCCCGGGAACTGACCCGCTGCAGCCAACAAGCCAAACCACTCTTCGCACCACCCGTTACAGAGCAAATATTCATCGCCTCCCAGCAGTGCGACTTACTCCTTAAACAGTGCCCTGGTGTGCTCAGTAGCAACGTTTGTCATCGCCAACTAAGCGCCATCATGTTCCCGCTTACTACTGCACTACAGCAGATTGACACCCCCGCCAAGCGCCGCTGGCCTTGGCAGCGAATTTAACCCCGCCTTATCCCGCCTCATTTCATAGGCGGGGTTCTGTTTTGGCTTCAACAACCTCATAACCTGTACAGGGCGTAATGGTTGGCGATTTATAGTAAACTGGTCTATTCTGTCTCGCTATTCAATCGCCTGTATTCAAAAGGAGCTTGCCCTGTGGCATATGAAACGCTTTTCACCCCCATTCAGCTAGGTAGCCTTTCGATCCCCAACCGCATCATCATGGCGCCCCTCACTCGCTCGCGCACACCCAACAGCGTGCCAGGCACCATGCAAGAAGCCTATTACGGCCAGCGCGCAGGCGCAGGTCTGATTATTAGCGAAGCGACCAATATATCTCCCACAGCGCGTGGTTATGTGTATACGCCAGGCATCTGGACCGATGAGCAGGAAGCAGGCTGGAAAGGAGTGGTTGAGGCGGTACATGCTAAAGGCGGCCGTATAGCCTTGCAGCTATGGCACGTGGGGCGTGTTTCCCACGAAATGGTGCAACCAAATGGACAGCAGCCGGTTGCACCAAGCGCCCTCAGAGGCGAAGGCGCCCAGTGCTTTGTGGAGTTTGAGGACGGAACTGCCGGGCAGCACCCCACCAGCACGCCCCGCGCACTAGAAACCGAAGAGATCCCCGGCATCGTCGATGACTACCGCCAAGCAGCCATTCGTGCCAAACGTGCAGGCTTCGATATGGTAGAAGTGCATGCGGCCAACGCTTACCTGCTTAACCAGTTTTTGGCCACTGGCACCAACAAACGCACTGATAAGTACGGTGGCTCGTTGGAAAATCGCGCTCGCTTCCCGTTGGAAGTGGTCGATGCGGTGATTGAGGTGTTCGGTGCAGAGCGTGTCGGCATCCGCCTAACGCCGTTTATCGAGTTGTTTGGCCTAACTGATGATGAACCAGAGGCGATGGCCTTCTATCTGGCCGAGCAGTTATCCAAACGCGGCTTAGCCTACCTACACTTAAACGAGCCTAACTGGATTGGTGGTGACATTACCTTCCCTGATGGCTTTCGGGAGCAAATGCGCGAACGCTTTAGCGGTAGCCTGATTTACTGCGGCAACTACGATGCAAAGCGCGCTGTGGCTCGCATTAACGACAAAACTACCGATGCCGTAGCCTTTGGCCGCCCCTATATTGCTAACCCTGATTTACCGGAACGTTTTCGGGTTAACGCGCCACTCACCGAGCCTAACCACGAAACGTTCTACGGCGGTGATGAAACGGGCTACACCGACTATCCATTTATGGATAACGGCTACGACCGTATTAACTAACGGATTTGCGCTTCCCCCAGCCAATTGGCTGGGGGAAGGAGAGTTATAATCGGGGCTGCTGCTGGGTAATACAGTGTATGTTGCCGCCTCCGAGGAGTATTTCACGGGCCGACACTCCGACTACTTTCTTATCTGGAAAAAGATGAGACAGTATGCGCTCCGCCTCTCCATCGTGACGTGGATCCAGCAAGGGCATGACCACAACGGTGTTGCCGATATAGAAGTTCGCATAGGAGCCCGCCATCCGGTCGCCCGGCAACCTGGGATGGGAGCTGTTCAGTCGGTCCAAACCACTGGCTTCATCCTCGGCAATATACAGAGGACCAGGTAGCGGTAATTTATGTACCGTTAGTCGCCGACCTTTGGCATCCGTTGCACTTTCCAGCACGCTTAAAGCTTCCCTGGATATAACGCCCTGAGGGTCACTCTCATCTTCACACCACGTCAGCGCCACCTGACCAGGGGCAACGAAGCAACAAAGATTGTCCACGTGCCCATCAGTCTCGTCCAAGTAACAGCCGTGCGGCAGCCAAATGACTTTGCGAATTCCCAAGTATTCCTGAAGCCAGTGCTCAATGTCTTCCCGGCCCATCTCCGGATTACGGTTGGGGTTCAGTAAGCACTCCTCGGTGGTAATCAGCGTCCCTTCACCATCGACATGTATCGCTCCTCCCTCTAAAACAAGCGGCGCTTCAAAGCGTGGGATACCGAGCATTTCGCTGATTTTACAACGGATACGCCGATCCTTGTCCCAAGGAAAGTAGAGTCCCTCCTTCAACCCTCCCCAGGCATTAAATTCCCAATCAATTAGAGCAAGATGCCCATCTGGATGACTCACAAAGGTAGGCCCTACATCACGCATCCAGGCATCGTTACTGGACAACTCGACGACACGAATATGGGCAGGAAGTTGGTTACGGGCATTTTCATACTGCTCATCGTTGACACCCACGAATACTGTTTCGCTTTCTGCAATGGCAATTGCAACGTTAACAAATGCTCTCTGAGCTGGCTTTGCACCATAACGCCACGTATCTGGGCGCTGCGGCCACAGCATCCAACACGCTTCATGGGGTGCAAATTCGGCAGGCATTGAGTAGCCAAGGGAGGCTGGGGTTAACAGCGTATTCACTTGAGCAGAATCATACTGAGGTTGTGTCGTAGCGTGTTTCATAGGTGACCTACCAAAATGAAAATGCCTGCTGCAATCGTAGCCGCAATAAGCACATAGGGAAGCTGAGTCAACGCGTGGGCCATTGGTGTACAGCCTGCCCCTTGAGCAGAGAGTACTGTTGAGTCGCCATAGAAACAGGCATGGCTACCAAACGCACTAGCAGATATTAAAGCCCCCACCACCAGCGGCATATGGGCGTCCATACCACTGGCTAGCGGCAGCACGATGGGCATTGCAATAATAAATATTCCCCAGAAGGAACCGGTGGCAAAGGCCAGAAATGCCATAGTGATGAACACAACCGCTGGCAACATATTGGCTGTCATTAAGGGCTGCACAGAGGCAATGACAAAGTCAGTCAACCCCAGCAAATCGTTCACTTCTTTCAAAACGAATCCCGCCACCAAGGTTCCCAGTGGCATAATCATCGCTTTAAAACCATCAAGGGCTGTATCGAATGTATCATTAAAGCTTAGGAGCTTTTGCACTGCTATTAAAACTAAGGTGACGACAAGAGCAACAATAACGCCACGTAAAATATCGATTTCAAAGTACCAGGTAAAGAAAATCAGCGTAACAATAGGGAGTAAGAAGTTGATTAAGTGAGGGTGTTTAGTGCACTCATTGCCCACTTCAAGGGCATTCTCTTCTACCCCTTCCGGCTGAGGCTGACCGCCCGCAGCTCGGGCCTCGGCGGCACGCATCGGTCCCAGGTTGGGAATCCAGCCCATTGCAACCAGGGGCACCAGTGCAGCTGCCACCCATGCATAGAACATAAAGGGTATTGCCTCGATATACAGCCCCATACCATTGCCAGCAGCATTGTTGTCTTCAAGCAAACCCGCAAAGAAAACAGCCCAGGTTGAAAAAGGCACCAGAATACAGATTGGCGCTGCCGTAGAATCGACGATATATGCTAACTTTTCCCGCGACACATTAAAGCGATCTGTCACCTTTTTCATAGAGGCACTGATAGTTAAGGCATTCAAGTAATCATCGACAAAGATGATCAGACCCAATACCCAAGTTGCTAAAAGGCTCTGGCGCCGACTATGAATGCGCTTCGTGATCGCATTACCAAAGCTTAAAACACCCCCCATTTTTACTAGCAGTGCAATTAAACTACCAAAAAGACCACACACTAGAATAATCCAGGTGACCGTCTCATTGCCTAGTACATCCAATAGGATATCCGAGCCTTGAGTGACAATATCAAGAGGCTGATACATCAATAGCCCGACAATGGCACCCGCAAGGAGTGACTCGATAGTACGCCTGGTGACAATCGCCATTACCAAGACAACCAGGGTAGGTATTAGGCTTAAAACTCCATAATCTTCCATTGGCCGCGTCTCTTTATCGTTGTATTAAGACTCGAAGCGGGCGCAATCGTACCCGCCTTGACACTTATCGTCACAGGTAACCATCTGCTTTAAGAGAGAGCGTGGTCGCGGCAAAAGCCTCATCGAGAATGGCCACAACCTCATCGACTACCTGGCGAGACCAAATTAGGGGCGGGGAGATAATGTTGAGGTGGCCAACTGGGCGGATAATTAAACCACGCTTTTGTGCCTCGGCAGCCACGCGGTCACCCACGCGTGCTTCAACGGGTAGCAGCTCTTTGGTGATTTTATCAGCGACGTTTTCAATCGCCATCATGAAATGACTGCCGCGAATATCACCAACTGTTTCGTGGATCGCTAACGTTTTGAGTTTGCGTTCAAGGTAAGGGCCAACATCACGTACGTTTTCACAAATTCCTTCACGCTCAATAATCTCAATATTTTTAAGCGCTGCCGCACAACTGACCGGATGTCCTGAGTAGGTGAAGCCAGTGCTCAGCACCCCGCCAGGGCCCTGGGGAGTGCTCAGGACAGCATATAACTCATCAGATATCAGCGTGGCGCCAAGCGGAGCGTAGCCAGAAGAGAGACCTTTCGCTACGTTGATAATGTCAGGCTGGGTATCAAACGTGGCCTCAGAGGCAAAGAAATGCCCTAATCGGCCAAAACCGGTGACCACCTCATCTGCTATGTAAAGAATATGGTTGGCACGACATACCGCCTGCATACGCGCATGATACCCCTGAGGAGCCATCAGTACACCGCCAGCCCCCATAATGGGTTCTGCGATAAACGCTGCAATATTGTCCGAGCCAATGCGCTCAATCGCACTTTCCAGCTCATCAACGAGATGGTCACAGTACTCGGCTTCCGTCATTGCTTCAGGGCGGCGGTAGCAGTTAGCCTCGCTAAGATGCGTTACCAAGTGATCGAGCGTATCGAATTCCCAGTTGTTGCTCGCAATGCCGGTGAGGCTTGCCGCCATATAGGTGGTGCCATGATAGGCGTTATTACGTGACAGAATTTGCTTTTTGGTTGGCTTGCCCAAGCGGTTGAAGTAGTAATGCACTAAACGGATAGTGGCATCGTTAGCCGTTGATCCACCACAACTGTAGAACACATGGTTCAAGTGGGAAGGCGCAAGCTCAGCTAGTTTGGCGGCAAGCTCAGTGGCAGGTGCGTTAGAGAGGTTGTTAAAGGTTGAGAAATAAGCCATTCGGGTCGCTTGGTCAGCCATTGCTTGCCCTATCTCAGCACGACCATGTCCTACATTGACACACCACAATCCAGCGATGCCATCGATAAAGCGATTCCCACGGACATCCTCTACATAGATCCCTTCGCTGTTTGTAATCAAATCACAGCCTTTTTCATGGAAGAGGCTGAAGTCCGTAAAAGGATGGATAAAGTGATTTCTATCTTTTTGCCAAAGATCTTGTGCGTCGTAGGTTACCGAAGTCTTGTTATTTGTCATCGTCTTGCCCTCGCTTATTTAGGAAGCCGTTGTTGAGGCGAGTTCACAGGCTAGCGGGGTAGGCAATGCCAAGAATATATCCCCATTGGGGTATATCGACTTATCGACTAGGCACCTAAGGTGAAAGTCTTTAGATCACCCTATAAGCATAAGAAGAGGCTTCCATGCAGATTGCTATTGATGGTCAGCGGCTGTGGTCAAGTTTAATGGCGATGGCAGAGATCGGCGCTACCCCCAACGGCGGAAGTAACCGTTTGGCGCTCACCCAGGAGGATGCTGCCGGTAGGCACCTATTGATTGAGTGGTGTGAAGAAATTGGCTGCCAAGTTCGTGTTGATGGCGTCGGCAACCTTTTTATCCGCCGACCGGGTAAGCGTAACGACCTTAAACCTGTGGCGACAGGCAGCCATCTAGATACTCAACCCAAAGGCGGGCGCTTCGATGGTGTTCTGGGCGTGCTAGCCGGCTTAGAAGTGCTGCGCACCCTGCACGATCACAATGTAGTAACCGAACGTCCGCTTGAACTTATCGTCTGGACCAATGAGGAAGGCAGTCGCTTTGCACCGGCCATGGTAGCGTCTGGTACTTATGCGGGTGTTTTCGCAGTTGAGGAAACCTTAGCTCGACAGGATGCCAATGGTGTTACCTTTGGGCAAGCGCTTGAAGAGACGGGCTTTAAAGGCAACCTACCTATTGGAGAGCCGCAACTAGCCAGCTTTTTTGAGCTACATATTGAGCAAGGCCCAGTGCTTGAAGAAGAGGAGCTGGCAATTGGGGTTGTCACAGGCGTGCAGGGTATGCGCTGGTTCGACCTGACAATTCAAGGTAGCGCAGCTCATGCGGGCACTACCCCAATGGCATACCGCCACGATGCTCTTGCCGCCGCCGCAAGATTAATTGACCGCCTGTACATCCATGCGGCGTACGATACCAGCGGCGATACCAAGGTAACTTTTGGCTGCCTTGAAATAGATACGCCTTCCCGCAACGTGATTCCTGCCAAGGTCAGCCTGACCGTTGACCTTCGCCATGTCGTGGAAGCGCAATTAGACACACTCGAAGAGCGCCTTCATAGCGAGTTAGCAGACATTACCGATACGTTTGGTGTAGCAGTGGATCTGGAGCGTACCTGGGCATCTCCCGTGGTCGAATTTGACAAGCAATGTGTTGCCGCGCTTGAAAAAGCAGCCAAATGCCAGGACATTCCCTACCGCCGTATGATGAGCGGCGCAGGTCACGATGCTGTCTACGTTTCTCGGGTAGCCCCCACTGCGATGCTGTTTATTCCCTGTCGTGATGGTATTAGCCATAACGAGGCGGAGTATTCCACACCGGAGCACTGCGCGCTCGGCGCACAAACGCTCTGTGATGCCCTTATCGCAAACGCCAACAGCCTGGAGGTTAACGTATGAACACCCCAACCACGGCCCCAACCAACCAGGCCGAGTGGCAAGCGTTGGCCGAAAAGCTCGATTTCGAAACTCGTGCGTATATCAACGACCGCTTTGTGGATGCCCAGAGTGGCAACACGCTTACCACGATTAACCCAGCTACCGGAAACGTGTTAGCCGAGGTAGCAAGCTGTGACGACGCTGACGCGGCACTCGCGGTTCAAGCCGCCCGAGAAGCTTTCCAACGGGGCGATTGGGCGCAGCGCTCACCGACACAGCGTAAAGTCACCCTCCTTAAGCTTGCTGACTTAATGCAGGACCACAAGCATGAACTGGCACTGCTCGATACGCTCGATATGGGCAAGCCTATTTCAAGCGCTTTGGGTGATATCGACGGAGCCATCAGCTGTTTGCGCTATACCGCGGAAAGCATCGACAAACTTTATGGTGAAGTTGCCCCCACGGGTGATAACAATTTAGGGCTTATCGTTCGTGAACCCTTGGGTGTCGTTACGGCAATAGTGCCGTGGAATTTTCCGCTGATGATGACCGCCTGGAAAATCGCCCCTGCCTTAGCAGCAGGTAATAGCGTCATTCTTAAACCATCAGAAAAATCACCGCTGTCAGCGCTGCGCCTTGCTAGTTTATCCCAACAAGCGGGCCTGCCCATGGGCGTTTTTCAGGTGCTGCCCGGTTATGGCCATACGGTAGGTAAAGCGCTGGCGCTCTCCATGCAAGTCGACTGCCTCGCTTTTACCGGCTCAACACAGGTCGGCAAACAGCTGATGCAATACGCAGGACAGTCAAATCTGAAGCGCGTCTATTTAGAGTGCGGAGGCAAAAGCCCCAACATCATTTTTGCGGACTGCCAAAATCTCGACAAAGCTGCCCAGCATGCCGCAACGGCTATCTTCCACAATCAAGGTGAGGTCTGTATTGCAGGCTCTCGTTTGTTGGTAGAAAACAGTATCCGTAAAGACTTTGTGGCCCGCGTGGTAAAAGCCGCCGAGCAAATGCAGCCGGGAGATCCACTAGACCCAGAAAGCTTTATGGGTGCCATGGTGGACGAGACCCAATACCGCCGAGTGCTCGACTATATACACCAGGGCCAGAAAGAGGGAGCTACGCTAAGAGCCGGTGGAGAACCGCTTAGCGGCCCTGGGCTATTTATCCCACCCACGATTTTCGATGACGTTACGCCTGATATGACGGTCGGTCGTGAGGAAGTCTTCGGCCCGGTGCTAGCGGTATTTGGCTTCGATAGCGAAGACGAAGCGCTTGCGCTCGCTAACGATAGTGACTTCGGCTTGGCGGCGGGGGTTTGGAGCCAGGATATTGACCGTGTGATGCGCGTTTCACGCAAGCTCCAGTCTGGGCAAGTGTATGTTAATAACTGGGCAGGCCCAGACATGACAGTACCATTCGGTGGTGTTAAGCAATCAGGCAACGGGCGAGATAAGTCGCTTCATTCGCTTGATGAGTATACCGAGATCAAAACCATCTGGATGTCGCTACAAACATAAGGAAACCGTGGCGCTAACCTCTCAATTGTCGGGAAATCAACGCCACGTGCTCAAGAAACAGCTGAAAAAGCTGCGATTGGCTGGAAATATCCAAACGCTGATAAATATGTTTGCGATGTACCTTTACGGTGCCGTCACTGATATCAAGCTCTCGAGCCGCTGACTTGGTGGAGTGCCCCGCTAACAGCAGGCGCACAATCTCTTGCTCACGCGCCGTTAGTAGCTCACGGCCAAAACTTGCAAAGGCAGCTTCCACCGGGGCGTCTTTTTCCAGAGTTTTCTGGAAAATCGCGCCCTGCCATTTCCAAAACTCTATTAGCAAGACCTCGACCAGCGGTGCCACATTTCGCAATACTTGCAGAGAGCGGCGCTTAAGAGGAGCATCGGCCTGAAACCCTAATGACACCACCATCAAGACGTCTTCTCCGATACGCACGAAGAGACCTACCTCATCGACCAACCCCAACGAACGATAGTAGTGCGCGTAATAATCACTAGACTCAAAACGGTCTGGCGCCAGCTCCCGTAAGCGATGCACCCCATTATCGACCCCATCGCTTATAGCCGTAAAAAATGGATCCAGTAAGTAGGCCCCGCTGAGATAGCGGTCGATCGCCTGTTGGCGATTTTCCGCTGGATAGTCATCGTGTATCAGTAGCGGTCTGTTACGCCCTTTATAGGTATTAATAAGAATCGTATCGAATCCCGCTACCGCGCGTAGCACCTGCTCCAGGCGAGCGGGAAAATCTCGCTGGCCCGTAGAGTACACCAGGCTGGCAAGATGTCGGTGCCAAGCAGCGCTACTTGCATTAGCAAGGAAAGCACAGTCAACATCAGCTGTTGAAGAACCGTATCTCATGAGGAGCGCTTTATTTAGGCTGTTGATTACACGATACTGCGTTGAGACTGTACGGTAAACTTTGATTACATATTACTTTACTTGCTGATAGTCATTGCAGCACGGCGCACTTAATATGGCTGAACACCTCTGCATGGCGCCCTCCAGGCCTGAGCGCTGATTAAAAACAAAGGGTTTTGAGAATATGGATCGCACCACCACCATCATATTGCTAGCCTTCGCATCACTGATATTAGGCGCCATGGCAACCGCTATATTTATTTATGTGATTGTTCCCTGGCAAAAGCGACGGCGCGCAGCAAAAGCGAAAGCCGCAGCCCCCAAAGCGATAAAAGTAGACCACCCTCCGGAGCAGCCCGAACCATCCACACCGGTCAAGCGCACTAGCAATGTGAAACAGCACTCACTCTTTATTATTTTTGATCAGCCAAGTAAAAGTTCAGACGAACGCCTTACTGAGTGGTTGCGTGAAAAAAACGCCCACTACGACCCACTTAAAAAAATATACTTAATTGATGGAGAGCAACCTGCCAACCCCATTACTATTGCCAATGCGTTTTTACCCGGCGAATTGCCTGATCTATTCAGAGATGAATATGGCAGCGAAACGATCAAAGGTATTAGCCTAATCGTCAAGCCGCCACTGCGTAAACGCCGCAACCAGCAAATGGTTATTTTTGTTGAGCTTGCCAAAGAAGCAGCAACACTCTTCAATGCCAATGTATTGGATACCAAGCACCAATCAGCCACTGCAGAAACCTACGCGCAGATTGTTGACTAGCCCCTTACACAACCCCCTGGCTACGCAGGTAGTCATCGTAGCTACCACTGAAGTCAACAATGCCATCCGGCTGCATATCGATAATGCGCGTGGCTAGCGACGAAACAAACTCCCGGTCGTGGCTAACAAACATCAACGTGCCGGGGTAGTTTTCCAGCGCCAGGTTCAGTGCCTCAATAGACTCCATATCCAGGTGGTTGGTCGGCTCATCCATTAACAGGACATTAGGGTTGGTGAGCGTTAGCTTGCCAAACAGCATCCGCCCCTGTTCACCACCAGAAATGACTTTCACTGACTTGCCAATATCGTCACTGGAAAACAGCATCCGCCCCAGTGCTCCGCGCACTACCTGTTCGCCACCGTTGGTCCACTGCCCCATCCACTCAAACAGCGTGGCATCGACGGCAAAGTCGTCGGTGTGGTCTTGAGCAAACATGCCAATTTCAGCGGCGTCGGTCCACTTCACTTCACCTGCATCCGGGCGCAAATCACCTGCCAGGGTTTTCAGCAATGTGGTTTTACCAATACCGTTGGGGCCGATAATGGCTATGCGCTCGCCCGCTTCCACCGTTATAGAGAAACGCTCAAAAAGCGGCTTCTCATCGTCGTAGCCTTTAGTGATCGAATCAACGTTCACGGCGTTACGGTGGATCTTTTTGTTCTGCTCAAAGCGGATAAACGGACTGATACGGCTGGAAGGCTTGATATCCTCCAGCTTGATCTTATCAATCTGACGCGCCCGTGAGGTGGCTTGCTTGGCCTTAGAAGCGTTGGCCGAAAAGCGGCTGACAAACTGCTGTAGTTCAGCAATTTGGGCTTTTTTCTTGGCATTATCTGAATGCTGACGCTCACGGGCAGCAGTGGCCGCCGTCATGTAGTCGTCGTAATTGCCAGGGAACAGAGTAATTTCACCGTAATCCAGGTCCGCCATATGCGTGCACACGCTATTCAAAAAGTGGCGATCATGGGAGATGATAATCATCGTGCTGCTGCGCGCTTTGAGAATATCTTCCAGCCAGCGGATGGTATTAATATCCAGGTGGTTGGTGGGCTCATCGAGTAGCAGTACATCAGGGTCAGAAAATAGCGCCTGAGCCAACAGTACGCGCAGCTTCCAACCAGGGGCTACTTCACTCATCGGGCCGGTATGCTGCTCAATAGGAATACCCAGCCCCAGCAATAGCTCACCAGCGCGAGACTCAGCGGTATAGCCGTCTAACTCGGCAAAACGTACCTCAAGGTCCGCCACCGCCATGCCATCGGCTTCACTCATTTCGGCCAGGGAGTAGATGCGCTCGCGCTCAGCGGCAACCTTCCATAGCTCGACATTACCCATAATGACCGTATCGATGACGCGCTCGTTCTCATAAGCGAACTGGTCCTGGCGTAGCTTGCCCAACCGAGTACTGCTATCGAGCATTACCTGCCCGGAAGAGGGCTCAAGCTCCCCTCCCAGGATTTTCATAAAGGTGGACTTACCGCAACCATTGGCGCCAATCAAACCGTAGCGATTGCCGTTATTAAATTTGACGGAAACATTTTCAAATAGGGGTTTAGCCCCAAACTGCATGGTGATATTGGCGGTTGCGATCAAGATTTCAGCCCTGGTTAACGGTGTAATTGCACTTGCAAAGGCCCGCGATTCTACGCGCCTTTGGACAACGTTACACCTCCCGCCTAGTGAGCGTTGCTTTGTAAAGCAGGTAATTCCAGAAGAAAGCGTTCTCCATCAAGCGCTTGACGAAGTCGCGTATGGAGAATATCAACAATACCAGGATGCTCTCCAACCAACGCGGTAATCGTGGTGCTCAAGCTTGAATGCCGCTGCTCAGCGTCAGCACAAATCTCAGCGATATCACCGCCTTCACCGGCATGACGCCCCGGCGAGAGAAACAGCATCGCTAAAATCACCGAGCCTGACTGGAACTCGGGAGTATCCAGCAAATGCTCTAATAAAGGCTCGTTGAAACGGTACTCATCCCCCTCTCGACGTTCCATCGAAGCCGCAGCCACGCAAGCGACTTCATCAGCCAACAACACGCTAAGCTGGCCCGCCAGGCGGTTGCGCACGGCGGTCACTTCTGGGATCGGGCTACCGTGGTCAACCAGCGCTACGCGGGGCGTTGTACCTGGCTGAAGCTTGCCACACACGTTATCTGCTAATAGCTGTGCTAAGCGTAGGTCGTTATCGCCTCGCTCATCCACCAACGGCTGGGCTAAACGTACCTTAACGTGGGGAAAGCGCTCCTGCATCGCGGCCATGCGCTCTGGCAGGTAGCCCGTTAGTGCCTTGCTTGGCCCAAAGAAGAACGGCAACACAATAATCTCAGATGCCCCCTGCTCGGCGCTGCGTTCCACAGCGGGGCCCAGCGTAATAGCAGGGATGCCGCCGACTTCCTCGGGGGGGATTTTATTGGAGTGCAGCAGCGATGCGGCCTGCACGGTTTCACCCAGCTTCTGGCTGAGCTCGGCTGCCACACGACGCAGGTTATGAGTAGCCTGGGGCCGCAAAGAGCCGTTATCGACTAGGAAAATGGCACGCATTGCCTGTCTCCAATAGTGGTTAAGTAAGTAAATCCCACTGGCATGATAAGATGAACGCTTTAACCAATGCGCCGTACTTTATGATGCTTGATACCACACAGCTCAACCAGCAAAGAAACTTCTTCGATGGTCACGCCGACATTTGGCTATTTGGCTACGGCTCGTTGATTTGGAAGGCTGATTTTACCTACCTGGAGCGCAGGCCCGCTTATATTCAAGGCTGGGAACGCCGTTTTTGGCAAGGCTCCCATGATCACCGCGGTACTCCTGAAGCACCGGGGCGAGTGGCAACGCTGATTCGTGCTAAAGACGCGGTATGCCACGGCATGGCTTACCGCATTACCCCAGAGGTACTGGCCCCGCTCGATTTGCGAGAGAAAAATGGCTACCTGCGCGAAAAAGTGGCACTCACTTTTTTAGCTAATAGCGATACAACACCAGCGCAAACCGAGGGCCTGATTTATCTAGCTACCGAAGACAACCCAGCTTTTCTTGGCGATGCACCACTGGCCGAAATCGCACGTCAAATTGCCCACGCCCATGGTCCCAGCGGCTCTAATAAAGCCTATTTAATGAACTTGGCCCAAGCGCTACGTGAACTAGGCACTGACGATGCACACATCTTTGCGCTGGAAGCACAGCTGAGGCATTGCTGATCCCTCTAGCTTGCTTTATCACCCGGCGGTCATTTTTTTATCAACATTTTTATAAAAAATGCCAAAGCTCAATCGTCATTGTATTAGAAGGGCTAGCTAGAAGAGCTAAACGGAAGGGTCAAATAGTAGCCCTTAGCCCTAAAATGGCTATCGAATATGGCTACATTATCAGCCACGACAAGATCACCAGCGCCAACACAATTCGTACGATGGCTCCTAACAGGGAGCCTCGTAGCAGCGCTCTGACCCCGCCCCACAGTATCCACAGGCCTATTACCAGCACCAGAATACTGAAGAAAGAGGCGTTAAAGCCTAACGACCGACTCAGCCCATTTACAAACTCTTCAAGCGCACCGAAAAAATTAGTAAATATCGCCAATAAAAACTCGACGACCGTGCGAATGACGTCGCCAATCACTTGGCCCGCTTCATTAAAAAATCCGTTTACCTGCATACGTTTTATCCGTCGCTATAAAGTTTGAGGCATTTTCGACCAAAATCACACCACTGGCAAAATAATGCGGTCAGTACGCTAAGACGTTAGCCCTATTCCCTTACACTGGATAACGCGTTACAACATCAGCTAGCACAATAGCGGGAGAGACTGGTGCTCGACACCAGCGCCGAAGGAGCAACGACCCCGGAAACTCTCAGGCCAACGGACCGCTATTGCTACTATATTTACCAAACACGTTTTGACTTACCAAACACGTTTTGGTTTTACCAAGCACGTTCCGAAGAGCGGTTGATGACTGCGTCACTCAGCCCACCGAAGGAGCAAGCGCGTCAATTGATGCGTGAATCTCTCAGGTTCTATGACGGAAGGGGTATGCCTTGCCATTGAATGGCTGGGTATATAGCCCGACGCTCATACAATCTGGAGAGAGTTATGCAACGCATTGCCGTTATTGGTGGTGGTATCACCGGTATTACCAGCGCCTACGCCCTTGCTAAACGTGGCTTTGATGTCACCGTCTTTGAAAAGCATCGCTACGCGGCGATGGAAACTTCCTTCGCCAATGGCGGCCAGCTGTCAGCCTCCAACGCAGAGGTGTGGAACCACTGGCCAACGGTGATCAAAGGCCTGCTCTGGATGCTGAAAAGCGACGCACCGTTACTGGTCAACCCCCGCCCTAGCTGGCACAAGCTAAGTTGGTTTGCAGAGTTCATCGCTGCCATTCCCCGTTACGCCGATAACACCACGGAAACCACCCGACTCGCCATTGCTGCCCGCGAGCACTTATTCCAGTGGGCAAAAGATGAGCAAATCGATTTCGACCTTAAACAGAAAGGCATTCTGCATATCTACCGCGATAAGGCAGGCTATGACCACGCAGCTAAGGTATCACAACTGCTCAGCAAAGGCGGCCTGGAACGCCGGGCGGTCACCCCCGATGAGATGTGCGCCATCGAACCAACGCTCGCAGGCAACTACCATGGCGGTTTTTATACCGAAAGTGACGCCACTGGTGATATCCATAAGTACACCAACGGCTTAGCGCAAGCAGCGGCCAAGCGTGGCGTAGCACTCAATTATGGCCATCAAATCAATGACATTAGTGCTGATGAGAGCGGGGCCTGGGTAAGCGCCACAGTGGACAATGAAACCATTCGCCAGAGCTTCGATAGCGTAGTGGTGTGCGCAGGCATCGGCAGCCGTGCGATTGCAGCCAAGCTGGGCGACCGAGTCAATATCTACCCGGTGAAGGGTTATTCAATTACCGTACAGCTAGATGACGATGCCTCCCAGCAGGCTGCGCCAACGGTCAGCCTGCTCGACGATGAAACCAAACTAGTCACCAGCCGCCTGGGGCACGACCGATTCCGAGTGGCCGGTACCGCTGAATTTAACGGCGCGAATCGTGATATACGTAACGACCGCATCCGCCCGCTGGTTCGCTGGGTGGAGGAGTGTTTCCCTGGCGTGAGCACCCAGCGAGTAGTCCCTTGGGCGGGCCTGCGCCCGATGCTACCCAACATGCTGCCCAAGGTCGGCCCTGGACGCTTACCCACAGTGTTCTATAACACTGGCCACGGTCACTTAGGCTGGACGCTCTCCGCCATCACCGCCGAAATGCTGGCAGATGCAATCGACACCTCGCAAGTAACCTCTCTGGCGGCGAACCGATAAGTTATGTGCCCTGGCCCACATGGAGGTGGGCAGTGATATAGACATGAATGTGGACATAAACAGTGCATTGGCCCGTATAAAACGGGCCTTGTTGAGCTGGCTTTCACTCGTTGGCCGTTTAGAGAAGCCTAGACTTAGCCAGCAAAGGTGTAGGTGGTTTTTACCGATGTGTAGAACTCAGCGGCATAGCTGCCCTGCTCACGCGATCCGAAACTAGACGCTTTGCGCCCACCAAAAGGCACATGATAGTCCACCCCCGCAGTCGGTAGATTTAACATCACCATGCCGGAAGCAGAGCGTCGCTTAAACTCTCGCGCATAGCGCAGATTGGTGGTGCAGATCCCCGATGACAAACCGAACTGGGTGTCATTGGCCAGCATCACTGCTTCTTCAAAGTCATCGACACGGATCACGCTGGCACAGGGACCGAAGATCTCCTCTCGCGCACTGCGCATGGTATTGCTCGCTCCCAGGAACAGCGCTGGGGCCTGAAAATACCCCTCGGTTTCACGCACAAGGCGCCCACCACCCACTACTTCGCAGCCCTCTTCTGCAGCCAGTGCCACGTAAGCTAGGTTGCCTTCAAGCTGGCTTTTGGATGTAACAGGGCCAATTTGCATTCCTTCCGTTAGCGCATGCCCCACCTTTAGCGCCTGCATCTGGCGACTGATTTCCGCGACAAAGGCATCATGGATACCCGACTGCACGATGAGGCGCGATGAGGCGGTACAGCGCTGCCCAGTCTGGTAGAAGGCACCATTGAGACAGACAGAAACGGCTGTTTCCAGATCTGCGTCATCCATGACAACCATCGGATTCTTGCCGCCCATCTCCAACTGAAGCTTCTTCATGTTCGCTGCGCAGGCGCTTGCCAAGTACTGCCCTACCTGTACCGATCCGGTAAAAGAAATGCCCGAGATACGTGGGTCGGTAGTCATCGCCTCACCAATAACGGAACCGCGCCCCATAACGAGGTTGAAGACCCCCGCCGGGCAACCAGCCTGATGAATGATCTCTGCCAACATGTGGGCTGAGCCCGGCGTCTGCTCAGCAGGCTTAAAGATCACGCAGTTGCCATAGGCCAAGGCGGGGGCGATTTTCCATGCAGGAATCGCAATGGGGAAGTTCCAAGGCGTGATGATACCGACAATGCCCAGCGGCTCTCGAGTCACTTCTACATCCACACCAGGGCGTACCGAGGCAAGGGCATCGCCTGTCACGCGCAGCGCTTCTCCGGCGAAAAAGCGGAAAACATGCGCCGCACGACGAACCTCGCCTAGCGCTTCGGTGAGGACCTTGCCCTCCTCACGGGCCAACATCGTCGCAATCTCATCTTCACGGCGACTAATCTCGGTGGCCACGCGGTCCAGCAAATCGGCACGCACCTGCGGTGTCGCCCCAGCCCAGGCAGGAAATGCCACAGCAGCAGCGTCAGCGGCCTCTGTTACTTCAGACGCACCACCCCGAGCATATAGCCCGATCAAATCCGTCACATCAGAGGGATTACCATTCTCTGAGACTTCATCGGCCCCGCGCCATACGCCACCAATTAGGTTCTTGTACATTTCGCCCATAGCGAGCTCTCCTATTATTTTCGTCAGCAATTCGTTTCAGCTAGCAGCTTGTCTGAATCGGCGGCTTGTCTTAACCAGCGGTCGCGCCACCATCAACCGGAATCAGCGTCCCAGTCATATATCCTGCCGCGTCCGAGACCAGAAAGGCCGTGACGCGTGCGATGTCTTCGGGGGTGCCAACGCGCCCCATTGGAATCCCAGCGCCATATTCCGCCAGCGTTGCGCTGCGCTCAGCGCCGCTAACCTCGGTAGCCAGCATGGGGGTGTCGGTGTCACCTGGGCAGACCGCGTTGATGCGTATTCCTTCATGGGCATGATCCAGGGCCATACAACGGGTCAACTGTGCGACTGCAGCTTTGGACACTGCATAAGCCACTGCGCCTTTCGCACCAACCAGCGCCCAGTCCGAGGCGATATTGACGATCACGCCGCCACTTTGCGCTCGCAGCGCAGGAAGCACCGCTCGAGAGAGGCGAAAGACGGAGCCAAGATTAACGTCCATCATCCGGTTCCACTCCGCATCGGAGGTTTCTTCAGCGTTTCCTCGGGTCAATAACCCTGCGTTATTGATCAGCACATCAACTCGTCCGAAAGCCGCGATCGCAGCCCTAACAATCGTTTCTGGGGCAGTGCTGTCCGACAGGTCTGCCGCATGAAAGGTTGCCTCTGCACCCTTGGCCCGCAGAGCAGCAACCAACTCCCACCCGGCTGTCTCACGACGGCCTACCAGAAATAGCGACAGTCCCTGTGTTGCCAAGGTGCGGGCAATGGCCGCACCAATCCCTGAAGTTGCGCCGGTGACAATGGCGCATTTTGTGGTACTGACGCTTGCGCTTGCACATCTACCGGTACTTTCTCTCACACTCGCAGCCGGGCTGGTGATCGCATTATTTTTCATCTTCATTCCCGCTGGGTTGTCTAGAGCGTTGCCAGAACGTTGTCTAGAACAGAGCTATTTTTCACGCCCACTCTTAGTGCTGCATTTTTTATAACGATATTCTTCACAGCCATATGCTCTATAGCTATATTCTCCACAACTACATTCTCCATAACTATCTTTTGCGATCGCAAAAAAGTCAATTTTAATCTAAAAAGAGGCTGACATTTTTCAATAACTCCGAAAAACCAGTATTTAAACGACATCAAGCCTGCGTAAAAAACAACTTTCCAATAAGCAAAGAAGCCGTTATCGTAGCAAAAAATGCGATCGCAAAATAAAAAGGAGAGCCAGATGGAGCAGGTCACACAAACACCTCAGATAGCCATTCTCGGTGCAGGCCTTATTGGTGTCGGTTGGGCGGCATTGTTTTTACACCATGGCGCAGATGTGCGGGTCTGGGATCCGAAGCCAGAGGCGCTTGATGAGCTCGAGGCGCGGATGCATGCTCCTCTTGCGCAATTGGAAGAGGTATCTCCGCATGCGGGTGCACGGGGTACTCTCACCCTTTGCACCGTTCTGTCAGATGCCCTATCAAAAGCTGATCTTATTCAGGAGAATGCCCCAGAGAGCATTCCGCTCAAACATGAGCTTTATGCCCAGGTTGAGCCGCTGATGATGGACAGTGCGGTACTTGCCTCTTCGACCTCTGCGCTCACCTGGTCCGACCTCAGCCCTGGCCTGAAAGATCCATCGAAGCTAATCACCGCCCACCCCTTTAATCCACCGCACCTGGTACCTCTGGTGGAGATCTATGGTACAGACCCCACACGCCTGGCCCGGGCGGAAACCATCTACCGTTCCGCAGAGCGTGCCCCTGTGCGCCTAAAGAAAGATGCCACAGGGCATATCGCCAACCGTCTAGCCTCAGCACTGTGGCGCGAAGCGGTATATATGGTTCAAGCGGGTATCGCAGATGTCGAGGCAATTGACGCCGCGCTAGTCAATGGGCCAGGGCTACGCTGGTCAGTGCTCGGCGCCCATATGGCTTATCACCTAGGCGGCGGCACCGGTGGCATGGCTGGATATTTGTCACATCTCGGCCCGAGCCAGGAGCGCCGTTGGGCCTCCCTTGGCAGCCCCACTCTGAACGACGAGGTCAAGGCAGCCCTGGTGGCCGGAGTGGAACGAGAAGCAGCCGGTCGCAGTATTACCGAGCTTGAGGCTGTGCGGGACAAAGCGCTAATTTCCGCTCTGCGTACCCGAAAGGAGGCTCCCCATGTCTGAACAAACCACATCCACGACGAGTCCACGTATCGGCCTTATCCATGCCCTCGAAGAGTCGGTGTTGCCGATCCGCGACGCCTTTTCCCGACTGTGGCCCGAGGCACAAACTGCTGATCTACTCGATACATCACTCTCGGCAGATCTAGCCCAGGCCGGTGTGCTAGACCAAGCCATGATCGAGCGTTTCCTGACCCTGGGACGCTACGCAGCCTCGGGTAACGGTACGCAAGACACACAAGCGATCCTGTTCACCTGCTCAGCCTTTGGGCCAGCGATTGAGGCGGTCAAGTCCGACCTTTCCATCCCTGTGCTGCGCCCTAACGAGGCCGCATTCGAAGAGGCACTGGCCGTTGGCACACACATCGCACTCGTCGTGACCTTTCCGCCCTCACTACCCTCCCTGACGCGAGAGCTTGAAGAGTTGGCAAAGGCTCGGGGCAAGACGATCCACATCACGCCCATTCTGGCCGAGGGTGCACTAGCGGCGCTCAAGGCTGGCGATGGTGCCGGGCATGATGCCGCGGTGTTAGCTGCCTGCCAAAACCTTGGCAGGCAGGATGTTGTCCTGCTGGGTCAATTCAGCCTAGCTCGTGCTGCAAAAGCCCTACAGCCACACGTCGACTGTCCTATTCTCACAACCCCTGACAGCACCGTGCGCGCCCTGCGCCGGTTGGTCGCTTTATCTTGAAAGGAGCGCCTCCATGAATGAGCGCACAAACCTCTCCCTCGCACAAATGGATAAGGAGAGCTTTTTTCATCCAGTTAGCTCGATCAGCGACCAGAAAAAGAGCGGCCCATCGATCTACACTGCAGGCAATGGTGTCATGGTCACACGTGACAGCGGGGAAACGCTGCTTGATATGGGCGCGGGGCTATGGTGTGTGAACGTCGGCTATGGTCGCAAGGAGCTGGTTCAAGCGGGTGCCGAGGCGATGCAACAACTCAGCTTTCAACACTGTTTTGGGGGGGCTGCTGCAGAGCCGACCATTCGTTTGGCCGACCGCCTGCTGAGTCTGTTCCGCAATACGGTGCCCGGTTCGGATATGGCAAGAGTGTTCTTCGGCAACTCGGGGTCAGATGCCAACGACACAGCTATCAAGCTGATGAACTATTACAACAATCTGCGTGGCAAACCAACGAAGAAAAAGATCATCGCCCGCGAGGGAGGCTATCACGGCCTGACGCTGGCATCCGGCAGCCTGACAGGGATTAGATCCTATCACACCGCCTTTGATATGCCCCTGGACAAGGTGCTGCACACCAGTTGCCCACACTATCTTGCCTTCGGCAAGGAGGGTGAAAGTGAGGCAGCGTTTACCGATCGCCTGATCGCCGAACTGGAAGAGATGATCGAACAGGAAGGGGCTGACACCATCGGCGCTTTCATTGCTGAGCCTGTAATGGGCACCGGTGGTGTATTCTTGCCACCCGAAGGCTATTTCGAGAAACTCCAAGAGGTTTTGAAGCGCCACGACATCCTACTCATCGCCGACGAGGTGATTACCGGCTTTGGCCGCACCGGCCAATGGTTCGGTTCTGGCACCTATAACCTGCGCCCGGATATCGTGTCGCTTGCCAAGGGGCTGACCAGTGCCTATTTTCCAATGTCTGCATCGCTTATCTCACGCCGCATGTGGGACGTGTTCGAAAACACATCCGAGGAAATGGGCGTTATGATGCACGGTTTCACCTATTCCGGTCACCCGGTCGGTGCGGCAATTGCACTGGCCAATCTCGACGTTATGGAACAGGAACGTTTGACTGAACGGGCAGCAACGCTCGGCCCCGTCTTGCTGGAGGCGCTGCGCAAACAGGTGGGTAATAGCCCCTTTGTTGGCGATGTTCGTGGTGTGGGCCTGATGGCAGCTGTCGAGTTTTCAGGCTTCCCAGAAGGCAGCGCCCCACACAAGATCGTTGCCAAACATGCCACCGCCGCTGGCGTGTTAACTCGGGCGCTACCGTATCTGCCGGTTAACTCCTTCTCACCACCACTCACCATTACTGAAACAGAAATCATTGACGCCGTCGATCGCTACGCCAAAGCATTAGAGGCGGCAACACCCGAACTAGAGGCACTATTGGCATGAAAATCGGCATTCTTCAGACCGGGCGCTCCCCGGAAGGCCTTCGTGAGCAGCATGGCGACTATGACGACATGTTTCGCACCCTGCTGGCGGGGCGAGGGTTCACATTTCAGACATTTCCCGTGCTGGATGGGATATTTCCCCCTTCACCCGATGCTGCTGACGGATGGCTGATTACCGGCTCGCGCTTTGGTGTCTACGAAGACCTCCCCTGGATCGCCCCGCTGGAGTCGTTCCTGCGCGACGTTTACGCCACAGGGCTGCCGATTATCGGTGTCTGTTTCGGACATCAGATTTTGGCACAAGCACTCGGCGGCAAGGTAGAGAAGTTCTCAGGTGGATGGTCGGTCGGGGCCACGACCTATGACACTGACGCTGGGGCAAAACGGATTATGGCGTGGCATCAGGATCAAGTCATCGAGCCGCCAAGTGACGCACGTGTCATCGGGCACAGCGACTTCTGCGCCCATGCGATGCTGGCCTATGGCGATACCGCATTGACAGTGCAACCGCACCCCGAATTCAACCCTCAGTTCATGGCTGATCTACTGGACGCACGTGGTGAAGTTTTGCCGCCCGATATTATGCTAACGGCCAAAGAGGGACTGGACACTGAACTAGCGACCGCCGAGATGGCTGATCGTTTCACCACTTTCTTCAAGCAGCCACGGCCAGAAAAGAGGCCATAGCCGTCCTAAAACTGGCTCAGGTATGTGGCTGTTGCTACCGTCACGACGCCTCTCTGGCCTCTCGACACTGCTCTGGCTTAACGTCATACCGACACCTGAGCGGCCCACTCAGGGAGATGGAAAAGCAAATGAAACAGCAAAGCCCGATCGGACTGCTTCCTGTTGAAACCCAGCCATTACACGAAATCGTCTATGAACGACTACGTCACGCCCTCATGTCCGGCCAGTTGGCACCGGGGCGTAAGCTGACCTCACGCAAATTGGCTAAGGAGCTGGGAACGAGCGACATGCCTGTGCGCTCGGCGCTGATGCGCTTGCAGGCTTTACGTGCCCTAGACCAACTGCCCAACGGTTCAATGGTGCTGCCCGCTATGACCAAGGAGCGCTTCGACGACCTGATGAAAACGCGACTGGTCTGCGAACCTGCCGCTGCTCGCCAAGCTGTTGAAGCGCTGGACCGCAGTGGACTACTCAAGCTACGGCAGGTAGCCGTTGCGTTGACTGCCGCCGCCGAAGAGCAGGACATCGACGCCTACCTTTACCACAATCACGATTTCAAATTCGGCATCTATACGGCGTGTGGCTCACCTTCTCTGCTGTTTCTGATTGAAACGCTCTGGCTACAAGTGGGGCCATTTCTACGCCAGTTCAGCGGGCAGTTTGACAATGACTTACGCGGAATCCTTAAGCTTGATTATCACGACGAGATCGTAAAATGCCTTGAAGACAGGAACAGCGAGGGCGTCGTCGAGCAGTTAACCCGAGATATCCGCGATGGGCACGCTTATCTCATGGAAAACGGGCAGTTCGAATAAACTGACGCCCGGTAAAGCCTGCCCCGGTGCATACGTTCCACGTGTATAACCAACCGTCAGGCAAACAATCAGCATATTTTAAGTATGGCTGCATGTGGTCACTGGAAGACATGCGGTGACTGGAATAAATGACACTCTACAAATATGCTATACCATTCATAACAATGAAACCCAATTAACTGTATCGCAATCATTTAATCTGCGTATTTGAATCTTAACGAACAACCGGAGGTGGACGATGCGGCTGGACAAAATATATGTGGGCGGCGCGTGGCACGACACCGAGACTGTGGCAGAACAAGACATCATCGATCCTGCGACCGGCAGGTCGATTGGCACACTAGCACTGAGTGGCGCAGCCGATGGCGCTCGAGCTGTCGCTGCGGCCCGAGGAGCATTTGATGCTTGGTCTGAAACCCCGGTAGCAGAGCGTAAGGCTGTGCTGGAGCGTGTTCTTACCTGCTATAAGGCCCGCTGGGATGATCTTGCGGCCGCCATAACCCGTGAAATGGGCGCTCCGGCCAAAATGTCGGCGGCTGCACAGGTTGGCGCCGGATACGGGCACCTGAAAGACTTTGCCGCAGCTATCAACAAAGTCCCCTGGGTCAGCACGCCCGATGTGGGCGACGGAAATGTTCGGATCATGATGGCACCAATGGGGGTTACGGTGCTGATCACCCCTTGGAACTGGCCGATGAACCAGATCGCCCTCAAAGTGGGCGCGGCACTAGCGGCAGGCTGCACAATGGTACTCAAGCCCTCTGAACTCGCTCCCCTTTCTGCTCAGATTTTCGCCGAAGTTATGGAAGCCGCCGATGTACCACCAGGCGTGTTCAACATGGTCTTCGGCACTGGGCCAGATCTGGGCGAGGCACTGGTGCGGCATCCCGATGTAGCCGCAGTATCGCTGACCGGCTCAACGCGAGCCGGTGCTGCCGTTTCCCATGCCGCTGCAGACGATATCAAACGTGTCAGTCTAGAACTGGGGGGCAAGGGGGCATGTCTTGTGTTCGCTGATGCCGATCCTGTAGCGGCGGGCGAGGAAACAGCCGTTTCCATGTTCCGTAATACCGGTCAATCCTGCAATGCTCCATCAAGGATGCTGGTCGAGCGCAGCATCTATGAGCAAGTGGTCGAGTCAGTCGCGAATGTGGCACGCGATTTCGTTGTGGGCAACCCGGCCGAGCCCGAAACCCAGATGGGTCCTTTAGCCAACAAAGCTCAGTTCGAACGCGTAAAAGAGTTTCTGATCAAGGGTAAGGAAGAGGCTCGGCTAGTTACTGGCGGCGGCGCGACCGAGGATGGCGGATTCTTTGTCGAGCCAACTGTCTTTGCCGATGTGAATAATGAGATGGTCATTGCACGGGAAGAAATCTTTGGTCCAGTGCTCTCTATAATTCCCTTCGACACGGAAGAAGAGGCCATCGCCATAGCTAATGACAGCCCCTATGGCCTGGCGGCTTATCTTTGGACGCAGGATCCTAACCGAATCCAACGACTGACCCACAAACTGCGTAGTGGCATGGTTAGACTGAATGGCACAGATATCCCATTCGGTGCGCCTTTTGGAGGCTTTCGTCAGTCCGGCATCGGCCGAGAGGGAGGCGTTTGGGGGATCGAGGAGTTCCTAGAGATCAAGGCAGTCAGCGGCTGGCCCGAAGTTAACTGAACTCGAAGTCACCAGAGCTCAAGGCCGCCAAGTATTTGGCGGCCTTGAGCTCTGGTGCTGCCTGCAAACTATGATGAACTTCCCTTAGGCAGGTACTAGCGCTGCGCGAAAGGCCTCTTTCCCCGCGAGGGCCAGTCCCTCCTGAATATCCGCCACCAGCGCCTTAGACAGCGATTCTAGGTTTCGCTGTCTCAAGGCCGTCAATATTTCCTTATGTCGATCAATGCAGTAATGCTCTTTATGTGTAGACATCATCTGACGTTGAAACGGACCTAGTTGTAGCCAGATACTCTCCACCAGCGGCATTGCTGCCTGATCGGGGTTGAGGCAGTACAACACCCGGTGAAAAGCTTGGTTGAGTCGCGTCATCTCCACTGGATCATTATCCACGACTGCACCATCAAGTTCCGTGTCAATTGCAGCCATTCGGTCGATCACGATATCGGCGACATAAGGCAAGCTACGTGCGGCAGCGTGTAATTCCAACACTGTGCGTAACTGGATCAGCTCCTCAAAACGCCCAGATGTCATTACCGGAACACGCAGACGACGGTTGCCCAACACCTCGATCGCGCTTTCCGAGCAAAGCCTGCGCACCGCCTCACGGATCGGCGTTTGCGATAAATCCAAATCCTTCGCCAACCCACGAATTGTCAACCTGTGACCTGGTGGAAAAGCACCAACCATAATCGCTTGGCGCAAGCGCAAATAAGCGTGTTCCTGTGTCGTCATTTCGGCTGTGCGCGTGACATCCGGGATAGAAGGGGTTGCCTGGTCCATCTGCTGTTGTCCATTCAGCTCTTTTCTCAACGCTTTCTCACCCCTTTCTTAACTTTTCCCGATCATAGCATTGCTTTCACCTGACACAAGCTTTATAAATATCACCATAAGACAAATGCTATCACATTTATAAAAAACATATCGCATGTGAGGATGCTATGAACGCGACGACTAAATCCTATGCCGGCAATGGCGAACATACCGGCAGTCTTTACGCCGCCACGGCAAATCCCAGCCCAGAGCGGCCAGCGCTAACCGGCCATCAGGAGGTTGATGTTTGTGTTATAGGTGCTGGATTTACTGGCCTCTCTACCGCACTGCATCTGGCTGAGAAAGGCTATAGTGTCGCGATCATCGAAGGTGCGCGCGTTGGCTGGGGCGCATCGGGGCGCAACGGTGGACAGATCGTTAACGGACTGAACGCCAGCCTGAAGAAAATCGGTGGCCAGTTCGGAGAGGATACCGCTCGCTTTGTTGCCAGTCTGGTAACAGAGGGCGGCGACATCATCCGGGAAAGGGCCGCCACTTATGATATCGACTGCGATCTGAAGAAAGGCAATATCCTCGCGGCTATCACTCCAGCCGATATGCGGGAGCTCGAAGCACGCCAGAAACTATGGGAACGCTACGGCATCACCTGCCAGGAAATCCTTGACCGCGATGGGATTTGCCAACATATAAAAACAGACCGCTATATCGGCGGTCAGGTTGACCATAAGGGAGGCCATATCCACCCGCTGAACCTGGCCCTCGGCGAGGCCGCTGCTATTGAGCGCCTTGGTGGTACGATCTATGAAATGTCGCCTGTCACCTCAGTTGACACAGCGGCAGCACGCCCTGTGGTAAAAACCGCAGCGGGGCAAATGACCTGCAAGACCTTGGTGATCTGTGGTAACGCCTATCTTGGCGGTGTTGTGCCAACGCTCACCTGGCGTGTGATGCCAGTAACAACGCAGATTATGGCGACGCGCCCGCTGGGTGAAGAGCTCGCAAACCGCCTTTTACCCACCGATCACTGTGTCGAAGATATTCGCTATATCCCAGACTACTATCGGCTATCGGCAGATAAGCGCCTGCTGATTGGGGGTGGATCGGTCTATGGTGGTACCAGCGACCTGAATATTCAGCACAAGCTGCGCCGCAACCTCTACAAGATTTTTCCAGAGTTGAAGGGCATTGAGGTCGAGTACTCCTGGAGCGGTAATTTCGCGCTATCGTTCACCCGAGTGCCGCAAATGGGTCGCATCAACGACAACACCTATTTTGCCCATGGCTACAGCGGACATGGCGTGACCGGCACGCATACGTTCGGGCGTATCCTGTCCGAGGCGATCGACGGTGATCTCAAACGCTTTGATGTCTTTGCCGGCCTGCCCTGGTACCCCTTCCCCGGCGGCCGAACCTTCCGCGTACCCTACTCAGTTATTGGCTCCTGGTGGTACGGTCTACGCGATAAACTAGGCGTTTAATCACGCTAGCCAAACTATCGCCAAGCGCGTTTAGACCGTAGGCGCTTCAAGCCCCAAGAAGCGCCTCACCCGCTCTATTTTGGGGTTGACGAAGAACTCACTAGGGTGGGATTTTTCGATAATTTTGCCTTTATCGAGAAATACCACCTTGTCATAGACGTCACGAGCAATCTCCACACGCTGTTTTTGGCCTCCTGAAAGCGTGTAAGGCTAGTTATCGCGTTTATCGGCCATGCCCACTTTTTCAAGTAGCGCCATGGTGCGCTCCTCAGCTCTCTTCTGGCTCACTCCCTGAACATGAATAGCCGCCTCACCGCGAGCTAAATTGGCATGAGCGGGGCAATGGTACATAGGCTGGCGGCCTGGGATTGAATCGTGCTCACTACCCTGGGGTGCTGGTGGCCAATATTGGTATTGTCTCGCTGGCGGCTACTAAAATCTAAATAGGGGTTTCCAGCAAAATCCCATACCCGAGCCTGCCACCACCATAGGCTCCAAACTGCCCTGCTATGCCCAGGAGTGAAAAACATACTGGCGGTCTAAGCTGTGTACATAAGTATCATCCACGTCGCTTAGCGGTGGATGTGAAGCTGCAATATTGGTATTCATAACAAGCACCTGATAAACCGGATAAGAAATAGTGTGCTTGCTAGCCTAGTGAGTTCGCCCCCTTGGGGCATAGGACCAGTATTGCTACATCCCCAGGACAGCGGATGTCACAGTTGCTAATGCCATCTGGCCCTAAACGCATCCGCTTAGGTTGCTTACAGTAGGGTAATCTTGGGTACCATCGCTTTATAAAACGTTAACGAATACGGAGATACCGCAATGCCTAGTGTACTTATCACAGGAGCTACCTCAGGATTTGGGAAAGCGGCGGCCCAGCGGTTTGCCAAAGCAGGCTGGTCATTGATACTCACCGGTCGCCGTCAGGAGCGTTTAGATGCGCTGGAAAAAGAGTTAAGCCCACAGGTACCTGTGCTAACAATCGCATTGGATGTGCGCGACAGTGACGCGGTGACAGCTGCCATTAGTAGCCTGCCGGAAGCGTTTCTACCGCTGACGTGCCTAATTAACAATGCCGGGTTGGCGCTCGCACCAGAACCGTCGCAAAAAGTAGCGCTGGAAGATTGGCATACGATGATCGATACCAATATCACCGGGTTGGTTAACGTCACCCATGCAGCCTTGCCGCTACTGCTCAAAAACAGCGAAGGCGCTAGTATTCTCAATCTTGGTTCGGTAGCGGGCCAGTGGCCTTACCCGGGCGGGCATGTATATGGGGCATCGAAAGCCTTTGTTCAACAGTTCAGCTATAACCTGCGCTGCGACCTGCTAGGCACGGGGGTTCGTGTAACCGATCTGGCGCCCGGCATGGCGGAAACTGAGTTCACTTTGGTCAGAACGAAAGGCAATCAAGAAGCGTCTGAAGCACTTTATCGCGGCACAACACCACTACAAGCGGAAGATATTGCCGAGCAGCTGTTTTACCTTGCGACACTGCCACCACATATCAATATCAACCGTCTGGAAATTATGCCGGTACGCCAAGCCTGGTCAGCATTTGCCATCGATCGTGACCCAGCTTAAACGCAGACTTTTTCAAGCGAGCGGCTTTTTAAAACGGCACCAGCACCTTTGACGCTTCGAGCCAAAGGTGCTTGGTTAGCCCAACAAATTAATTTATTCCTTATCGTGCGCTTGCTACCCACAGCCGATAAAGCGCTGGGGTAAAGAAAAACGACACTAGCGTTGCCAACAGCAAACCAAACCCAACAGTTTGAGCAAAAGGTGGCCACAGACCGCCAGCAGCCACCATCAGCGGAATTAACCCGGCAAAGGTGGTAATGGTCGTCGAGATAATATGCCGGCTGGTAGGGCCGCTGATGACGGCCAGCATGGCATCTATGTCGCCTTGACGAGCGGCGGCATCATCATCGAAGGCGGCAATAATGATAATGGTGGCATTAATGGCCACCCCCACCAGCCCCATGATGCCAACGATAATGACAAACCCAAATGCATGACCGCTGAGCAGCAGCGCCACAATGCCCATTCCCATGGCCTGAGCACCGGCAATGAACACAATGGCAGCACGGCGAAAAGAGTTAAACGCCAACACCACAGTGGCCACCATGGCAATCACCAGTAGCACCACTGAGGCAAGCAAATTACCCACGGCCTGATCACGCTCGGCAGCTTCACCACCAGTTTCAATACGGTAGCCAGCAGGAAGACGAATATCTCCCCTCTCTAGCGCGGCCTGGAGCTTGGTATCTAGCTGTGCCATGGAGACCGCTGGCAGTGCATCAGCAACTAAATAGCCCTGCACAAGCTGCACACGCTCGGCATTGCGGCGAGTGATCACGCTCCAGGCAGGAGTAAGCGATACCTCTGCCACTGCCGCTAATGGCAGCCCCTCAGCGACGTGATCGCTAACCAGACGTAGTGCTTCAAGCTGTTCTGCACTGGTACGCCAGTCATCAACATAGCGCACTAGCACTGGTAACTGCTGGGTGTCCTCCAGTACCCGGCCTGCAGGCTGGCCGGATAGTGCCGCCCCCACCTGCTCGGCCAGGTTTTGTGGTGTTAAGCCCACATCGCCAAGTGCGGTATGGTCAATATCCAGGGTTAACCTGGGCAGGTCGCGCTGCATGCCAGCCCGCACGTGTGTTACCTGGGGAAGTTGGTGCATCAAGCCCGCCAGCTCAAGCCCCAGCGATGACAACACGGCTAAATCGTCACCATGAACACGCAGTTCAATGGGTGCCTTAAACGGTGGCCCCTGCTCGTACTTGCGCACCACGCTCTGGGCCTGGGGGAAGCGCTGATCAAGCGCCCGCTGTAGCTCGGGAACCCGCTGGTTAGTCACGTCTAACGACACTGTATCCACAATAACGTGTATAAACGACGGATTATTATCTTCATTGGTCAACACGTTGTAATACATCATTGGCGCGCTCTCGCCGATAAATGCTGACACGCGAGTAATGCCCGGAAGCTCACGGATCATCGCTTCAACCTCAAGCGCCAGTTCCTCGGTGTTGGCCATGCTGCTTGCGGTTGGGAGACGCACTTCAATATGAAACTGGTCGCGATCCGCCGGAGGGAAAAACGCCACATCCAGTGTTGGCATCAGCGCAATACCCCCCACGGGTACACACAATGTAACGACCATGGCAGCCACCGGATGACGCAGCGCACTATGTATAGTGCGGCGAAAGCCTCGCTTCACTATGCTTGCTGCGCTATCTCTAGATGCCGGCGGTTTAGCGGCTACCTTGGCTAACAGCATGGGGGAAAGCGCGGGCACTAGTAACAGCGACACGAGATAAGAACTCACCAGTGCCACCATCACCGCCATGGCCAGCGGCCCTACGAACTCCCCCGCTGGGCCGGGCATCAATACAATTGGCATGAATGCCAGAATGGTGGTTAAGGTGCTGGCAAGTAGCGGAACCGCTAAGTGGCGCAGAGCGTCCCGGGTAGCGGCAATTGCTGAATCCCCCTTCAAGAAGCGCTCGCGAAGGGCATTAGTCATCACAATGGCGTTATCCACCATTAGCCCCAACGCCACAATGATGCCGGTAATGCTCATTTGGTGAATATCAATGCCAAGTGGCTTGAAGAAAGCCAGGGTAAGTAGTGCGGTGGCGGGAATGGCCAGCCCCACCGTCACCGCTGAGCGCCAGCCCATGGTCAAAAACAGAATAGCCACCACCAGCACTAAGCCCAGCAGCAGGCTGCCTGCCACGTCACTTAAGCGCTGGTTGGTGTAGCTGGCCTGCTCAAACACCTCCTCTACTTCAATACCGGTGGGCAGTTCATCTGCAAACGCCGCCAGCTGTTGCTGCGCCCGCGTTACCCATGTATCGATGCGCTGTCCTGGGGCCATGCGTGCCCCCACAAACACCGCTCGCTGGCCGTTAAGTAAGGCCGCAGCGGCTGGCGGGTCTTGCACACCGCGGCGTAGCTCGGCCAGCTCACCAAGCGTTACGGTTTGCCCCTGTTGGGTCGCTACGTCGATATCACGCAACCTGTCTAGCGCGCCAAATTCACCGCTTAGCCCCACCGTTAGCCGGTGTCCATTGGAGACCACTTCGCCTGCAGTACGACGGCCATCACTGGCTTCAATAAGCGCGGCGAGCTGTCCCACGGAAAGCCCCAGGGCATTAAGCTCTAAAGGATCAACCATGACCTCGACCTGCTCACCTGCGACACCAAAGCGATGGGTATATTCTGTGCCGGCAACCCGCCGAAGCTGGTCTTCCAAGCGCTCGGCGTAGCGCTCTAGCAGTTGCGGATTAGGTGGAGTATCCAGGGTCCAGTGCAGTGCGGCGACAATGCTAAACGCATAGCCCCGGTCATCCAGTAACTCAGGGGCATGCACACCGCTTGGCAACGTTGGGGCTACATCACCCAGCTTATCTCGCACGCGGCTCCACACTGACGTTACATCGATCACCTCATCTTCTAACTCGATACTGATAACAGCGATGCCTTGCCGCGACGTGGTTTCCAGCACTTTAATCTCAGCAATAGTACGCAGCTCATCCTCAATAGGCCGCGCGACTAAGGCTTCTATCTGTTCAGGGGTTGCGCCTGGATACGGGGCAAGCACCGTTGCCATACGTGCAACAAGATGCGGATCTTCTGCACGGGGCAGTGTTTGAATCGCTGATAAACCCGCAACGACAAGTAGTCCCAAGACAAGCGCCACTAAGCGCCGGTTAAATAGCCACTCAATGCGCTGCATGAGCTACTTCCTCACTGAGCGTGACCTGCTGATCTGGGATAATGCGGTGGGTGCCGCTGGTTATCAGCCGCATATCGGGCGCCAGCGTGCCGCGTACAAACGCTTGATCGGCAGACGTATGCAGCAACTCCACGCTTGCCCGTGCCACGCGGTAGTGACCATTTTCCAACGGCTCGGCCACCAGCACATTCCACAAGCCACGATCAGCGGCGATCAAAGCATCCAACGGCACCCAATACCCACTGGCTGGCTCTGTAATCGCATAGCGCAGCTCTACCAAATCGCCAGGAACAGCACTGGTTGAGGGTTCCAGCGACACCACCAGTGTCTGCGTGCGGCTGTCATTATCCACCTGGGGTAGCCGTGCGCGCACTTCTCCGCTGACGATGTGGCCATTAACGCTGAGCGTTACCGGCTCTCCGGGCACGAATGTGGCGGCCAGCCGAGCAGGCAAACCAAGGTGTGCTTCAAGCTTACCGGCATCAATAAGATCAAAGGCAGCGGTACCGCTACTTACCAGGCTTCCGACGCTGATATGGCGCTCAATCACCCGCCCCTCAAAAGGCGCTTTTAGCGTACTGTCATCTAAATCTGCGCTAAGGCTGTCACGCTCGGCAGCCAGCGCCGAAAGGCGTGCCTGAAGCGTCAGCCGATCAGTACGGGCCTGATCAAGCGCAGTACGGCTGGCAAAGTTACTCTGATTTAGCTGTGCTTCGCGCTCTTCCTGGCGCTGAGCATGCGCCAGGCTGGCACGGGCTTCATCGCTGCGCGCCGCCACTTCAGCCAAGCGGCTCTCCAAGCGCCGCGTATCAAGTGTGGCCAATACGTCCCCCTCTTCAACCGCATCACCTCTATCTGCTAACACGGTACTCACACGCCCTGCCGGCTCGAACGCTAACGACACCGACTGGTGTGCCACCACACGCCCTGTTAAGCGCACATCACGCTGAAGCTGCTCAACCTGCTCAAGTGTTAGGCTCGCTACCTGTAGAAGAGAGTTATCACCCTCCTGTTGGCGCGCCTGCTGAGCGCTACTATGTTGGCTAGTCAGGAAAGTGACTGCCCCGAGGGTGACACCTACCATCAGGAGCGCTACTAGCATGCCGCGCAGCCGGTGATTCCAGGAAGTTTTTAAGGGCGTGCCCATAATGGCCTCAAAATGGTTTATTCTTGAACGATACCGTTCACTATAATATTTGTACGCCATCGTTCAATATTTATTTATTCGATTGATACGGATTTCACCGGATGACTGACTTTCAAAGTGACCCGCCTGAAAAAAAACGCAGCGCAGGCCGTCCTAAAGATATGACGAAGCACAACGCGATGCTGGACGCGGCGACGTGCTTGTTTTTTCGCAATGGCCTGGAAGGAGTCACCATGGAAGCCGTGGCTCGCGAGGCAAACGTTTCCAAAGTCACGGTGTATGGCCACTTTGCGACCAAAGAGGCGCTATTTGGTAGCGTGATCCGTCGTGAGACCAACACTATTCGTCGTGGGTTAGACAAATTGCCCGATACCCACGAGGCCGTTCGTCAATCACTGATTGAGGTCGGTACTAGCCTAGTACACTTTTTATTAGAGCCCCATGTGCTAGCGGTTGAGCGCGTGATGAATGCACAAGGCAAACAGTACCCAGAGCTACTACAGGCTTTTTTCGAGGCAGGCCCCTGGGCCACTAAGCAGTGGCTGAAGGAGAAACTGGAAGGGCTAGCCCATGCAGGGCATTTAACGCTCGACGTTCACACCCTGGCTGCCGAGCAGTTATGCAGCATGTGGCAAGGCATGCTGGTCACAGAAGTACGCATGGGGGTGCGCCAGCCCCCTAGTGATAAAGAACTTCACCGCCAGATCAGTAGCGCCGTGGATGTGTTTTTGGCGGCATATGGAAGAACAACGTTAGCGTCGCTCCAACACACCAATTAGCTCTGGAATCGACAGGCTTTGATCCTCAACTGAGTGGTAAAGGTTACGAACCGCTTCTGCAATACCGCCTTCCACGGCAAGTTGATTGGTCATTGTGTGATAGTAACCCAGGTCTTTACTGGCATTGGCAACGCTAAACTTAAAGCCCGAAGGGTCGTTGTCAGCGATATAGGGGCGCAGCCGCTCAAGCACAACGCCACCACCACCGCCAGCACTAAGCACTTCTAACAACGCAGTGTCGCTGATGCCTGCTTTGCGAGAGGCCGCCGTGGCTTCGGCCAATACTGCCGAAAAACCTAAAGAGACGAAGTTATGCAGCAACTTAAGGGTATGCCCCGCCCCTACATCGCCCGCATGGGCAATATTTTCAGCAAAGCCCTGTAGTAGCGGCAGTGTTTCTTCAAACAGCTCTTGTGGGGCGCCAACAATCAAGTTGAGCCGCCCTTCCGCCGCTTCTTTGGGCGTGCGTGTCATCGCCGCATCCATAAAGCGTCCGCCAGCGTCAGTCACTTTGGCAGCGACTTTTGCTGTTGAACTAGGCAAAGCGGTGGAGCAATCCACTACAACACAACCGGGCTTTAATCCTTCCAACACACCGTTGGGCTCAAACAGCACCGCTTCTACCTGGGGCGAGCCAGTGACGCACAGAATCACCACTTCATTCTTCCGCGCCACTTCTCGGCCTGAACTCAGTGCGGTGGCACCAGCGGCCAACAGGTCTTCCACTGGCTGATTACCCGGGTGCTCAAGAAAACTGACCTGATGGCCTGCCCGTAACAAGCTGCTGGCAATACCATGACCCATTAAACCCACACCGACGATGCCGACCTGGCGAGATGTTGTCATTGTTATCTCCTTTAAGAGTGAAGCGTTCGTTAATGTTTAATCGCGATGGTTTTAATCCGTGTGTAGCTACGCAGGCCTTCAAAGCCTTTCTCGCGACCATGGCCGGAGCGGCCAACGCCACCAAAAGGTAGTTCAACGCCACCGGCGGCGCCGTAGTTGTTGATAAATACCTGGCCACTACGAATGCCTTTGGCCAAGCGAAGCTGGCGACCACCATCTCGTGTCCAAATACCCGCACACAGGCCAAAATCGGTGGCATTGGCCAGTGCCAGCGCTTGCGCCTCATCTTCAAACACCTGCACCACCAGCACGGGGCCAAACAGCTCCTCTCGAAGCACTTCATGCCCCGCAGGGATATCAGTCAGTAGTTGAGGGAGTACGAAATGACCGCCAGCCGATGCGCTCGACGCTAACTGGCCTTTTGCCGCGATACGAATACCGTCGGCTTCGGCCGCCGCCAAGCGTGCTTCCAGCTTGGCTTTTTGGCGTGCATTGATCAGCGGCCCGCAGTCAGCATCGGCTTCGCCTGCATCACAGCGCAAGGCAGCAAAGCGCTCACAAAGATTCGCCACCACATTAGCGGCGATGTCACGCTGCACCAGCAGGCGGCTGCCTGCCGAACAGGTCTGACCCGCGTTTTGAATAATGCCGCGTACTACCGCTGGGAGCGCCGCGTCAAGATCCGCATCGGCAAACACTAGCTGCGGCGATTTACCGCCTAACTCCAAGGTGACGGGCACATGGTGCTGTGCTGCTGCTTGGGCAACCTGGGTGCCGGTCTCCGGCGAGCCGGTAAACGAGAGATGATCAATCTGGGGATGGCCAGCGAGGGCCGCACCCGCCTCATAACCCAGCCCAGGTACCACGTTTAGCGCACCGTGAGGAAGGCCATGACTAACTGCTAGCTCCGCCAAGCGTAGTACGCTTAAACAGGCATCTTCGGCGGGCTTGAGAACAATGGTATTGCCTGCGGCTAATGCCGCCGCCACACAGCGCCCAAAAATCTGCGATGGATAGTTCCAGGGAATAATTTGCGCACACACCCCGTAAGGTTCGCGCAGTGTCATTACGGCAAAATCATTTTCAAAAGGGATGGTTTCACCGTGCAGCTTGTCCGCCGCACCGCCGTAAAAGCGGAAGTAGCGTGCGCAAGCGGAGATATCGCCCTTGGCTTGGGTCATCGGCTTACCGGTGTCGGCACACTCAAGCTGAGCCAACTGCTCGTGGTGCGCCTCAATTACATCGGCAAAACGCAGCAGCCATTCGCTACGCTGCCGGGCAGACCAACTGGCCCACTCGCCCGACTGACCGGCAAATGCTTGCCGTGCTGCCTGTACCGCTGCATCTACCTCTTCTGCTTGGCAGCGGGCAATACGCGCCAGCGGCTCGCCGGTGGCGGGTGCTTCGATCTGTATCGTCGCTGCCGTGTTTACCCACTGCCCACCTATCAGCGCCTGCTGTGGCGGCAGGGTCATCGCATGTGACATCTAATACTCCTTTTATTGTGCTTGTTTTATGACTGTTTTATTCGCCAAACACCTTTCTTCAAACGCTGCCTGCCTAACCGTAGAAGATGTTCACCAAGCCCATCGAGATCCATGGCATATAGGTAATGGCCATCAAGCATGCCAGCACCACCAGTACAAAGCGCACCAGCCAGGGCAGCATTTGATCGATCGATATTTTAGCCACCGCACAGGCGGCAAATAGATTCACGCCCAGCGGCGGCGTAATCATGCCCAGCGCCAGGTTCACCACCATCACCAATCCAAAATGGACGGGGTGAATACCAAACTGAATGGCAATGGGTGTCAGGATAGGCGCCAGCACCAGGATGGCGGCAGAGGTTTCAATAAACATGCCGACGATCAACAGCAGCGCATTCACGACCAGCAGGAACATGATGGGGTCATCAATGGTGTTGGTGACCAGGGTGGCGATTTGCGCGGGTAATCCTGTCCGGCTGAGCAGAAAGCTAAAGAGCGATGCCGCAGCAATAATGAGCATGACCGCCGCTGTGGAAATCACGCTTTGGCGCAGAATAGGCCACATGTCCGCCATTTTTAGCTCGCGGTAGTAGAAACCACCGACGATGAGCGCAAAAAACACCGCAACGGCGGACGCTTCTGTGGGTGTAAAAACACCGCCGTAGATGCCGCCAATCACTACCACTGGCATCAACATGGCAACCCAGGCGCGTTTGACTGAGATCATGAAACCGGTGCTGTCCTTGTAGTCGTCTTTACCGTAGCCACGCAGCTTGCAAAAAATATAGAGAAAGACGATCAGCGCCGAGCCAATCAACACGCCAGGCCCGATGCCAGCCATGAAGAGCTGGCCAATAGAGGTGTCGGTACTCACCCCATACAAAATCAGTGGAATAGAGGGTGGAATCAGCACGCCAAGCTCAGCTGAAGATGCCTGAATAGAGGCCGCCAACGGCTTGGGGTAGCCATGCTTGACCATCGCCGGAATCAAGATGGCACCGATGGCAAAGGTGGTCGCCACACTGGATCCTGAGACGGCCGCAAACATCATGCAGGTGAGTACACAGGACATCGCCAAGCCACCCTGCACTCGCCCAACGATGGATTTGGCCAAGTCGACCAGCCGCTGAGATATACCGCCTGCGGCCATGAGGTTACCGGCAAGAATAAAAAATGGGATGGCCATCAGCGGGAACTTATCGATACCGATAAACATCTGCTGGGGCACTAACAGCAGTGGCAGGCGAGTAAAGAACTCAATGCCAATAATCGATGCCAAGATGATAGAAATGGCAATCGGTACACCGAAGGTAAACAGAATAATCAGCGACAGGCCAATCACCATGTTCATGGCTGAGACCTCCTTTTTGTTAGGTGGTCTTCTTCAGGATGCTCTGTGTTTAAGGGCTTGGTGTTTAAGAGCTCAGTGTTTAAGAGCTCTGCCTCAGGAGTAATCTCGCTATTTTCTGGGCCCACCTTCTCCCGCCCACTCAGCTGGGCCAATAACCGCGCAACGACAGCGACGATGGCAAAACTGGCCCCCGTAGGGATCGCCGCATACGCCCATGACATTGAGATATTCATGCCCGACATGGTTTGATTGCTCACCCGCATGGTCATTTGGATGCCGTAATGGATCAGCACCCCCAATACCAGCAGGCAGCACATCACAATCGCTATTTCTAATAGCCGCAAAAAGCGCTGGGGCACGATTTTATACACGACTTCCACCGCCATCATGTAACCACCCCGAAAGGTAGCGGCAGCGGCCATAAACACACACCAGATCATTGCCGCGCGAGAGGCGACTTCTGTCCAGGTGGAAGGTGCATTAAAGACGAACCGGGTAAGCACCTGATAAAAACTGAGCGTCACCGATATCACCAGCATCACCACAGCAATCAGCATCGCAAGCCGGGTTAACTGATGCTCCACACGAAGAAATACCGCTAGCATAAGAAGTCACCGTGCCAAAGCGGCCTCCGGCACTACCGGAGGCCTAAGGTGTGAGAAGCGTTCAGCAACCGCTGGCTTTTTCCTGAATGCGATCCAGCATTTCAGTGCCATACTGCGAGGTAAATATCTCGTAGGCTGGCTCCACTGCTGCCTGGAAGGGGGCAATATCGATATCGGTTTTTACTGTCATGCCGTTCTCTTCCAGTAGTGCGACCCCTTCGCGTTCCAAACGTGACACCTCTTCACGGGTGGCTTCTGCTGACGCTGCCGCAGCCTGCATAAACCAATCACGCTCCTCTTCGCTTAACCCATCCAACAGAATGGGCGAGCCGAGCACAATGGCCGGTGAGTAGACGTGACCAGTAAGTGAAAGGTAGTCCTGCACTTCCCAGAAATTAGTGGCCACAATCACGGTAATAGGGTTTTCCTGGCCATCCACGGTGCCCTGCTGAAGTGCAGTGAATAGTTCAGGGAAGGCCATCGGTGTTGGCCGTGCACCCATTTGGCGGAACGCCTCCTGATGCACAGCGTTTTCCATGGTACGTACACGTAGCCCCTCAGCATCTGCAGGCGTGGCAATTTCACGGCGGCTATTGGTCAAGTGGCGAAAACCGTTTTCGGTCCATGCCAAACCAACCAAGTCGTGATCGCTCATTTTTTCCAACAGCTCATCACCCAGCTCGCTGTCCAGCACACAGCGGGCCTGGTCGTAGTTCTCAAACAGGAACGGCAGGTCGAGCACATAGGTTTCAGGCACGAAGTTACCCAGCGGGCCCGTCGAGGTAATCACCACATCCACAGTGCCAATCTGTAGGCCTTCGATCATCTCCCGCTCGCCGCCCAGCGACCCCGAGGTATGCTCGGTGACCGTAAATTCACCGCCCGATAGGCGCTCTAGCGTCTCCTTAAAGGCGTCAGCGCCTACCGAGTAGTGGGATGTGGAAGAGAGCGTGTGACCTAGGCTAACTTCTGTTGCGGCGTGCGCCTGAACTGCAAAGCCTGCTGTCGCAATAGCGCTAATGGCGGTTACCAGTGCTTGGCGAGTAAAGGATTTGTTCATAGTAAAGCCCTCTTTATATTGTTGTGAGGGTGGATATTGGAGCGATTTACCCTTCGACGGGTTTCGCCCAGGCAGTTACCTGCCGCGAATGGCAGGCCGGGGAACTCACTGTTGTTCAGTAACGAAGGCATCAATAATCTGCTTAAAGCTGTCATCGCCTACAAACCCCAGTTGCTTGGCTTTTGAGGTTTCAAAGCGCGCAGGCCAGCCAGCCACAATGGCTTCGATACGCGAATCAGGCTCATGGCGCACCAGTGACAGCGCCTTCTCACCTGCCGTTTCACGCAGCGCTTCGAGCATTTCAGCCACCGTGACGGTAATTCCCGGCAGCATAAAAGCTCTAAACGGTGCTAACGATTTGCTCGACACCTCTGCGCCGTGAATCAGCGCCTCTACCACTTTGCCCGGCGACATCACAAACATCGGCAGCTCGACAGGCACCGGGCAAATGGCCTCTTCACCGTTTAAGGGTTCACGCAGGATACTGGAGGCAAAGCTGGAGGCGGCGGCGTTGGGCCGACCAGGACGAATCACTATCGTCGGCAAGCGCAGTACCAGGCCATCGATAATCCCGCGGCGGCTGTAATCATTGATTAACAGCTCACACATGGCTTTTTGGGCGCCATAGGAGTTTTGTGGATGCAGGGCCGTCATATCGTCCAGCACCTCTGGCAGCGCACCACCATAGGCGGCAACCGAGCTGGCCATAATCAAACGTGTTTGCGTTAACTCCTTCGCTCGGCAGCCTTCCAGCAGCGCCCGAGTGGCATCGAAATTAACCCGCATGCCAAGCTCCAAGTCGGCTTCTGCTGCTGAGCTCACCACCGCTGCCAGGTGATAAATAACATCAGGACGTTGATCCAGCACGCTATCCAGTGCGCCTGGCGCGGTAATATCCAGGGCCAGCGATGATACAGAGACGCTTCCCGCCTCAGGTAACGGCGCCTCTACCTGGTCAAGCAACGTCAGTCGTGTAATCGGCTGCTGGCGAAGCTCGCCACGTGCGAGCAACTGTTGGACTAGCCGCTGACCGAGAAATCCAGCTGCACCGGTAATCGCTATATGCATCTCTTGCTCCAATGACGTGTTGTTATTGTTTATTTCTTGAGGCCAATCAGTGGGGAGCTAGTCCCCAGGTTGCGCCCCAGCCCAAGCCTGCGCGCGTTTCAGCCTTGGGCCGATACTCACAGCCGACCCAGCCGCGATAGCCCAATGCGCTTAGGCGTTCAAAAATAGCGGGGTAATGCACTTCACCTACATTGGGCTCATGACGCTCGGGCACGCCCGCCACTTGAATATGGCCAATGGCGCTAAACTGGCGCTCAAGATGACGAATTAAGTCTCCGTCCATAATTTGGCAGTGGTAGAGATCAAACTGTAGTTTTAGGTTTTCGGCTCCTACCTCTTCAATAACCGCCATGGCTTGCGCTTGGCGCGATAGGAAAAAACCGGGCATATCGCGGGTATTAATTGGTTCGATCAATATGTCGCGGCCAGCCTTTGCCGCCTCCCCCGTTGCAAAGCGCAGGTTGCGCACATAAGTCGCATGGTGGTCGGCCTGGGTAGCAGCGTCAGCGCCTTCGGGTAGCAAACCCGCCATGGCGTGCACCTGGGGGCAATTGAGTACTTCGGCATAACGCAGCGCTTCAATGACCGAGTCACGAAACTCTCCCTCGCGGCCAGGCAGACTTGCCAAGCCCCGCTCGCCTGCTTCCCAATCCCCCGGCGGCAGATTAAACAGCACCTGCTCCAACTGCGTCTCTTGCAAGGCATGCTTTATATCTTCAGCGTCAAACGCATAGGGAAACAGGTACTCAACGCCTTTAAAGCCTGCGCTCGCCGCGGCGGCAAAGCGGTCTAAAAAGGCGTACTCGTTAAATAGCATGCTGAGGTTGGCGGCTAATCGAATCATCGCGGTGCTCTTGTTATTGATGGCATGTTTATTGAGTGCACAAGCGTCGCTAGTCTCTCGGAAAGCGCGCTTCCAACTCAGCGGCCTGTTCCGGCGTTAACCCCCGTGGGTTCTCACCCCGCAGCAGCAGGTAGAGCTTGGCGGTCTCTTCCAGCTCTTCAGTGGCATACACCGCTGCTTCCAGGTTTTTCCCCGCCACCACCGGGCCGTGGTTGGCCAGCAGTACCGCGCTGTGTTTACCCGCTAAGCCACGTACTGCATCGCCCAGTTTGGGGTCGCCGGGAATGTGGTAGGGAATCAGCGGCAGCTTGCCCACCCGCATGACGTAGTAGGCGGTGAGCGGTGGAATACAGTCGCAGGGATCGACTTCCGGCAAGCACGATACTGCCACCGAGTGGGTAGAGTGGAGATGCACAATGGCGCCGGACTGCGGGCGCTCTGCGTACATCGCCATATGCAGAAACTGCTCTTTGGTGGGCGCATCGCCGCTGAGCAGTTGGCCTTGTGCATCCAGATGCGATATCCGTGCGGGGTCGAGCCGCCCCAAACAGGCGTTAGTGGGCGTCATCAGCCAGCCGCCATCGTCTAACCGCACACTGATATTGCCGCTGGAGCCCATGGTCAGGCCACGATCAAACAGCGATTTCCCCAGGGTGCTGATCTGCTCCCGCAGGCTTTTCTGATGATGGCGATGCAAATGTATACTCATACCAGCACCTCAAAGGCTCGGGTAAAGAAGTCCACTCCACCAAAATTGCCGGATTTCAGCGCCAGCGACAGTGGCGCCTCACGGCCCGCCCACGGGGCCTGGGTCCAGGGCACCCCGGGGTCAATTTGTTCACCGATGCGCAGAGTGGTAATGCCGAGTGCCGAGACCACCGCGCCAGAGGTTTCGCCCCCGGCCACCAGCAAGCGGCCCGCGCCTTCGTTGACCAGCGTAACTGCTAGTTGACTCAATGCCTCTTCGACGAGATGCCCCGCACGGTCCACGCCCAGTTCGGCTTGCGCAGCTTTCACCTTCTCTGGGTCCGCCGAAGCGTAGATCAGTACCGGGGCGTTGCTGGATAAGCGCTCCAGGGCAAAGGCCAGCGCCTGTTCCCACTGTTTGTCTCCTTCCGCCAGCGATAAGGGGTCCAGGGCAAAGCCGCCGTCAGGGTGTTTGGCCAGAAAGTCCGCCACCTGGGCTAGCGTCGCCCGTGAGCAACTGCCGGAGAGCACCAGCGCACTGCCAGAGGATGGGGATAAACGGCCCGGCTCAGCGATGGTGGCTAACCAACCCTGGGCGCGGTACTGGGCGGGCAGTGCCTGACCCAGGCCAGAGCCGCCGGTGACCAAAGGCATTAACACCGTGGCTTCGGCCAATACGTCCAGATCCTGTTCATCCAGGGAATCACAAATCACATGGCGCACGCCTTGCTCCGCCAGTGCGGATAAATGAGCACGGGTGGTCTCCGCCCCTTTAGCCAGCACGGCACGGTTGGCCAAGCCCACCGGGTGTGGCGTTTGGCGAGAGAGCACTCGCACAAGATCCGCGTCTTGCATCGGGTTCAGCGGGTGGTGCTGCATACCGCTGTCGCTAAGCAAGCGATCACCTACAAACAGATGCCCCTGATAAACCGTGCGGCCATTAACCGGAAAGGCGGGCACCATCACGGTTTGGTTAGCCCCCAGGGCTTTGAGAAGCGCATCCGCCACCGGTCCAATATTGCCCTGGTCGGTGGAATCAAAGGTGGAGCAGTACTTAAAGAACAGCTGTCGAGCCCCTTGCTGGCGTAGCCAATCCAGCGCCGCGAGGGAATCCGCCACGGCCTCATCTACCGGGCAGGAGCGGGATTTTAACGCCACCACCACCGCGTCAATGTCCTGTAGATCGATCTCATCCGACGGCACGCCAATCACCTGCAGGCAGCGCATGCCGCCGCGCACTAGGTTATTGGCAAGGTCGGTGGCTCCAGTAAAGTCGTCGGCGATGGCCCCTAATACGACGCGCGTTTCAATGCCCATTTTCAGCCTCCCTGGGCATCGTTAGCGGCTTCCGGCAAGGTAATGCCTGATAGCCGTTGATAGACTTTAATCACCGCCGAATCATCTTCTCGACCAAAGCCTGCACCACTCGCCGCGGTAAACTGCTGCAAGGCACTTGCTGCAACGGGGGTTGCCAGCGCCAGTTCGCGGCCGGTTTGATGGACGATATTGAGATCTTTAACGAAGATATCTACTGCGGAAAGCGGCGTGTAATCGCCACTCAGAATATGCGGCACACGATTCTCGAACATCCATGAATTGCCCGCAGAGTGAGTAATCACCTCATAAATCATCTCAGGGTCGAGCCCCATGCGAATGCCTAGTGCCATGGCTTCGGCGGCCGTGGCGATATGTACCCCTGCCAGTAGTTGATTGACCAGTTTCATGCTAGAGCCCACGCCGGGCGCATCACCAAGGCGGTAAACTTTAGCCGCCATGGCATCCAATACGGTCTGAGCGTAGTTAAATGCCTCAGACGTACCGGAAGCCATCACCGAAAGTTCACCGCTTTTGGCTTTTGCCGCACCACCACTAATGGGTGCATCCAGCATTAACAAACCTTCCGCGGCCAAGCGTTCACCAATCTGCTTGGCTTGACTCGGCGCCACTGTCGCGCACTGCATAATCAGACTGCCTGGCGCCAAGTGATTAACGACTCCCTGCTTGCCAAACAGCACTTGCTCAACCTGGGAGCCGTTGACGACAACCACCAGCACGATATGACAGTGAGCTAGCTCTGCAGGCGTTGCGACACTGCTCCCACCTGCGGCCACAAAGGTATCGCGAGCGTGCGCAGAAATATCACAGCCAGTCACGCTTAGCCCCTTTTGGAGCAGTGCAGTGGCGGTGCCCATCCCCATGGCTCCCAGGCCAACAACGCCTACTTGAAGTGTTTGTTCGCTACGTTTACTCACCTGCCAATACCTCGCTGCTGTGCTGATTATTGTTATCGTTTCGGCGCTGATTCGTTACTTACAAAGCCATTTACAAAACAATTTATAAAGCAATTTATAAAACAAATGGTAGCGCTATCATGATAGCGCTACCATTCCTTTTAGATTATTCTTTGCGGATCGACAAGTTGAACTTCAGGGACGTGCGACCAATGTCTAAAGACTCCCCAGCCGCCGTTAAACAGCGCCGCAGCTCCGACCAAGTCACGCTCAGCCAAGTCGCGCAAGCGGCAGGGGTATCGCCCATCACGGCTTCACGGGCACTGAACCATCCAGACAAAGTCAGCGATAGCGCGCGGCGCAGCGTGTTGGATGCTGTCGAGCGTTTAGGCTACGTACCCAACCTTGTGGCCGGTAGCCTCGCCTCTTCACGATCACGCTTAATCGCGGTCATTGTGCCCTCACTTATTAATACGGTGTTTGTAGAAGTCATCAAGGGCCTGCAGGAAACACTGGAAGCCGAGGGGTACCAGATACTGCTGGGTAATACCGACTACGACCTAGATCGCGAGTACCAGCTGGTGCGCACTTTTTTTGGCTGGTCATGTTCGGCACTGGTCACCGCCGGATTACGCCACAACCAGGCATGTCATACGCTGCTGACCAACTGGGACCATCCCATTATGGAGGTGATGGAACTGGGCAAGGGAATGGACCTAAATGTCGGCTTGGACCACGTTGCCGCCGGCCGCTGTATGGCTAGCCACCTGATTGATAGAGGCTACCGCCATATTGTGTATGTGGGCGCGCGACTCACTCAGGATTACCGTGCAGGCATGCGCTATGAGGGGCATAGAGAGGTGCTACAAGCCAAGGGGATCGAAGCGCCCTTAGTGGAACTCGACACACTAGGCAGCCTTCAGGCCGGAGCGGAGAGCCTGGACCAAGTATTAGCGCAATACCCCCATACCCAGGCCATCCACTTTGCCAATGACGACTTGGCCGCGGGCGCCCTGTTAGCCGCTCAACGCCAAGGCCTCAATGTGCCAGGAGATATCGCCATTGCAGGCTTTAACGGCCTGCCCCTTGGCCAGCATGTGACGCCCCAGCTCACCACGATTCTCTCACCCAGAGAGGAGATGGGCCGCTTAGCCGCCAAAGAGCTAATTCGGCGGCTAAGCGGCAAAAATGTCTACCGACGCCAGCACGATGTGGGGTTTACGCTTCAGACTGGCGGCAGTACTTAATTAGGCTTTGCACGAAAACTGCCTGCGCTCGCCGACTTTTCGTACTGAGCCTAACCCAGGCGTTCACACCATTGGCGGTTGGCCAAGAATCTCTAAGCCCGTTCCAAGCTCGTTTTCAACCGCCTGCCCAATCGCCAGCAACTTAGCGTCTTGCCATGGTCCAGCCATTATTTGCAGGCCCACAGGCATATGAGCGGCATCTTTTCCAACTGGCAGCGTTAGGGCACATAAGCCAAGGAAGTTGGCGATCACTGTATTGCGTAAGGCGTGCATATTGGCTTTGGGGTAGGCGCCATCAGGCTGAAGACTTTCGATCGTGGGTGGGGTAATTGCCACAGTGGGCGTAAGTACCGCATCAACATCGGCCATACGGGTGGCTGCCGAAGCATATAGGGAATCCAGCAGTGTGCGTCGACGCACATACTCCCAAGCAGGCATATCATCAGCCGCTTTGACCCGCGCAGCGACATTGGGATCAAGAGCGTCAATCATCTCGGGCAGCTCGGTTTTTAAAAACGCCGCCAATTCCGGTGCGGCCACGCCGCCCAATTTGAAGAGTTCGTAAGCCTCTCCGATCCCAGGCAGCTCCAACGTCACTACCCGGGCACCGGCGGCTTCAAGCCGTTTGATAGCAGCGCGTACGGTTTCTGCAATGCCGGGGCTACAGTCGTCCCAGAAAAACGTTTCCGGCACGCCAAAGGTCAGATCAGCAAGAGATGGCATCGCCGGGACACGATTATCTTTACCGCTAAGAGCAGCATCCAGCGCATCAAACGCAAAGGCAAGATCATCCACTCGTCGCGCTAGCAGTCCAGGGGTATCCAGCGTGGTGGAGAGCGGCACGATTTGCTGGGTCGACCAACGCCCGGCGGTGGTTTTTAACCCCACGACTCCCGTCATGGCTGCCGGAATACGCACTGAGCCTGCGGTGTCAGTGCCTAGAGCCAAGCTTACCGTACCACTCACTAACGAGACACCTGCCCCAGAACTGGAGCCTCCTGGCATGCGATGCTGACTTATATCCCAGGGATTACGCGGCGCCCCCCAGTGAGCATTGGAGCCCAATCCGCCAAAAGCAAACTCGACGGTGTGTGTTTTCCCCATCACGGAAGGCAGCTGCTTTAACAACGCACTCACCACCGGGCCAGAGTGCTCCCATCGTTTGGGCAGACGTTGGGAGGAGCCCGCATAGGTGGGCAGTCCGGTTACGGCGAAAATGTCTTTGATGGATACTGCCAACCCCATTAGCGCACCCGCATCGCCGCCTTGGGCAAGCACAGCATCCGTGGCGTTTGCCATCGCCAAGGCCCGCTCACCGTTCCAGGTGAGGTAGGCGTGATCGTGTTGACCACGCTGCTGGTAAGCAGCGATCGATGCCTCTGCCAAGGCGGTTGCGGTGAGAGTGCCTGTGCGCAAGCGGGAGTGCTGCTCACGCAGGGGTAAAAAAATTGGCGAATCCTGCATGGTTCACGTACCTCCTCCAGCCGGTGATTAGCGCACTTCAAAAATAGCTTCGACTTCAACCGCTGCATTGCCCGGCAGTGTCGCAACTCCAATGGCGGTTCTGGCATGGCGCCCCGCATCACCAAAGAGAGCGACAAATAGCTCAGAGGCGCCGTTAATCACTAATGGTACATCATGAAACCCCGGTGCTACATTGACAAAGCCGTTCATGCGCACACAGCGTACCACCCGTGAGAAATCGCCATCGACAGCATCACTAAGTGATGCCAAGAGGTTCAAGGCACAGGCCTGCGCAGCCAGCTTTCCGGTTTCAAGATCGAACTCCTCCCCCACTTTGCCGGAATAGAGAACATCACCGCCACGCTCACAAATCTGACCCGCTAGGAAGAGTTGATTACCCAACTGAGACCAGGGCAGAAACATACCGCGTGGTTTTGGAATCGCCGGTAACGTTAGGCCCTGCTCTGATAGTGCTTGTTCAATCGTTTTACTCATGGTTATTTGTCCTTATTGATTAACGTATTCAAGCTATTAATTAATAAATTAGCGAGGGCAGCCAGGTACTTAGCCAAGGTACGTAGGTGATAATGATCAGTGCTATCAGCATCAGGCCAATCAGTGGCAGGCAGGCCTTAAACACTTCCTGCAATGACATTTTGGATATCGCCATAGCGACAAACAGATTCAGCCCCACAGGCGGGGTAATCATGCCCACCGAGAAGTTAATCAGCGTAATGATGCCGAAGTGAACCGGGTCGACCCCCACCTGGGCGGCAATAGGCTGGAGCAGCGGCGAGAGCACGATGATGGCCGAGGCGCTATCCAGGAAAAAGCCTGCCACTATCATCACCACATTAAACAGTGCCATGACCTGAAAAGGATCATCCGTCCACGACAACACCTGCCCTGCCAGTTGACTAGGGGTACCGGTAATCGCGAGCAGCCAAGAGAAAGCCGAGGCACCAGCGGTTATCAATAGTAGCGTGGCGGAAATCAGTCCTGAGCTTCTTAACGTTCCAGCCAACTCCCTAAGATTGATGGTGCGATACACCACCATGCCAACAAACAGACCATATACACAGGCCACCGCTGCTGATTCAGTCGGGGTAAATACGCCACTATAGATGCCACCTAACAGAATCACCGGCAGTCCGAGCCCCCAAGCGGCAGACTTAAAGGCCGCTAAAATTTCCCGCAGCGTAGGGAAAGGCGAGCGCTCATAGCCTTTGAGGCTGCTGTAAACAATGCAGTAGGCGATCAGAATCGAGGCTATAACGATGGCCGGTAATAAGCCGGCAGCAAATAGACGGCCTACCGAAGTACCGGTGACTGAACCGTAGATAATCAGAGCAATACTCGGTGGCACGATAGGGCCTAGCGTGCCCGCAGTCGCAATCAAACCAATGGCGAAGCGTTTATCGTAGCCAGCCGCTACCAGCGCTGGGAACATGATCGAGCCAATCGCCACCACCGTGGCTGGGCTTGACCCAGAAATGGCACCAAAGAATAGGCATGAAAGCACAGTAGCAGCAGCCAAGCCGCCGGGCACCCACCCAACTAACGCTTTAGCGAGATTGATCAACCGATCTGAAAGGCCACCAATACGCATTAACTCCGCAGCCAGAATAAAAAACGGAATCGCCATCAGCGAGAAGTTATTCATGCCGGTAAACATGCGCATTGGAACGATCACAGGATTGGTAGTACCAAAAAACTCAATGGCGAGAAATACAGCCAAAGCAAGTGAGGCAAAGATCGGTAGTCCGAGTAGCAGAACAGCAAAAAAGATAGGTAATAATGCAGTAATCATGGTCGCTCTCCAGGAGTTAAACGAGCTTATCCGACTCAGCCACAAGCTCTTCGGAGAGGCTCACCGGAGGCTTCTTCCAGACTTCATTGATCACCCATACATAGCGCAAGACCAGCAATACACCGGATATCCCAATAGGCAGATAGAACCATGCCATTGGCAGGCGCAACGCGGCAGTCAGTTGCCCGCGGCCGAGCGTATTAAAGTAGAGAACAAAGCCGTAGTAGGTCATAAACCCTGCGAACACTATGCCAATTAGTGCGGCGACTAAATGTAGCCAGCGATTAACGGCGGGCGAGGCAATCGCATTCAACACATCCACCGAAATATGGGTGCCATGACGAACGCCCATACTGGCTCCTATGAAGCTCATACAAATAATGGAATAGATAACGACTTCTTCAGCCCAAAATAATGAACCGCTAAAGCCGTAGCGATAGACGACTTGGATGGTGGTGAGGATGGTCGCAATCGACATGAAAACGACCATCGCTACACTTTCCAAGCGATCAAGACATTTATTGAGCGCTTCGAACATGAGATATCCACACCCTTACTGGGTCAGAGGAGAACGGTTTCGTTTATGAAACCTAGCCTTAATACTCAATACCTACCGCGTCATAAACCTTATGCAGCAGTTCAGTAGTGACGACATCTTCATACTCTTCATGCACCGGCATACTGGCTTCAATAAAGGCTTGGCGCTGCTCGGGGGTGAGTTCGTTGATAGCGATCTCATCTCGAATCGCTTCCAGAATGGTTGCTTCGTCCTGCAGCGTTAACTCACGGGATGTGTCACGACCGTTATCAAAGGCTTCCAGCATGACCGCTTGCAGGTCTTCTGGCAGTGAGTCCCAGGAGTCCTGGTTTATGACCGCTGCGTAGGCGTGGTAAGCATGATTGGTAAGCGAGAGGTAATCCTGTACTTCGTGGAAACGCATGGTGTAAATATTGGCCAATGGATTTTCCTGGCCTGATACCACGCCCTGCTGAAGGCCGTTGTACACCTCGGTAAATGCCATTGCAGTCGCGTTAGCGCCCAGGTTTTGATAGGTTGAAATAATGATCGGCGCTTGCATGGTACGCATGCGAATATTAGCCATATCTTCGGGCGTTTCAATCGGGCGATCATTGTTCGAAATATGCCGGAAACCCGCACCCCAGAAGTTGACACCGTACATGTTATGGCCATTCAGGGTATCGAGAATTTCGCGACCTACCTCACCATCCAAGGCTTCCACCATAGTATCGTAACCGGCAATTAAGAACGGTAAATCCAAAATCTGCATGCGCGGCTCAAAGTTGCCCAGAGTGGCGCTAGGCGGAATACCGATATCGACCAAGCCCATTTGGATCTGCTCAATGATTTCAACATCACCACCCACCTGAGCAGCGGGCAATACATTAATCTTAATCCGACCGTTAGACTTCTCTTCTACCTCTTCTTTAAAACGCAGTGCTGCTTGTCCGTTAGGCGTTTCTTCAATTAACACATGGGCAAAGCTGAAGGTATAGTCAGCTGCATGAAGTTGAGCAGTGCCAAAAGAAGCAACTGCGATAACAGCGGAGAGAGTGGCTTTCGTCAGAGTTAGTTTCATGTCCAGCACCTTATGTAGTTATGATAAATGCTTATTAATTATTTAGTTTTTAACAACTTACTGCTCATGCCAGAATGCGCTCCATCGCATCCCCCAGCGCTTCGCGCGGGGTACTACTCAGCAACAGGGCAAGGGCAAGCCTTGCCTTACGTGCACTGATATCGTTAAGCGTTAGTACCCCAGCCGACGCTAAATCGGCTAGGCTGCCGCTAAATTCATAACTAGTATTCACCGGACCTTGCGCGCAGCTACTCACTATCGCTACAGGCACGCCCGAACTAATTAGCTCTCTTATCGGGGGCATCCAGCCAGGTGGGACATGACCACGCCCTAAACCATCAATCACCACCGCCTTTGCGCCACTCTCAACGCAGGCTTTCAATAGCATCGGTGAGGCATCCAAATAAGCAGGCAGTAGATCAACCCTAGGTAGCGGAAAATCCCATCCATTAACCGGGGCCGCTATCTCTGTTACCGCGTGATACAGCTTTACTCGCTGTCCATCGACATAACCCAGCGAACCGACGCCAGGTGCATCAAAACCATGCAGTTGGAAGCTGCTCACCTTGCGGGCATAGCGAGCCGCAAAGAGCGACTCGTTAAATACCACTACACAGCCAAGCTGGCTCAGTTGAGAGCTAGTCGCTGCCACAATGGCATCACAGATATTTTTAAAGGCATCCGTGCCCAGCTGGTGGGGCGCCCGCTGAGAACCGGTGATTACACAAGGCTTATCAGCGGGCAGTGTGAGCGATAGAAAGTAAGCCGTCTCTTCTAGCGTATCGGTGCCGTGGGTAATCACCACTCCGTCTACATCTTCTCGATTTAGCGCTTCTCGCCCGTGACGATAGAGTTCAGCGAGATCAGCGAGGGTGACGGCATTACTAGGTTTTTGCAGGATCGACATCACCTCTAGCGTGACCTCAATGCCTTGAGGCAGCGACACCTGATCAAGTAACTGTTCACCGCTTAATGCACCTGACTGGCTGCGCCCTGAATCGCTGGGCTTGCTGGCGATCGTACCGCCTGTCGTCAAGACCACGATGTGCTTTTTGGTCATGCAGATTCCTATGTTCTATGTCTAGCCAATACAAACAGCAGACATCAGATGTCTGATTTCAGACTAGACCTAACAGTGCGCTATTAGCAAGACAGCACAACAAACAAAAAAGGAATAACTATATTTATTTTAAGTATATGTGGTCGAGTATCTTAAACCGCTAGGCTTATGAGATTGATAGAATGCACAAACACTGATCAGCAACGCGAGGCCCTCATGAGTTTGAAACGCCAGCCCGAGACTTCCTCGACGAATACACTCTCTTTTGGAGATTCATTGGAACGCAGCTCAGTCGCACTTCAACTGCTTGAGCGTATCAAGAGCGCCTTGATACGCGGTGACCTTAAGCCCGGCGATTACCTGCCGTCAGAAACTGAATTGACTCATAGTCTTGGGATTGGCAAATCGAGCGTGCGCGAAGCCATCAAGATGCTGCAAGCCATTGGCATTGTGGAAGTCAAACGCGGACAAGGCACTATGATTCGCCGTGAGCCCGGTACGCCGCTGGTGGACCCAATGGCGTTTGGAATGATCTTGGCGCGGGGTATGACACGGGACGTGCTGGAGTTCCGCCTTATGTTTGAACCGGCGTATACCCTTCAAGCAATGAAGAGTGCAACGGCAGAAGATCATCAACGCATTCAGCAAAGCATCAACGCTATGGAAGAGGCAATCCGGTCAGGTGCACAAACCTCTCAGCACGATATCGCCTTTCATCGCGCCATTTTGCACAGCACCCATAACCCCATGACTATTCGCGTTGGCGAAACCTTACTGCAACTGATTGAGGCTGCACTGGAAACCTCCATGCGTTCGCTACCTGAAACCGCCTTAAAAGATCATAAGGCTATCTACAAAGCCTTCCAAGCAGGTGATAGCGCAGGCATTCAGGCAGCTATTGCCGTTAGTAGCGAAAGCTGGGAAACAAACCTTACCTATGAAGACGACACTGGATTAAGCTCAGCGCCACGCTTATAACGAAAACATCACGCCTCCTGCCTTGTCCCGAATAAAAACGATCATCAACGCGACCATAAGTGAAGCGCCAACAGGCCCTTGTGTCTCTCCACCTGACTTTAAGTCATCGTGACACGCTACGTTTACCGTAGCGTGATAAGCATTTTTCCTACCAACATGGGAGGGGGGGGTTGCCCCTGGCTAACGTTATATTCCTAATATTTTGACAGTGCCCTCAAGCTCTAAAACTAGGCTTTGTAGGAAAACCGCCTATGCTCGTCGCATTTTTCGTAAAAAGCCTAATCAGCTATACAAATAAGCACGCGACAACCTAAAAACCACTTATATATACAATGCATAACATGAGAGCATTAAAATATTACTTATAAGATATTTCTTACATAAGAATAGCGAATTTCCTACACGGACCGTCAACAATATCCTACATACATAGCAGACTATACCCTCAACAATCATGTAGACATAAAAAAAGAAATACTAAAAAACTTGCACATTTGTGACAGCTGATGAGCCTGCCAAATTTCGGCCTTAACACTTAGGCATGCACGCCTAACACTCACATTAACTGACACCCAATTGCTGCAAGGAAAATCTCATGAAAGCCAACACTGATGTTGTAACGATAGGCAACCATTGCGTGCATGTAGAAATCTATCGACAGCCACAAAATACTGAAAGCATTATTATGGTCAACGGTGCGCTAGCAACCACCGCCTCTTTTACCAACTGTGTCAAATACTTGAGTGACGGTTTAAATGTCATCCTTTTTGATTTGCCTTTTGCTGGCCAGTCGAAAGCGCATAACCCAGTGGGTGGTATCATTACCAAGGAGGATGAGGTCAATATCCTCCTTGCTTTGATTGAACGTTACCAACCCACTTCGTTACTTTCAGTCTCCTGGGGAGGTTATGCCGCCATGATGGCATTAGCACAGTCACCCACATCTATTAAAAGAGCAGTTTTGGCCTCTTTTTCTACTCAGCTTAATAATGGAATGCTGCGCTATATAAAAGGTGCGCGTCATTATATTAAAACTGGCGATGTGAAAACTGCGGCTAACCTGCTTAACGAAGAGGTGGGCAAATATTTGCCAAGGCTATTGAAACATATCAATTACCGTCACCTCTCACGGTTAGATGATAAAGAGCTTCAACAGGTTTGCTTTCATATCGAGCAAATACTCTCCATGAACGATACCGATTATGAGCAACTACTGAGTAATATTGAGATACCAACGCTTTTCGTTAATGGCAAACTGGATGAGTACACAACGCCAGAAGGCATTCTGATAGCTGGCGACTATATGCCGAAGTGTGAATTCGAAGTCGTGCCCAATGCAGGACATTTTCTGGATCTTGAGCATGCTGATGCACGCAAACGAATGGAGAAAATCCTGCGCGACTTCTTGATTCCTAATGATTTTGCTAGGCAAGTGGCGTAACTTATTTCACGCTTGTACGAGGCCCTGCTAATCAAGAGCAGGGCTATTCTCTTAGTTCTCCCGAAACGCCTCTACCACGCGTTCCGCCAGTACCTCGCTGGCATCACCACTGCCTGCACGCTTCACCAGCGCCACTTGATAATCTCCTAGCGGCGGCAGTGAATCGTTGCTTAATCGTTTGAGCGGCGGACGAATCAAGCTTTTCGGAAAAGCCGTTACAGCCAGATCTGCCAGCATAGCGGCCTCCTGTCCGGCACAATGGTCGCAAGAATAAGCGACTCGGTAAGCAATACCAGCTTGATCAAGCGCGTTAAGCGTAATTCTACGCCAGGGACACCCCTGTTGGGCCAAGGTCACCGGCAGTGGTGTTCGCTGAACAGCAACCCCACCCTCACGACCGGCCCACACCAGTGGCTCGCTATGCACTACCTCGCCACGCAAAGCTTGGCCAGGCCCTGCGGCCATCACCAGGGCTAAATCCAACTCGCTCGCATCAAGTTTAGCCAATAGCTCTACGCTACGTCCCACCACGACATCCACCTGCACCGCCGGATGAGAGCGGGCAAACTGGACGAGCACATTGGGTAAAATCCGCCCCACCACATCATCCGTTATCCCTAGCCCCACACGCCCTTCTATCGCCGGGGCTAAAAACTGCGTAACCGCCTCGGCATTAAGCTTAAGCAGCCGTCGACCATAGCCCAATAGCATTTCGCCTTCAGCGGTAAGCCGCACATAGCGCGCCTCGCGTACAAACAGCGTCTGCCCCAGGATTTCTTCCAAACGTTTGATCTGCATGCTTAACGCAGAAGGGGTACGAAATAGCTGTTGGGAGGCCCGAGTGAAGCTACCACTCTCCGCAATTGTCACAAAGGTGCGTAGCACCTCACTGTCCAGTAGCGGTAAGGCGGCCCGGCTGGGTGCCTCAGTAGATAGTTGATTCATTGCGCCCTACCTTTCAGAAAAACTTAACACTCAGTGTAGATCTTTTCGTTTGATTGATCCAAGGAAGCACGCCAAGCTACTCACATGAGGTCGCGACCCTCCACTTATTAATCACTGATTCCCCTGCCCAGCCGGTGCCTGTGCACTGTTTGCTGAACAGCAGAATGTGAAGAAGAGATTATGAAAAAAATATTGTGCAAAAGAGATTGTGCAAAAGAGAGCTTGAAGATGGAGGTGCGCGATGAAGTACGAAAACCCTAATCAACATGCCCAACATGCCTGGGAAAAAGCTAGCCAACTGGCGCCGCCACCCAAGCCGCCACAACTGCAGTTTTACATGCCTGCCATGCCCTCAATGCGGCTAATCCGCATACTGGATATGGCTTGGTGGCACTACCAGCGCCGACGGCTTTTCCGCTGCCATATACTGCCGCTACTGGCCTACGACGATCAGGTACTGCGGGAGATTGGTCATTGCCGCGAAGATATTCTCTGGGCCAACAAGCTCCCATTAAAGGTTGATGCCATTCACGCGTTAGAAGCCCAGCAAGCAAAGCACCATGCTCAGCCGGGAAAAGCGTAAGGAGATTAAAGCAAAAAAGCGCCGAACCTGGATGGTTTCGGCGCTATTGATTTAGCCAAGCTGCTTACCTCCTATTGAGAGGAACCCTCAACTCTGCTATTTTAACGCCAATGGTTATCATTAGCACAGGGAACGCCCTCTCATGCAGCCTAGGAAAAAACACGTCCCATCAGAAGGCACGCCTAGCGCACCCCGCGAGGTCACAAGCCAGGCGCTGCTTGATCAAGACGGTCAACTGGTGATTCTCCATGAACAACGCCGCTACGTGTTGCGACGCACGAAAAGCGGCAAGCTAATTCTGACTGCGTAAGTCGCTGAGCATCTGCTCATTACTAACCCTTTTTAGCCAGCCAGGTAGCCCATCGCACCCAGCCAGCCACGTTATCCATCACTTTCTGTTGGAACTGTCTGGCTCATGAAACCGACTCACACGTTAGGCGTCTGCCTTAGTTTACTGCCCTTATTGACCGCCCACGCCAATGAAGCGGACCTAGACCCCGTTACGGTCACCGGTACCCGAGCACCGACTGATCTTTCCCGCGCACCTCTGATTATCGATGTGCTTGACCGCAGTGATGCCGCGCTGGCCACTGCGAGCAGCGTTGAAGACGTACTGAGCCGTCAACCTGGCCTACATGTCGCCGGGCAAGGGCGCCGTAACGGTCAAACTCTAAGTATGCGCGGCTTTGGGCGCAATGGCGTGCTAGTCCGTTTGGATGGCGTACGCCAGGATATTTCCACGGGTCATGTGGGTAACTTCTTTCTCGACCCTGCGCTGATTCAAGAGGTACAAATCGCGCGTGGCGCACTTTCCAGCTTATATGGCAGCAATGCCATGGGTGGAGTGGTCAGTTTTACCAGCGTAGAAGCCCGCGACCTGTTAGCTCCCGGCGAAGATAGCGGTGTGCGTCTTTCCGTAGGCGGTGCTACCGCCAACGACGAACTGCGTGGCAACCTAACCGCCTTTGGCCGCCGCGACACAGCCAATGGCCAAGTCGACGGGCTATTCTCCGTGGGCCGTAGCGAATCCGGCGACATTCGCCGCGCTGGTGGCGATAAGGCGGAAGAGGATGCTCGGCTCAATAGCCTGCTGTTAAAAGGCGGCTGGGAGCCAAGCGAAGATCATCGGTTGTTTATTAGCTGGCAACACTACGACGAGAGTTCTACCCAACCCGCCAACCCTCAACAGCTATCTACCAGTGCCAGTAACCCGCTGCGAGACCGGGATGTTGAAAGCAACAATGTGCAACTCGGCCACCGCTGGCAACCAGGCAATGCCACCGAAATCACCTCACAACTCATCTTTAGCCAGCAGGATATAGATGAGCCTCAAGCTAGCCGAACCCTTGATCGAGTTGGCCTTCAAAGCGATGGCTACCACAGTACGGAGCATGGTTGGCTTTCCCAAACGCTGGTGTTCGGCGCTGAGTTAGAGCAAGCCCGCCAACGCCCAGACGGCCAAGCCAACGGTTTTCCGAAAGCAGACATCGATACACAGGCGGCATATTTAGACACCACCCTTACCGCAGGCAACTACCTATCAGAAGGTGGTGCTGGGCAATTTGACGTCGGTATTGGCGCTCGCTACGACCGCTATGATGCCAGTGGTCAAAATGATGCTGATAGCGTGCACGACCAAGTCTCACCACGCTTCCGCCTTGCCTGGCGGCCCAACGATGCCTTGATGCTGTTCTCCGGCTACGCCGAAGCATTCCGCGCCCCAAGCCTTTCAGAACTTTACGCTAACGAACGTCACTTTGCTGGTTTCTGCGCTGGGCCATTCTTCTGTACGCCCGACAACTACTGGATTCCCAACCCCAACCTTTCTCCTGAAACCAGCCGTACCTGGGAAAGCGGCGTGGTATGGCATCAAGGCGATTGGCAGGTACGCGCCAGCTACTTCGACACCCGCGCGGATGATTTTATCGACACCCAGGTCGACATCATGGCGGGCACCACCCAAGCGGTGAACGTTCAACGCGCCCAACTGTGGGGCTACGACGCCCGGGTTACCTGGCAACCCAGATCCTTCCCGCTGCTCTCTAGCTTTGTCGGCCTTTCAGAAGTTTCTGGTAAAGACCGGGATAGCGGAGACGCTCTTGGCAGCCAAACACCTCTGGAAATGACACTGGGCAATGAAATCGCTCTTTACAACAGTGGTGTACGGATCGGCTGGCAGGGTCGTTTTGCCCAATCGTTCGATAAGCAAGGCGACGATGAACGCCTACCAGGCTATGGGCTGCACGATATCCACATGGCGTGGCAGCTAACACCCGCTATTGATACCTCGCTGCGCCTGGCCAACCTGGGCGACAAAGAGTGGTACCGCCCCGATGGCAGTCTGGGCGACGGGCGTAGCCTATTCGCCACTCTCAACTGGCAGTGGTAAAGCCCTTTTGTGGTAAATCCATGCAGTGATAAATGCAGAGGTGAAACATGAATCAGACTCAACAGATCGCAATTATCGAAGCCTTTGACGCGGCACGAGCAGCGCAGCCCCGGCTGCCCGCAATTGATATCGCCGAGCGCTTATCGATCAGCGAAGGTGAGCTTCAGGCAGCCCGCCTAGGCCGCGATGTATGGACGCTGCCCTTAGCACCAAAAGAGCTTTCAGCCCGCCTATCCCAGTTGGGCCGTGTCAAAGCACTCACCCGCTCACGCTTAGCGGTGCTTGAACAAACCGGTGATTATCCTGAACTAAGCGGCGGACCACACACAGGTCTGCTGCTTGACCCAGGCGGTCTAGACTTGCGGCTACTGTATTCCCACTGGCACTGGGCCTGTCTGATTCGTGACCCCATGCCCACGGAGAACGAGCAAGCACAGTGGCGCTGGAGCCTGCAAATCTTCAACCAGCATGGCTGCGCTATTCACAAATGCTTCGCTTTGGAAAATCCGCTACCCCGCCCTTGGGGAGAGTTATCCGCACTGGGCACCCTGGACACGCCAGCGTTTACCCAGTGCATGCCGCGCCTCAAGCGTCCCCTTCCGGAAGCCCCCACGCTGGCCAGCGAGTGGGGCTCAATGCGCGATGTGCATCAGTTCTTCACCCTACTGCAACGCCACCAACTAGAGCGCCTTGAAGCCAACCAGCTAATGGAGGGTCGCTATACCCGTTCACTTCCAGCAGATACCCTGGAAAGCTTGTTGAATAAGGCCAGTCAGCGGGCGCTGCCGTTGATGCTATTTGTCGCAAGCCCCGGCTGTGTGCAGATCCGGACAGGCATATTGCCCTCCCCCAAACGCGCCCGTGGCTGGTTAAATCTGTTTGGCGAGCAGTTCACTCTACACCTCAATGACACGGCCATTGACCAAGTATGGCAGGTCACAAAACCCAACCGCGACGGCGGTGTCACCAGCGTGGAAGCATTTGATGCAGAGGGTTCATTGGTACTGCAAATTTATGCAGAACGCCAAGAGGGACGTGCTGAACGACGGGAATGGCGGCAGTTGCTGGACGAACTGAGCAACTGCGAGGAGGTCGCATGAAGCCACACCACTGGCGCACACGCTTATTCTGCGCTGCGACCTTGGGATGGCTGCTTGCAGGTGCGCCTTTGGCCCATTCTGATGGGCTCGCACATAGCGACGAGCGCTGGGTAGTAATCGGCGGCGACATCGCTGAAACCTTGTCGGCCCTGGATGCCGATGCCAACGTGGTTGCTCGCGACGATACCGTGCTTTACCCCCCATCCATGGCTGCTCTGCCGTCCATTGGCTACCTGCGCCAACTCTCTTCGGAGAGCCTGCTGTCTGTTCAACCCGACCGCGTTTTAACCAACCAGTATGCTGGTCCCAAAGAAGTACTCGCGCAGTTAGCCGCTGTCGGCCTGGATGTCGACACAATCGCCTCCCCGCCAACGCTCGCAGCCATTGCTGACAAAATTCGTGCAGTCGCACAGCAAACGGACCGGATTTCCCAAGGCGAAGCATTGGCCCAAGAGGTAACAAAAACCCTCGACGCCTTAGCAAACCTGCCACCGTTACCGCCCACGAGGGCAATGTTCATTCTCCAGCACAGCGGCTTAACGCCTCGGGTGGCGGGTAGCGATACGGCTGCGCACACCGCCCTGGAAGCCGTTAGCTTGGATAATGCATTTGCGGCGATGGAGGGCTATCACAGCGTGGGGGCGGAAGCGCTGGCGAAAGAGGCCCCTGAGTTGATAGTAATCTCTAAGCGGGGGTTAGATGCCCTGGGCGGTGAAGATGCGCTATGGCAGTTGCCTGGCATGACACTCACTCCCGCTGGGCGCGAGAAACGGCTTATCGTGATTGACGATCAGGCGCTGCTCGGCTTTGGCCCCCGCACGCCTGGCCAGCTATTTACCCTACGCAAGGATGTGGAGGCACTGCTAGGAACCGCTACAGCACAGGTCACCCCATGATTCCCAGCGTCTCTTACCCCCGGTACCGCTCAGTGCTCCCCCTTAGCCGAACGACACGCGTATTAAGTGGCCTTACACTGGCACTATTAATCGCTCTCGGCTGGGGAGCTACCACAGGTGCCCTGGGCATTTCCCCCTGGGCCCTAATAACCGGAGAAGCCAATGCCCTCAGCGTACAGGTATGGTGGCAATTACGTTTGCCGCGCCTGCTGCTGGGGGTAGTGGTTGGCGCCATGTTGGCAGGTAGCGGCGCCGCTATGCAGGGGCTGTTTCGCAATCCCTTAGCTGACCCAACACTGCTGGGGCTTGCCAGCGGCGCGGGGTTGTTCGTTGCGCTCTGGATAGTACTGTTTCAGGGCAGCGGTGCTGCTAGCCTTTACGGCCAGTTTGCGGCGGGCTTTTTAGGTGCATTAAGTGTGTGTGTCATCGTGTTTGGCTTAGCCAAACGCCAGGGCGGTGGCAGTGCCGCGGTCATGACGCTACTACTGGCGGGCTTGGCAATTAATACCTTAGCCGGTGCCGGTGGCGGCCTACTCGCCTTTATTGCCAGCGACGAACAACTTCGCCAACTCAGCCTATGGGGTATGGGCAGTTTAACCAACTCGCTATGGAGCACCACGGCGCTGGCCTTGGTACTGATTCCGCTGGCCCTGTTGATGTTACTGCGCAGCGCCAGCGAGCTTGATCTGCTGCAACTCGGCGAAACCACCGCCCACGCGGCAGGGCTGGACGCACCGCGCCTTAAGCGCCGTATCGTCGTGGCCACCTCGCTTGGCGTTGGGTTATGCGTAGCGCTTACCGGCGTGATTGGCTTCCTCGGCCTGCTGGTGCCTCACTGCCTGAGGTTATGGCTGGGACCAGGCCACCGTCTGCTGCTACCTGCATCCATGCTTGGTGGGGCGCTACTGTTAGTGGTTGCCGATACCCTGGCGCGCACCCTGGGTGCTCCTGCAGAAATCCCCGTAGGGCTACTCACTAGCCTGCTAGGCGGCCCCTACTTCCTTTACCTACTCATGCGCCGGAGCCGTTCATGCTAACCCTGCATCAGGCGGGACTGCTCACTACACCCGCATTGGCACCTTTCGACGGCACCATTCGCCCTGGCGAGCTGCTCTCCATTGTAGGCCCTAATGGGGCAGGAAAGAGCACGCTACTCAGCATGTTGTCGGGTTTTCGCCCCAGTGAACAGGGCGAGCTACACCTGGACGGAAAACCGCTGCGCGAATGGCCCATTACTGAACTTGCCAGCCGGCGTGCGCTGGTTGCCCAGCAGGAACCCCTAGGGTTTGACTGGCAGGTCACAGAGTTAGTGTGCCTTGGTAGCAACCCTGAACAATCACTGGTCGCTGAACTGCTGGATGACTTAGACCTGTCCCACCTTGCCAATCGCAGCGTGTTATCGCTATCCGGCGGCGAACGTCAGCGCGTGATGGTTGCAAGAGGAGCCTGTCAGCTACTTTCAAGGCGTTCTCCTACCGCCAGGGATGGCGGTCTTCTACTGCTGGACGAGCCCACCAGTGCGTTGGATATCGGCCAACAGCAACGCCTTATGCGCCAGTTGCGTACCTGGGCAATGCAACATCGCATGGCGGTTGTCTGCGTGCTTCACGATCTAAATCTGGCAGGCACCTATGCTGATCGCGTATGGCTAATGCATCAAGGGCAGCGGATTGACCACGGCTTACCGCATCTCGTGCTCAACCCCTCCACCATCGCTGACATTTATAGCGCCGAACTACAGCACATTGAGGGTGGGCCCCAAGGCAAGCCTCTGCTTGCCCTAGCGCCCTAAGCCTACTGCCAGGAACCACGCAGATACCGCCATGAGCAAGCCATCCCCCTCTCTGCTAAATATGTTTCTCAATGAGCGGCAGCGCCTCGTCAAACGGCTTAGGCAAATTGTGGGCAGTGCCAGCGAAGCAGAAGACCTTGCTCAGGAAACATTCTTAAAGCTATGGCAGCGCCCTACTACCGATGCCGACACACCAGGGCTACTGCATCGCACAGCGCATAATTTGGCGCTGGATTATCTGCGGGCTCAAGCAGTACGTAAGCGTCATCAGGAGCATGAACTGCACGACAGTGCTGACCACCCCCCTCAAACCCCTAGCCCAGAAAAGCTGGCGACAACGGTACAGCAGTGGCAACGACTGATAACGCAGCTAGACACCCTCCCTGAACGGGCCAAGGAAGTGTTTCTTCTCAACCGTGTAGAGGGCGAAACCTACACGGCAATCGCTGACCGCCTGGGTGTTTCTATTAGCACCGTCGAAAAAGACATGATGCGGGCGATGCGCCTATGTCGGCAGTGGCAACAACAAACTAGGGATGAGGAAGAACGGCGCGTCAAACGTTATACCAATAATAATACGACGCACTCGCAAAAGAGGTAACACCGTGACAACATCATCAACTGCCTCTGGAGAGCCAGATTACTCACATCTTTTTGATGACGACACGCTAGATATTGCACTTAGCTGGCATCTACGTCTCAAGGACGACAGTGCCACTGCCCAGGATCGTCTGGACTTCCAAACATGGGTAAACGCTCGTAATAGCCATAAAGCAGCTTATCAAGAAGCTATTCAGCTGTGGGATGACATTGAAGCCCCCGCGCAACTGTTTTACCAGTATCGCTCCGCACAGAAGCCACGCCCAAGGCAGGCAGCACCGGGCAACCGGTTAGGGTGGGCCGTCGCGGCAGTATTAATGTTAACCATGTTACTGAGCTTCGAGCTCTGGCGCGACCCGACGCGTCTGGATCGCTGGATGGCCGATATCGCCACGTCATCAGGGAAAGCACAACAGGTGGTGCTGGAAGATGGCTCATCCCTCTTTCTAGATGGCAACAGCGCACTTGATATCGCCCTGGGCGAGGCTCAGCGTGAATTGACACTCAGGCGTGGACGGATGTGGATTGATGCCGCCCGAGACCCACAGCGACCGTTGCACCTGACTGCAGGCGATACATCGGTAAGCGTGCTGGGAACGCATTTTGCTGTTAGCCGCTTTCACTCCCGAGTCACTATCACCGTAGGTGAAGGCCAAGTCGCCGTCCGCGATGCCCATCAAAACCAAGCTCTGTTGACATCAGGCCAACAACTTATCGTGGACAACGGAAAGCTCGGGGAGATTCAGGACATAGATACCCACCTGGCCCTGGCCTGGAAAGAGGGCAGGATCATCTTCGACCAGGCTGGTATTGACGACATCGTTGAGCAGCTCGAACGCTTACTGCCAGGTCGAGTATTTTTCAACGCCCAGGATTTTGCTGACCTGAGCTTCTCAGGCAGCTTTTCTACCGGCCACCCTCAAATAATACTCGAAGCATTAACAGACCTATCAGCCATCGAGGCTCACCACCTGCCTGGCAATATGATTTGGTTACGTTCAGCGAGCGCAGGCTAATGAACAGCCCTTGTGCTTACCAGAGGAAAAGGGCAAACCCGCTTTAACGCCCTTTCATTGTTATCTACCCACTGTCCGCGAGTGCCTTATGGAAGCCATACTTACCCAAGCAAAACCCACCAGCACACTACCCCTTAGCAAACGGTTGAAACTCTCCACCCACGCAGCCCATGAGCGTGTCGACAAGGCCATCATGGCACTCTCTCCCTTTACCAGCCTTGAGGGATACAAGCGGTTTCTTACCGTTCAGTACCAATTCCAACGCCACACCGCCCCACTCTATGAACAGGCGGATCTCTGTGAGTGGATGGAACGACTAGAACAGCGCTGCCGTTTTAACGCGGTAAAGCTTGACGCCAAAGATCTATCAGTTAATGAGGATGAGCTAAATATAAGCCTCGCCTCACCTCCGTCTATTGATTCTCTGGCAGCGGCTCTGGGCTGGCTTTATGTCAATGAAGGCTCAAACCTTGGCGCGGCGTTCCTACTCAAGTATGCAACTCAATTAGGCTTATCAGCCAACTTTGGTGCCCGCCACCTTGCTCCCAGCGACTCAGGTCGTGGGCTGCACTGGAGATACTTTATTGCTCAGCTGGATGCCGTCCCTTTATCAAGTGAGCAGGAAGAGCAGGCCCTCCAAGGCGCCCGTGAAGCATTTAAATTCGTCGAAGCATTGGCGCTGAAAAATTCATAACAGCCCGCAAAATATCATTAGCGCCTGATATCACATGTATAAAAACCAGGGGAATATCAATGAATGACGCGATGCTATACCAGAAGCCAAAGCTTCTTACCTACTGCTTGCCTGCTGCAACACTGCTGCTCAACTGGTGGGCAGCAGTGTTATTCATCATCACACTGCTAGCCATATGTGGCGGCACGCTCTATGGGCTAATGAGCGAAACAGACGGAATATGGATGCCACTGCTACTTTCAACCATCGTTGGCTCACTGCTGCACTGCGCCATCATCGTTATGGCGCTAGCCATTTCCGTGGCAGCTGGCCCGACATCCCAAGCTGACTGAAGCCTATCGCAGAACATCCAAACTGATAGATGATGATTATTTTTTGCATGCTGAGCCTGCTTACCTCTCAGGCTCAGCCTTCACTGCATCGTTGCCGTGGCAATGAAACCTGAGCCCAGCCCAGCCCAGCCCAGCCCAGCCCTTAGAGCTTGGCTCAATAAGCAGTCGGCCGACACACTGTATCTGTCCAGTGCCTCGTTGGCAGAGCTGTTATTTGGATTTCGGCATTACTTAAAGAGAAGCGCAAGGATATGCTGAACGAGGCTCTGGACGGCCTCATGATTCCCCTGCCCAGCGATTAGCCATTTCAGGCACAAAATAGCGTAGAGGGAAAAAGAGGCCAAAACATAGAAAAGAGCTATTCGGGTGTACCGGAAAACTCATTGGGGAAGATGAAATCTAAAGATTGCTTCCCTTCCTGGGCCAGACTGGCATCCATACTGGAAAGCATCTAGTACATCAGAATCTATACGGTAGTGCACGCCAAGATAAATGCCCGGCCCCTCTCCACCGCCTCCCATAGCAGGAGGAAGGTTACTCCATACCGTTATATCGTCGAAATCGATTTTCTGAGTCATATCATCCCCTTCGCTGCTAAGCCTCAACAGGCGTGCCTTAGTAAAGAATTAAATACAACACTTTTAAAATGATATCAAATATCAAATGAAATTCATTATCAACAATCAACCAAAACCCATGCCTCTCTTAGATCACCCGAAAGCTACGAAGTGGGATGTACTCTGGTTTTAGGAAACCTTGGTGCGCCACGTAAGTGATGCAAAGCGCTAAACACGACGGTACAAAAATAGCCCAGCGTAGACAGCAAAGGCCTTGCAGCGGGCAGCTATCAATATGATAATGCGATTAATTATCATTACTGTAAAATATGCATCATGCCCACTAATGATTCGGATCGCCTGCACTGCCTTTATCGGGAGCACCATAGCTGGCTGAAAAGCTGGCTGGTCGGCCGCCTTGGCTCCGCCAGCGATGCGGCCGATTTGGCGCATGACACTTTCATTCGTCTGATGGTCACCCAGGGCGCCACTGACGTACGCCAGCCTCGTGCCTACCTGCGCACCATTGCACGAGGCTTGGTGGTGGATCGCTACCGCCGACAAACTATCGAACGTGCCTACCTGGAAGCGCTAGCGTTACGCCCAGAGCCTGTCGCTATCTCACCGGAAGAGCGCCTCCAAATCATGGAGACACTTGCACTGGTCGACACCACGCTCCACCAACTTGGTGATAGAACCCGGCGTATTTTTCTTGCCGTACAGCTGGAAGGGCTTAGCTATGGTGCAACGGCGGAACACATTGGCGTATCCATCACCACTGTTAAAAAGCACCTGATTCGCGCGATGACCCAGTGTTTGCTGCTGATGGAAGAGTGAGGCCAAGATGGAAGACAAACAGCAGAATGCCACACCATGAATCAACAAATACTCGAAACGGCTGTGACTTGGTATGTACGCCTCAATGCCGATCCTGCAGACGAAGCTACACAGAAGGCTTGGCGCCGTTGGCTGAATGAAAATCCACTACACATGGAAGCCTGGGCACGGGTAGAGCGCCTGCAACAGCGGCTAGGCAACCTGCCCGCCGATACCGCCATTTACACGCTGAATGGCGCCCAAGCCCAGCGACGCGCATTACTGCGCAGCGTCGGCATGCTGATGATGCTAGGGACAGGCGGGTGGGTAACCACTACGCAGCTCAAAGACAGCGCCTTGCTGGCCGATCTGCGAACAGCCCCAGGCCAGCGCCAAGCGTTAACACTCGAGGATGGCAGCCAACTACACCTCAATACCCGAACAGCCGTCGACCTGCGTTTCACGCCCAATGAACGCCGCGTCCATGTGCATAGTGGCGAAATATTGATTGAAACCGCCAACGACCCACTGGGCAGGCCGTTTATCATTTCCACCCCTGTAGGCCACATTCAAGCACTGGGGACACGGTTCAGCGTACGTTATGAGAATAATCAGTGCCAAGTCATGGTCTATCGCCATGCCGTTGCCATCACACCAAAAACCACCCCCATGTCCATGCCGTCGCGCCAGCTATCAGAAGGCTACAGCGCCCTCTTTACCCAAGACAATGTCACCACTCCTGCCCGCTTAAGTGGCGGAGAAGATGCCTGGTTGAATGGCATGTTGAGTATCGTCGACTGGCGACTGGAGCGAGTTGCCAGTGAGTTGGCACGTTACCGGCGTGGCATCGTCTCATGTGATCCAGCCGTTGCCGACCTACGCGTATCAGGAGCACTAAAACTCGACGACACCGACCAAGCATTCAGCGCCCTGGCCTCCTCACTCCCTATCGATGTTCGTTATCTCACCCGCTATTGGGTGCGTATTGCCGCCGCTTGATAAAAAATATTCCCAGGGGTTTCTGATTTTCATTCTTATTCGTCTTGTACATGAGTCAGCACAAAAGATGCTGCCCTATGCTCATTCAAGGTACCCCCATCATGACAAGACCTTCTCCATTCCGACCTCGAGTATTGTCCCAAGCAGTTCGGCTCGCACTGTGCAGCCTGTTGATAAGCCCCCTGCCTGCGCTGGCGCAATCAAACACCTATACGCGGGAAGAGATTCCCTTCATGGCCTACGACATTGCCCCCGGCGCCCTGGATCATGCACTCAGCCAATTCGCCACCACCGCTGGCATTACCCTAACTTTCCCCGCTGATTACGCCGCCAACCTCACAACACCTGGGCTGCAAGGTTACTACACCGAAGTAGATGGACTGGCCCGCATACTGGAAGGCAGCGACCTTAATATCGTCCCTATTCAGGGAGGCTATACGCTGCAGCAAAGCGCCGCCACCGCGACATCAACCACCGTAGGCAACCAAACAGAATTCAGCACACTGACCGTAGAAGCCGACCGCATAGACGACAGCTGGGTCTACCACGAGCCCCGTTCGGTGAGTGTTATCAGCCGGGAGCAGATTGATCGTCGCCCGCCACGGCATGCTTCCGATATGCTGATCGAGACTCCCGGTGTGGCAAGCGCTACCAATAGGCATAACCCTGGGCTATCGGTGAATATCCGCGGTATGCAGGATTTTGGCCGCGTCAATATGATGGTCGATGGCATGCGCCAGAACTTCGTTCAGAACGCTCACCAGCAACGTAATGGCGAAATGTACGTCGACTCAGAGCTGCTGTCTGGCGCGGTGGTGGAGCGAGGCCCACGCAGCGGCGTGCATGGTGCCACCGCCATTGCAGGTAGCGTCAACTTTCAGACTCTCGACTATGACGATGTCATTCTGTCTGACAATGACGTTGGCGTACGGCTAAGGGGGATAACCGGAGCCGGTGGAGAAGGTAACGGCGTCAACTTTATAGGTAGTACCGCGGTGGCTGGGCGCTTTGGTGACAATCTGGAACTGCTTGCCGCGCGTAGCCGGCGCTCACTGGGTGACTACAGCATCGGCTCACGGGGCGGTGGTGATCGTAATCGTGTCTGGAGCGATACTGGCTACGACTCCTTCTACGATGACGTCAAATTTGCTCGCCAGACTCAAGAGTCAAATCTGTTCAAGGGCCGATTGCAACTGACCCCAGAACAGTCATTGCAGTTCACCTATGTTGGTACCGAGGTCGACTATACCAATACCACTGATGCAGATTCCTCGGCGCAGGAGAGTGGCACGCCATGGCGCGACCTAGGTACGTCGAGCGTCGAATCGCAGAGCGTTGCCTTCGATTACAACTGGAACCCTAGCAACAACAACTGGTTTGATCTCAACGTCAAACTCTATGGCGTGGATACTAAGCTCAACAACTACAACAATCCGGCCTATCCCCCAGGCGATACGGGAATAGTGGATCTCGCCTGGGATTTCGGGTATTGCGACCAGGATCCAATTCCAAGCTCATGGCAGCCCCATTGCAGCTATGGCATTGGCAAGGACCAGAACATCTCTACCCGTACCTACGGCATCCAAGTCGACAACACTTCGCGATTCGCTCTAAACGACACCACCCAGCTCAGTGCCAACTACGGTATCGAGTATTTTCGCGACAAGGCCGATTCCGAGGTTCGCGTCAACCGTGAAGGGCGCCCGTTACCCGATCACACCCAATATGGCGAGGGCGAAGCGCTAAACCCTTATGGCGAGCGCTCTATCGGCAGTATCTTCAGCAATCTAACCCTCGAAGATAACTTCTACACCCTGTCGACGGGGCTGCGTTACGACCACTACTGGCTAACGGGCGATACCCAGGTATATGGAACGCGAGCCATCTATGAGTCGCGCTTCGATCGCTATATGCGTCTTCAATGTAACCGCGCTGCAGCTGGCAATGCAGGCGCCGCCGTCTTTTGTGATGCGGGAAGAACCGGTGGCGAAGAGGCGATTTTGGCCATTCCTCTTAATGCATACAACGGCAGTCAGTACGCCGCCAGATGGGAGCAGGAAAATGGTTTCTACGACCATCATGTCGACCGTTCGGCAGGCAAGTTGCTGCCCTCGTTGGCGGCAGCGATTCGCCCAACAGACTGGCTAGAGCTCTACGCCAACTGGGGTAAATCTTGGCGCCCACCCTCCATTAATGAAAGCTTGGTAGTTGGTGCGCATCCCGGCTCCGGCAGCAGCTTCATGTTCCCCAACCCCTTTGCGGATGCAGAAACCACTACAAGCTGGGAGGTCGGTGCCAATACGGTATTCAACGACCTGCTGACGCCTGGCGACTCCCTGTTCACCAAACTGGGTTACTTCGATACCCGGGCGGATGACTACCTCTTTACAGCAATGGGCGTTGCGCTACCTGGGCAAGGCCGCACTGGTAGCGATGGGGCTGATCCCAGCCGTCTGGCTTTCGTCAATAACCGTACCCAGACTCAGTTCCGCGGCCTCGAACTGGAGAGCCGCTACGATGCTGGCTGGATCTATGGTGGTGTGACCTATACCCACTATCTCGGTAGCCCCAACCAGTTCTGCCCAAACCTCTACTTCGCTGGCGCTGGTGAGCATAGATTTGACCAGCCCAATGAGGATGGCTCGATGCCGGAGCAGCATGAGATGGCGCGTGAGGCGGGGTACGACTCCTGGGAGGAATGGGCTAACAATCAGGTGGTATGCGGCAATATGGCCTTCAACAGCGTGATCGCCAAACCAGTAGACAAGGGTACCGCCAACCTTGGTGTGCGTCTGTTTGATCAGCGCCTTGATACAGGGCTGCGTTACAACTACAGCGGCAATGGCTGGTACAACCAGGACACTGGGGGCGCTCAGACCTGGTTCCGCTACACCACTTGGGACTGGTACGGCAGCTATCGGGTCAACGACCACTTGGCACTTCTCGCCTCAGTGGAGAACCTGACCGATGAAATGTACCTGGATGGCTATTCCGATGCCTTGGCGCGGGTCTATTCCCCTGGGCGAACGGCACAGATAGGTATGGAATTGCGCTTCTGATTCGGTGATCCACATTGCGGGTCATAGAAAGGAATATGCGGGAAATCCCGTATGTCGGTGGTCGCGGTAAGGATCACCAAAACGGTGTCATGAGAAAAGCTCTGGCACCTCAATCTGGTAAGTAAAAGATGTTAGAAACAGCATCGCTACCGGCACCAATGGTGGTCTGATCACTGCGCTGGAGCACAACGGCCTCCCCCCTGCCAAGTCGAACTCGTCGACCAGGTGGGTGACCGCGCGGCAGCCAGAGCGAATTCGATTTCGCTCTGGCTACATGAGCAATGCCATCGCTATAACCACCTGATAAAAAGGTGCAGAGCACCTAGCCCTGGTTGAGGCGGTTCTATTTTGAATCGTTTCAACCAGATGCTGCCTTTGTTTTTTATGGCATCTAACCGCCACCCATTAAAGTGCATTTCCCAATAGATCGTTAACCATCGCCATGGACGCCAGCCCAGCCCTTTAAACTGCCCTTCCCCCTTCACACACAAAAAAACTGAAATAAATGCATTTTTTGATGAGGGAACTTCCGACCTCAAACGTTAATGATTATACAAACGATTATTATTAGCATAAAGAAAGGGGGCATTACGTTCATGCACTTCCAGGGTTTTCCACTCAAGCCGCTTGAGGCGAGCCTTAAACCTAAGCGTCGACCTACAGTTAGGTATACCGTGGCCGCTGTTATGCTAGGCTTGCTTGCCACCTCAGCTCAGGCCCAATCAGCCCTTCAGGGAACGGCTGAAGCCGAACAGCAAAACCCTGTGCAACAACGCTATACGTTCGATCTGCCCGAGCAGCACCTGCTTTACTCGCTGGGTGAATTTACCGCCACCACGCAGATTGCTGTGATACGTCAGGATGGTCAACCCATTGACGGTATCGCACCAGCCTTACACGGCGAAATGACAGCAGATGAAGCACTACGCACACTGCTCGCCGGTTCCTCACTTGCCATATCGTACCGTAATCCAAGAACCGCTGAGTTACTGCCCCCTTCCACGGCCACTACCGTGGGCAATCAAACCACCTTTAGCACCGTCACAGTAGAAGCCGACCGCATAAACGACAACTGGGTCTATCACGAGCCCCGTTCGGTGAGTGTTATCAGCCGGGAGCAGATTGATCGCACACCGCCCCGTCATGCCGCCGATATGCTCCAGGAAACACCGGGCGTTTATAGCGCGGTCAATGCGCAAGACCCAGGGCTGTCGGTCAACATCCGCGGCATGCAGGATTTTGGGCGCGTCAATATGATGGTTGATGGTATGCGCCAGAACTTCAACGAGAACGGCCACCAGCAGCGCAACGGCACCATGTATGTCGACTCCGAGTTATTGTCAGATGTCGTCATTGAGAAAGGAGCCAGTACGGGGGTGCATGGCGCGGGCGCCATCGCTGGTAGTGCCAACTTCCGCACCATCGATGTAGATGATGTTCTTTTACCGGGTAAAGATATAGGCGTGCGCTTACGCGGTATGACCGGCGTAGGCGGCGAAGGTAATGGAGTTAACTTTATTGGTAGCGCCGCTGTGGCCGGGCGCCTTGGCGATCGTTGGGAACTGCTGGCAGCGCGCAGCAACCGTAATTTCGGCGAATATGCGCCTGGCCACCGTAGACCAAACTACGATTTCCTAACGGTAGGGGTTCAGGATGAGTTTCATCAGGAGATAGAGCAAGACGTCGAACGGGTCAGATTTACAGATAACGAACAGGACTCAAACCTGTTCAAGGCACGTTTTCATATCGATGATGATCAGTCGCTAACGCTCTCTTACCTGGGCACCGACCTCTCCTATAACAACGTTTCCGATCGACAAGTGCTTAATCCTGTCGATAGCACCGTACGTGATGGCGATGACGCTTGGCGCCGCTTTGGCGATGCCAGCACAACTTCCGACTCGGTCAGCCTGCGCTATAACCTTAACCCCTCCTCCCCTCTGATCAACCTGGAGGCTAATGCCTATTTCGTTTCAACAGAAGGGCAGCGTTATACCGAGGCTGGCCGGCCTGTGGTGCAAAACGGCACCGATATGACCGACCTCTACTGGATGATTGGCGTCTGCGAACAAAATCCCGTACCGGATAATGCCTATAACGCCTGTCGGGCCGGGCTAGACAACAATAACCGCACTCAAATCGATACCTACGGCTTTACGCTGGAAAACACTGCGCGCTTTTCACTAGGTGGCATGGATGGTTTTTCCTCTAACCACGGTATTGAGTACTTTATTGATAAGGGCGAGTCCACCACTACACAAGAGCGTGGCGGACGCCAGTTGGCCTCGACCGACAACACCATGCAGCCCAGCGGTGAACGCAGTATTGCCAGCGCCTTTGGCAATCTGCAGTGGGAAAACGAGACCTTTACCCTGGCGGCAGGGCTTCGCTACGACTACTACAAGCTTAAGGGATCAACAAAGTTGCCTGGAGTAGAGTGGACTTACTATGACCGCTATGCCAGGGCTTCGCGGTACGCAGAGAATCAGTTGGCAAGTCGAACCAGAAACTGTCATAACCCCTCCCCCGGTGCAAGTGAGCGCTCGATACAGATGGCTTGCGATAGCCTTGCTGCTTTTGAAGGCTACGCCAACGACCCAACCACTCTCCCCAACTATGAGACACATTGGCGTTACGAACCCACTTGGTTATCGGACACTGTGATGCAAGATTACGACGTCGATAACAGTATGGATAAGTTGCTGCCTACATTATCCGCAGCCTATCGCCCCAATGAGAACGTCGAGCTATTTGCCAATTGGGGCCGCGGCTGGCGGCCACCCGCACTCACAGAAACACTAATGCAGGGCAGCCACCCTGGCGACCCCTTTGCGGTGATGTTCCCTAATCCCCACGCCCAGCCGGAAACCTCGCGCAGCTGGGATGTGGGCGCCAACTTTACCGCCCAGGATCTGTTTAAAAGTGGGGATCGCTTCTTCAGCAAGCTCTCTTACTACGACACCCGGGTGGATAACTACCTGATCACCTCCATGGTTAACGTGATGCCAGGGCAGCAAGGGGGGTTAGGCCACACCATGTTCGTGCCCAACCTGTTACCGATGAACTTCCGTGGTTTGGAGTTGGAGATCGATTACGACGCCGAGCGCTGGTACACCCAGGCCAACTATACCCATGTACTGGGTAGCGATAATCAGTTCTGCCAGAAGATCTATCCACTGGGCAGCGGTAATATCCGCGAAGATATACCGGATGAGAACGGCAACTACTCTGACGCTCACTACGAAGCGATCGAAGCAGGCTACGACTCTTATGAGGCCATGCTTGATGATCGAACGTATTGCGGTATTGACGTGATCGGTATGAACAGCGCCCGTCAGTTGCCGATGGATCGCGGCAGCCTGGTATTCGGCACCCGCTGGTTCGACCAGCGCCTGGATGTGGGCACACGCCTTAACTACAGCGCCGCGGGTGGGCCAGAAGACTTTGCCTTTGATCTGTGGCCCACCTACGTCACCTGGGATCTGTTTGCCAGCTACCAAGTCAACCCTAACCTGCTACTACGCGCCACCATGCTTAACGTGCGTGATCGCAACTACGTCACCGGCTACTCGGATATTTTCTCCAAGAGCTATGGGCCAGGCCGTACACTCATGGCCGGAGCAGAACTGCGTTTTTAATTCAATTACGGCGCGTGACGCGCGCCGTTTACGAACATGCCCACCCTACGGGTATGCAGGGCAGATAATTAACGTTATCTGCCAATCACGGCCTCAAGGCCAACATTGATAGATCAAGGAGACTGAAAATGTCCATTAGCTATACTTATGATGAAGCCTATTTCCCTGATACGTTTTCAACCGGCACGCTGGAACTCCTGTTAACAGAGTTTCAAAAGGAGGGAGCAGGTGGAGAGCACAGCGACGATAACCCAGGTGGTATCAATACCGGCGGATTCTTCACCAACGGAGTTAACTCAGGCTTGGCGGGCGATACTTACGCTATGGCCAACAATGATGGCGACTTCGCTTTCTCCGCTACTGGCAGCCTATCCTATAACTTCGCGGCTCACTCACTAACCGGTACTCTGGAGAGCATTACTCTGGGCTCCTTCCTTAACAGCGACGGCACGGTTACCAACGACTTCATTACCTTTACCTTCGACGACCCGATCGTGTCCGAGAACAGTGGCCGCGACAATACCGTCCACGACATCATCTGGGGCCTGATGAACGGTAAAGTGGAAGGTGCCGAAGACAGCGCTGGCACGCCTAACGATGGCGGCCTACTAGCGGTACTGGGCGATGCTGGCCTTCTCGGCGATATCATCCCGGCCTCCGTCACCGGTGTATCTACCAGCGAATTCGATTTCGCTCTGGCTGCGTGAGCAACGCCATCGCTATAAACACCTAATAAAAAAGGCAAGGGGAATCCCCTTGCCGCAACGTTCAAACACCGCGTCATGGGCGATATACCTTGGCGCGGTGCCTCGGCATTCTCGCCCGATGAGACGAGAAGTCAAGCAGAGACGTGACCAAAGCACTAATGAGAGAACGAATTCGAGACGAATTGCTATGGCGCTTCGTTGATTTGTTACGTCTATTTTCAGGGACATAGCTAATGACCCCCTCCCAACGCCAGCCCGGAAACGAACTCTACCGAGCGCTCGGCCGCTATCGCGGCACACTGCGCTCGGTAGGGCTGTTCAGTGCGGTTATCAATCTACTGATGCTAGTGCCGCCGCTGTATATGCTGCAGGTCTATGATCGCGTACTGGCTTCCGGCAATACCACCACGCTAATGATGCTAACGGGCATGGCGCTGGGGCTGCTGGCGTTAATGGGTGCCTTGGAGTACATACGCAGCCTGGCGGTTATTCATATTGGCGAACGGTTCGATGAACAACTGGGGGAGCGGGTTTACGCGGCGGCCTTCGAGCGCGGGCTAAGCGGCCAGGCAGCGCAGGCGGGGCAAGCCACGCGGGATCTTGACTCGCTGCGCCAATTTATCACCGGCAACGCGGTATTTGCGTTCTTCGATGCCCCCTGGTTCCCGTTGTATTTGCTGGTGATGTTTATGTTCCACCCCTGGATTGGTTGCCTGGCACTGGGGGGCGCCGTGGTACTGGTGGGCTTAGCATGGCTGAATGAACGGCTTTCCCAGCCGCCGCTGCGTGAAGCGGGTTCGCTTTCTGTACAGGCCAATGCTATGGCAGAAGCACAATTACGCCATGCCGATGCCATCGAGTCGATGGGTATGCTGTCGGCCTTTACCCGCCGTTGGTCGCACCTGCACGATGGCTTTGTTGCACTGCAGGGACTGGCCAGCGAGCGTACCGCTCTGGTTACCGCTATCTCCAAGAGCCTGCGCGTGGCGTTGCAGTCACTGGTGCTGGGATTGGGCGCTTGGCTAGCAATTGGCGGGCAGATCAGCCCTGGCACGATGATCGCGGGCTCTATCCTAATGGGCCGTGCACTTAGCCCCATTGATCAGGTCATCAATGCCTGGCGGCAGTGGTCATCGACACGGCTGGCTTACCAACGTTTGGGTAACCTGCTAACAGCACACCCGGCCCGCCAGCCAGGCATGGACCTCCCTGCCCCGCTGGGCAAGCTTAATGTGGAGCCGGTGAGCGCCATGCCGCCCGGCCGAAAAGTACCCACACTAGTTCAAGTGGGCTTTCAATTGGAAGCGGGCAGCGTGCTCGGTGTTATCGGGCCTTCGGGGTCAGGCAAATCTACCCTGGCCAAACTGCTGGTGGGTGTTTGGAAGCCGAAGATCGGCACCGTGCGGCTGGATGGCGCCGATATCCAGAGCTGGGACAAGGCACTACTGGGGCCACATATCGGCTACCTGCCTCAGGATGTCGAGCTGTTTGCAGGTAGCGTGGCGGAGAATATCGCCCGCTTCAGCGAACCAGACCCCATGAAGGTCGTCGAGGCCGCTAAAACGGCTGGCGTACACGAACTGATTCTGGCCCTCCCCAATGGCTACGACACCTACTTGGGAGATAGCGGGATCGGCCTTTCGGGTGGGCAGCGCCAGCGTATTGCCCTGGCCAGGGCGCTCTACGGCCCCCCAGCGCTCGTCGTGTTGGACGAACCCAATGCAAGCCTTGATGACGCCGGTGAAAAAGCACTCTTGGAAGCGTTACAGCGGCTGCGCGAACGCCACGTTACGGTGGTGCTGATCACCCACCGCCCTCAGGTACTCAAGGCCACCTCTCACTTGCTAGTACTACGTGAAGGCCGCCTGCAGAAGTTCGGCCCCACTGAAGAGATATTGCAAGCCCTGAGCGCTGCCCGACAAGCGGCAGCACCTGCCAATGGCGCGATGGCCAGCCCGTATGCGCAAAGCGCTTATACCTACGGCAATGTTTCCATCAATCGTCAGGAGCAGCGCGCATGACCCTTCGCGATATCTCGCAGGCGCCGCCTGCTGCAAAACCACACACCTCCTCAGCCACACCCGACTGGCAAGCGCTCGCCATGCGCCGCAAGCGACGACCGCTACGTATAGGGAGTTGGCTACTACTGGGAGGCTTAGCACTGTTTGTGGCTTGGGCAGCCTGGGCACCGTTGGATAATGGTATCGCGGTACCCGCAACAGTGGTTGTCTCCGGCAACCGGCAGGCGGTTGAGCATCCAACCGGCGGTGTTATTGGGCGGCTGTGGGTACGTGAAGGAGACCAAGTGACAGAAGGCCAAACGCTTATCAGCCTGGATACCACACGACTGGAACATCAAGCCAGTGCACTGCGCTTACAGCGGGCATCATCACTGGCAGAAACAGCACGTTTGGAGGCCGAGCGTGACCAACTAAGCACTATTAGCATGCCTTCTGACCTGATGAGCAGTGCCGATGTGGAGGTCGGCACCATGCTGGCATTGCAGCGCCAGTTATTCACTAGTCGGCGCAATGCCCTGGCCGCTGAAATCTCGGGGATCGAGGCCAACCTTGATGGTCAGCGTGCCCGGGCGGCGGGGCTAGAATCCTCGATGACCCAACAGCGGCTGCGCCTGTCAGCCTTGGGTGAGCAGCGCAATAACCTGCGTGAGCTGGCTGCCGACGGCTATATCCCCCGCAATCGGTTGCTGGAAATCGAAAACAGCTACGCCCAGCTGCAGGCTGACATTGCCACAGAGACCGGCACGTTGCAGCAGACCCGACGCCAGATCGATGAGTTACAGCTTCGCCTGACCCAACGTAATGAAGAGTATCAGCGTGACGTGCAGGAGCTACTGTCCCAGGCACGCTTACGTGCACAGGAACTGACTAGCCAGCTGGCAAGCACCGAGTTTGACCTGGCCCATGCCGAGATACGCGCTCCTCGCTCAGGAACGGTGGTGGGGCTAACCCAGCATACCGAAGGCGGTGTGGCCCAGCCCGGTGCCTTACTGATGGAAATTGTCCCCCAGGGCGAACCCTTATTGGTGGAGGGCCAGTTGCCCGTTGAACAGATTGACCGAGTGCACGCGGGCCTGCCAGTTGAGCTTGCCTTTACCGCTTTCGAGCGTAGCAGCACACCACGCATACCCGGGGTTGTCAGCCAGGTTTCCGCCGACCGGCTAACCAATGAACAGACAGGGCTGCCTTATTACCGGATGTATGTCGAAGTAGCCGCCGATGACCTCTCACCCTTGGGCAGCCAACCACTCAAAGCGGGTATGCCGGTCGAAGCTTTTGTGCGCACTGGCGAACGCACGCTGCTCAACTATCTGTTTAAGCCACTGCTTGACCGCGCCCGCACGGCTTGGGGGGATGCATGATTCGCGCTGCATCACTGCGATACCGCACTTGGTTGTTGATCGCCTGCCTCTGCGGCTCTTTCAATGCGTTCGCACTGGACTTCCGTGAGGCCTACGAACTGGCCAAACAGCATGATCCAGGCTGGCTGGCCGCACAAAGCGAGAGTGCAGCCGGGCAACAGGCCCGAGCGCTAGGACGATCAGCGTTACTACCCTCACTCAACTATCGCTACTCACGGGCTAAAAACTGGTCGGAAGTGCGGCAGGAAACACCGCTCGGCTCGACCACAAGCGATATGGATTACACCAGTTACTCCTCTTCTTTCACGCTAACGCAGCCCTTGCTGGATGCAGCGGCTTTCGCCCAGTATCAAGCTGGCAAAGCACAGGCCCAAGCCGCTGAACTGACGCTTGAGCGCGCCCGTCAGGCGCTAGCCGTTCAAGTTCTTCAGGCCTATACAGGGGTGCTTTACGCCCACGACGATATCGAACTGGCAACAGCCCACCTGCGCGCCCTGCAAGAAGAGCACCAGCGTAGCCAGCGCTTTATCGATTATGGCGAGGGCACCCGTACCGACCAGTTAGAGATTGCTGCCCAGGCACGCTTGGTGGAAGCCCAGCTGATTGAAGCCGAAGACCGCTTGAGTGATGCCCACAATGCGCTGCGCGCCCTGACTGGCACAGGTGCCCCACCCAGCTCACTTGCCCCACTGCAGGCCGACCGGCTAGCCCGCAATGTACAAACCTCTCAGGAAAGCTCCGTGTTGCCACTGGAGCAGTGGCACGAACGCACGCTGGCCCATAATCCTGAGTTGGCCGCCCAGCGGAGCCTTCTGGAAGCTGCTCGTCACCAACTGAACCAGCAACGCGCCGGACACCTGCCAAATGTGCGCTTATATGCACGCAGCCAGATCTCCGACTCCAACTCTGAAAACGTCATTGGTCAGCGTTACGACACCGATAGCATTGGCGTGGAGGTCAACTTACCGCTCTATTCAGGCGGCCGAGTCGTGGCGGCTAGCCGTCAGGCAGACAATATCTATGCACAGACACGCCATGAATTGGATGCCGCCACCATAGAACTGCTGAACGATGTTGAGCGCCAGTACCGGCTAAGCCGTAGCAGCCAACAACGTATTGAGGCTTACCAGCAGACAGTAGACGCCGCAACAGAACGCCTGGAAGCCACACGGCGAAGTATTCTGGGCGGCGAGCGAACCAATTTGGATGTGCTAAACGCCGAACGTGAACGTTTCGAGGCGTTACGCGACCTGTCCCGTGCCCGCTATGACTATTTATTAGCTTGGCTAACACTGCGCTGGCAGGCGGGGGTATTAAATGATGAGGACATTTCCCAAGTTGCTGGCTATTTTTAGTAGTAATCTAAAATTCACTATCATAATGAGGTAATTTCCATTCACAGCCGTTTATAACTTAAGTGCAGAGATAAGGCCCATAGGAATGTGACTAGATGACGCTGATACGTATTCTTTGGGTGGGCTTGGCAGGGTTGAGTTTTAGCATCGGAGTACTAGGCATTTTTCTACCCCTGCTGCCTACCACCGTGTTTATGCTAATGGCGGTTTACTGCGCCTCCAGAGGCTCGCCGCGCTTCGAGGTTTGGATCCGCTCCCGCCACTATGTCGGCCCCCTACTGGTTAACTGGGAACAAGAGCGCGCCATACCCAAGCGCGCTAAGATTTTTGCCGTTTGCACGATAGCGTTGAGCGCGATAATCACTGTTTGGTCACTCGGGCCGGGCTGGTTAAGCGGGGCGGTGGTAGCTCTACTGATGCTGATTGCGCTTTGGCTAGCTACCCGACCAGAGCCCTCGTCGTCGCACAAATAATCTATTTGCGAGTTAGCCTGCCATTGGTATTGCAGAGCAGACTCTATCAACGCTGCCCACGTAGCTGCGCCAACTCATCTTGGGCTATATCAACCCGCACGCTGCCACGCTTCACAAGGGCTTCAGCGACGCGGGCTACTTCCTCCCCTTCGGCTCCTGCCATTAGCGCGATATTTTTAGCATGCAGCGCCATATGGCCTTTTTGAATGCCGGTAGTCGCTAACGCTTTTAATGCTGCAAAGTTCTGCGCCAGCCCAACCGCAACGATGATACGAGCCAACCGGTCAGCGCTGCTCACACCTAAAATATCGAGGCAGCGGCGAGCGGTAGGATGCGCTCGCGTGGCACCACCGATTAACCCCACCGGCATTGGCATTTCAAGGGTACCGGTTAGGTTTCCATCACAATCCGCTTCCCAATGGGTAAGCGAGCGATAGCGCCCGGTACGGGCTGCATAGGCATGAGCACCGGCTTCCACCGCGCGAGTATCATTTCCCGTGGCCAAGACCACCGCGCTGACGCCATTCATTACCCCTTTGTTATGGGTAGCTGCCCGGTAAGGGTCTAAATCAGCGAAGCGATAAGCTTCCAACATGCCGTCGCGTACCGACTCTCCACCAATTTGATCAAGACGCCATGTCGCTCTGGCCCTAGCCAAGCGGCGGTCAGCTAGATTAGACAGAATACGCAGTCGACTCTCGCCCCCCGCCCACTCTGCTAACGAGGGTGCAACCGCTTCTGCCATCGAGTTCACTGCATTGGCACCCATGGCATCACGCACATCCACCAGTAGATGGACAATTACCATATCCTCCAGCACGCGCACTTCTACATCGCGAAAGCCGCCCCCATGCTTTAACAGTACGGGATCTGTAGCGTCACAGATTTGTTTGATCTCCTCACGTGCTTCCAGTAAACGTAGGCGGGCAAAATCTGGATTAGAGACGCCTACCAGTTGCACCTGAGCGATCATAATGGGGCTAGAGGTATCGGTATAAAAGCCGCCGGAATCTCGACACTGCCGCGCTGCATTACACACAGCAGCGACCACCGATGACTCTTCCGTCGCCATGGGCACCAGCGGCTCTTCACCATCAATCATTAGATTGGTGGCCACGCCAATTGGTAGATTCAAGGTACCAATCACATTCTCGATCATACTATCGGCTATCTCTGCAGGCAGATTACCGGTATCTGCCAAATGGGCCTCCCCATCGGCATCGAGCCCACTCAGGTCAGCCACTTTGCGCAGCCGCTCGCGTGGTGAAAGTTGGTAAAACCCAGGGATGCGCGATGTCGTCGTGGTCATAATCAGTACCTACATTTGGATAAATTATTGTTTGTATGAACTATTGTTTGTATGAACTATTGTTTTTATAAACCATCGATGTAACGTTATTTAAAAAAAGCGGTCAGGCCATCCAGCCCATTAACCAAGGGGCGGCGTAAAGCGTCATAAACTGCACGCCATAGTTCACACCCCAGCGGTTTAGAAGCCCTGCAACCAGCGCTAGCACCCCTACCCCTAGAATGCCCATCACACCCGCATCCATATAAGCCAGCAGCATCACCAGCGAGAAGAACATCGCCAGGAAGGCCTCATGAGGAATGCGCTGAAACACAAACACACAGATATGTCGGGCATAGCGAACAGCAATGGGGTAGGTAATCAACAGCGCCACCCCAGCGCCCAAAATGCTGGCAACCGCGATCTCCCCAAAGCTCATCAGATGGTGAGCATTCTGTTCCAGGGTGAGCACGGGAGGTGCGTTAAAAAAGGCATTACCAGGACCAATGGCCATGGGGCTCATGGGGATACCTAACGCCGCCAGTGGTATCAAAATGCCAGCGATATAAGCAGCGTTGGTGACCGCATCCATTGAGGAGAGCGCACGACTCGCCTTCTCCACCGTACCCTTCACCCAACTCGACACCACCTCGCCCAGAAAAATAGTGATCCCCACCGGGCTCATAAAGAAGGTGACCGACCCAAGCACCGAGCTAGCAGTCGCTGATACCGCTTCCTGGCGAGTCAAAATACGAAACGGATTAGGAAAGCGGCTACTATCGCCACTGTCATCCGTTGCATAAATCTTGATGATTTTGGGCTCTTTCACCGACATTTTGCGCCGTTCTTCGTTAACGGTTAGCTGCGCCAGATTAAAGATCATTGGGCCGATAGTGATCCCCAGGAAAAATGAGATGAAGACAACCTGGCCTTCAGGGATCACCCCCATACCCCAGTAGAAGTGGCGCAGTGCCTGTATCAGTGCTGCCAAGATGACAATACTGATTAGGCTGATGACTTTTTCGCGGCTCATTAACGCCAGGAAAACAGCGCCAACAAAAAATATCTGGCTGGCGTACTGACTCAGTACATCTGCTAAAGGCGTCAGCAGGAAGGCCAAAAACAAGCTAACGGGAATCGCGACGAGTGTTCCAATGACCGAGCCCGAGGCCATTTTGCGAATCGCCAAGGTGGCGTGGCCTTCACGCTTCAGAATCATTGCATGCTCGACCATTGGGGCAGACATCACCCCACCGGGTATCCCCGCGACCGAAACGGGTATCGAGTCCGTCAGTTTTTTCGCCACAATGGCAGCCATAAAGAAAGCCAGCACGACGGGAAGGGGAATACCAGCAACCACCAACGCCAGCGTTACGGGTGCAAGTACCGCCGTCTCGTCGGTGCCAGGCGCAACCCCAATAGCGGTATAGACAACAACCCCTATCAGCGCTGCGATTAACATCTGCAGAAGCATTAGCGCATCCATATCTACGCCTCCCCTTCAATATCTAGGCGACGTTTAGGGCGCAAACAGACTGCATTAACAGCAAAACCTAATAGCGCACCACATAAGCCGACAATTAAGGGCAGCGGCGCTGGCCACGGGGTGAAAATAAAACCACCCAGTGCCAGTGGGGTGGATACTGCCAAGGAGATGATCAGGTCTTTACCTGTCACCGTGTCGTCCCAAACAGTTAGGTAAGAAGTTGTTTTATTTGGCATGCCTATTCTCCGCAGAGATCATTATTAGTGTTGTATACCCAAGTAGGCTGGCCCTATCTTGTGGAAAGATAGGGCACTGAGTAAGGTACAGTTATTGGAATTGTACGAAGTACTGTACCTATAAAATAAAAGGTACAGTTCCACCGCCATTGGGAGACATTCATGTCAAAATCCCGCCAAGTAGCCACCGCTCTTCTAAAAGCAATCGACGAGGGGCGTCTCTCACCTGGCACACGGGTGGCTTCCATCAGAGAAGCCGCTCAACAGTTTGGCGTATCGAAAAACACCGTCATTGATGCTTATGATCAATTAGTTGCACTAGGCCATCTAAGTGCACGCCAAGGGTCAGGCTTTTTTGTGTCGCGCCCCTTACCATCAGCGATAGAAGAGCCAACCAGTGAACTCTCAGAAGCCGTCGATAGCGTGTCGCTTCTTCGCGAGCAATTAGTCGGCAATTTTGCGGTACGGGTGGGAGATGGTAGAGCTCCTGCCAGCTGGATGGGCGGCACAGAATTGACGCGCCTAATCAGACGCCGAGCGAGTCTCAATGGGATCAACGACGTCGAATACGGTATGCCCCAAGGGTATTCCCCACTGCGCGAGAGCTTAACGATGGCATTGGCTGGACGATCAATCCATGCCTCACAGGAACAAGTCATGATGACCTTTGGCGCCAATCATGCCTTCGATCTAATCATTCGCCACTTCGTTGCTCCAGGAGAGAGCGTTCTGGTTGAAACGCCCGGCTATTACCCACTGTTTGGCAAGCTACGTTTGGCTAAAGCAAAATTGGTTGGCGTCCCGCGCACTGCGGATGGCCCTGATCTGGAAGAGTTTGAGAGAAAAGCCAAGCAGTATCGGCCTCGGCTGTTTTTCTTACAGCCTAACGCTCATAACCCCACCGGTAGTTCAATGTCACTCAGCAACATGCATCGGCTATTAAAGCTAGCCGACCACTACGGGGTAACGCTGGTGGAAGATGATGTTTTCGCAGATATCTTACCCAAAGGCAGCGCGCACCTTGCGGCTCTAGATGGACTAGAAAGAGTTATTTACGTTGGCACTTTTTCTAAAACCCTCTCCACAGGTCTGCGTTGTGGCTATGTGGCAGGCAGCCGATCAATTATTCGGGCACTGGTCGATATTAAGATGCTCACTGTTGTGAACACCTCGACCTTCAATGAGATGGTCGTGCATGACCTATTAGCAAGGGGGCGCTATCGGCGCCACCTTGCACAGCTTCGCGAGCGCGTTGCCAAAGCGAGCGCCACTGCGGTACGGGTGCTAAAGCAGATTGGTGTTAACGATGTGATTGGCCCAGGCGGTGGCTACTATCTATGGGCCAAGCTACCACCTCATATCAACACCACCGAGCTGGCTAAATGGGCATCAGAAAAAGGCATTTTTATTGCACCCGGCGCCATTTTTTCACTACGCCCCGATAGTACCGATGCCAACTCAATGCGTATCAATATTGCCCATGCCAGCGATCACCGCTTTTTAGACTTCATCAGCAAAGCGCTTAATGAGTAAATATCCGGCTTAACCTCAAGCACACCGTTAACAGCCTAGATTGCTTTTTAGATTGCTTTACACTCAGAGGGCACGCGACGCCCTACCGTCCAAGTGGCTTCATCGCCCTTGCCGCGGAACTCATGTGTTGGTGTGGCATACCACATACCAGAGGCGGGGCGCTGGCTCTCCAAGCGTAGTGTGTCGCCATTAATCATAACCAGCGCGACATCTTCCTGCTGATCGAAAATAACAGTGAACTCCGTACCATCATTACAACGATAGTCAGCCTGTGGGTAATTATCCTGCGGGTCATTACTGTGTGTAGAAGCCGTGGTACAGCCTACCAGTAGTAATGAAACCAACACGCTAGCTAAGCCCAGGCAAGAATATTTCATCGCATTATCATCCATGAGTGAGTTGTTAGACTTACTTTATCAGTATGATCAAAGACGCGCTATTGCGCGAACGAACGTTAGACCCAGCGGGAATCCGCTGTGAACGCAACGGTAAACCAGCAGAGCTCGGGTGCTATGGAGATTCCCTCGGAGATCTGTCCACGAATATCATCCAGCTCCGCAACACCTTTCTCACTGGCAAAATCAGGCGATGTCACAATATGGATCTCAATGAAATAACCACGCCCGCTTTTGGCCACATGGCTGGTGTAGGAAAGCACTCCCTCCCGCTGCATCACAGGAACCATTGCCGCATGGACCTCGCTGTCCAAAGCGCTGGGAGCGATAAGAAAAATATCCCGCAACGCACGCCGCACAATACCGATAGGAACGGGGAGCAGGCAGAGTGTCAGTATCGCTAGTAGGAAGGAGTCGACATAAGGCGTGAGGTAGGCATAGCTGGTTCTTTCCATCACCCACGCAACAGCAAAGGCCAGCAGCAGTGCAGCGGTAATCGATGCCGCCATTACCCACCCATGCATATCGATACGCACCAGTTCAGAACCAACCTGGCGATTCAGTTTTCGCTGATAAAATGCCATAGCAGTACATACTGCTGTTACTACGATGGCATAAAGAATGGCGATACCAAAAGCGAGTTCATTACCACCATCCATTAACCCCTGCACAGCGTTCAAGAACGCGTAAAAACACAGCAGCAGTAAAATGCTGCCATTCAGGCCTGCTACAAGCGGCTCAAGGTGCCAATAGCCATGCTGGAAACGTTGGCTGGCTTCACGCACTACCAAACGCGCAACCACTAGCGCCAGCCCCGACATGGCGGCGTCAATAGCGGAAAAGACGCCATCGAAGAGGACAGAGCGAGAACCGGATAAGAGACCGAAGACAATCCCCAGGGTGGAGACGCCCAGGGTTACCAGAATAGATATTTTCAGAGCACGCTGCTCAAGGGTGGCCGTCATGGTCTATCTCTTTTTGAAAGCTGACTCTCTATCGTAGCCAAACCATTTTAAAAGAGCGACGCGATCAGCACTGTTTAATATCCCCGTTAGCATATTTTATCCATGTTTTACCTAGGTGGTTACGCAGTTCCCGCCCTACGCGCTCTCCATCCCGGGCTTCTAAAGCCACCATGATAGCCTCGTGCTCTTCCATTGCCGTTGCCCACTTTTCATTTTTTTGATTTGAAAGGTAACGAACGCGATACAGCTGACGGCTCAGATTAGCGTGCATATCAACCAGCGTGGTATTGCCCGAAAGCGCCACGATCCGGTTGTGAATATCTTGGTTTAAACGAAAGTAGTTCTGACGATCACGTCTTAAAAAAGCAGCCTTCATTTCATAATGAAGTGCTTGCAACTCTGCAATATCGTCATCGCTGGCATTGGCGCACGTTAACTCTGCTGCTGCCTGCTCAAGCACACTTAAGACATACGCCTTCTCTTTCATATCGGCGGGGCTTACATCCGCCACCACGGCACCTCGGTTTGGTGATATCACTACCAGCCCTTCCGCAGCAAGAATCTTCAGCGCCTCCCGCAAAGGGGTACGTGATACTTGAAGTTCAACCGCCAATGTCCGTTCAGGCAAACGTTGGCCAGGCTGAAAATGGTCCATCACGATATGTTCACGCAGGTAATTCGCGACTTTCTCCACAAGTCCAGGCTGATTTGGCTGGGTGACTTCTTCCATTGGCATATTCACATAGTAAGCGAGCGCCAAGAATGGCATACCAAAAAAACTCTTTCAAACAAATAGCGTTAAAATCGTGATTTTTTAAATTCATATTTATCAACATCATAAATACAAAAGAAGGCGTCTCAATACCAAAGTATTAACACCAACCAATTGACCCTAAAAATGGTATACCACTACATTCCATACATACGTTCACTAAAACGCTCACCTCGTTAGCGACATGAAGGCACAACGTGTCATCGCAGCAGTCTGACCAGCAAAGGGAAACCCCACACCCTATGAACTACTTACAACATTTTGAAAAAGACAAGGTGGTTGAGGCCTGTATCGCGGGCGCTGGCGACTTTGGCCGCGGTGTTTTGCGCCAAGCACGGCAGATGGAAAAACTATCAGCGCGTATCGCAATCGACATTAATCCTGAAAAAGCAGCTGAAGCACTGCGCCATGCGGGCATCTCTAACACACAAATAATGGTATGCCATTCTCAAAGTGATGCTGAAATCGCGTGGCAAAAAGGGTTGTTTATCGCCACCGCTGCCTTTGAAACCATTCAATCACTTCCCTTCGATATTTTAGTGGAGTCCACCGGCATTCCTGATGCAGGTGCACGCTATGCAGAAGCCGCGTTACTGGCAGGTAAGCACGTTGGCATTGCCACTAAAGAGACAGAATCTGTAGTGGGTCCATATTTGACTCGCCTAGCCTATCAACAGGGTCGCCTATTCACGCCATTAGATGGCGACCAGCCTAGTCTGCTTATTGGCTTGCTCACCTGGGCCAAAACCCTGGGCTTTGAAATTATTGCAGCAGGTAAAAGTAGTGAATATGACTTTATATGGGATGAAGCAAGTAGCACCGTTACCTGTAATGGCACTGAGTTCCCTGCCCCCGGTTTAAACGAGCTATGGGAGTTGCCAACAGGACGTGAGCGTGAGGTGGTGGAGGCTCGCAGCAAATTACTCGCTGCAATCCCACAAATTTCGGTGCCCGACCTGTGCGAAATGGTCAACGTGGCTAATGCCACTGGATTAAGCCCAGACCTACCTGAATTTCACGCCATGGTGCTGCGCACAGCGGAAGTACCCACACTGTTGGATCTTCAGACTCAAGGCGGCGTACTGCAGGAGCTTGAGCGCTTGGAGGTATTTAACTGCCTACGCCGCCCGGACGAGCTTAGCTTTGCTGGGGGGGTCTTTGTGGTGGTGCGCTGTGAAGATCCCCATGTATGGGGCCTGCTGCGGGATAAAGGTCATGTATTAAGCCGCAGCGGCAATAGTGCAATGATTTACCTACCCCGCCACCTGCTAGGTTTGGAAGCACCGATTTCACTTTTGGATGTGGTCATCAATGGCCAAACTTCCGGCGGCGGACAGGCCACGACGCCTAAATTTGATCTCACCGCGCGCACCACACAGTCCATTAAGGCAGGCCAAAAGCTAGCGATGCGCGGTCACCACCGGCATATCGAGGGTTTACGCCCGGAGCTTCACCCCGCCGCGCCACTATCATCAACTGAAAAAGTACCGTTTTATCTGCTTCCTGGTGCTGACGTGATTCGTGATATTGCACCGAACCAACCGATCACCTTAGCGGATGTTGCGTTGCCTGAATCTACTTTAAAACGGCTGCGCGAAAAACAGGACCAGTTGTTCAAACTGGATATATCAGCCCCCGAAGCCACAGTCGTTAGCACGCACGACTAACCCTTCATCGCGGGATAAGAAAAGCAATAACAATTAGATTGGAGAAACACCATGTTTACCAAACTCTTACTCACTAAGCATGCCCTCAAAATGGTCACTCTCAGCGTCACTTTGGTTAGCTTAGCCGCTGCTACCAACGCTGACGATGCAGCAGATTACCCAACGAAACCTATCCAGTTCCTGGTAGCAGCAGGCGCCGGTGGCGGTACGGATAACTTTGCTCGTGTGGTTCGCCCAATGTTTGAAGAAGCCCTGGGCGGCGCTCGTATCACTGTGGTCAACCTGCCTTCAGCGTCCGGCGCCCTGGCTCACCAGCGCACCGCAAATGGCGCACCGGACGGGCACACTCTTGATTTCGCTTCCACTACCCTGGTGACATCATTGGCCGCCGGGCAAAACCCAATCGGCTTAGACCAGCTCACGCCCGTGGCACGTATGCAGTCCGATGTGATGGCACTGTTTGTTAATCCCAACCGCTATCCGGATTTTGAATCCTTTATGGAGTATGCCCAGGCCAATCCAGGCAAGGTAACAGTGGGTGGCACTCACACTGCTAGCCCTGACCATGTCGCCTTTCTTTCCTTGCGCGACGCCTCTGGTCTGGATATGAACTTCATTCCTTACGATAGCACCGGTAATGCCACGGCAAACGTGCTAGGCAACAACATAGACGCTACCACCACGTCACTTAGTCCGCTGCTGAGCTATATAGAAGCGGGCCAGATGATGCCGATTTTGGTGTTCAGCGATGAGCGCTTGGCCGACTACCCAGATGTTCCCACCACTGTAGAGTACGAGTGGGACCTTACCGACGGTAATGATCGTGCGATTTTTGTGCACGCCGATACGCCTGCACCCATTCTTCAACGCATCGAAGCAGCGTTCAAAGAAGTTTATGACTCAGAAGAGTACCAAACATACGCTGAGCGCGTGAACCTCACCTACCGCGAAGGCTGGATGGATAGTGATGAATACCGTCAGCGCCTTGAGAACAATTATGAGCTCTATTCGCGGCTGCTAAGTAACGAACAATAAATAGCCAATAAAGCACTATGCGAAGGCAGGTAAATAACTTGCTTGCCTTTTGATACTCACTGGCAGGGGCTTCTGTCATCAGGCAGTTTCTGCCACCTTCCCTTCGGGGTTTATCATGCACGCCAGGATTTCTCTTTTCGCTCTCGCGGTGGTGTTGCTAGCACTGATCAGCTTGGTACCCACACTGCAGTTTCCCAGCTCCGCGGAAGTTTCGACCTTTATTGGCCCTCGGGTATGGCCTCTAGCCTTAATCATTGCACTTCTAGGGCTGGGTGGCGCGCTGCTATTGATCACTTGGCGTGATGCTCGACGAGGCACCACTTACGACGATGAGTCGGAAGCACTCTCCCAACCCCAGAGCGCTCCAGTCACAACTCAGCGTTTCACATTAGCGTCTACGCGGCATTGGTGGTTGATAGCCACCACCCTTATCTACACCTGGTTGATAAGTGAAGTTGGCTTTTTATTCGCCAGCATTGCGTTCACGTTGGTGTGTACCTTGCTGCTTGGCGCACGCTCTTGGCGCACGATTCTTATCACCTTGGTGGTTGCCACGCTGCTTATGCAGGGTGTCTTCGTCATGCTACTTGGCATCCCGCTATGACACATATTTCTATGACACATATTTCTATGACACATATTTCTATGATGCATAGCTCTATGACACATAGCTCTATGACGCTCCCCGATAACCACTACTGCTTCCTGTTTAGGAGTTGATGATGCTAGAGAATTTTCTAGGCGGGCTGACCGTAGTGATGCAGCCACTCAACCTGCTACTGCTTACCTCTGCGGTATTTATCGGGTTCATCGGCGGTGCACTACCCGGTATCAGCGGCGTTATTCTGGTGGTTATCCTGTTGCCCGTTACCTACGGCATGGACTCCACTACCGCCTTTATGCTGTTAACCGCCATTTATGGTGCAACTGTTTTTTCTGGTTTGATTACCGCCATTCTCTACCGCGCGCCAGGCACGCCAGAAGCAGTAATGACCGCTTTTGATGGCTACCCAATGACCCAGCAGGGGCAGGCAGGTAAAGCACTGGGCATTGGCGTACTGAGCTCGGCGATTGGCGGCTTGGTGGGTACGGTTGCGCTGATTATCTTTACCCCCATGCTGGCCAAATTAGCGTTGAGATTCTCTTCTCCTGAGTATTTTGCCTTAGCAGTACTGGGCCTTACGGTGGTGGCATCGCTGGGCGGCCGACTAATCTATGGCCTGATTGGAGCCGCCCTGGGACTATTTATTGCCACTATCGGCACCGACCCACTCACCGGTACCAGCCGCTACACGTTTGATAACCTCAACCTTATGGAAGGGGTGGGGCTGATCCCAATGATCGTGGGCCTCTTCGCCATTTCGGAGGTCATGAAGCGCTCGCTCGACCAAGATACTCATCAACCGCTGAAGAAGGTTAAAGTTAAAATTTTTGACCTGCCGATTTTGCGCCAGATCGGCAACACTCTGGCACGCTCCTCCATTATCGGTGTGGTCATCGGCATTCTGCCAGGTATTGGTGCCAGTACCGCCGCTATGGTGAGCTATAGCGAAACGGTGCGCTGGTCCAAGCATCCCGAGAAATTTGGCAAAGGAGCGCCGGAAGGAATTGCTGCTCCGGAATCAGCCAATAACGCTGCTGCCATGGGCGCCTTAGTGCCGCTGTTTGCCCTGGGCATTCCGGGCAGTGGTACCACAGCGGTGATTTTGGGTGCTTTTATCATGCACGGTCTGCAGCCTGGCCCGATGTTTATGATGACTCACAGCAGCCTAATTTATGCAGTATTCGCAGGCTTGTTTATCGTCAATTTTATGATTTTGCTGTTCGCGAAGCCCTTTATCACCCTATTTACCAAGCTTTTGAACGTACCCTACTCAGCACTCGGCCCAATCATCATTATGTGCTGCATCGTAGGCACCTACTCAGTGCGTAACTCAATGTTTGATGTGTGGCTGATGCTAGGTTTTGGCGTACTGGGTTATCTACTGGAAAAGCTAAAATTCCCGCTGGTATCGATCATTCTCGGTTTGGTACTTGGTCCCATTGCAGAGAGCGAGCTGCGCCGCACGCTATCGATGTCTCAAGGCGATATTTCGATTTTCTTTACCCGCCCCATCAGCGCCACCCTGCTTGCCATCGCAGCACTGCTACTGGCAGTAACGATCATCACACCATTAATAAAACGCGCGCGCATGAACGCTGCCACGCACTGACCCCTGACGACGGAAGCGACTTATGACAATTGTATTAGGTGCCATCGCCGACGACTTTACCGGAGCCACTGACCTCGCCAATAACCTGGTGCGCGGCGGCATGCGCTGCCTGCAGGTGATTGGCGTGCCGTCTGGCGTGCCGTCGGATGAGATCGATCTACAGGACATTGACGCGGTGGTGGTGGCGTTAAAGTCTCGCTCCTGCCCGGTAGATGAGGCCCTGGCGGATTCCCTCGCGGCGCTGGATTGGCTACGCCAGCAAGGGGCTCGACAACTGTTCTTTAAGTACTGCTCCACCTTTGATTCCACCGATCAGGGCAATATTGGACCGGTGGCGGATGCTCTTCTCAAAGCCCTGGGGGCTAACCAAACCGTGATGGTGCCCGCCTTTCCGGTTAATGGCCGCACGGTTTATCAGGGGCATCTGTTTGTAGGTGATCGCTTACTTAACGACAGCGGTATGCAGCACCACCCGCTGAACCCGATGCAAGACGCGGATCTTGTGCGAGTGCTCTCCCGCCAAACTCCACACCCGGTGGGTCTGGCCAACCGTGCCGTGCTGGCTAAAGGGGCGGAGACCACCCGTGCTCATTTATCCGCACTGGCGGAGCAAGGCGTGCGCCATGTGATTTGTGATTCCCTGGATGAACAGGATCTGGGCGTATTGGCCGAAGCCACGGTGTTGATGCCGTTAGTCACCGGGGGTTCTGGTCTGGGACAGGCGCTGCCCGCCCAGTACCGCGCCCAGGGTTGGTTAGACTCCATCGATGAGCCGGGACGTTTATCCCCACCCTCTGGCAGTGCGCTGGTGCTCTCCGGCAGTTGCTCACGGGCAACGCTGGCCCAGGTGGCGGATTTTCTGGCCAAACACCCTGACGGCGGCTTTGCCCTGGACCCCTTATCGCTGGCGGAAGGAGACAAACAGTGGGAACAGGCGCTGGCCTTTGCTCTGGAGCGCTTATCCAGCAACGCCCCGGTACTGATCTACGCTTCGGCGGACCCAGAGAAGGTGAAAGCTGCGCAAGCCGAACTGGGCGTGGACCGTGCGGGGCATCTCGTCGAAGAGGCATTGAGTCAACTGGCAGTTACGCTGGTCAACGAAGGCGTGGGCCGCTTGCTGGTGGCTGGGGGCGAAACCTCTGGCGCGGTGGTCTCGGCACTCGGCATTACCACTCTGCGCATCGGTGAACAAATTGACCCCGGAGTGCCCTGGACTCAGGCCCCGTGGGTGGGCCGTGAGGCGCCACTGTCGCTGGCACTGAAATCCGGCAATTTTGGTGGAGTGGACTTCTTTACCCGAGCGTTTGAGGTGCTGGTATGAGTATTCATTTGCATCGCCATCATCAGAACAGCCTGCGGGAGCAGATCAGCACCCTGGGAAAATCGCTGTTTGATCGCGGCTTCACTATGGGCTCCAGCGGCAATATCAGTGTGCGTTTGGACGATGGCGGCTGGCTGATGACGCCCACTAACGCCTGTTTGGGGCGGCTCGACCCCGCACGGATATCGCATCTGGATGCACAAGGCCAACTGCTCAGCGGCGATGCGCCCACCAAAGAGCAGTTTCTGCATATGGCGATGTATGAGGAGCGCCCGCAGTCCGGCGCCATTGTGCATCTCCACTCTACCCACTCGGTGGCAGTATCGTGCCTGCCGGGCGTCGATCCCTGCGACTGTATTCCACCGCTGACCGCCTACTACGTGATGAGCGTAGGCAAGCTGCCGCTGATTCCCTATCACATTCCCGGTGACCCAAAACTGGGCGATGCGGTGCGGGGCTTAGCGGGTAAACACAGCGCGGTATTGTTGGCCAACCACGGCCCGGTGGTGGCGGGGAAAAACCTGGAAGCAGCGGTGTATGCCACTGAAGAACTGGAAGAGACCGCCAAGCTCTACTTGCTGCTGCGGGGCGAGAACCCTCGGGGGTTAACGCCGGAACAGGTGGCCGAATTGGAAGCACGTTACCCTAGAGACTAAATCGGCACCTTATGGGTCGATACCACTTGCCGCAGTCCCATAAATGAGCGGATCTGGCGCACGCCGGGCAGGTAGAGCAACTGCTCGGCGTGTAGCCTGTTGAAGCTTTGGCTATCTCGAGTGCGCACCAGCATAAAGTAGTCAAACTCCCCTGTGACTACATGGCACTCCATACAGCCGGAGACCTTCTGGGCTGCCTCTTCAAAGGCCGCAAAGGATTCCGGCGTTGAGCGATCCAGCACCACGCCAATCAACACCACCATGCCCGCCTGCAGCTGCTCCGGATCTAAATGTGCCACCACCCGGTTGATGACTCCATCCCGCTTGAGCTTTTCAACCCGGCGTAAACAGGCGGCCGGGCTTAAGTTAACTCGCTCGGCCAAGGCCACATTGGAGAGCGTGGCATCCTCCTGAAGCAGCTTAAGAATACGCCGGTCGGTACGGTCCAGCTCCGCCGCCTGATCATCAGGCTCAGCGCGCGAACGCGAAGTTTTTGAACGCACTATTATTTACCTTATTGATCTTTTCACACTATTTAAAAACACAATTTCCCTATTTATACAATTTTCATTGCTTATAAGCAGCCAATTTTGCAACACAAAAATTATAACTACCCCGTACTATAAATAGCAGAGAGTACGCCAACGGTTCACACAGATTTTATACACAGATCTATCACAAAGACCTTTTACACAGACCCTTGCTCAGCAACCTTTCGAAATCGCATTCAATACCTGAAAAGCAGGAGCTTGTTATGAACCTTGAACGCTTTCCACGTTACCCGCTTACCTTTGGCCCCTCCCCGATCACTCCCCTAAAACGGCTAAGCGCACACTTAGGCGGTGAAGTGGAGCTGTATGCCAAGCGCGAAGACTGCAATAGCGGACTGGCCTTTGGCGGTAATAAAACCCGTAAACTTGAATATCTGATCCCCGAGGCACTGGAACAGGACTGCGATACGCTGGTTTCGATTGGCGGCATTCAGTCTAACCAGACCCGCCAGGTAGCAGCCGTTGCCGCACACTTGGGCATGCAGTGCGTGCTAGTGCAGGAGAACTGGGTTAACTACTCAGATGCGGTATATGATCGAGTGGGCAATATAGAAATGTCACGCATTATGGGCGCCGATGTCCGTCTGGACGACGCCGGTTTCGATATCGGTATTCGCCCAAGCTGGGAGCAAGCGATGGAAGATGTTCGCCAGCGCGGCGGCAAGCCCTTCCCGATCCCCGCTGGCTGCTCCGAGCACCCTTACGGTGGTTTAGGCTTTGTGGGCTTTGCCGAAGAGGTGCGCCAGCAGGAGAAAGAGCTGGGCTTTAAATTCGACTACATCGTGGTGTGTTCCGTCACCGGCAGCACCCAGGCAGGCATGGTAGTGGGCTTTGCCGCTGATGGCCGCGCCCAGCGAGTAATCGGCATCGACGCCTCTGCCAAGCCCGAACAAACCCGCGAACAGATTCTGCGCATTGCCCGCAACACCGCCGAACTGGTGGAATTGGAAGGTGGCATTAGTGATGACGATGTAATTCTGGACACCCGCTACGGCGGCCCGGAATACGGCCTGCCCAACGAAGGCACTCTGGAAGCCATTCGCCTGTGCGCCCGCCTGGAAGGCGTACTCACCGACCCGGTTTACGAAGGCAAATCCATGCACGGCATGATCGACATGGTGCGCAACGGTGAATTCCCCGCTGGCTCCAAAGTGCTGTATGCCCACTTGGGTGGCGTGCCTGCATTAAATGCCTATAGTTTCCTGTTTCGTAACGGGTAAAGACTAAACAACAACCCACTGCCCTCTCTGATTTGATGTTTCGATAGCATCGATCAAGCGATTGACCCGGGCGGCTTCATGAAAATCGGGGTAGAGGGGGCGGTGGTTAATAATACCCTCAACCAGATCACGCACCTCGATAATCTTCTGATCGTTATAGCCCAAGCCATGGCCCGGCGCGGGGCTGAATGCCGCATAATCAGGGTGTTCGGGCCCCGCTAACAGGGTAGTAAAACCGCGCCTACCGTAGGCATCGCCGTGGCGATATAGCTGCAGCTCGCTCATACGTTCCTGGTCAAACACAATGGCACCTTTGGTGCCGGTTAGCGTGTAGGCCAAGCCCATTTTGCGCCCAGCGGCTACCCGGGATGTCTCGATATTGCCGATTAATCCCCGATCAAAACGCAGCATCGCCTGGGCCTGATCGTCGTTTTCCACTGCGGCCATACCACTACCGTCGGCATTGGAACGCATAGCAATGACGGTCTGAAGCTGGCCGCATACCTCAGTAATACGCTGCCCAGTTAAAAATTCGGCCATATTGAGAATATGCGACCCTACATCGCCTAATGCTCCGGCGCCTGCGGTCGCCCGCTGTGTATGCCAGTCATGGGGCTTTTGCGGGTCGAGTAGGTAATCTTCATTGTGTCGCCCGCGAAAGTGAATCAACTCGCCGATTTCACCGCTGGCGACAATTTGACGGGCCAGTTGAGTCGAGGAGTTGCGAATATAGTTAAAGCCCACCAGCGTTTTAACACCCGCCGCTTCAGCAGCAGCGACCATCTCGTCGGCGTCTGCAGTGCTAAGCGCCAGCGGCTTTTCGGCGTAAACATGCTTGCCAGCAGCAATGGCGGCCAGCGCCATCTCTTTATGTAGGAAATTGGGCGCGCAGATATCCACCACATCCACCTCACTGTCTGTCACCAAGGCACGCCAACCATCCGTGGCACGGTTAAACCCCCAGGCACGCGCCCGGCTCTGCGCGTTGGCAAGGTTAACATCTGCTAGCAGCTCACAAACGGGCTTGGCAGGTAGCTCAAAAACGCTGGGCGCTGCATTAAAAGCAATAGCGTGTGCCTTGCCCATAAAGCCGGTGCCGATTAGGCCAATCTTGAGGGTTTTCATTATGGTTACCCCTAATATTTAGCTGGCCACATCAAAACCCGCCTGCTCGGCAAGTTGACGTAAGTTGCGATAACCCAGGCGAGCGTAAGTCAGCGGGTGGGCAACTTCAGGGTCTTGTTCGGCCTCCACCACCAGCCAGCCCTGGTAGCCCTGTTCGCACAGGTGGGTAAGCGCAGGCAAAAAATCCACATTGCCATCCCCCGGCACGGTAAACAGGCCATCCAGCACGCCGTTTAAAAAGCTTTTGTCGCGGTTGCGCACCGCATCCAACACCGGGAAGCGCAGGTCTTTACAGTGAACATGATGGATACGCTGGCTGTAGCGCTTGGCAATAGCCAGCGGATCACCGCCTACACCGCGTAGATGACCAAAATCCAGCAGCAGACCGACACCTTCGCCGGTGTTGTCCATTAAGCGCTCAACGTCGGCTTGGCTCTCGATCACCGTGCCCAAATGGTGGTGGTACACCAGCTGAATGCCTTGTGATTTAAGGTAGTTGCCCACCACATCCAGGCCGTGCAGCAGGCGCTGCCACTCATCCTCGGAAAGATGCGGACGCTGGGAGAGCGGGCGCTCCTGATCGCCGTGTACACAGTGGGTCACTTCACACAGCACCATGACCTTGGCGCCGCACTGCTTGAGCAGGTTCATATGATCCTGAACGGCTTCAATCTCTTCTTCTGGGCTGCGCTCCAGCAGGCGTGCGGAGTACCAGCCCGAAACCAGTGATAAATCGTGGGCACCAAGTACTTGGCTAAGTGCCTCAGGGGTGCGGGGAAATTTATTGCCCAGTTCAAAGCCGCTAAAGCCCGCCTCGCGCCCCTCTTGCAGGCAGGTTTCCAATGAAGTTGATGCCCCCAGGCTGGGTAAGTCATCGTTCGTCCAAGTGAGCGGATTGATGCCTAAAGTGACCGTTGGCATAGCGTATTCCTTGTGATTATGTTTGTTGGTATTAGTGGCGTTGGCGCTGTTTGGCTTCCCGATAGCCCTGATAGGCTTGCTTAACCTCTTCACGCTCGGAGACTTCGGGCACGGCGACTTCCCACCAGGCGCCGCCTTCCTGGGTGCTGGGTAATGGGTCGGTATCCAGGGCGATCACATAGGTTGATTGGGCTGCGCGAGCGCGCACCAGTGCTTGTTCCAATTCCGCAATACCGGTCACTGACTCAGCCTCACAGCCCAGGGATTTGGCGTGGGCGGCAAAATCGGTTTTGGGTGCGCCTGCCTCGACGCTGCGACAGTCCTGCAGCAGGTTGTTGAACCCGGCGCCGCCGGTGGCATGCTGTAAGCGGTTGATACAGCCGTAGCCACGGTTATCCAACACCACCACAATCAACTTGTGGCCCAGCATCACCGAGGTGGCCAGCTCCGAGTTGTGCATCAGGTAGCTGCCATCGCCCACCATCACCACCACTTCCCGCTCAGGCTTGGCCATCTTGACGCCTAGACCACCGGCAATTTCATAGCCCATACAGGAGAAGCCATACTCCACGTGGTAGCTACCTGGGCCTGAACACTGCCAGAGTTTATGCAGCTCTCCAGGCAAACCACCAGCGGCGCATACCACGGTGGTATCGTTGCCTGCCTGGCGATTAACCGCGCCAATCACCTGGGCGTCGGTGGGCAGCGCCAGCCCTTGATCGGCGGTTACACGGTGTACTGCCTCGGCCCATTCGCGCTTGAGCGTTCCGATCTGTTCGCGCCACTCATCGCTGCCTCGCCAATCGCCCAACGCTTCATCGAGTTGGTCAAGCCCAATCAAGGCATCGCAGGTGAGTGGTAGCGCTTGATGCTTAACGCTGTCGAAACGACCCACGTTAAGGGCGATCAGCGTTTTATCATTGCCTTCAAACAACGCCCGGGAGCCAGTAGTAAAGTCTTGTAGCCGTGTGCCTATGGCGAAGATGACATCCGCCTGCTCCGCCAACTGATTAGCGGCTGCGCTGCCGGTGACCCCAATGGCACCCACCGCCCAAGGGTGGCTATCGGCCAGTGCGCCTTTGCCTGCCTGGGTTTCGGCCACCGGGATGCCTCGCGCCTTGGCAAACTCCGCCAAGGCTTCGCAGGCAGCGGCGTAATGCACGCCGCCACCGGCAATGATCAGTGGGCGTTTGGCCTGTTGTAGCGCAGCGACCGCTTGGCGTAGCTCATAAGCATCCGGTGGCGGGCGGCGAATGCGATGTACCTTGGGTTCAAAAAAGACTTCTGGGTAGTCATAGGCAAAGGTTTGCACATCCTGAGGCAGCGCCAGGGTCGCCGGGCCGCAGTGCTCAGGATCCAGCAGAGTAGCCATCGCCTGGGGCAAGCTGGTTAGCAGCTGTTCCGGGCGATTAATACGGTCGAAGTAGCGCGACACCGGGCGAAAACAGTCGTTGACGGTAATGGTCGGGTCGCCGAAATGTTCCACCTGCTGCAGAACCGGATCCGGTTCGCGGGTGGCAAAGGTATCCCCCGGCAGTAGCAAAATCGGCAGTCGATTGGCGTGGGCCAGCGCCGCAGCAGTCACCATATTGGTCGCCCCAGGGCCAATCGAGCTGGTCGCCGCCATTAAGCGCTGACGGCCATTGGCCTTGGCAAAAGCAATGGCCGCGTGGGCCATGGTCTGTTCGTTATGGGCGCGGAAGGTGGGCAGTATGTCTTGCACCTGGTAAAGCGCTTCACCCATTCCTGCCACATTGCCATGACCAAAAATCGCAAACACGCCTTCAAACAGCGCCACTTCCTGACCATTTACTTCAATACGCTGGGCGGCAAGGTACTTGACCAGCGCCTGGGCCATGGTGAGTCTAATGGTGCTCATTTTACGCCTCCTCCGTGTGGGCCAGCGTTTGCGGCTGCGCCTGCCTTAATTGCTGCCACGCCTTTATCAGTTCGGCATAATTCTGAGCAACCTGCTGTACCAGACCAGCATCATCAATACGCCCCGCCAGCCAGTCGCGACTGGCGCTGGCAAATAGCGTGCGGCCAACGGTAAAGCCTTTACAGCAGGGATGGCGGGCCGCTGCTTCAAAGCCGCGTTTCATATCGTCCATAGGGGCATCAAGCCCAAGCAGAACGACCCCTCGGCAGTAAGTGTCTTCGCGTTCAATCGTCTCGCCCACCGCCTTCCAGGCTGCATCTGACATGGCAGGTAGTTTCCACCAGTCTGGGCGAATACCTAGGTTGTAGAGCCGCTGCAGGCTGCGCGGCAGCGTGGTGTCATCGCTGGACATATCGGTAGGGGGAATTATCTCAATCAGTAACTCCAGCCCATACGTACACGCCGCCTGGTAGAGCTGACGCAGGCGCTCCTCCTGCTCTAGGCGTAGCGAAACGTCATCGTCGGGATGGTAAAACACCAGGCATTTAATGACCTGCTCCCGGGGCCAGTGGCGCAAGCAGGCACCTAAATCGTCGCCATGCTGGAAGCGCAGCGGACGAGAGCTAGGTAGCTCTACCGGGCGACCAATCCACCAGCCTTTTCCACTGGCTTGATTGAGTGCGTCTTGACCCAGCACGTCGTCTACTAGAATCGCGGGAGTGGTAATGCCTCCCAGCTTTGCGCCCGCCTCGGCGGCAGTGACCAACAGTTTTTTAAGCCTAGGCAGGCGTGCACTGTCGGCATGCTCTTCGCGGGCCATATCGGTGAGCTGGCGGCGATGGTCAAATGCCAGGCCCAATACTTCAGGCCACTGAACAGGCACTCGGGTAGTGACCCGGTGCAAATGGTTCAGGCGTTGATCGATATCCGGACGGGGCACCTCGTCGCGGCGCGCCAGGTAATCAAATAACTCATCTTCGGTGGGCATCGCCGGGGCGCAACCATGGCGGGAGACCACCAAGGCACCGCAGGCGTTGGCGTAACCGGCGCTTGTTTGCCACGGTTCGCCGCGTAACCAGCCGCGCAGTAATCCACTCATAAAGGCATCACCGGCACCCAGTACATTGAGCACCTCAACCTGTACGCCCTTAACCAAAATACCGTCTTCAATGCGCTCAGGAATAGCACCTTCAAACACCACACAGCCCATGGGCCCCAGCTTGCATACCAGTGTAGCTTTGCTAACTTCGCGCACCGCACGCAGGGCCGCCAAGGTGTCCGTACTTCCACCGGCAATGTGAAACTCCTCTTCGGTGCCCACTATCAGATCAAAATCCGCTAGCCAGCGCTGTAGGTCGTTGGTCACTTTTTCATCGGCGATAAAGCGGGTTTCACCATCGCCGGGGTTGGTCAGCCCCCACAGTACCGGGCGGTAGTCGATATCCAGCACCCGCTTCACGCCATAATGAGCGGCGGCGTCCAGCGCCTTACGGCAGGCTCGGCGGGTGGTATCGGTAGAAAGGTGAGTGCCGGTAATCGCCAGTGCTTTTGCCCGGGCGATAAACTCAGGATCGATGGCGTCGGCATCAATAGCCATATCGGCGCAGTCGCGGCGATAAAACAGCAGCGGAAAGCTTTCGCGGTCTTTTAAGGCCAGCAACACCAAGCCGGTGTGGCGCTCGGGATCGGTCTGGAGGGCGGTAGTATCTACGCCTGCGCGCGCAAGCTCTTCGCGCACAAAGTTGCCCATCTGTTCGTTGCCCACCCGCGAGAGCATGGCGGACTTCAACCCTAGCCGTGCGGTGCCGTAGGCTACATTGCCCGAGCTACCGCCCAGGTACTTGGCAAAACTGGCGACATCTTCCAGGCGACTGCCAATTTGCTCGGCGTAAAGGTCAACTGCTACGCGACCCAGGCAAATCAGGTCAAGCGGCCGGTGTTGCATATTGTTGTTCAGCATAAAATCTCCCCACGTCACTGTCGTGGCCCAGCCCATCGCCACATACCTGGATGGACGTTAAAGCGAAAAAGCGCCGCATAGAATCTAGGATCTGTTGATGTTTCATCGCTCGCTAGTAGCCGCCCGCCAAGCGTTTCTCTGGATCACAGGCACTCTTACCGCCAGTCATTGATGCGGGTTGGTCTGCAGCGGCACTATTAGCTTTTTTTTCACGGTCGCTGCGTTGGAACTCGGCGAGTTCCGCGTCCAGACTCTCAAGTTCGGCTCCACCGGCCATCATATTGAGCACTTCTTCACGAGTGACGTCTTCTTTACGGAAGGAGCCTAAGCTGCCACCGCGTGACAACAGGGTGAAAGCATCAGCTACGGGATAGGCGTGGTGAACGTTGTGGGTAATAAAGATAACCGCAAGGCCATCGGCGCGGGCTTTAGCAATGTAACGCAGTACGACGGAGGCCTGTTTGACCCCGAGCGCTGACGTGGGCTCATCAAGGATCAACACCTTGGCGCCAAAATAAACCGCCCGGGCAATGGCCACACACTGGCGTTCACCACCGGAAAGTGTCCCCACTGGCTGGCTAGGATCGCGTACATCAATACCGATTTTGGCCATTTCCTCTTTGGCAACCCGGTCGGCATATTTCCAATCGATGCGCTTAAACGGCCCCCAGCCAACCGTGGGTTCGCGACCCATAAAGAAGTTACGGGTAATCGACATCAATGGCACCATTGCCAGATCCTGGAATACGGTGGCGATACCAGCGTCTAGCGCATACGCCGGTGACTTAAAGCGGGTGGGCTCACCATCCAGTAGCATCTCGCCATGGGTGGGTTGATGAACCCCAGAAAGGGTTTTGATCAGCGTTGACTTGCCTGCGCCGTTATCGCCAAGTAGGCACATCACTTCGCCGGAATAGACCTGCATCGAGATATCACTTAAGGCTATAACGCTACCGAAGTGCTTGCTGACGCTGCGCATTTCAATCATTGGCGTACGTATGGTCATGTTACTTGGCCTCCATCGCCTTCTTGCGCATGTAATTGTTAAACAGCACCGCCACCAGCAACATCACGCCCAGGAAGACCTGGAACCAGTCAGTGTTAACGCCGGTATAGAAGATGCCCATTTGCACCATACCGAAGATCAACGCACCCAACGCTGCCCCGATGGCGGAGCCATAGCCTCCGGTCAGTAAAGCACCGCCAATCACCACCGCAATAATGGCTTCCAGCTCTTTTAACATGCCGCGAATGGTATCTGCCGAGCCGGTATCCATTACCTGGATGCAGGCAAAAATGGTGGCGGAGAAGGCCGTAAACATAAACAGTGAGATCTTGACGCGGTGTACCGGCACCCCTGAGTTGCGCGCGGCGTTAGCATCGCCACCGCTGGCGAAAATCCAGTTCCCGTAAGGCGTGCACAGCAATACCCAGGTCGCCAACGCGGTTAAGCCCAACCACCAGACGATGGAAACCGGAATGCCCGAGACCACGGGGTTGCCCGCAAAGTTAGTTGCCATCCAGCCATTGGCTGCCATCCAGGTGAATAGGCCTGTGGCCACCTCGCCGGAAAATAGCGCCGCGAACCAGTCACCGGGGATATGCGCTTGAACGCCACCCACCTGTGTACGCCCGGTTAGCAACCGGCTGATACCGATAGCCAGGCCACGCAGAATAAATAGAAAACCCAGCGTCACAATAAAAGAAGGCAGCCCAGTGCGATTAACTAAATTGCCGTTAATCCACCCCACCAGGGCTGCACAGGAGAAGGCCAGCAAGATAGCGGCCCACAGTGGCCAGCCATACTCCACCGCAGGAATGGCGATCAGAATACCGGCCAAGCCGATCATCGAACCAATCGACAGATCAAACTCACCGCCGATCATCAGTAGCGCAGCCGCCGTAGCGATGATGCCAAGCTGAGCGGCAACTTCGAGAAAGTTAATAATACCTGCAGGCGTAAACATCCCGGTGCCGCTAGAGGCGACAATAAAGAAAGAGAGCACCAACACGGCACCTGCCAACGCCCCCAACTCAGGGCGATTTAACGCTTTCTTCCAGAAGGACACTCTCTGGATACGCTCGTCTTGGGCAACCACTGTTGGCGCAGCCGGCTGCTTAACTTCATTGGAATTCATGGCGATCGACTCCCAGGGCTCGGCACCGCCGAGCCTTTTCTGATTAGGTAGGTATCAGCGAATGCCCTGACTGCTAAGCTCAATGACCTGTGCTGCGTTGTCTTGAGTGACAAACCCAGGGCCTGTCGCGACGTCCCCCGCGGGTAGCAGACCGTTCTTGACGAACTGATCAAGGAACATCACCGGCAAGTAACCCTGCATGTATTGCTGCTGATCGATCGCAAAATCCAGCTCACCCGCGTTAAGTGCTTCCAGAATGCCTGGCGAGAGATCAAAGGTACCCAGGGTGAACATATCGGTAGCCCCTTGCTCACGCATGGCACGAATCATTGGGTCTGCCGCCAATGCACCCAGCGTTAAAATACCGCGCACGTCACTGTTCTGATTCAAGTACGCCACGATGGCATTGCGGATGGCAGTGGGGTCATAAGTCGTCGCCAATTGCTCGGCGTTGCCATTGAAGCCATCAACAAAGCCATCACAACGCTGATCTAAACCCTGGTTACCCTGTTCATGATTGACGCAGACACCTTTCTCAACGCCCATTTCCTGCATACGTTCGGCAGCCTGCTTACCCGCCTCGTACTCACTTTGCCCAACGTGCAGCCGGGCACCATAGTTCCGCGCCACGTCGCCACCGGAGTTAATCGTGATCACTGGAATGCCATTGTCGACCGCGTTCTGAACAACGCTGCCCAATGCGTTTTCATCCGTGAAAGAGAGGATCAATCCATCCGGGTTAGATGCCACCGCCGCCTGCACAAGCTGCTGCATCATGGCCATATCAAACGTTGAGGGCGCGCGGTACTCCAAGCGTGCCCCCACTAATTCGGCAGCGGCTTCAGCACCGTTTTTAACTACCGACCAGAAAGGGTCAGAGGGAACGCCATGGGTCACCATAACGAAGCGGCTTTCTTTTTCCGGTTCTTGTGCTTGAGTCTGTGCGGCACCTGCTACTAGCGTTGTGGCGGTGATAGAGGCAAGAAGCCAGCGGGTAAGACGTGCCATAGGTAAATTCCTCTTCGTATTATCATTATTTATTTGTGAGGCAGCATTGGATGCTGCTGGCGCTATGAAATATAGATTCTAAAAAGCAAAACTAGCAAATTATTTATTCTATACTTTGGTATAAATGGAATATTTATTCCAAACGACTAGACTGCATAGCAAGCCACCACTTTGCTTATTTTTACGGCAGCCCCGGTTTTACAGCCGCCCAGCTTTCCATAAGCCTGATGGCCTATAAGACGAGTGGTACACGCGTTAACGCTAAGGAATTTGTATGCCGCAGCCGCCACAAAGCTATCGCGAGCTAGAAATGCTGATCACCGCCGAGTACGCCACACTAAGCAAACGGCTACAGCAAACCGCACGCTTTATGCTCGACCATCCTCAGGAAGTAGCCCTGGCCACCGTGGCCAAAATTGCCGAGCAAGCGGATGTCACCCCATCCACCCTGATTCGCTTAGCCAATAGCCTGGGATTTAAAGGCTTTTCCGAGATGCAGCAGCTATTTCGCAGTCGCTTGGTCGACGAGTTGCCTAACTACACCGAACGCATTCGTGCAGTGCGTAGCGCTACCGGCGAAACCCCAGATAGCACACAACTTTTATGGGAATTTGCCGACGCCAACCGCGCTGTTCTTGAGCAACTACCCAGCCGCATCGACCCAGCCAGCCTGGAGAAAGCGTTGGATATCTTTGAACAGGCCCATGCCATCCATGTGATGGGCGCCCGACGCAGCTTTGTCGTAGCCAGCTACATGACCTACGCCCTGGCCCACGTGGATAAACCCGCTTTACTGGTCAGTGGTTTGGGTGGCATGTACGGCGAGCAGCTGCGCGCCATGAGCCAACAAGATGCGCTGTTAACGATCAGTTTTTCGCCCTATGCCGAAGAGAGCCAGCAAGCCTGTGCAGACGCTCATCAGCGTGGCCTGCCTATTGTGGTGATCACCGATTCACTGCTTAGCCCCCTCGCCCACTTCGCTGATGTTGTCTTTGTGGTAAATGAAGCCGAGGTCAAAAGCTTTCGAGGCTTAACCGCCTCACTTTGTCTAACCCAGGCCCTGGCGATTGGCCTTGGAGTACGCCAAGACAAGCGCCGCCAAAAACAATAAGAGGAGAACGCATATGAAACTCGCGCTAATCGGCGCTGGACGCATCGGCAAGGTGCATGCCCAGGCCATTTATTCCCACCCTGATGTTACGCTGGCAGCGGTGGCCGATTTTTATCAGCCTGCTGCAGAGGCGCTGGCCAAGCAGTACGACAGCCGAGCGGCGACTGTTGACGAGATTTTCGCCGACGACGCCATTGATGCGGTACTGATTGCCTCAAGCACGCCCACCCACGCGGAGTATCTGGAGCGTGCCGCCCGTGCTGGTAAGGCAATTCTGTGCGAAAAACCCATCGCCCTGGACTTGGCTCGCACCCGCGATGCCTTGCAGGTGCTTAGCGAACACCCAGTGACCTGCGCGTTAGGCTTTAATCGCCGCCACGATCCCCAGTTTGCGGCGCTTAAACAGGCCATCACCCAAGGGCGTATTGGCGTGCTTGAAACCCTCACCATCATCAGCCGCGACCCTTCTCCCCCACCAGCCGAGTATGTGGCTGAGTCCGGTGGGCTATTTCGCGACATGATGATTCATGACCTGGATATGGCCCGCTGGCTACTGGATGAGCCGATTGAGAGCGTCTTTGCCGTAGGTAGTTGTCTTATCGACCCTGCCATTGGTGAAGCAGGCGATGTGGATACCGCCATGGTCACCCTCACCACCGCTAGTGGCAAGCTGTGCCAAATCAGCAACTCACGGCGCGCCTGCTATGGCTACGATCAGCGTATTGAAGCCTTTGGCAGCCAAGGCATGCTCCAGGCACAGAATGAGTGCGACACCCGGCTACGCTTTACCGGCGAAGCCGGGCAAGTAGAGGAAAAACCCAAGTGGTTCTTCCTGGAACGCTACGCCGACGCCTATCGGCTTGAAATTGGCGACTTTGTGGCAGCGTGGCAGGAAAAACGCGCCCCCGTAGCGGGCGCGCTGGATGGTTTGGAGGCGCTACGTTTGGCCGATGCCGCGGAGCGTTCGCTGCGAGAGGGTCGCAAAATCCTGCTTGATGCAGCGGTTTAAACAGGCGCAAACAACCACGCTATTTTTCCGATTTTAGATTTCAGCTGCCAGCAGAGCTGTTAGCCATCAAAAGGAGCGAAAGATGCCATCCCTACTGGTACGCCCCACCGCCCCAGATGCTCAAGGCACCGTGATTGACGTTACCCCAGCATCAGCAGGCTGGACCTATGTCGGCTTTCGGGTGCATAAACTTTCCAAAGGCCAGCGCCTTGAAGCAAGCAGCGAGAATCAGGAGGTCTGCCTGGTGCTGTTAACAGGCCGCGCCAATGTTATCTGCGGCGAGCATCGCTTTGACGATATTGGTGAGCGTATGGATATCTTCGAGCAAATTCTTCCCTACGCGGTGTATCTGCCCAATGGGGTTAGCTATGCAGTGGAAGCAACCACCGATCTTGAACTAGCGATATGCACCGCCCCTGGCCATGGCAACCACGCTCCACGGCTGATCGCGCCTGACAACATCAAGAAGAGCACCCGTGGCCAGGGTACCAATACCCGCCATATCCACGATATTTTGCCGGAAAGCGAACCCGCCGATAGCCTGCTGGTAGTCGAAGTATTTACCCCCGCGGGCAACTGGTCGAGCTACCCGCCCCATAAACACGATGTGGATAACTTACCCCAGGAGTCACTGCTGGAGGAGACCTACTACCACCGTATTTACCCTAAACAAGGGTTTGCCTTCCAGCGCGTTTATACCGACGACCGATCCCTAGATGAAACTATGGCCGTCGAAAATGGCTGCTGCGTGTTAGTGCCCAAAGGCTACCACCCGGTGGGCGCCTCTCATGGCTACTCGCTCTACTATCTAAACGTGATGGCCGGTCCCAAACGGGCGTGGCAGTTCCACAACGACCCTGACCATGAGTGGCTAATGAACGCTTGAGCAGCTGCCTATTTTGCCTGTAAGGCTTTACCTAGTGCTATGCTGTTGTGCCCCGCACCCGCGGGGCTTTTTTATGTATGGCTTTTATTACAGACTAATGAGGCCCCCATGCTTCCCGACTACTCCGCCATCGCCTGGCTGCTAATCATATTTTCTGTTTACCTCACCGGCATTTCAAAGGGTGGTTTTGCGGGTGGCTTCGGTACGCTTTCAGTGCCGCTCATGGCACTGGCGATTAGCCCCACCCAGGCAGCGGGTTTGTTGTTACCGCTATTGCTGGTGATGGACGTATTCGCGGTAAAAGCGTGGTGGGGTAAACAGGCTGCCGCCGAAGTCTGGCGCTTTGTGCCGGGGCTGTTTGTGGGTGTGACCATAGGCACTCTGCTATTTGGTAGTTTAAGTGAACAGGGGCTACGCCTTATTCTCGGTATTATTACCTTACTGTTCGCCACTTACATGCTGCTAAAGCCTGCTGCCAAGAAACCTATTTCCACCCGGTGGGCGTTGCCAGCAGCAAGTGTCTGCGGTTTTACCAGTTTTATGGCCCATGCTGGCGCGCCGCCGCTGAATGTTTATCTAATGCCGCGCAAACTGCCTAAAGAGACCTTTATAGCTACCTGCGCCGTCTCGTTTGCAGTGGTCAATGTGATCAAACTGGGCCCATATATGTGGCTTGGCGAAGTGAACGTCACCAGCGTTTGGGCGTCGCTGTTGCTGGTGCCTGTCGCCTGGTTTGGCGTACGAAATGGCCTGTGGCTGCAAAGCCGCGTTAACGAAGCGCTATTCTACCGCTTAGTGATCATCGCCATGTTCTTGGTTGGTATCAATTTGGTGTGGCAGGCAGTGAGTTAGCACGCGCTTAATTATTGAGTTGCAAAACTTAGCACTCAAATGCACTCCTCCCCTCACCTACGCCCTCTTACTCGTTAACAAGGAGGGTTTGGATCATCTGACATATCGTCATTTTGTTATTAACAATGACAACACAGGTGATATTCATGTTTTCCAAATATGCTTTCATTCTTGCCGCCAGCACTTCATTGGGAATAGGGCTAACCACCCAGCCAGTTAACGCCAACACGTTTGTACATTTATTTGAGTGGCCATGGGACGATATCGCGCAAGAGTGCGAAAACTGGTTAGGCCCCAAAGGTTATAAGGCCGTGCAAGTGTCACCACCGCAAGAGCACATCCAGGGTGATGCTTGGTGGACGCGCTATCAGCCTGTTAGCTACCAATTGGAAAGTCGAAGCGGCTCCAGTACAGCGTTTACCCACATGGTTCAACGCTGTGAAGCGGCAGGGGTCGATGTGTACGTCGACGCTGTGATTAATCACCTAGCCCACGGCAAGGGCCAAGGCACCGCAGGGTCCCACTATGACCACGAGACCCTGAGCTACCCTCATTACCAGCCCCAAGATTTTCACGAACCTTGCGGTATCGAACAAGACGACTATACCCATAACTCAGAGCGTGTTCGCCGTTGCCAGTTGGTAGGCCTTCCCGACCTCAAAACCGGCAACCCTGCCGTGCAAAACAGCATTGCCGAATACCTGAATAGGCTAGCCGAACTAGGTGTGAAGGGCATTCGAATTGATGCCGCTAAACATATGGCCCCTAATGATATTGCGCACATTCTAGAACGGCTGGAATATCCACTTTATGCCTTTCAGGAAGTTATTGACCTAGGAGGCGAAGCGATTAGCGCCCTTGAGTACCAAGGCATTGCCGATATCACCGAGTTTCGCTATAGCGCGTACCTGGGTGATATTTTCAATAACCAGCCACTGGTCAACCTCCGTCGGCTGGGCGAAGAGCATGTGCTTTTACCCAGCGAAATAGCCGTTGTATTTACCGATAACCACGACAATCAACGTGGACATGGTGCCGGAGGTGATAATATTTTGACACACCAAGACGGCAACCTTTACCGCCTGGCCAATATGTTTATGCTTGCTTGGCCTTACGGCTATCCCAAAATCATGTCGAGCTACACATTTACTGACAGCGACCAAGGCCCACCAAAAACAGCGGTATATCAACAAGAAGAAATACAGTGTGGAGAAGCCTGGGTATGCGAACACCGCTGGCCCGAGATTGCCAATATGGTCGCGTTCCGCCAATACACTGAGGGCGCAGACGTTACGCACTGGTGGGATAACGGCAATAACCAAATAGCGTTTAGCCGAGACACTCAAGGCTTTCTTGCTATTAACCGTGAACACAACGATTTAACACGCACATTCGACACCAACATGGCCGATGGCCACTACCAAAACGTCGTGGATGATGACCAATGTGTTGCCGTTGAAGACGGACAACTCACGTTAAACATCCCTGGCATGTCTGCCGCCGCGCTACATGTCGGCGCCCCCTGCCCAGCGCCATAACTCTGGGTATGCGATACAGGCCCTCAGCCGCTGCCTCACTAGCATTTATTTGCTATCGCTTGGCGGTTGATCATGTTTTCCGCTTATTGGTCGGCGCTGCAAGGTACGGTTTTACAGCGCGACAAGCACCAGCCCCAAGAGCATTACCAATGTACCGACGGCTTTGGCCGTCGATGCTGGCTCTTTTAGCCATAGCACGCCCATCAATACACCCACTGGGATAGACAACTGACGCAGCGCCACGATGTAACTGACTTCTTCTGTGAGCGCTAGGGCGATTAATACCAGGCCGTAGGTGCAGGTCATCATCAGGCCTGTGGCGACTAGCATGGTTAATCCCTGCTGGCGCAGCGCAGGTAGGCGGCGGCGCTCCGCCGGTAGCAGCGCCAGTAGCGGGAGCGCCCAGGTTAGCGTCATCAACGCTTGCAGCACCATGAACACCGCTCCGGCGGTTAACCCGCTATGCCCCACACCCTGCATTAACCCCAACGCCTGCTTATCTATTAGTGAGTAACCAACAGTGCCTACCGCTGCCAGCAACGCAAAGCCCATGGCAGGTGTGAGGTAGGTGGATAGCCTGCGCGCGTCTGGGTGGCTAAGCGGCAGGCAAAGTGCGCCAGCCACTACTAATGCCATGCCAATGCCATCCCAACCATCCAGCACGCGATTACCCAGCAGCGCAATGGAGACCAACGGCACTAGCACCACCGGCAGCGCCCGAGCGATGGGGTAAAGCACACTGACTTCACCTCGGGCATAGGCCCAGGCTAAGCCGCCCATATAGAGCATTTGGCACAGTCCAGAAAGCGCCAGCCAGCCCCAGAAGGCAGTTGGCAGCGCGCTCAACGATGGCCCCAACCATAACAGCGGAATAAGCACTGCCCCACCTGCACCGTAGGCCAAGGAAAACGCTCCCAACGAAGGTGCATTGCGTTTCCCCAGTACGTTCCACCCGGCATGCATACATACTGAAACCAGCACTAATGTTAAGGCGGCTGGGCTCAAGGACGCTCTCCCTGTTGAAGACGACGGTTAATGGCCTCGACCACGCCGGGCAATTCGGCAATGGTGGCAATGCAGTAGTGCGGTTGTGAGGAAGCAAACTGGGCAGCCACACGCTCATGGGCAGCTAGGCGCTCTGCCTCGCTAAGCGCCTGATACTGATCAAAGGTTAACCCAAGGGCATTGCCCGAGCAGGTAAGCGCAACTGTCCACATACCGGCACTGCGCCCTTCAAGAATGCCCGGTGTGGTGTCGTCGACTTTCACACAGGCGGCTACATCGCTAATGCCCAAGGCAATCACATTGGCCAGCGCCTGGGCAGGATGCGGGCGGCCATTGGGCACGTCATCGGTGGCCACCACATGATCCAGTTGCAAGCCGTTGGCCGCTGCCAGGGAGACGACTTTTTCCATCACCACTGCGGGGTAGCCAGAACATGAACCAACCTTGAGCCCCTGGGCACGCAGCGTGACTAAGGTGTCGAGTGCGCCGGGAATAACCGCCGAGTGGTCAGCAATTTTGGCAATCTGCAACGGCATAAAACGCTCGTAAAGCACCGTAACATCGTTATCTGTTGGCGTATGGCCTACCGCTTCCGCAAAACGTGCGGCGATAGCCGGTTGATTGCACAGGGTACGGATATGGTCCCACTTACCCATCCCCATGGGGCCCCGGGCTTCTTCTAAACTAATCGCCACACCAAGCTCGGCAAAGGCCTCAACAAAGATCTGGGTCGGCGCAAAGGAACCAAAATCAACCAGCGTGCCTGCCCAGTCGCTGATAACCGCTTGAAGGTGCTGAGGAGATTGATACTGCATTAGGCACTCCCTGATTGTGAAGATAGGTCAGCAATAAGAGAAATACCCATCTCGGTTAGCGCCTCTTGAATGGCACTGATCAGTTGTGCAATTACCGTAATGCCTAGCTGACCAATACAACCGATGCGAAAGCTTTCTACCTCGGTCAACTTGCCGGGGTAGATTAAAAATCCACGCGCCTTTAGTGCCGCGTAGAAGGCGCCAAACTCAAAGGCAGGATCAGTAGGGCTCAAAAACGTGGTGATAATAGGCGATAGCCATTCGTCTTCCAGCAGCGTGCTAAATCCTAACGCTCGCATGCCTTTTACCAGCGCATCTCGATTGCGGGTATAGCGTGCGCAGCGCCCTGCTACTCCGCCCTCTTCCCGATGTTGGGCAAGCGCTGCCTGAAAGGCGACGACACTGTGAGTAGGAGGGGTGAAGCGCCATTGACCGGTGCGCTCCATATATTCCCACTGGGCATATAAATCCAGGCTCAGCGAATGGGCCCGCCCCTTACCTGCTTCAAGCAGTGTTCGGCGGAGGATCACAAAACCAAAGCCCGGCACACCTTCGATGCACTTATTGGAGGAGGAGATGAGTACGTCGATGGGCGTCTGTACCACGCTGATCGGCACGCCACCAAACGAGCTCATGGCGTCCACTATTAGCGTCTTACCTGCGGCATGTACCACATCAGCAATTGCCTCTAAGGGGTTCAAAATGCCCGAGCTGGTTTCGCAGTGGACCAAAAATATCGATGTAATCTCTGGATATTGCTCCAGTAGCGCCGCCACTTCATTAGGCTGGGGTGGCAGGTAGTCACCTTTATCTAACGTGATATAGGCACGCCCCATGGTATCTAGCAGCTGAGCGGCGCGCTTACCGTAAGCACCATTCATCAGCACCAGCACTTTGCCATCCGGTTCGGTAGCGCAAGCCAGCGCACTCTCAACGGCAAAGGTACCACTGCCCTGCATCGGTACACAGGCGTACTCATCGCTTGGCGCTTCCGCCATAGCAAGCAGTTGAGTGCGAATACTGGCGGTGACCTGGTTAAAGTCTTCATCCCAGGAGCCCCAGTCACGCATCATCGCCGCTTTGGTAGCATGGGAGGTAGTTAGTGGCCCTGGGGTTAATAGATAGGGCTCTTTTACGTCATGAATTACGTTGTCAATCATTTGGTCTATACCAGATATTAACCGCAGGTTAGCCGTTAGCACAGCGGCTGTCTATGTATCGCCTATCCCGCTTGGCGCCAGCGCTGGGCGTTATTTAATAGAACATGGGTAAGTGCAGCATGAAGCAGTTTAACCACCAAGGATGTCAGGAATATCAGCACCGCCATGGCCGCCGCACTGGCAAAGTAGCCCGCCTCGTCCAAGTGCAGCACCGCCACCGAGGCAAGCCGTGTATCACTGTTATAGAGAAACACCACCGCTGAAACCGTTGTCATTGCATTGACGAACAGGTACACCGAAATATCCAGCACGGCGGGCAGTGACACCGGCAGTGTCACCCGGCTGAATGTGGTCCAAAACGGTACTTTTAATGAAGCCCCTACCGCTTCAAACTCGGGGTCGAGTTGTTTCAGCGCGGTAATCGAGGTGAGATGACACACCGTATAAAAGTGCACCAGCGTATTGAGCACTAAAATCGCCATGGTGCCGTACAGCCAGTTAAGGGGGTTGCCTGTCTGATTGAAGAAGAAGATATAGGCCAGCCCCAAGACCATGCCAGGAACAGCCATGGGCAGCATGGCCATAAAGTGTAGCCCTTGGCGCAGCGGGCGGTAGCCTTCGCTCTTTTCAATTAACCAGGCGTTAAAGAAAATCACCAGTGTGCCGATCAGTGCCACACTAAAGGCCAGCTTCAGTGAGTTAAACCACGCCCCCCAGCCACCGCCGCCTAAGCCTTGAAAGGTATAGTGCTGCAGCGTAAATGACAGGTTGTAGGGCCAGAACTGTATCATTGAGGCATACACTGCCGTACCGATCACCAGCAAAATAATACCGGCCACGCTGTAGCACAGTAGCGCAAAAATCCAGTCCCGCACGGGGCTTGGAGTGGGCTGCCAAGGTACCGCCCGAGCCGAAAGTTGGGCGACTTGGCGGCGCTGTATCCAACGGTCAACGATAAACGAGAGCACCGCAGGCAGCAGAAGAATCACGCTGACCACTGCGCCCATTTGGAAGTTCTGCTGGCCCACTACTTGGCGGTATACGTCGGTGGCTAACACGCTGAACTGGCCGCCGATAATTTTAGGCACGCCAAAATCGGTAATCGCCAATGTAAACACTACAAACAAGCAGGAAATTAGCCCATAGCGAACACCAGGTAGGGTAATCGTTAAAAACGTCCGCCACTTTGGTGTACCCAGCGCTTCGGCCGCTTCGTAGAGCCGTGCATCGCTATTGGTCAGCGCAGTGGTCAGCAGCATTAATGCGTGAGGAAAAATCCAGAAGCTCATGCCCATCACAATGCCGATCGGCCCATAAATCGAGTGGCCAGCCAGAACATCGCGCAAAAACCCTTGATTGCCGAATAGGTAAACCAAACTGATAGCAGGTAGCAGCGACGGTGCCAAAATAGGCAGAATCGCTAGCATACGAAATAGTCGCTTGCCCGGCATGCAGGTACGGGTAATGCCATAGGCGCATAGAAACGCCAAGCTCACCACGCTGACCGTGGCCATCAATGCCACACTCAACGAGTTGGCGATGGAGTTAACCAGCGCGGGGGTTTGAAAATAGCGAGTGAAGTTAGCAAGACCAATAAAGTCGCCGCTGCGATCCTGAACACTTTTGACCAGCATCGCGAATAGCGGAAACAGCAGCCCCACCACCAGCAGTGCAACGCCTGCGAGCAATACCAGCAAACGGATTAACGCCTCAGGTGAAACAGTCATGCCACGCCTTGGCAAAGACTTGGGAAAAGTCTTGGGCAAAGAGCTGTCCGTCATAGGGTATTACTCCCCGCCGGATAGAGTCGTGCTGCCTCAGCCGGTAGCTGAATACCCAACGTCTGCCCCATATGAAGACCTAAGGTGGTACTGTCACGGCTGGGCACATCAGCCAGCAGTGTTTGAGTAGCGCCTGCTAGCTGCAGGGTAACGCGCTGAAAAGCGCCCAGGAACTCAATGCCAATGACCTCGCCCGCCAGTCCTCCCACTTGGCGTGTTAACGCAACCGCTTCCGGGCGCACCGCTAACCATGCAGCCTCCCCTACTGGCAAACTATGGGGCTGGCAAGTTAAGCGCACTGCTGCGAGCGTCACTTGCTCAGCGCTGTGTACCGCCACATCGAGGAAGTTCATGGTGCCGATAAACGATGCCACAAAGGCACTGGCAGGCTGGTGGTAAATCTCCGCAGGGGTACCCACTTGCTCAATCACACCATGATTCATCACCACAATGCGGTCGGCCATCGTCAGCGCTTCTTCCTGATCGTGGGTGACCATAATGGTGGTCACGCCCAGACGTGCCTGGAGCGCTTTAATCTGGCTGCGCAAATGACCGCGCACTCTGGCATCCAGTGCCGAGAGCGGCTCGTCAAGCAGCAACAAACCTGGCTCTGTGGCTAGTGCCCTTGCCAACGCGACCCGCTGCTGTTGACCGCCGGAAAGCGCTGCCGGGTACTTCTGTTCGCTACCGCTGAGGTTGACCAGCGCTAGTAGCTCGGCCACCCGGGTATTGATACGCGCCCGATCTACCCGGCGGTTACGCAGCCCATAAGCGACGTTGTTAAACACTGTTAGGTTGGGGAACAGCGCATAAGATTGAAATACAATGCCGAAATCCCGTGCCTGGGGCGGCAGTGTGGAGATATCGTTGCCGCGCTGGACCAGCGTGCCGGATGTTTGGCGGGCAAGCCCGGCGATGGTGCGCAGTAGAGTGGTTTTACCGCAGCCGGAGGGTCCTAAAAAGCACACAAACTCCCCTTCTTTAATCGTCAGGGAAATATTGTCCAGGGCGGTAAAGCTGCCAAAACACTTGGTCACCGCTTCAATGCATAAATGCGGCGTTGTCTGGGTCATCACCGTCGGCGAGTCCGCCGTCAGCAGCGAGGTTATAGTGGTTTGCATAACATCTCCAAGCCCCGGCATTTAAGCCGGGGCAACTAATCGCGAATCTCGGCTTACTGCTCGGTTTTGCCGTCATAGCGGCGCTGCCATTCGGCCAGCACGCGCTCGCGGTTAACCGCTGCCCACTGGAAGTCAGCGTCGATCATGCGATCGGTAATATCGGAGGGGTAGTTTTCGATCGGCTGTGCCACACCTGGGTAGGCCACCACCGCATAGCCTTCGTTATAAAGCTCGTTGGCATCCCGGGAGACAATCCAATCCATCAGGGTTTGTGCGGCGTCGAGTTTATTCGTGCCCTCCACAATAGCGGCGGCTTCCATGTCCCACCCCAGACCTTCTTCAGGGAAGACAACTTCGATCGGTGCACCCTGTGATTTCAAACGTGCTGCGCGGAAGGCAAAGGACACACCAATTACCGCTTCACCGGTGGCAGCCAGGCTGCAAGGTGCTGAGCCAGAGTGGGTATAGCGAGCGATATTGTTATGCAGGCGATCCATATAGTCCCAGCCCTGCTCTTCACCCCACAGCTGCAACCAGCTGGCCACATCCAGGTAGCCGGTGCCGGACGAATTGGGGTTGGGCATGATCACATGGCCGGCATATTCAGGCTGGGTCAGATCTTCCCAGGAAGTCGGCATCGGCACGCCATGGCGCTCGCCCTCAATAGTGTTGTAACAAATAGCAGCTACCCAGGCGTCCATACCTACCCAGGCGGGGTCTTCACCATCCTGATAGGCTGGGTCGACAAACTTAGTGTCTAAGTTATCCACGCCTTCAGGCGCGTAGCGCGCCAGCATTTCCTCTTCTTCCAGCACCAGCAGGCTAGTGGCGGCCAGGCCCCAGATCACGTCGGCTTGAGGATTATTTTTTTCCGCCAGCAAGCGAGCGGTAATCACGCCGGTAGAGTCGCGCACCCAGTTAATTTTGATATCTGGATGTGCGGCGTTAAAACGCTCGGCGTATTTTTGTAGGTCATCTGACTCAACAGCGGTGTAAACCGTCAACTCTGTGGCATGAGCAGCGCTAGAAAGTACTAGGGCAACAGCGCCTGCAACGATCTTAGGTTGGAAAAAGCGATGAAAAGTAGGCATGGCGGTCTTCCGATGGCTTGGTATAGACCAGAAGTTTGCCGCCATTAAGTGACAGTGCGATGACGCTTGTTTGAACGATTTTTTAAGTTGTGATGTACGCGCTTCAAAACCCGCTTATCAAAATAACCCAGTTACTGCTGGCCAGAGAGTTCCACGCTAATACACAGCGAATCGTGCAACCAGTGCTCCTCATCAAATTCAATGGGGTGCTGCTGATCATCTAAAATAGCACGGCAAATGTTTAGCCCTGCGGTGCCAGGTGCAACAAATAGCTCTTCAGCATCCACTGGCGCAAGCGCTTCAGACACCATACGGATGGAGCGATTGGCTAAATGGTGGCCCCAACGCCCACGCAACAGCCCCCATAGCGACTGGTCGCTATAGATGTCTAATAGCTCAGGGGCGCGCTCCGGCACCACCCATAGCGACTCCACTAATACTGCTCGGTTATCCACATAGCGGCGACGGCGGATATGGTGAAACGGTTGGTCATCCGGTAGCCCCAGGGCACGTGCAGCGGGAAGATGCAGGCGTGTTTCCATGCCCAACACGACAGTATACGGCTGCCGTCCCTGGGCCCGTACATAGTCATTAAAACCTGCATCCCGAGTGGGGTCGTAAACCAAACGCGCAGGCGAAACAAACCAGCCGCGCCTGTTACTGCGGTGAATAAGGCCCTCGCCCTCAAGTTGTGCCAGCGCCTGCCTGAGGGTCACGCGGGTAGTAGCAAAACGTTCGGCCAGCGCGCGTTCAGCGGGTAACTTTCGTTCCCCCAGGGCAGTATTTTGATCGATCAGATAGCGCAGCTGTTCGGTTAACTGTAAGTAGTAGGCATCAGGCATGTACCGATTTTCCTGGCGAGGCGTTGGGTGGCGAAACGCCTGATGGCGCTGATGTTCGCCAGTCTAAGCGCCGCCATCCTTCAACGCTAGCCACCTCAGCTAATACCGGGTCTGGGTTTACCGCTACAGGGCAGTCGACGTATTGCAGTAACGGTAAATCATTGCGGGAATCTGAGTAAAAGGTGGTGTGGCTGGGGGTGATTTTCTGTTCAGCGAGCCACTGCTGAAGACGCAGCACCTTACCACCGCGATAAGAGAAGATACCTTCGCTTTGGCCGGTATAGCGCGCTTCTTCGTTAACGCCACGCTCTATACTAAGCTCTACCGCCAGCACGTGCTCAATCCCTAAGGTAGCCGCAATAGGCGCTACCAAGTGGCGCGACGAAGCGGAAATCAACACCAGGGTGTCGCCAGCCTGACGGTGTGCTTCGATGCATACCCAGGCTTGTTCAAAAATACGCGGCTGCAGATGCGTGGCAACAAAGCGCTCAACTTCTTTGTTCACATCCGCCACCCGGCGACCACGCAGTGGTGCCAGGGTCATGGCAAGGTACTCTTCCAGCTTCAACTTGCCCGCATGATAGGCCTGTTGCATCTGCTCTGCGCGCGCCATAAACGTCTCGGCATCGCTAATCCAACCTTGCTCTATCATCCATAAATTCCAGCGATCGCTGCAGTCTCCATCCAGGAGGGTGTCATCAAGGTCAAACAGGGCCAGACGCATGGTAGCACTCCTATCTTCGCGGGTTGGCGGTGCGTAGGGTATGCTAAAGGTGATGACAGAAAGATGACGCTAGCTATGAGGGCCAGGTATTAGGTGGTAGGCGCTAACCACTGCGTCGCAAACGCATCCGCCGGTAATGGCCGGCCAAACCAGTAGCCTTGGGCTTGATTACAGCCCATTTCAGCCAGCAAGCGAGCCTGCTCTCCGGTTTCTACTCCTTCCGCTATGGTCTTCATCTCGAGAGCCTTCGCCATGGCAATGATCGTTTGCACAATAGTGCGATCATTTTTGTTATCAAGCATCTCGCGCACAAAGGAGATATCAATTTTTAGCGCATCGGCAGCGAAACGCCGCAAATAGGAGAGCGATGAATAGCCAGTGCCAAAATCGTCGATAGAGAGAGCATAACCCGCCTGGCGCATTGCCTGGGTAATGATGATCGCTTGATCAGGATCGCGCATAAAGTCACTCTCGGTAAGCTCCAGGGCAATCGCGCTGGGTGATACTCCAGCTGTCAGTTGCGCAATGTGGGCCGTGAGCTGTGGGTCAACAAACTGCTGGGCCGACATATTGATCGATAACCTTCCTGGCAACGGCGTGCCTCGGGACTGCCAAGTGATGAGCTGGCTGGCCGCTTCCGCTAGTATCCAATCACCTAACATACAAATCAGCCCGCGCTCTTCTGCCAGCGGGATAAACTCCCCTGGGCTTACCCAGCCCCACTCAGGATCGTGCCAGCGACATAATGCCTCGGCCCCCGTTAGCGCATGGCTGGCTAGGTCAACCTGCGGCTGAAAATAGAGCTCTAAGCGGCACTCAAGGATGGCGCGATGGAGTCGTTCGGTCATCCATTGACGGCGTTCCATAGACTGCCGCATAGCTAGAACGTAGGGGAAGCAGTTGGTATTTTCGCCTTTCTTGGCATGGTGCAGAGCGATACTAGCGGCGTTAAATAACTCACTAGCGTCAGGGATATGACTTGGATAGCAGGCAAATCCAATGCTGACATCTAAGTGAAATACACGATGCTCTAACTGGATAGGCTGCTGGATGACATCACATAACTGCTCGACGGTCGCCAACAACTGCTCTTCATCGTCCTTGGGCAACAGTAGTGCAAACTCGTCCCCAGATAGCCGAGCAACCGCATGTTGGACTAGCAGCTGTAAACGGCCAGCGACTGTTGCAAGCAGCTGGTCTCCCACGTAGTGCCCATGTAGGTCGTTAATCTCTTTAAATCGGCGTATATCTAATAATAGTAGTGACAGCGGGTGCCCTAATTGCATCGCCTCTTCACCCATGCTTGCGAGAAGCTCTATAAAGCGAATACGGTTGGGTAGCCCCGTAATACCATCGGTGTAAGCAAGGCGATACATATGCCGATGGTCGCGGCGACGTTCAAGCTCAGCCCCTGTTTGGGCCGCGACAATGCGCAGAATCTCGTTTTCAAAACCATCAAACTGCATTGCTTGACTGTGGAGTATGGCTAATAGGCCAATTGCTACACCACTTGAGTCAAATAGTGGCAGCCCCATATAGCTCTCAGCTCCCAGTTGACCAAGCAACTCATCTTTGGGAAAACGTGCTTGCACACCACAGGGATAAAGACAGGGCTCACGGCCAACAACTGTTTCACAGGGGGTTCCCGCCAAGGGGTAGGAAATGTTGGTTTGTAGACTTCCATTCGACCAGATGGCTAAGGTATCAGCCATATGTAACTCTGTGACAGACGCCACCAAGACGTGATCAACACACAACAAGCGGGCAAGTTGTTCCACCTGAACCGCAAAGAAATTAGGCGTACCGCTGTGTGCCAACCCTTCCGCTAGCTGGCGGAAGGTCTCCGCTGCGTCATTCCGTCTGTGCATTTGTGCACTCGCCTTTTCATTTTAATTATGGGGCACCCGGCACCGACTCAATAAAAGTCTAGAGACTTACAAAGCACAAACGGCTACCTTAACTCATCTGCACTATCCGTCTATGGCAATGCCAACACTTTCTGGGTATATGGTAAAATCCATAAAATACATCATGATGGCTGGTCACTACGCTTAAAAGTGCGCTAGGAGAGAACGTGATTAAACTTTCGACTAAGGATGAAGTACTCTACGTAACGCTTACAGAAGCACTTCCTAGTTTTCTAATCAGCGATTTTCTTAAGTGCCAGCGCTTACCATCGCTTCCCTCAGTCGCATTGCGCATACTTAAATTAACGCAATCTTCAGATGCGAGCATCAACGATTGTGCCAACACAATTGAGCATGATCCAGCATTAACGACTCGGCTAATATCACTATCAAACAGCGTTCATCACACTCGTTCCGCCCATCAGGCACAGACCTGTCTTGAGGCTATCCAGCGTTTGGGTCTCGATGCGACATTAACCGTCGTACTGAGCTTTAATCTGTTTAAGCATCCCAGTAAGGGGGCCAAGCATACAAAAATCTGGCAGCGATCAATCATGTCTGCGCTTATCGCACGCCAGCTGGCTGAGCAAGCGTGCCCGAAACAGGCAGGCAATGCTTTTACAGCGGCTCTCCTGCAGGACATAGGGATATTGGCGTTAAGCGTGACGTACCCTGAACACGCCGATGAACTATATATTGATAGTTCAATACCGCATGCCCTCCTCATCGAAGAAGAGAAACGTTTCTTTGGTTGTGACCACACTCTCATTGGGGCTTGGCTTGCCGCAAAATGGGGTATCCCAACGGCTATGGTTAACGCGATTCGCTTTAGCCATGACAGTTATACAACTGGGAGCCTTATGGAAATGTGTGTACGCATCTCTGGGCCTATAGCGGATGCTTGTTTTTCAACTACTCCCGAAGAGCAGCTTGCCACTCTCATGCATGATTTAAACACCATGGTCGGTATTCCCTCCTTCTCGCTTAAACACGTGTTGCAAGAAGTTCAGCCTAAAATGGAGCTCATCGCCAAAACACTGATGATGGACACCCCATTAACTATTGATCCCCAAGAGCTACTTGAAAGTGCGCAACAGCTCTTGCTAAACCATACACTCTTACTCAATAGTCGCAGAGAAACTCAGCACAAAGCATTAAATACACTACGCCAAAGGTATGGCGCTCAGGATAGGTTTAGCAACGACACCGCATTCAACAAGCTCGGCCTCCCACCCAATACCAAATCTTAATCCGCCGCGACCAGAGCAGCATGCACTTTATCAAGCGCTCTGGTCACAGCGACCATAACCAGGTTACCGGTTCATCGCCTGAGGTAGGTAGAGGGCGATCTCGGGAAAGATATGCATAAGTGCAATAGCCAATGCCATTAGCAGAAAGAAAGGCAGCGTCGCCTTAGTGATAGTAAAAATATCCTTACCTGTTAGCCCCTGAATAACAAACAGATTAAAGCCTACTGGTGGGGTTATCTGCGACATTTCGACAACGATAACCAAGTAAATACCGAACCAAATCAGGTCGAACCCAGCGGCACTGACAACCGGCATAATAATGGCGGTAACCAGCAGGATCAGTGAAATACCGTCAAGAAAGCAGCCCATGATGAGCAACAGTAACGTTAACGCTATTAACAGCATGGTAGGCGAAAGTCCCATTTCTCCAATAGAGCGTGCTAGCTGCATTGGTACTTGGGTAAAGCCCATGGCTGAGGTAAGAAACGAGGCACCGGCAATAATAAACGCAATCATGCATGCAGTGCGCACAGCGGCAAACAGCGAGCTGGTAAATACCTCGCGGTTAAAGTGACCATTGAAATACGCGATCACCATGGAGAGTACAACACCCACCGCAGCTGCTTCCGTAGGTGAGGCAAGCCCACCATAAATTGTTACGATAATCCCGCCGATCAGCAACAAAATAGGCACTAGCGCCCAGGTGTTACGCAGTTTTTCAACAAAGCTCATGCTTGACTCATCAGCGCCGGTTAAACCTTCTCGATTACCTTTGATTAATGCCCAAAGCACCAAGTAAGTCATAAACATCGCTAATATCATCAAGCCCGGCCCAATCCCCGCCATAAACAAACGTGAAATAGACTGCTCGGTAACCACGCCGTAAACAATCAACACGATGGACGGGGGGATTAGCAACCCAAGCGTCGAGGCACTCGCCAAAGTGCCAATCGCCATATTGCTGTCATAACCCCTTCGCTCCAGCTCTGGCAGGGTCATTTTGCCGACGGTTGCGCAGGTTGCCGCAGAGGAACCACACACGGCTGCAAACATGCCGCTACCAATAACATTGGTATGTAGTAAACGTCCCGGAAGACGGTTTAGCCAAGGTGACAGGCCACGAAACATATTGTCGGCAAGCCCGGAGCGAAACAGAATTTCTCCCATCCAGATAAACATCGGCAGTGCCGTTAAGTCCCAGCCATAACTTGCGCCCCAAAAGTCAGAAGCTAAAATTGGCCCCGGCGAAAAGGGGCTAAAAAATTCCAGCGCAATCCATGCAGTGCCGATTAATGCAAAGGCGATCCACACTCCGCTACCCAGCAACAGTACCAGGGTAAAAACAGTAGCCAAACTTAGTAATAGCACAGCAAATTCTCCAGGGTAGAAAGCTCAGGCTTAGTGCATTTCACTGTCGTCAGTCGCTGTGGCCTCACGAAAACTGGAGGGATCACGAGCGGCAATACGCAGCGCCATGAATAGGGCTTCAGCAAGCGCCAAGCACAGCAGTCCTACGCTGGTAGCGAGAACGGTTTGGGGGATCCATAGGGGAATCGCTAAAAAACCTGATGAAACATCGTTGTACTGCAGGCTCTCTCTCGCCAGCTCAATCAGGCCATAACCTAGTAGCAGGCTGATCGCCAACGCGACAATCAAGCCAAACACTTCAAACCAAACACGGATTGCCGACGGCAACCGCGAAATTAGCAACGTCACACGAATATGCGCGTGATGCACAAAGGTATAAGCAAGCCCTAGAAACGTGGCACCAACCAATAGGTAAGCCGCCATTTCAGAGACGCCGGTGATGCTAATACCTAAGCGGCCTTGGCCCACTAATATTAGCAGCGCATCGAGGAGACGAAACGTGACTTGCAGTGCAATCAGCGCACAAATAGCGACCATGCACGCTGCTGCCCCCCACGCTCCCAGGCGGTAGAGTTTATCGAATTTAAACGTCATGTTCGCAGTCCCATAAAGCACGTGGACGAAAGAGGCGGCCAACCTACCGCCTCTTGAGCACTACTCAACAGCATTTTTTAGTCAGCAAGCTGTTCGCGGTAAGCTTCTAATGCTTGCTTGGCGTCATCGTCAGCTCGAGTTTCCCAGTCGGCAAATAATTTTGCGCCAGCGGCTTGCAAGGCGTCCGCAACTGCCTCGTTCGGTTCAGAAACCGCTATACCGTTTTCAATAAGCGCTGCAGTGCTTGTATCGTTGTTATCACGACTCATCTGCCAACCACGCTCTTCAGCTCGTGCAGCTGCTTCCAGCAAGGCTTCTTGGGTAGCCTCATCCAAACGGTCGAAGCTGCGCTGGCTCATGAAGACTATGTTTTTAGGCAACCAGAGGTTGGCATCGGTGTAGTCGGTTACATAATCCCAGGCGGCCATGGCATTACCGGTTGCGCTTGAGGTAATCATCGCGTCTACACGCCCCGTGCTAAATGCCGTGGGGATATCAGACTCTTCTGTTTCTGTTGGACTGCCACCTAAGTTATTCACAAAGCGTTGGGTATTAATGTTCGGCGCTCGAACGCGTAAGCCTTCAAACTGTGCGGGGTCTGTTAGCGGCTTAGCGGTATAAATACCCTGGGCAGGCCAAGCAACCGCATACAGGGGGATCAGCCCTTCATAAGCGAAAAGCTCGGTAATCATTGGCTTGGTGGCTTCCCACAATGCGTAGGCATCCTCGTAGCTACCCGCTAAGCCCGGAAGAGTATCCACTTCAAAAATCGGGTCATCGTTGGAAAGTACCGAGAGGAACACCTCCCCCGCGTCAATCGTGCCACGGCGTACCGATGGTTTAATTTCGCCATGGGATACCAACGAGCCACCACTGTGTACGGTAATTGTTAGCTCACCATTCGTCGCCTCGGCTACATCCTCTGCAAACTGTTTTGTATTTTGAGTATGGAAGCTCGCATCGCCATAGGGCGTTGCCATAGTCCATTGGGCGGCATGTGCAGTGGCAGACAGACCGCAGGCAGTAGCTAGAAGCAGTGGAGTGATAATGCGTGTACGCATAGGAAAATCCCTCTTATTCATATTAGTGGAGGTGTTGCTTTGGGGGTAAGAACGGAGCTGTGAGGAGGCACCCAGTGACCGGTCAAGTGAGCCGTTGTCATGTCGGCTTGGCTGGCATAGGCGTATTGGGAGGCACACTCCTGAGCAAGTCTCGCGACGCTGCGGCAAAAACGTGGATGGCTGGCGCTACGCCATATCACATCATAGTTCATTGGTGATAAAGGTCTGGGTAGCGCCAGCCGGCACAGTTCGCCACGACGCCACTCATCTAGCACTGTGGCTACCGGTAGTGCGCCTATACCTAACCCTTCGGTAGTTAATCGTACAATGGTCATTAGCGTACTAACGCTATGGATACGAGGTTGCTTCAAACCCTGGTCGGCTAAGTAACGCACTAGCTCTTCATAAGGGCGAGCTTGTTTGCCAAAGGAGATAAAGGGTAGCGTGCGACACCATGCATCAGCATTTTCGCTAAGCATATCAAGGTGTCGAGGTGCTACAAACATCCCCATTTCATAGGGGCTGAGGGTGTCGTACTCAATATGTTCTGGCGATAAATAGCCATTCATCGCCAATAAAATATCTAACTCGTTGCTTATCAACCGCTCATTCAGTACGGCCGAGTAGTCAACGGTCAGCTCAATCATTAATTTTGGGTAGCGCTCGGTAAGCCGCTGCATAAACGCCGGGAACCAACTGTGAGCAATGGTCTCAATAGTGCCGAGCCTTAGCGGTGCCGAAAACGTTTCTTCACTATCGAATATTTTTAGCGCTTCATCACGTTGGTGCAACATGCGCTCAGCATGCAGAAAAAACTCTCGGCCGCGCATTGTGGGCTGAATAGGACGCGCCGACCGCTCAAGTAGCAGCTCTCCCACTGTCGTTTCCAGGCGCGATATGCGCTCAGACACTGACGGCTGGGTGATATGTAAGCGCACAGCTGCCTTACGAAAGGAGCCAAACCGCACTGCCCACACAAAAGCTTCGAGTTCCTTAAAATCGAGCATAATATTGCCTAACCAGCATTTTTAGATACATTTACCAGGATCCTGCACAGGCGCCGATGAACTGGCTTGCCTTACCGTTCCGTGATGCAGTGCGCCACCGATTATAGGCCTTGGCACTGCCGCGTCTGGCTGGCGTATACGTCTCTTTTTTTATCTTCTTATTGAAGCGCTTTATTTAGTTGATAATCGCATAGAGCCTTAGCGTCAACTATTTTCCCACTAAATAACAGCACGATAGGAAGCGCCGATACAAAACATCGTCAAAAACGATTGGCACTTAGCAGGCTAGCTCAATATATTGGATTTACGTTGTTAACTAACTAACCGTGCTTACTAACTTAATTTTATATTTAACAACTAATAGCCGTGTTTATTTACGCTGTTCTTTAACCGTTTTCATTAATAAAAAAACCACCATCCCTAATAAAACCCAACACCCAGGAGACGTTATGGCCATCCCCTTGCTTAACTGTGATATGGGCGAAAGCTTCGGTAACTGGTCAATTGGCTTGGATGCTGAGGTCATGCCCCACGTCGATTGTGCCAACATAGCCTGCGGTTATCACGCTTCTGACCCTCACGTAATGCGCCGTACCGTCGCCCTTGCCACTCAACATAACGTGCGCATTGGTGCCCACCCGGGCTACCCTGATTTAATGGGTTTTGGTCGCCGCTCAATGGCCTGCTCGCCGGAGGAAGCAGAAGATATAGTGCTCTACCAAGTAGGCGCGCTGGCCGGCATTTGCCAGGCGGAAGGCGCCCGGCTCAGCTACATCAAACCTCACGGTGCGCTATATAACGACATGGCCGCTAACCCAGCGCTACTTGAAGGAGTCATGCGAGCGGTACGTGCTTATGACCCCAGCCTACCGTTAATGATTATGTCGACTGCCAACCCCGAGCCACACCGTGAGTTAGCTGCCAAGATGGGCATAACCCTGTGGTTCGAGACATTTGCAGATCGCGCTTACGATGCTAAAGGCCACTTGGCCTCAAGACGGCTACCTAACGCCGTGCATCACGACCAGAACACCATCGTCAACCAGGCCGTTATGCTGGCCAAGGGAGAGCCGCTTACCGCACTTGACGGCACACCACTGCAGTTAGCCTGCGATACGCTCTGCGTTCACGGCGACAACCCTGAGTCGGTGGCCGCCGTACGCGCTATTCGTGAGGCCTTTCAGACGCTGGAGCGGGCGTGAAACCCAATAACGAAAGACGTCTTGAAACGCGCATTGAAACCACCGCCATGGACGCCCTGATGGTGCGCCTGTTCGACACCATTGAAGAATCCAATATGGCATGGGTAATCGCCGCTGACCAAGCGTTGCGCAGTGCTTTCGGCGCCGCGTTAATAGACTTGGTGCCCTCTTACACCACGCTGTTAGTGCATTACGACTGCCAGCAGGTGAACCACACAGAGGCTCTTCGACTTATTAACAAGGCACTTTCAGGCCTTACCCCTGTGGATACTAAATCTGGTGAGCTGCATGATATTCCTGTGTGGTACGACGAAAGCGTCGGTCCTGAGCTGCCCCTGGTCGCCAAGCGCGCAGGCATAAGCGTGGACGAGCTGATTAAGCAGCACTGTAACCACGACTACTGCGTTTTCGCCCTGGGCTTTGCCCCTGGCTATGGGTTTATGGGCCTGGTGGATGAGACGCTGGAAACTCCACGCCTGAAGACACCACGCCGCAAAGTTGCGGCGGGTAGCGTAGGCATTGCCGATCGCCAAACTGCCATTTATCCACTGCTCTCTCCCGGAGGATGGAATATTCTTGGGCGCACCAACGTGCCGCTGTTTGAGCATGCAAAGCGCGGCCAACCGCTGTTTCGTCCTGGTGATAAGGTGCGCTTTAGGGCGATCTCCCGCACAGAGTTTGAAGCAGGCGGTGGCGATACCACGCCCATGGAGGAGCGCTAATGAGTCAAAATACTGCGCATAAAGAGCAAAAGGGCGTGATCATTAAGCAGGCGGGGCCGCTTGCACTAATTCAGGATGCTGGACGCTTTGGCGTCGGCCACTTAGGAGTTACCCAAGGCGGCGCTGCCGACTGGATATCTTTTCGCTGGGCCAACTGGCTGCTTGGGAATGCCTTAAACAGTGCCGCTCTGGAAATAGTCATGGGAGGCGGTTTAAGCTTTGAAACCGAAAGCGAGGTGCGCCTAGCACTGACCGGCGCTGATCTTGACGCCCAACTCAACGATAAGCCACTTGCCCCCAACGTTAGCTTTAAACTACTACCCGGCCAGCGCTTGGTATTTCGCCAGCCGCGCCATGGCCTGCGCGCCTATCTTGCCTTTCCCGGTGGGCTGAATGCACCAGAAGTGCTGGGCAGCCGCTCCTGCACCGCAAGGGAGCAGCTGGGCGGCCTGCATGAAGATGGCAAGCCCCTGAATGCTGGCGACCGCCTAACCTGGAAAGGCACCGCTCCAGCGGTACGGCGGATTACCGAAGGCCAAGGCCCTCGCATGCCCGTTTCGGGCTGCCACTTGCCCATCGTACTCGGTTCACAAATCGCCTCATTCAACGGCAGGGCGCTTTTCCAAGCGTTCAACCAACCATGGAAGGTGGATAACCGCGCCGACCGAATGGGTATTCGCCTCACTGGCCCGGCCCTACGCGGCTCGTTGACAGGGATTATTTCCGAAGGTATTCCGCTCGGAGCAGTGCAGGTACCACCAGATGGCCAACCCATTGTGCTGATGAATGACCGCCAAACGATTGGCGGCTACCCTCGTCTAGGTGCCCTCACCCCGATGGCCTGCGCCACCCTTGCCCAGTGTTTGCCCGGTACCGAGGTATGGCTAACGCCGGTCAGCGCCAGCCAGGCCCAGGATGATTACCGACAGCAGCTAACCACCTGGTATTCGTACTAATCGCCTAAAGGCCCACATGAAAAAGGCACCCGCTTGGGATGCCTTCGTTCAGAGCCGATGCGACTTACTGGGGACGACGACTCGCTAAAGCATTAGGCTCCGATGATTCCGCCATCTTCTCGCGTAATCACCAGTGTGGCAGAGCGAGGAATAGCGCTGCCACCTTCTGGCCAATGGCTGCTAAAGTTGCCGTTAGCGAAATCATCCTCGGTGGTTGTCGCACCGGGATGCTGTACGTTGACGAACATAGTACGCTGATCTGGCGTTGTCACCACACCAGTTATCTCTTGCCCAACAGGCCCTGTCAGGAAGCGCTTAATATCACCGGTTTCAGGATTAGCGACCAACATTTGGTTATTACCGAACACCTCAAAGATACCGGTGTTCATTACGGATTCGCTGATATCTGTCTGTATCCATACCCGGCGATCAGGGTCGATCCATAAACCATCCGGGCTACAAAAAATATTGTCATCGTTCAGTGAGTTACCAGCCAAGTCGCGACTGTCTTCATGATCCCCGGCAATCACAAACAGATCCCACTCAAAACGCTCACCAGCATGGCTACCCTCTTCTTGCCAGCGAATGATATGCCCAAAACTATTATTGGCACGCGGGTTGGCGGGATGCTCGTCTCCCTCTTCGCGGCGGGTATTGTTAGTCAGCGTGAAGTAGACCTGCCCCGTACCAGGGTCAACCGCCCCCCATTCAGGCCGATCCATCTTTGTAGCCCCAACAAAGTCCGCAGCACTGCGGGTATTCACTAAAATATCGGCCAAATCGGCAAAGCCATTATCGGGCGTCAAACCGTGCTGGCCAGGCGCTAGTGCTAACCATTCGCCACTGCCATCGTCGTTAAATTTGGCAACGTACAGAGTGCCTTCATCCAACAACGAGCCATCGGCGGTTGCGGCCTGATACGGTTGGCTAGACACAAATTTATAGATGTACTCAAAGCGGGCATCATCACCGGAGTAAGCAACCACCGGCTGTCCTTCAACCGCAGGGGCGAAAATAACGCCTTCATGGGCAAAGCGCCCCAAGTGCGTGCGCTTAATGGGGGCGGACTCTGGTGCCATCGGATCAATTTCTACCATCCAGCCAAAGGCATGGGGCTCGTTACGGTAGTCGTCAGTGGCACTTGCCCCCTTGCTGCTGGCATCAAAACGCGTGAACATTTCGTCGTCGCGGTCAGCACGATGCCACTGATAGCGCCCGGTATCACGCGTCTCTATTCCATAGCGAGCCTGGCGACGGTCGATGTCAGTATCTTCATTGGCGAAGTAGCCCGCCCAGTTCTCTTCTGCAGCCAAATAGGTGTTCCATGGGGTCACGCCATGGGCACAGTTATTAAGCGTGCCCCGTGTCATGGTGCCGTCAGGACTATATTTGGTTTTCACATGATCTGTCTCAGCCACTGGTCCGGCAAGACGCATGGGAGTTTGTCCGGTAACACGGCGGTTTAGCGCGTCCTGTACAACCTCCCACTCACCGCCCTCACTTTGGCGGATGCGTACAATCGTAACGCCGTGAGCATTCATCTCCTTGATCACTTGGTCGGTGTCCCGGCTGCCATCCTCATGTTGAGGAAAGCCATTTCGATCCAGGGACAGTCCGCTGGCAGCCGTATGCATAAAGCGCGGCTCCACATACTCATGGTTAAGCACTAGCAAACCATCGGTGGAGCTGCCATTTAGCGGAAAGAAGTGCATACCGTCGTGGTGGCTTCCCACCTGATGCGCCTGATCATCGCCGCTGGCATTCTGGGTAAAGGCAGGCATATCACCACTAATGGGGGTACCCCACGGAATAAAGCTCCGCACACGATAACCTTCAGGGACTATCACGTTATCCGCAGCGCTAACAGCAACTGGCTTAAACCCCAGACTGGGAGAGGCAAGGCTACCTTGTGCTGCAAAGGCATTGGTAAGAGGAAGTTTAGTTGCCATCAAACCAGCAATAACCGTTGCCAAGCCACCTTTCAACACACCCCGCCGACTTAAACGTTTTTCGAGAATATCTCCAAAATAAGCGTTGTTAGATGGGTTACTAAGCGGCTCATCACCGTCTGCCAAAATAGGGTCGACGTAGCCAGATATATTACGTTTCATCGCGATGACTCTCCCTGACGAGTGCTATATTAGCGCAGCTTGTATGAAGCACTGCTTATAAAATCAGGGAACAAGCATCGTCGATGTTCATGACTAAGTAATGACACTCAAGTTACGTTTTCTGGGCGCACGTTTGAGGCATAAGCCAGCAGACTGAAAGGTAGACGCCCAATCAAGGGCAATCTATATAACGTAAACGCCTAGTGGCGGCGCATTTGCAACTCTTTAACGACGATATCGCCATCAATGACAATAGGCTCATCATCAAGGAACAGCGAGCAATTGCGCATTGGAATATCGAGATGGCAGGCAGTGTCGTTAGGGCCGCCTAGCTCACTATTCGGGCCTGTTGAGAACATCACGTTGCCGTAGAAACTACGTGGTTCCATGCCCATGCCACCAGGGAACTCACCCGGCACCATACGGTGCCATTTGGCATTAGGGTTCATACCCCAACCCACATGACTCATTCCCAAACCACGCGGGTCGTTAAAGCTATCCATATAGGATTTCACCAGCTCAGCATCAAGCCCACCACGTATATCGCTAATCCAGCCCTTCTCAATGGTGTAAGTAATTGGCTCTCTTACATACATATTCTGCGGTAGCAAGATGTCGCCTGGAGCCACCACAATGGTGCCATCAACACCATCGTCATCACCGCCGGTAAACACAAAGCCAGAGGGCCAGTGGTCCCAACGGCCTGGCTCATCGGTGCAAGCATACTCGGCAACGGTAGCGTAAGTATTCAGTTGGTAGGTAACATCGGTTCCGTGCGGCGAGGTGATGCGCATCACCTTGGCTTTTGCCAGCAGCGCAGCGGCCAGCTCGACCTTTTCCCGTAGCTCTTTTGAAGGCAGCATTCTGGCCAGCAGCTCCGGGGGCTCAACCGCCGTTAGAATGCGCGTGCCCGCGGCTTGAATTGCCATTTGCTCCGGCGAGAACAGCAGAAAAATACAGTCGATCAGCATATCGCAGTTTTTAAGCGCTTCCACCGCATCAGGCATGCTGGCAAGCCCTGTTGCTCCCACATTCCAACCACCGGTGGGTAACGGCGCAGGCAAACGCATATGGTACATATTGGCACCTAAACGCTGCCCTGCCGCCATAAAGGCGTCAGCATAATCAAGGCGTTCACTGCCCTGGGTCAACACCACCAGTTTCTCGCCTTCATGTACACCAGACATTTTTAGCTGGTGAAGGCAAATTTCCGTAAAGCTTGCATGATCCATAACGACTCCTCACTTCCCAGCCTTAAGCTCAGGTTATAGCGTGCCGGGAAAAGCTAGCTGAGAGCGCTTGGTTACGGGTAAGCAACACAAACGCTCTATTGATTGTCGGGTATTCAAGAGTGCGCCTAGCTGCGCTAGGCAGCCGCCTCTTTAGTAGCCTGATCGGTGACAAGACGGCGCTTTTTACCCAGCTCTTCTGCGATAGCGCCAAAGAAAGCATCGGTGGAGGCTTGGTGAGGCTTGGTGGCTAAACTAACGCCGACAAACAGTCCACTCGCCACCACAATGCCCCATATGCCGGAGGGCATGCCGAACAGTGAATTGCCGGTGGCATACATCAACAGCACGAAGGCACTGGTGCCCACCACACTCGCCAATGCACCGGCAGACGTACCGCGTTTCCAGTAAAAAGCACCGATAATGGCAGGTACCATAGCCACTAAGCCTGACGATGCAGCCACCGACAGCACCGCAATAAGATCAAGCTGAAGCTCAGCAAACCCCAACGCCATTAGCGCAATCACCGGCACCACAAATTTACCCACCAACAGTTGGCGTTTTTCACTAACGTTAGGTTTGACGTTGGCATAGACATCACGGGAAACCATAGAGGCCAGGGTCAGCATGATCGAATCAATGGTGGAGACAGCCGCGGCCATAATGCCAATCATCACAATCACCCCTAGCACCGGCGGTACAAACTCGGAACCCAGCAGTGTTGGCGTGGCCAAGTCAGCACGTTCCAAGCTAGGAAAGGCAGCTAAGGCAGAGAAGCCCCACAGCACAGAGACCATGGTGTAGATAAAGCCAAACACCAGGAACCCAATCAGCATATGGCGCATTGAGCGCAGCGAAGCGGGCATAAACAGGCGCTGACTTACCTGAGGATTGGAGAGACTAAAGAAGAACCAGGGAATCGTTAGCCCTAGGAAAGTAACGAAACTGAACAGACCTGAGCCCGGTACTGTTAGTGACTGGGGATGTTCCGTTGCCAACGTATCGAAGAGTGCACCGAAGCCCCCCAGGCCTTGAACCACTAGGTAAGCCACCAGCGTTGAGGCCACAATCATCATTATTGCCTGAAGCGAGTCGGTCCACATCACCGAACGAATACCCGCCACATAGGAGAAGAAAATAGCGATCACCGTGGCCAGCACCACTCCGGTGGTAAAAGTAATTGCCCCATCGGTAATACCTTGCAACAGGTAACCAACACCAGCGAGCTGGACGGCCGAGTAAGGAATCAAAAAGATACAGCTGGCAACCGAGACAGCCATGGCAACATGCTTGCTGTTGTAACGGTGGCCTAGCATTTCGCTGGGCGTCACAAAGCCGAACTTTTTTCCCACCGCCCAGAATTTGGGCCCGAAAATAGCGACAAGCGAAACACCGGCAAAATAGATAATTTCAAAACCCAGCGCACCGACGCCCCCAGCATAAGTAAGACCTGCCAGGCCCACCATCATAAAAGCACTGTACGTTGTGGCACTGTAACTCAGCGCCGAGACAAAGCCGTTCATCTGCCGGTTACCCAGGAAGTAGCCAGACATGCTTTCTGAAGGGCCTTGGCGGGACATAATTGCAATGCCTATGGCGATCAATAAATAGATGGCAATCGACCACCAGATTAGTGACTCAGTCATTGCTGTGCTCCTCAAAATCTTTAGTGATAAACACATTGAGAGCAATGACCGCTAACCCTGCACACGACCAAAACAGGAAGCTGCCGTACCAGAGCGCGACACTGCTCAATAGGGTGTAAGGCACTAAATAGCAAAGCAAGACGACCGCCCAAACTAACCATATCCATTTACTACGTTTCATAGTCCACCTCGATTTATTACGTCAGGGAGTAGAGTGTGTGTTGTTGTGGTGAGGCTGGCGTAAATCAGTGATACGTTGTTCTAGTTGTTGCCAAGGCGCTTTCTCAGGTGCAAAACGCGCTCGCAGATAGGTCACTAAATCAGCGATTTGGGTATTACTGAAGCTGTCATCAAAGCCCGGCATATTACCGATGCCAGGCACATGATCCGCGTGGACACCACCAAGAATTGACTGAATGACATTATCGGGGTGATCGCTGTACAAGTTGGTATTCAGCGCCAGGTGGGTACTGGCGCGTGAAAAAGCAGGGACACCGGTCTCCACATGACAAGCCGCACAGGCGCCCTCAAAAAGACGTTCCCCCGCTTCCATCCCTGGTGAGCTAACCGCTGAACGGATTACCCGCTGCTCCGCCTTCGCCACGGTCGCCGGGCTATTACCCGTGGGTGCCTGCATCTGGGCGGCCACATAGTGGGCAATGGCCCGAACATCGTATTCAGGTAGCTCTGCCAAGCCCGCCACAACAGGAGCCATAGGGCCAGAGGCAACACCATGCAGCTGCGACTCGCCATGGCGCAGATAGTCGTAAAGCGATGCTTCACTCCAAGGAGTGGGGGCACGTGACAAGGTATTAAGCGGCGGTGCTTCCCAGCCATCCACAAAAGCACCAGCCAAATACGCGTTACCGCTTTTCTCGGCGCCCATGGCATTGCGTGGGCTATGGCAGGCGCTGCAGTGGCCTAACCCTTCGGCCAGATAGGCTCCCCGGTTATACAGTTCGCTTTGCATGGGGTCTGGCTGGAAAGGGGTGGGATCGTGATAAAGCGCATTCCAGCCCGCCATTAAACTGCGCACGTTGAAGGGGAAAGAAAGTTCATTAGTCGGCTTTTCAGCAGCGACGGGGGGCTGGGCCATTAAGTAGGCATAGAGCGCTTGCAAGTCAGTATCACTTGTTTTGGCAAACGCCGTATAAGGGAAAGCAGGATAAAGGTGGCTACCATCACGGCTGATGCCATGGCGCATCGCCCGCTCAAATGCTGCGTAGGACCACTGGCCAATCCCGGTGGCTTCATCCGGTGTAATGTTAGTGCTGTAAAGCGTACCAAAGGGTGTTTCAAAAGCCCGCCCTCCCACATTGGTACTTCCCCCTTCAGAGGTGTGGCACGCCGCGCAGTCACCGGCGGCAGCGACCAAGCGCCCGCGCTCAATGGTCTCGGCAGAATAAAGATTTGCGGCCGGGCGAGCGACCGGCGCAAGGGCACTTTTCCAGGGCCAGGCCATCACCGCAGTACCTGCTATCGTGGTCAAGGCGGCGGCGGCAACCCAGCGGCGACCACTGGCTCGCTTCTCTAAGCGCTGCTTTGCTGTTCCATCCGCTGCCGACTCGTTTAACGCCTCCCTCACACGCTTGGCCGTAAAAGGGGGCTGGCGAAAACGGATGCCAGTGGCATCAAAGAGTGCATTGGCAATAACCGCAACGCCAGGGGAAAGCTCTGCAGAGGTTAATATGTCAGCAGGTGCGGGGCGTAGCCGTGATGTTTTTGTTTGGGTAACGGCAGGGCTATCGCGTTTAACAAGCGCGTTTGGTGCTATCTCACCGCGCTTTTCTGGCACATCACTGCCATCGCCCCACTCATCAAACCCAGGTGTTTGCCCTAAAAGAGGGCGGACTTTACCCAATATTCGCTCTTGGAGCGTTTGCTGAAGGCCCGCAGTATCCACCTCAGGGCCATCATCTTGGCCAACAATTAATCGCGTTAGCTGGACATCGCCCGTAACACGGTTGACCGCAACATCAGCAATCCAAGCTGAGCGAACCCCGGCTTCCATCCGCTGATGACGATCAGGCAACTGAGCAAAAGCAAAACCGCGCCCCTGCAGCAGGTCTTGCGGCGCTGAGTCGGCGGGTTTCTCGAATGGCACTTGCCACCCCGCGCGCTTGACCACCGACTCAATTAGCTCGATAGAACGCGCATCCTTAAGGTGACGAAGACGCAGCGACACGGGGTCTTGCCCGCTGTCGCGAGCCACCTCATCTAAAAAGGATTCCCGCGCAAAAGCCTGCTGTATACCTACTAGCGTGGCGCTGCTAGGAGTCTGCTCAGGTTGCTGGAGGCGCACCGAAAGGTATTGATCTCGAAAGACATAGGGTGACAAAACAGAGGGTGGCAAGACAGAAGAAGACAACGGCGCTGGATCGCTATCGTCTGCTGGCACTTCCGGTATCGTTTCTGGAATAGATTCTGGCATCGTTTCTGGAATAGTTGCTGGCATCGTTTCTGGAATAGCGGCTGGCTCAGTTGCCCTACCGCTTAACCAGAGACCAACCGCAGCTACTTCACCGCTGCTGTTAGCCTGCCTGTATTGATAACGGGCTATCTCGCCGCTATCGGTAAGCTCAGCTTTTAACGACATTCGCTGGGCTTGGCCCAGCGCTTCCACATCTCGTGTATAGCGCGCATCTAGCCAAACCGCTACCGGGCAACCCAGTGCTTGGGACATAAGCGCGGCATCCACGGCGGCATCATCGCCGCAGTGGCGCCCAAGCCCGCTCGCTGGGTGAGATATCTGCTGCTGATCACTGCTGTAAAGCTCGATCCGCCTCGCATCCAGGCCGGTTAATCTAGACAAATCCTGCTTAAGCGCCACGGGAGTCGTGGTTTGTCCCCATACCTTCAAATGGTGACCGCTACAATCAGCGGCTGCCCAGCTGGGGTGACTGCCCCAGCGCATGCGGCTGGGCCAGCCGTATATACGCTGCTCTGAGACTCCAGCTTGTGGCTCCTTATAACGCAGCTCACCACCCATCTCCTCACTATGCTTTAGCGTTTTATTCAGCTCGCTGCGAAACGCCTGCCACTCAATATGCAGCTGTTTAGCGGCATCCCTGGCCACCGCTAAACTCTCCGCAACCACGCCAACGAAATTCCCCTCCACCACCACATCAACCTGACCCGGCAGTGAAGCCAAGCTGGCGCTATCGACACCCACCAAGTGGGCGCTCTCAAACCGCTCACCATTCCAGCGGTAGTAAGGTGGACGAACAACGACGCCATAGCGAGCATTGGTAAGCTGGAAAGGTAGGCCTTCGCAACCACCCTCCTGCGATGCCACCATTCGCTTACTCATGAGGTGCCTCCTGCTGCGCGGCGGCATTGATCACCACTGCGCGCTGAGCGGCTTGCAAAATCTCCACATGAGTGCCACAGCGGCAGAGGTTATGTTCGAGGGCTGCACGTATCTGTTGAGTAGAGGGCTGCGCGTTATGATTTAGCAGCGCACGAATCGCCATAATCATACCGTTCAAACAGTAACCACACTGGGCTGCCTGGGCCTCGATGAATGCCTGCTGCACGGGATCAAGCTGACCATTCTGAGCAAGGCCATCAAGCGTTGTAATGTCATAGCCAACGGCGGCGGATACGGGCAGCACGCAAGTGCGTGCAATCATGCCATCCATCAGCACGCTACACGCGCCGCACTCGCCCAAACCGCAGCCATATTTAGGCCCATTGAGCGTCAGGTCATTACGCAACACATTGAGCAGCGGGGTCTGCGGCGGTACCGACAGTTCACGCTCCTTACCATTGACTGTTAGCTTTAGCGTCATAGGGGATCATCATCATTATTGTTAAGCCTGCCCTCTTGCTCTGATGGGGCTTGGCTGTGACTTAGATGTTACTAATAAACACTACCTGCCAAATACGCTTCGTAGCACCTTATACCCAGCCTATTCCCTCCTTGGTCACTCATCTTGCACCAGCTGAGTGCAGAGCCAACTCGCAACCGAACATTAAAGGTGCACACACCATAAAAAAAGCACCCTAATAAACGTATAGCACTCAATTTCAGCTTTCTTCAAGTTTTTAACAATCTTTAAAATATAATAAAAAATACATAAAAATCATACAAATAATAAACAAATCAAGCACCAGCCCTTATGAAAATATTTTCATAAATTAATTCTTGACCGACAAATAAATGGTGTATACGTTGTTTTATAGCATTCACGGACTTCTTTGAAATCGCTTCGTAATGCAGCATTTTCAATAGGGGCATGTGACTAAACAGCGAGGAAACAACGATATGAACAATAAACCCACCATTGCCGTTATCGGCGCAGGTCTTGGCGGCGCGGCTGCAGGAGCGCTACTGCAGCAAGCGGGTTACCCCACCAAGGTGTATGAACAAGCCCCGGTATTTTCTCGTTTAGGGGCAGGGATTCACCTTGGCCCCAACGTGATGAAAGTAATGCGTCGTATTGGTATCGAAGAGCAGCTCAATAGCATGGGTTCACACCCCGACTACTGGTTTAGCCGTAACGGTATGACGGGGGAGTATCAATCACGCATCCCGCTGGGTAAGTTTGCACGTGAAAACTACAGCGCGGCTTATATCACCGTGCACCGCGGTGACCTGCACGAACTAATGGTCAGCACGCTTGATCAAGACAAGCTCTATTTCGACAAACGCCTGGTCGATGTGAATGACAGTGGCAACAAGGTGGTGATGACCTTCGCTGATGGCTCCACCGAAACGGCGGATTTGGTGATCGGCGCCGACGGGGTAAATTCGCGCCTACGCGAGAAACTACTCGGCCCTGAAGCACCGATCTACAGTGGCTGGGTCGCCCACAGGGCGATTATCTCGGCGGAAAAACTCAAGGCTTACGACCTGGATTTCGAAGCGTGCGTAAAGTGGTGGTCGGAAGACCGCCATATGATGGTCTACTTCGTCACCGGCGACGAAAAAGAGTACTACTACGTGACGGGCGTTCCCGAACCCGACTGGAACCACGGCACCTCTTTCGTCGATAGCTCCCGGGAAGAGATGCGCGAGGCCTTCAAGGGCTACCACCCCACCGTGCAGGCGCTGATTGATTGCACTGAAAGTGTCACCAAATGGCCGCTATTGGAGCGTAATCCTCTGCCACTTTGGCATGAAAATCGACTGGTACTGCTCGGTGATGCCTGCCACCCGATGAAGCCGCATATGGCCCAGGGCGCCGCTATGGCCATTGAAGATGCGGCCATGCTGGTACGCTGCCTGGAAGAGGTGGGTGCCGACGATTATCAAACTGCCTTCGAGCTTTACCGCACCAATCGCTTCGAGCGCGCTTCCCGGGTACAGCAGGTTTCACACGACAATACCTGGCTGCGAGAAGACGAAGACCCCGCCTGGGTGTTCGGCTATGACGTTTTAGAGGTACCGCTGAAGCAGCCAATCAACGAAGGGAGCCCGGTATGAGCGGCACCTATCTCTATGGCACCTATCTCTATGGCACCTATCTCTATGGCGCCAACCTCCACGCCAACGGTATTCGTCAGCACTACCTGCGCTTCGGTGACAGCACCGAGACGTCCCGCCAGCCGTTGGTGCTGATACCCGGCATTACCAGCCCAGCCATTACGTGGAGCTTTGTTGCGGAGCGTCTGGGTCAGCACTTTGATACTTATGTGCTCGACGTTCGCGGCCGTGGCTTGTCCTCTACGGGTCCAGACCTCGCTTACGACACCGACACCTGTGCCGATGACGTTATCGCCTTCATTGAGGAACTGGGGCTGAGCAATGTCATCCTGGCGGGGCACTCCATGGGCGCACGCTTTGCGCTTCGCGCCGTGAATCGTAGCGCCAAGGGCATCGACAAGCTGGTACTGATCGACCCGCCGGTTTCAGGGCCAGGCCGTCGGGAGTACCCCAGCAAGCTCCCCTGGTACGTGGACTCCATCCGCGACTGCTCCCGCGGTGCTGATATCGAGACCATGCGCCACTACTGCCCCACCTGGAGCGACGAGCAGCTACGTTTGCGCGCCGAGTGGCTGCACAGCTGCTTTGAGCCCGCCATCGTTCAGGCGTTTGAAGAGTTTCACAGCGTGGATATTCACCAGGATTTCCCAGGCATCAAGGTGCCCACACTGCTGATGTGTGCGGGTAAGGGTGGGGTTATCCAAGATGAAGATCGCGCCGAAATACGCTCCCTGCTACCGACGATTCGCATTACCACCGCGGAACAAGCGGGCCATATGATTCCCTGGGATGACTTCGATGGCTTTTTTGCCGCCTTTGAAGACTTCCTGGGTACACAACTCTAACAAAGGCCAATGATCATGACGCAAAGCTCCATGACTCATAATTCCACAACCCACAATTCCATGACCCACAATTCCATGATCAGGACATACCGTATCGGCCAGATTGTGCCCAGCTCCAACATCACCATGGAGACCGAAATCCCAGCGATGCTGGCAGCGCGGCAGTTGATTCGACCAGAACGTTTTACCTTCCACTCCAGCCGTATGCGTATGAAAACCGTCAGCAAGGACGAGCTGGCCGCTATGGATGCTGAGTCAGACCGCTGCGCCCTGGAGCTGTCTGACGCGGCAGTCGATGTCATGGGCTACGCCTGTCTGGTGGCCATCATGGCCATGGGCCCCGGCTACCATCGTGAATCCCAGAAACGGCTACGCAGCCGTACCCAAGAGAATGGCTGCGACACACCAGTGGTCACCAGTGCAGGTGCGCTGGTGGATGCCCTAGGTGTGATGAAGGCCAAGCGCGTGGTGGTGGTGGCACCCTATATGAAACCGCTGACCGAGATGGTGGTGGACTATATCCGCCAGGAAGGTATTGAGGTGCTCGACTACCGGGCGCTTGAGATCCCCAACAACCTGGATGTTGCCCGCCACGACCCCGCCAATCTCCCCGAGATTGTCGCTAGCCTCGACTTAACCAATATCGATGCGATTGTGCTGTCAGCCTGCGTGCAAATGCCCTCGTTACCGGCTGTCGCCAAGGTAGAAGCTTTAACTGGCAAACCAGTGGTGACCGCTGCTATCGCGACTACCTACGCCATGCTTAAGGCGCTAGATTTAGAGCCTATTGTGCCGGGTGCTGGTGCTCTCTTATCAGGGGCTTACTAGGAGATAGCGCCATGACGAACCCCAGCCAAGCAAGCAGCGGCAGCGGTGCTAGTGACAGCTCATTAGATGACAACTACAAAGGCGTCTGGGATGGCCGCATTGGTTTTGGTAAAAAACCCGTGTTACTGGTAGTTGATTTTATGCAGGGCTACACCACCCCAGGCTCACCGCTATTTGCCCAGGGCGTGGTAGATGCCGTGGCCAATATGCCACCACTCTTGAACATCGCGCGGCAGACGGGCACGCCCATTATCCACACCAATATTCTGTATCACGCCCCGGATCAAATTGATGGCGGAATCTGGGTTAAGAAAGCACCGGTAATGCGGGCCATGGTGGCGGGCAACCCCTACGCGGCGTTCTGCCCTGAGGTGACCCCTCGTGAAGATGAACTGGTGATGACCAAGCAGTATGCCAGCGCCTTCTTTGGCACCTCGCTTGCCTCAACGCTCGTCGCAATGGATATCGATACACTGATCATCACCGGTTGCTCCACCAGCGGCTGCATCCGCGCCACCGCCGTGGATGGCCTGCAATATGGCTTTCGTGTGATGGTCGTTCGGGACTGTGTCGGTGACCGCCACCCAGCGCCCCATGAAGCCAATCTGTTTGATATCGATAGTAAGTATGGCGATGTGATAGGGCTGGATGAAACGCTGGCCTGCTTAGAGGGCCGCTAGTAAGCCACTTGCCATGCAAGTGGAACTTCCCACCCTCATGGCATCACCCATCCGCATTCATTTTTTCCAGCAGGTGCATCAAGGCAACTCGCTCTGCAGGATTGAGATTCTTCATGGTCTGATCGCTGATCTGCTTCGCGCTGGGCACCATTTCTTCTACCAGTGCGGCCCCCGGTTCGGTGATCACGACCATGACTTTACGCTGATCGTTAGGATCGGTGGTTAAGGTAATCCATTCACGCGCTTTGAGGCGTTTAATAACACCACGGATTGTCGCAGGGTCTATCGCCGTGGCGTTGACGATTTCGGTCAGTGAACTGGGGCCACGTTCCATCACTGTACACAGCGTGACAAACTGGATGGCCGTTAACTGTTTATCGCTGCTGTAGCGCTGAAAAATGGCCGTATGCCGCTGGTAGGCTTTACGTAGTAGGTGGCCCACTTGTTCAGAAAAATCATACCCCTGCTCTGAAGGCGTGGGGTGCTCGCCGGAAGACGAGTGATTGAGCGCACTATCCATTGTCATTACCTATCCTTAAATATTGGCGACGTCGTAAATCGAGTATGGCACTGGTTATCACGATGATGCATCAACGTATGAAATACTGCTTGCGCTGAATCAATCCAGCATGCTTTTATGGCGTACACGCTATAATTTTATCTTAATTTTTGCCAAGTAATCAGCTAAAACTGACACAACCACACGAAACTCAGAGCTTGCTCGGGAGGCACGTCATGGCTGTTAAATCAGACTATACAAGACAGTCACTGTTGCTTGACCCCGACCTTCTGGTTATCTATCGAGACCCAATCACACCTCCCAAGCCTGCGCCAGGACAACCAGGTACACACTCGGATTTTACCCCACGCGAGCCCGAAATCTTCATTGCTGTATTGAGCGACGGCCATATCCTCGCATTCAACGGACACGTGGATTTGGGCACCGGCATACGCACGGCATTGGCGCAAATTGTCGCTGAAGAGTTAAGCGTGCCTTTCGACAACGTCACCATGGTACTGGGCAACCCCTTTGAGGTACCCAATCAAGGGCCTACTATTGCCAGCGCGACCATACAAATCACCGCCGAACCACTGCGCCGAGCAGCAGCGCAAGCACGGGAATATCTGCTCACGCTGGCGGCACGCCACCTAAGCGTCGAGCGCGAAGCACTTCGCTGCCAAGACGGGTATATACAACACATCAGCGATAAGCACCTTGTATCGGTTAGCTATGGCAAGCTGCTCGTCGGTGCTCGGCATGCGTTGAAATTAGCTGACAGTGCCCCCCTCAAGCCAATCAGCGATTACACATTAGTAGGACGGCCTACCTCTCGTGTGGATATACCTGACAAAGCCACCGGCAAATTAACCTTTGTGCATGACCTACGCCTACCCGACATGCTACATGGGCGCGTCATTCGCCCACCTTATGTGGGCCACGACAGCGGTGATTTTATCGGTAGCAGCTTAGTGGCTGTCGACGAAAGCTCCGTGGCGCACTTACCAAGTGTGGTTAGCGTCGTCGTCATAGGCGACTTCGTCGGCGTCGTGGCTGAGCGGGAAGAGCAAGCTGCGGAGGCTGCAAGGCAGCTCAAGGTTGAGTGGCGCCCCATCGAAGACTTGCCCCAGTTGGATAATATCGAGAAAGCGCTGCTGGAGCTGCCCAGCAAGCAGCGCATACTGCTCGAAGAGGGCGATCTCGATAGCGCCCTTGCCGCTGCAGACCAACCACTCAGTCGCCACTACGTTTGGCCTTTTCAACTGCATGGCTCCATAGGCCCCTCTTGCTCGGTTGCCGATGCCAAACAGGACGCATTGCACCTTTGGTCAGGCACCCAGAACCCGCATAGTCTAAGAGCCGATCTCGCCCGCCTTACCGGCCTGGATGAAAGTGTCATTACGATTACCCGCATGGAGGCCTCGGGTTGCTATGGGCGCAACTGCGCTGATGACGTTGGCGCCGATGCGGTGCTGCTTTCCCAGGCGGTGGGGCGCCCGGTGCGCGTGCAATTAACCCGCGAGCAGGAACACACCTGGGAGCCCAAGGGGGCAGCTCAATACATGGCCATTCAGGGTGGTTTGAATGCCGACGGCAGCCCGGCTGGCTACCGTTTTAGCACACGCTACCCCTCTAACAGCGCACCGACGCTTGCGCTACTACTGACCGGGGCCGCTCCTCCTATCGATATCCCCTTTGAGATGGGCGACCGAACGTCGGTACCGCCCTACCGCTACCCCCATCGGCAGATTATCTGTGAGGACGTGCCCACCCTTATCCGCGCCTCCTGGCTGCGCGGTGTCTCAGCGCTGCCCAACACTTTCGCCCACGAAAGCTATATCGATGAACTTGCCTATTTGGCGGACGAAGATCCGGTCATCTATCGGCTGCGTTACCTGGCTGACGCCCGCGCCTGTGAGCTTGTTGAAGCACTCATCAAACGCGCGAACTGGCAGCCTGGCACCGCCAACGCCAATCCAGTCAGCGATGGCGATTGGCGCTATGGCCGCGGCTTTGCTTATGCCCAATACGTGCATAGTAAATTCCCTGGCTTTGGTGCTGCGCTAGCTGCTTGGGTCGTTGAGCTTAAGGTCAATGTGAAGAGCGGCCGCATCGTCGTCGAACAGCTATACATCGGCCAGGATGCCGGCCTCATGGTAAATCCCGCCGGGGTGCAACATCAGGTGCATGGCAACGTGATCCAGATGCTCAGCCGCACCTTAAAAGAGCGGGTCACCTTTGAAGATGGCTTACCTACCAGCAAAGAGTGGGGCGGATACCCAATCCTGCGTTTCTCTGAGCTTCCTCCTATCGACGTCATGCTGCTTGATCGCCCTGAGCTGCCGCCATTAGGCGTCGGTGAGTCCACCTCACTACCTGGCGCTCCAGCGATAGCTAACGCCCTCTTCGATGCTACGGGGGCTCGCTTTACGTACCCTCCCTTTACCCCTGAAACAGTACGCGACGTATTAAAAGGGTATTTTCAGCAGCCGTTGGAGGCCGTCCTTTAATGCACCACCTAGACCTACAGGTGATTGAACGCGCGCTTAAATGGGCTAATCAGGGAGTTACTGTTTGGCTCTGTACGGTATTGAGAACCTTTGGTTCGTCACCTAGGGAACCAGGGGCCATGCTGGCCACCTGCCAATCAGGTGAATACGTGGGTTCACTGTCAGGAGGATGTGTCGAAGAAGACTTTATCGCACGGCTCCAAAATGGTGAGTTTGAAGAGCCGGTACAGCGGGTACGCTATGGTGGTGAGGACAGCTCAACGGATATCCGTTTACCCTGCGGAGGTAGCCTTGAAGTACTGGTTGAGCGGCTAGCGCCAAACACCGAAAACCTCATCCATCTAGAAGTGATGCATGCCACGCTACTGGGTCGCCAACCGTTAACCCGCTGTATCAGATTGGATGGCAGCGGCAAACATTTTAACCCCTCAAATAACACCGAGCCCACCGTTACTTTCGATACGGCTAGAGTCAATATCCGCATCGGCCCTGCGTTACGGCTGATTATCGCGGGGGTCTCCTCAATCTCATCCCCCTGTGCACTATTTGCCCAATCGCTCGGTTTTGAAGTGATCGTTTGCGATCCCAGAGATGAGATCCGGAAGAACTTCAACATACCCGGCGTAGAAGTACAGGCAGTGCTGCCCTCTGTATTTATCGCCTCAGGCGCTTGCCACGCTAACACTGCCGTTGTCGCTTTGACCCATGATCCGCGTATTGATGATTTAGCGATGATTGAGGCCGTTCGTACGGAGGCGTTCTACATTGGTGTGATGGGCTCCCAGCAGACCTCGCAACAGCGTGCCAAAAGACTGCTACGCTCCGGAGGTCTGACGGAAACCCAAGTAGCAAGAATCGCCATGCCGGTTGGGCTCAATCTGGGTAGCAAAACACCGGCTGAGATTGCACTAGCCGTGATGGCCGATATTGTTCGCCTCTATCGTGGAAAAGAGCGCCATGCCTTGTAGTGATGTTATTGTCATCGTGATGGCAGCAGGCCAATCAAGACGCTTTGGCAGTGATAAAAGAGCCGCCAAACTGAGTAGCGGAGAAACACTACTTAGCACCACTTTACTGACTATCCAAAAATACTTCTTACATAGCCGCGTTGTGATTAAACCCGAAGATAACGCCCAATCACTTGGCCTATCGTTAATGACTCCCACCATTATTAGCCCGCGCAGCCATTTAGGTCTGGGATTCAGTATCAGTGATGCTTTCACACATTTAATCCAAGATAAAGATATGCACCACTATCATGCTGCGGCGATATGGCTTGGAGACTTACCGTGGGTAAGTCTCCAAACATGCAGCTTATTAACCAAGCTGGTCACTCCAGAGAGCATCGTACAGCCGCTATATCAACGAAAACCGGGGCATCCCGTTATTTTTGGAAGAAAATTCTGGTGTGAACTAGCACATTTAGAAAACGAAAAAGGCGCAAACTCCGTCATTAAAAAGCATAGCAACCGTATTATTAACGTCACAATAAGCGACCCAGGCGTGTGCTCTGATGTCGATTATCCTGATGATTTAATCAAACTACCAAACAACAAAAAGACACATAAACGCCATATAACAACCCAATAAAAATTACATTAAAAGATGAAAATATTGAGCAAGCGCATTATCAGCCGCAGGTGAATAGCGGTAGTAGCATAATTTCCAGGGAACCATTAAACAGCCAGAGTATGACACTTACCAACCCGCCTAGGATCTACTTCTGGCCAACACTACGAGGCAACAAATGAAAAAAATTTCTCGTCTTTCACTGACGCAGAAACTTCTGGCTGCGGTCGCCATTCCGCTATTTGTGGTGGCCATTATTCTCGGCATTGTCGTCAATCAACAGCTTAACCGGGCGGTCACTGATCTCGTGGAAAATGCGAGTACCAACCAGGTAGAAGCACGTGCAGATGAAATCAGCCGCTGGATTGCAGGCCACCGTGACTGGATAGCCGTATTGGCTCAAGACGAGCGGCTCGCAGAGGATACTCCTATCAACGCTCATTTGGGCTGGCTGGCAAAGCGGCATCCTGCAGGTACCACCATTGAATCGCTATTTTTCAGTAATGCAACGGGCGCTACCTTAACCCATGCAGGTGTGGCACTGGATGTCACGGAGCGCGCTTATTTCAAAACCCTCGTCACCGAGGGCACCAGTGATAGCCTACTCATTGATCCTGTGGTCTCTATGGTCAGCGGCCTGCCCACAGCGATTGTGGCCGACACAGTGTTTGATGAACGTGACAACCGAGTAGGCTTACTGGGTATGACCGTTTCTATGGCGGCGGTCTCTGATATCACCTCAGCAATCGATGTTGGCGAAGGTAGCTACGGGTGGATGATTGACAGCCAGGGCCAAGTGATTGCGCACCCGGATGAAGCCTCACGCATGACGCTGAATTTTACAGCCGCCGACCAGCATGGCTACCAAGGTATGGATAACCTCAGCCAGGAGATGCTAAGTGGGACAGCGGGTTCAGGGGTGGTAACACTCCCTAATGGCCAACGCGACGCCATTATGTGGAGCCCAGTCGAGGGAACCTCGTGGGTAGTCGGTGTGAATGTGCCCCTCAGCACCTTCACAGCGGTGACTAGCGACCTGTTACGCTCTCTGCTTATTGCTGGCGCGCTGCTGCTGATTATTTTATTACTCATCGTCGCATTTGCTGCTCGACGTGCGCTTGCTCCAATTAAACACACGGCCAGTGCCATGGCGGATATTGCCCAAGGCCAAGGTGATTTAACACGCCGTTTAGAAGCCAAAACCCAGGATGAAATTGGTGACCTTGCCCATGGATTCAATGCTTTTGTAGAACGTATGCAGTCCACTCTTCAGGAAGTGCGCCAAAACGCTCGCACGGTATTGTCAGATGCCAGCGATATGGCAGCGGGTACTCAAGAGCTTTCGTCACGCACCGAACAAGCGGCGGCCAACCTCCAGGAAACATCTGCCTCAATGGAGCAGATCCACTCCACGGTATCGCATACTTCCCAGGCTTCGGAACAGGCGAATAGCTTGGCCCTTGAAGCTGCTAATGCCTCAGAGCGCGGCACTGAGTCCATGAACCAAATGGAAGCCAAGATGGTCGCCATCAGCGAATCCGCTAATAAAATCAGCAATATTATTGGCTTGATTGACTCGATTGCTTTTCAAACCAATATCTTAGCACTCAACGCATCAGTTGAAGCTGCCCGTGCCGGTGAGCAAGGCCGCGGGTTCGCCGTGGTTGCCAGCGAAGTACGCACACTGGCCAGCCGCTCAGCGGCAGCCGCTCACGACATTCGGGCTTTGATTGATATGTCTGTTACCCACTCAAAAGAAGGGGGCGACATCGTCAAGGCAGCGGCTGAACGCATGCAAGAAATTCGACAAAGCGTCACCCAGGTGTCGGATGTAATCGCTGAAATTGCTGCAGGTGCCCGAGAGCAAACCACTGGCATCCAACAAGTCAACACAGCGGTTGCCGAGATGGATATGATGACCCAGCAGAATGCAGCCATGGTCAGTCAAAGTGCAACGCTTGCCTCGAACATGCGAGACAACGCCCAAAGGCTTGATCAATTGATGAGTGATTTTGTGCTTAATGAAGGTGGCGCTTCCACCACCGCGCTGCCTTATACCGCATTTCACCAAGCGCGCCCTGCAACAGGTGCTGCATTACCCCAAACACCCAAACGCCCGACCCCGCCTGCTAAGCAAAAGCATGAAGTAGCAGAGTGGGAAGCGTTCTAACTCCTCATCATTAATACGGCTAAAAGGTACCCGACTGGGTGCCTTTTAGTTTCTATCTAATCGATTCAAAACAGTCCGACCAGAGGCTTTTAAGTTAAAAAATTAAGACTAAATATGTGCCTACCGATACTGCAAAAATAATTTATTATTAGGCCATTATTAATGCATACAACAAGGACCTCTTTAGTGCGATACCACTCACTCTCACTTCCACTACTGATAACTGGCTTATTGGTTTTATCAAATGCTACTGCCGCTGAGCCAGAGCGCACAATGGCATCAGCTGAGACGTTACTAGGAAGCTGGCAAAATCCGGATGAAGATGGCGACGGCGTACCAGATTGCATGGATGACTACCCGTTTGATGCAACACGCAGCCGATACCCTGAGTTTGCTGATGAAGAGCCTAACGATAGCCCTCCCAATGCCGTCAATACCAATACTTATCCTGGGTTCCGTGTCACCGGCGCTTTATCGTCTAATTCTGACAATGCTGATTTGTTCCGCTTTAAAGCCAAAGAAGGTCAATCGATTACCGCACTGCTGCGAAAAACAGACCTGAGCTCTTCATTTGAACCCTTGCTTAGCTTTGCTGGCCTAGATGGTAATGCGCTGAACTTTGTCACTTTAAGCCGAGATGCACCCACGCATTATGGCATTGCAGCGATTAACTATGTGGTGCGCGAAGATCGTGAGTTACTTTTGCTTGTTGCCGATAAAAACGCCAGGGGAGGCAGTGATTTTGGCTACAACGTTACGGTATTCCTAGACTCGAATATCAATGGTGTAGATGACCAACAGATGTTAGCCATGGGCGTAGAGCCAAAGCTACAAAGCTCAAGTGGTGATGGCATTCGGGACTTATGGAAAGTCGTGTTTGCTAACACCTGTGAAGAACTTGATTATGATGGCGATGGTGTCCCCAATATTTTGGATACCGATAGCAATGGCGATGGCATCCCCGACCATATCAAGGGAATAGGTGATGCTGATGGAGACGGTGTACCAAACTTTTTAGATACTGACAGTGATGGCAACGGTATTCCAGACATTGTAGAAGTAGGGCCAGACCCACTGCGGCCACTGGATAGCAATCGCAACGGTGTTCCGGACTTTTTAAACCTGGACGATGATGGTGATGGCTTGCTTGACACCTGGGACAATGACCGCCTCCAGCCAATCGCGGAAGCACCATATAGCGGCCCGGATGCCCGATCCATACTGAGCTTATCTGGTGTTTATGACCACGGAGTAGCGGCATTTCACTACCGTGCTGGCGATATGGTGAAAATACGAGGTTTTGGTTTGCAGGGCTCCCAGGACGATATCATCATCGCACTTACTGGTAGTGGAACTCCGCTTAACATGCGCCCGGAGCAAGTCCAAAGCGATGGTCTCGTGTTCAGGATGCCAGAGGAAGAGTACTCCAATTTATTTGTTGCTATTGATAATAAAAGGACAGGTATTTTCAGACTGAACACTCAGCCTGCTAACTCCCCAGTGATTGTGGGCAGTACCTTTCGCACTCTAACAGCAGGTGAAGAAGTAACTATACAAGGCGCGGGCTTTGAGGGTGACGCCAAGGTTGTATTCAACAACATAGTACAGAGCCCTGTGCAGATTAGCCCTGACGAGATCCAGGTTCAGGTTCCCAATCAAGCAACTGCCGGCGAGTTCTTCGTGCAAGGACTCAATGGGAACAGCAATACAATTGCTTTCGATATGAATTGATATCCTCCCTTTCCTTCTAGTTACAAAGCACCCTGGGGCGACCGGTTGCTGTGTAACAACTCAAGCACAGTGAAGATATTGTGTAGCTCACTGTGCAACTGCCCGCAGAAGGGTAAGTCGACAACGGCTATTTCTGCGGCTGGCGTCGTCAGCGCTCTCTGATCAGTGTCGATCAATAATAATATCTGCTGATTGAACATACTCACCGCTATACCTGAGTCGGCATATTGCTCAGATAAACTAGTCAAACGCTGCATTAATGCGGGTGTAAGCCAAGCTCTGGCTGCAATTTGGTCTGTGCTGTGCACAGTAAAGCGCTGATTGAAATCAGCATCCTCTAGGAATACCTGCTCCGTGTTGGCAATATCAACTGTTAACTTAAAACGTGACGCTAAGGTTTTTTGCTGCACGAGGGTGGTGACACCGTCAAAGCCGGTTGGTGCAGCTAAACACAGCATCAAGCCATGCAAGCTTTTGCGTGTCCGTTGATGGCTGCGCTGCCTACCGTAAAACTCGGCATGACTGAGCTGAAAGTAACACTGCCGATAATACCCAGCGATATAGTCTTCCTGAAATACGTCTACATCGTGTGGTGGCAAAATACCTGATGCCGCCAGTTGCTGTATTGGCATATGGCCATACCGCTGGTAGTCCAGTGCACCAAACTCAGAGAGTAATAGTGGTATCAGTCGCTGTTTACAGTTATCAATATAGCGGAGATAGGGACCAGCAAAACAAATATAGCTAAGCCCAACAGCTAGCATAATGGCCCAGAAAAATGGTGACAGCACAGACATAAAAAAGGACAAACTAAAATCGCCGCCATTTATTAGCGTCCATAGCTGTGACAGGGCCGTCCAACCAGCAAACACAACAGCCGCCAGTAAAAAGGTGGGAAGCAACTTATTACCCAGCAGGTCTGCTTGGCTTAGCAAGCGCTGGCGCTCAGCCTCCAGTTGTTGAATAGTATCATGGTGTTGCTCCAGTACATCTTTTACTGCTGTCGGCGCTAAGTTGGGTGGTTTACGGTTTCTGCCAAAACGTTGTACTAATCTGGCGCTGACTTTATTGAGAATAAAATCTGCGGCCACCAGCCAACGTTGTGAGGCGATATTGCGTCGATATAACCCCTGCTTACTTTGCTGTTCGGTAGTCATCATAGTGCTTTAATTAAGCAGTGATTTTGCATCAATGGCTTGATGCGCGGCACTGTCCGCTTGGAAAAAAGGATACTTATCAATCGACATGGCAGATGCAAGGACGGACCCTGGAAATATCTCGGTGATATTACGCAGCCGTCGAACGGAGGTGTTATAAAAACGCCGGGCAGCGGCTATGTTGGCTTCGACTTCAAGGTAGGTTTGTTGTGCATTTACCATAGGGCCAGCAGAAGTAAGCTCTGGATAGGCTTCGGCTTGCACCATTAAACGGCTCATTGCACCCTGCAATTGCTGCTCCAGCGCAAAGTGGGCAGCCACATCGGAAGCATTGTGGCCTTGTTCTGTCTGTTGCAGCGCTGAAAAAGCTTCGGTTCTAAGCCGGGTAATATCATCTAGCAACTGCTGCTCATGTTGCATAAAGCGCTTAGCAATCGCCAGCACATTTGGGATCAAATCGTGGCGCTTTTTTAGTTGAACATCAACGCCCGACAACGCATCTAACGTGGCGTTACGCCTAGCAATAATCAGCATGTACCAAGCATAAAGCAGAACAAATACTGCAAAGGCAGCAACCCAGAACAGCATAAAATTCTCCACACTCAGCACTTAGATAGAAAGCGAAGTTAACATAGCCTTATGGTAGGCGCTAGCGTCATACTTTCATCCAAACATTAACGTTAATTTGGCGCCAGACAGCATAAAAAAGCCTGCATCCGAAGATGCAGGCTTATCTACTGAAACTACAGTGCTTAGCGCTTAGCGTCTAAGCTAAGTGCTTAGGCGATATCAAAGCGATCCGCGTTCATCACTTTTGTCCAGGCAGCAACAAAGTCTTTAACGAACTTCTCGCTGTTATCATCCTGGGCATACACTTCTGCGTAGGAGCGCAGCAGTGAGTTAGAGCCAAACACCAGGTCAACGCGAGAGGCAGTCCACTTAACGGCACCGGTAGCACGGTCGCAGATTTCGTAAGCGTTTTTGCCTACCGGCTTCCAGCTATTGCCCATATCGGTCAGGTTGACGAAGAAGTCGTTGGTGAGCTGACCTTCACGATCAGTGAATACACCATGCTTGGTACCGCCATAGTTAGTGCCTAGAACACGCATACCACCCAGCAGCACGGTCATTTCAGGTGCTGTCAGGCCCATCAGTTGGGCGCGATCCAGCAACATCTCTTCCGGCTTAACCACGTAATCTTTCTTCTGCCAGTTGCGGAAACCATCTGCCAGCGGCTCAAGCGGTTCGAAAGAGTCAGCGTCGGTCATCTCGGCAGAGGCATCACCACGACCTTTCAGGAACGGTACCCTTATATCGTAACCTGCGGCTTTGGCTGCTTTTTCTATACCCACACTACCTGCCAGTACAATGACATCAGCGATGCTGGCACCAGTGTCGGCAGCAATCTGCTCGTATACGCTCAATACTTTTGCAAGGCGCTCTGGCTCGTTGCCTTGCCAATCCTTCTGTGGGGCCAGACGAATACGGGCACCGTTAGCGCCACCACGCATATCAGAGCCCCGGTAAGTACGTGCGCTATCCCACGCAGTGCTAACCATGTCACTGATGCTCAGGCCGCTTGCAGCGATTTTCTGCTTAACCACTTCTTCACTGTAATCGGTGCTGCCGGCCGGAACCGGATCTTGCCAGATTAAGTCTTCAGCGGGGACTTCCGGGCCGATATAGCGAGCTTTCGGGCCCAGGTCACGGTGAGTCAGTTTGAACCACGCTTTAGCAAAGGTCTTTTTAAAGTACTCAGGGTCCGCGATGAATTTTTCGCAAATAGCCCGGTACGTTGGGTCCATCTTCATCGCCATATCCGCATCGGTCATGATCGGATTGTGGCGGATAGAAGGGTCGCTGGCATCAACCGGCTTGTCCTCCTCTTTAATGTCGATGGGCTCCCACTGATGGGCACCGGCGGGACTCTTTCTTAGCTCCCACTCATGACCGAACAGCAGGTCGAAATAGCCCATATCAAACTGAGTCGGATTGGTCGTCCAAGCGCCTTCAATACCCGAGGTAACGGCATTACTCGCCTTACCATGCATATTGGGATTGCCCCAGCCAAAGCCCTGATTTTCAACATCAGACGCTTCAGGCTCAGCACCTAGTGCACCGGCATCGCCGTTACCGTGGCACTTGCCCACAGTGTGGCCACCAGCGGTAAGTGCAGCGGTCTCTTCATCATTCATCGCCATGCGGGCGAAGGTTTCGCGCACCTGCTGGGCTGTTTTGAGCGGGTCTGGCTGACCATTAACACCTTCTGGGTTAACGTAAATCAGCCCCATTTGGACCGCCGCCAGCGGGTTTTCCATGGTTTCCGGCTTTTCAACATCGCCGTAACGCTCATCAGAGGGTGCTAGCCACTCTTTTTCATCGCCCCAATAGATATCTTTTTCCGGATGCCAGATATCTTCGCGGCCGAAGGAGAAGCCGTAGGAAGGTAGCCCCATAGATTCATAGGCAACCGTACCGGCCAGAATCATCAAGTCTGCCCAACTGATTTTATTGCCGTACTTTTTCTTGACTGGCCACAGCAGACGGCGCGCCTTATCAAGGCTGACGTTGTCGGGCCATGAGTTGAGCGGTGCAAAACGTTGGTTGCCGGTCCCAGCGCCGCCGCGGCCATCGGCAATGCGGTAAGTACCAGCAGAGTGCCAAGCCATGCGGATCATCAGGCCACCGTAGTGCCCCCAATCAGCAGGCCACCACTCTTGGCTATCGGTCATCAACGCGTGGACATCTTGCTTAAGGGCATCAAAATCCAAGGTTCTAACTGCTTCGCGGTAGTCAAAGTCAGCATCCATTGGGTTCGTTTTGCGGTCATGCTGGTGCAAAATATCCAGGTTCAGTCCTTCAGGCCACCAGTCTTTATTAGAAGTGCCTGTGGAAGTATTGCCGCCATGCATTACAGGACATTTACCACTCATCGTTATCTCCCTCTTACTGCTACGTGCCTTGGGCAAGCCAAGGAAACAAATGGTGAGCGCCTCTGGGAATTTCTGCTTACACCACCTGCAAGCAAGAGAACGCTTCACATACATGTCACTATTTTTAAAGCACCTTAGCGATAGCTACAATTTGCATTTTACGACCAACTCCATAGCTACCAACTATAGCTCTTACCCTCCCAGTACAGAGCAGTTTTCAGAAGGGCTTCTTTTAACCAGGGCCAGTAGACGGTGATATTGCATTATTAGTATTTGCCAATCGCTGCACTGTTATTATCCCTGCATTTAGCGACATATGCCGTTGAAGGCATACGTTCAAAACAGCAGATATCCATCTATCTATCCATCTATCTATATAGTCAGCTTAGCTGATTTCACGTTAGTTACTTTATCTCTCCGCAGCAATATATCTCGACCACAAACACTCTCCATCACAGCCTCTCTCCATCACAGCTATCGCCATATCAACATCTTCCCAGCCCACCACCATCCAAAGGGGGAGGAAACTACTCCCAAAGTAGCGCATGCAGTACACGCCACCAGTGCTTAACTTAAATAGTGGGCTTGGTAGTAACTGCCAATCCCACTCGACGTAACACTTACAGCAATACTCACAGCAACACTCACCACAGCATGCTTAACAACGCAGGAGAGTTTTCTATGTGGACGAAACCGACTTATCAAGATATGCGCCTAGGCTTTGAAGTAACGCTATATATCTCCACCCGCTAGGCTGCAGCCCCTACCCACCCTTCCTCGGGTAGGGGCTTAACTGGCAATGCACACATGAGAGGCCCGCCTATGCAGGTTTTAGTACTAGGGGCCGCCGCAGGTGGCGGCTTTCCTCAATGGAACTGCAATTGCTCAAACTGCTTCCATGCCCGCCAAGATAGCGCTGACCATCAGCCGCGTACTCAATCATCCATTGCGTTAAGCGTGGATGGAAAACAGTGGTTGCTATGTAACGCTTCACCCGATATCCGCGCCCAGCTCAACGCCAACCCAGAATTATGGCCAGGCGAGCTTCGTGGCAGCGGCATTCGAGGTGTGCTGTTAGTAGATGCACAGATTGATCATGTCACCGGGTTACTTTCTTTAAGAGAGGGCTGCCCGCTGGATGTGTGGTGTACCCCTAATGTACATAGCGATCTGTCTAGTGGGTTCCCGCTGTTCCCCATGTTGGATCACTGGGGAGGACTGCGCTGGCAGCCAATTGGCTTGGAAGATAACCGCGATGTTGCTGAGTTTTCGATTCCTTTCCTACCAGATATCGCGCTGACCGCCTTTGCGCTACACAGCAATGCCCCACCCTACTCACCACGGCGCGGTTCGCCCTCCTGTGGCGATAATTTAGGGCTATATATTGTCGACCGCCGCAGCGGCAAGTCACTGTGTTACGCCCCCGGGCTTGGCAACCCGACACCACTGTCCATGCGTTTTCTGAACGCCGCTGATGTGGTGATGGTAGATGGCACCCTATGGGAAGACGATGAAATGCAGAGACTAGGCGTTGGCACCTCAACTGGCCAGCAGATGGGCCACTTAGCGCTCAATGGCAGCGGTGGTATGTGTGAGCTACTTAACGAGTTACCCAGCAGTACGCGGCGCATTTTGATTCATATCAATAACACTAACCCGATTTTAGACCGCGCCAGCCATGCGGCAAAAACACTACAGTCCTCAGGTATCGAAACCGCTTATGACGGTATGAAATTTACGCTTTAGCCGTACCTTGCATAGCAATGAAACCCGCGACAATAGCCATCAGGAGGCCAAACATGGTGCTGACAGCGATAACTCCCTGCGCTTCTGCTGCTCCACTCAGCCGTGAGGCATTCCGTGAAGCGCTGATGAGTAAAGGGCAGTACTACCACCTTCACCACCCCTTCCAGCAAGCGATGGCCAACGGAGAGCTTAGCCGCGAACAGCTCCAAGGTTGGGTGGCTAACCGTTTTTATTATCAGTTGATGATTCCTCAAAAAGACGCCGCGTTACTGGCCAACTGCCCAGATGCCGCCACTCGCAGGCGCTGGGTGCAGCGTCTGCTAGACCATGACGGCCATGCAGGAGATGAAGGCGGGATTGAAGCATGGCTGGCGCTCGGCGAAGCAGTAGGCCTCCCCCGCCATACGCTGCTCTCCCAAGAACACGTGCTACCTGGTGTTCGCTTTGCGGTGGATGCCTACCGCCACTTTGTGGCCAGCGCACCCTGGCAGGAAGCAGCGATCTCTTCGCTTACCGAACTGTTTGCCCCACTTGCCCACCAAAACCGCTTGGACACCTGGCCCCAGTACTACCCGTGGATTAACGAGCAGGGCTACCGCTATTTTCGTAAGCGGCTAAGTGAAGCCCGCCGAGATGTGGAACACGGCCTGGAAATTGCACTCAACGTATGTACCACGGTAGCACTGCAACAGCGTGCTCTGGAGATCCTGCAATTCAAACTGGATGTGCTATGGAGCATGCTGGATGCCATGACCATGGCCTATCAGTTAGGCCGCCCTCCCTACCACACCGTCACTCAGGAAGCGGTCTATCACCGTGGACTTGAACGCTCATCTTATTAAGCTTTGATTGACCGGCTTTGGGGAATTCACCATGTCACAGCAGCTTACCCAGTCACAAAAACTCGCCCAGACACAAAAACTCACCCAATCACCAAAAAACACAGTAGCCCAGCAAGATATTTACCAACTGCGACGCGGCTGGCGATTGCAGTGGGAAGCGATACAGGGCTGCCACGTCATTCTCTACCCCGAAGGCATGGTCAAGCTCAGCTCAACCGCTGGAGCAATCCTTGAGCAGTTGGATGGCCACCAATCCATTGCCGATATTATTACCACACTGCAACAGCGCTATCCGGATGCCGATAGCCTGGCAGACGATGTGTTGCAGTTTATCAATGAAGCCCGCGACAACGGCTGGCTGGCCGCGAAGGAGGTTCATTGTGGTCAATGAAAAAAGCACAGTTACTCAAAACAGCGTTAATCCAACCGCGGGCTCCACCTCTCCGCCCTTATGGTTGTTGGCTGAGCTTACTTACCGCTGCCCGCTGCAGTGCGCTTACTGCTCTAACCCGTTGGCATTTACCCGCTACCAAAACGAGCTGGATACCGAAGCGTGGTTTAGTGTGCTGCGCCAGGCACGGGCCATGGGCGCGGCTCAGTTGGGGTTTTCCGGTGGCGAGCCTCTGATCCGGAAAGATTTAGAAGCATTGGTTAGCGAAGCGCGCCAGTTAGGGTTTTATACCAACCTGCTAACGTCTGGTGTGGGTCTTACTGCCCAGCGGGTAGACGCCCTTGCAGAAGCGGGTCTGGATCATATCCAGATTAGCCTGCAAGCTGCCGACCCCGAACTGGCCCAGGCACTAGCAGGCTCTGCCAAGGCTCACGCCAATAAATTAGCCATGGCCAAAGCTGTCAAAGCCGCTGGCTACCCCATGGTGCTCAACGTTGTACTGCATCGGCATAATATTGATCAAATTGGCGCGCTTATAGCACTCTGCGATGAACTAGGCGCGGATGCTGTTGAATTGGCTAACTGCCAATATTACGGCTGGGCGTTTTTGAATCGCCAAGCGCTGATGCCCACCCGTGAACAGCTGATACGTGCTGAAGCGGAAACCAACCGTTGGAGGGAAACACTGGCGGCACGGGGCCGTGATATGTCGCTACTGTTTGTAGTGCCCGACTATTTTGAGCAAGCTCCCAAAGCCTGCATGGGCGGATGGGGCAGTATCTTTATGACGGTTGCCCCCGATGGCGCAGTGCTACCCTGCCATAGCGCTCGGGAGCTGCCAATGGCGTTTCCCAACGTAAAAGAGACCTCGCTGCAGGACATTTGGTACCAAAGCGATGCCTTCAACCGTTTTCGTGGCACCCAATGGATGCCGACGCTTTGCCAGCAGTGCGACGACCGCGATAAAGATCACGGCGGTTGCCGCTGCCAAGCCTATTTATTAACCGGCGATATGACCGCCACTGACCCGGTGTGCCAGCACTCTCCCCAACATGGGCTGCTGGAAAACCTGATAGCAGAAAATCTCCAAAGCACGATGGATCAAGCACCTCTTATTCCCCGTAATGCACGTCAATCAAAGCGCTTACAGTCGCAAGATGGGTCGGCGATATCCACAAACCGCCAAATACCCGAGCTGATTTATCGCCAATAACCGTGCGATCAATCATCAGGTCATCAATAACCAGGTCATCAAACCAGGCCTGGCTGATTAAGGCCCGCAGGTTTCCCACTCAGCATGAGCGGGTAACTGTGGGCAAGCCGCCGCTAATGCGCCGCCACTCGCCTGCCAGCCATCCACCCCATTGGCATACCAATAAACCTCTTCATAGCCCAGCGCTTGGGCACGGCGAGCAGCATTCCAAGCCAGCCAGCAGTCGGCTCGACAGAAGAACACCAGCGGTGCCGCCGGGGTTTGCTCACGCAGTGCATCAAGTGCATCGGAGAAGTAATCGATCCACTCCTCTGCTAAGGCTGGTGAGCCAACGTTGGGCAGCCAAGTGCTGCCGGGGATGGTTAAGTGGGGGCGATCTTGTAAAAACATGCCGTCATGCCAGGTCAGCATATAAACATCCACTAAGATCACCGGCGGTGACGCCACTAATTCGTTAAAAGCACCATCGTCCAGCGCGGTAACCCCAGGCAACGGCGCAGTCACCAGTGTACGATAAGGCGGCAGGCGGTAGCCTTGCTGGTTAAAGAGCGCTGATAGCTCTTCGGCAGTCGCTGTCACATTGACAAGCATTCCACTTAGCCAAACAACCAACACCACGTTGCGGCGCACTGCGTGCGCCATGCGTTTGGTCGCCATACGCTATTCAATCCCAATCAAACGGGCAGGCAGTACACCCCTCCATTTGCGCTAGCTGGAAGTTGCCGTAGTGGATGCGTGCACCGGTCATATCGGCATTATTCAGACGAGTAATATTCATTTTAACCTCCTGCAGATTAGCATCACGCAGGTCGGCGCCGATGAGATTCACCTTATTCATCCAAGCCATTTCCAGATTACTGCCTAACAGAATGGTCTCTTGCATGCTGGCACCCGTTAGGCGCGCAAACTCAAGATTGGCACCGGTTAAGTCGGCATGATCAAAGGTCGCGCCTTGGGCGTAAATGCTCCAGCTGTCTAGCCCGATTAAGCTAGCGTATGAGAGATCCGCACCGCGCAGGTGGGTGTTGGGCATACGCGCCCGGTTGAGATTGGCATGACGTAGCGACGCACCTTCGAAATCAACGCTGCGCAGATTACTGTGGCGAAAGTCCGCATTATCTAAATTACTGCCCGCAAAGTTAGCACCTTGCAGATCAAGGTTGGAAAAATCACCGCCGGATAGATCCATATTGGCGCACTGCGTACCGGGCACCAGTTCACAGCCATTAAATACCGGAGGCTCAAAATCATCATAACTACTATAACTATAATCACTATCCCTACTGGAATCACTATCACTACTGGTTGCTGAAGCGCTGGCGGCAGTGCCGACCGCCCCTACACAGAGTCCCCCTATACAGAGTAAAAAGCCTACTAGGGGGCGAACTAGGCGACGGGCGATGTGACAGCGGTATGGACGTTGGGCGCTACGATTATTCATTATTATTCTCTCCATCTAAAAAAGGGCGGCTATTGCCGCCCAAGCACACGCAAATAGCTTAACGATTAGCCATATCTTGGACGAAGGAAGGCAGCTTAAAGACCCAGAACGAGCCACCTTGTGCAATCGGCCGTGTCAGGTCCGCCATATCACCACCCCACAGCGGGACAGCACCGCCATAGCCTGCTGTGACACCGATATACTGCTCACCATCCATTTCCCAGGTAATAGGGGGTGAGATGATGCCGGTGCCTACCTGGAACTTCCAAAGCTCCTCGCCAGTTTCAGCATGGAAGGCTTTGAAGTAGCCATCCCCTGTGCCGGTAAACACCAGATTACCGTGAGTAGCTAACACCCCTGCCCACAGCGGCATCGGCTCTTTGTGTTCCCAGGCGAACTCACCTGTTAGCGGATCGACGGCACGCAAAATACCAACGTGGTCGTCGTACATACGCTTAATACGGAAGCCCATGCCCAGGTAAGCGGCCCCTTCAACGTACTCAACCTCTTCTGTCCAGTAGTCTTCCTTCCAGTGGTTGCCCGGTACGTAGAACAGCCCTGTGTCTTGGCTATACGCCATGGGATTCCAGTTTTTGCCGCCAAGGAACGGTGGCGACACCTCAACGACTTCAGAGCGGGTTTCACCCTCTTCAAGACGCGCTGGACGCTGACCTTCTACCTCCACCGGGCGCCCTGTTTCCAGGTCAATGTGGGTTGCCCAAGTGATGTTATCGACAAACGGGAAGGCATTAATCAGCTCGCCATTGGTACGGTCGGTGATATAGAAGAAACCATTGCGATCCGCGTGGGCACCCGCATTAACCGTTTGGCCGTTTTCATCTTCATATTCAAACAGCACGATCTCGTTATTGCCTGAGAAATCCCATGTATCGTTGGGCGTGTGTTGGTAGAACCACTTCACTTCACCGGTTGACGGGTCAATTCCTAGCTGGCCTGACGTGTAGAGGCTGTCATAGTCAGACGGGTCGCCATCTTCTGAGGTGCGTGCCCAACCATTCCAGGGCGCAGGGTTGCCTGCACCGATAATGATCGTGTTGGTATCGGGATCAAAACTGGCACTCTGCCACGGCGCACCACCACCTTGGCTCCAGGATTGCACTTTGCCGGTTTCGCTATCCGGATCATCGGGCCAGGAAGGTGCACTGGCATCACCAGTTGGCGTACTCTCTTCACCATTCAAGCGCCCCACATGGCCTTCAACGAAGGGCCGCATCCAGATCTCTTCGCCAGTCTCAACGTCACGGGCGTAAAGCTTGCCGACAATGCCAAACTCGTTACCTGAAGAGCCATGTATAAGCATTACACGGCCTGTTTCCTGATCTTCCACAACAGTGGGCGCACCAGTCATGGTGTAACCCGAACGATGGTCACCAAAGCGCTCACGCCATACCACATCACCAGTATCTTTATTCAGCGCCACGATGCCCGCATCCAGCGTACCGAAGAACACCTTATCGCCGTAAATGGCCGCACCGCGGTTCACCACGTCACAGCAGGGGCGAATATCACTGGGTAGGCGATGGTTGTAGGACCACAGGCGCTGACCGGTACGCGCATCAATGGCAAAAATACGAGAATAGGAGCCAGTGACGTAAACCACTCCGTCATGGATTAGCGCTTGGGACTCTTGGCCCCGCTGCATTTCATCACCAAATGAGTGCGACCAGGCGGGGGAAAGCATCTCTACATTGTCAGCATTAATTTGATCAAGTGGGCTGTAGCGCTGCGCTTTCACGCCCATGCCGTACATCAACACTGTTTCAGTGTTGTTATGGTCATTGAGAATATCATCCCAGGTCACTTGGCTGGCGTTAGCTGTCATGGCAACGCCGCCTACGCCTAGCGCAGAGGCATAAGCAACAGCGGCGGTGAGCGTACGCAGGCGAAAGGGCCACGAAATTTTGCGAACTAACGTGTTGTTATTGGAAGCGTATGTCATGGGTTTTCCATCCGAGTAATGATCACAATGCAATGGCTATCAAGCGGCCAAGCTACTGCTTGCGTGGTGTTTGCAAGACTAAGCTCAGCTTAGAAGCTCGGATAAAAAACCAACCTACCCCTCCAGTCGCGTTCTCATCCTGATTTAGCACTACTTCCAAAGGAGGAGGCTAGCGATGCCTAAGGTGCTATAGGTGTTGCAAGCCGGCCTGCCTATGCTCACTCAAGTGATGTGACACTGACCCCTTGAGGAGCTTTCCCATGACGCTACTTATTACAAAAACGATATTTACCAAAACGCTACTTACAAAAACCATATCAACAACAACGCCACCTACAACCAGCTTCGCAACGGTTTCCCATCGCCTGGCAAACATGTCCGGTCAAGTAGGTGCTATCGCCCTTGCTACCGCCCTTACTACTTTGCTGGCAGCCCCGTTGGCTTGGTCGCATGGTGATGTCACCCCCCAGCCAGTTGATATTAAAGGGTTAGAGCTCCTTGGTGACGAGTGGCTGGAAGAGAACCCTTACCGTGAAGGCCATCCCCAGCACGACCTAGCTGTCGATATCGGTGCCCGTGCCTACAACAGCAATTGCGCTGCTTGCCACGGGTTAGAAGCAAAATCCGGTGGCATTGCCCCTGATCTACGTGAGCTGGAAAACGGCACATGGGGCGATGAGTGGTACAAAGAGTTGGTCACCAAGGGGGCCGAACGCAATGGCCGAGTACTGATGCCACGTATGTCCGATTACGTTAGCCAAGAGGGGCTATGGGCCATTCGCACTTGGCTGGAAACGGTCAGTATGGAAACTACTCAAGGCCAATAGCGCACATAGCGGGGGCACCATGGCTTTATCAATCCAGGCGTTCATCCCTCATCGGCTCACCATAACCTTCGCGGCGCTGGCCTGCTTATTGGTCACCTCATTAGCACCGGCTACTCACGCGGCAGCGACTAGCAACGCCGAGCAGGATCCGCTTAATTCGTTTATGTGGCCTGTCCACCGTGAAAGGTTTCTGGGTAACTCCCCAGTGGTGTTTGATGAGCGAGTTATCGTCAACGCGCCAGGGTTCGCCGAGGACTCAGGGCAAGTGCCTATTGAGTTAGACGCCAGCGCCCTGGAAGCCAGTGACGAGCCGATCACCGACATCGTCGCCTGGGTGGACCTCAATCCCATCCCCCAGCTGTTTAGCTACTCACCAATGAGCCACGGCCTAGCCAAGCTATCGCTGAATATTCGCTTGGAACAAGCCTCCGCCGTGCGGGTAGCGGTGAAACAGGGAGGCACCTGGTATGTAGGTGGCACTTACATTGAAGCAGAAGGCGGTGGCTGCACCACTCCCGGTATCGCCACCGCCGACAACGACTGGGAAAATACCTTCGGTGAGCTACAGGGCCGCCTGTTTGCAGATAGCGCCGAGCAGCGCCTGCGGGTACGGCTTTCTCACCCGATGGACAGCGGCTTGATTCCCAGCCAGCCGGCCTTCTACGTGCAGTCATTTGAGCTGCTCGACCAACAGGGCCAGCAGGTTGCCACCCTGGATATCGAAGCATCGGTAAGCGCTAATCCAACCTTAGGGCTGCATATGCGCCCCTCCCCAGGCGGCTATGTGATTGGCGCCCGGGACAACAACGGCAACCGCTTTGCCATTGGTTTACAGCCATGAAAGCGTGTTTTCTGGCCGCCTTAAGCACGCTGCTGAGCATGCCGCTGGCGGCCAGCGAGTCAGTCATGTTCTGCGAACGTCCGCTAATGGCACAACAGGTCGCAGAAAACACCTGGATGGTGGAAGGCTTAAAAGAAGAGCTCTCTAGCAGCAACTGTGGCCATATCGGCAACCAAGCGTTTATTGTCACGCCCAACGGCGTCATCCTCATCGACAGCGGCAGCAGTCCAGCATTTGGCAAAGCGTTAAAAACACTGATTGCTCAACACACCTCCCAACCCGTACGCTGGGTACTCAATACCCATCACCATCCCGACCACTTTTTTGGTAACGCCGCCTTTGACGAGGCACAGCATCTCACCTTAGCCAGCACTCGCACGTTAATGTCACGGGATCGTGAAGCACTGATTGATAACGTAGAACGACTGACCGGACGCACGCTTGAGCGCACCCATATCGCTTTGCCCGACGTGGTCGAAGCAGGTGAACTCATGCTGGAGAGCTACCCGCTCACGCTTTTCGCCCTGGGCGGCCACAGCGGTGGAGACTTAGTCATTATGGATTACTCCACCGGCGTACTGTTTCTGGGTGACATGGGGTTCTACCAGCGCGCAGCTGCCACCGCTCATACCCCAGGGCTTCACCAATGGCAGGAAGAACTGAACGAACTACGAACATTAGATGCCAAAATTGCTGTGCCGGGCCACGGCCCCAGTGCGCACCCCGACACAATCATTGATCAAACGGCGAACTATCTCGCCTGGTTGGACCAACACTTAAGCGAAGTGGCGAGCGAGGGGCTGGGGGCAAATCATGCACTGGCCGTCGAGATACCCGACACGTTTAGCACCCTGGCACTCGCCGAATACGAGCTCACCCGCAGCATTATGCAGCTTTATCCCCGTTACGAAGCACGGCTGCTGTGGGACACTCCACCATAAGGAGCACACCAATGCTGCTTACCCTGGCAGATGCTGCCGAACCCACCGACACATTGGGCGAGCTGCACAGTGACGCCCAGTCTATTTACTGGCTGGCCCGTTGCCCGCTGACCGGCACCATGCAGCTTTGGCAATGGCGTGCCGACAACAGCGAGCCGCCACACTGCTTGGTAAACGATGCTGTAGGTAGCCGTGTGAACCAGTATAGCGGCGGCAGCTATACGCCTCTGCTGGGTGATGTCATATGGGTGCGCCAGCATGACCAGGCCATCATGCACATCGACGACCAAGGTGTCAGCCACTGCTGGCAGAAGCGCCCGCAAACCGCCTATGGCGGACTATGCGCCGACCCTAAACGCCAACGTGTATTGGCGGTGGAAGAAGATGTTCATGGGCAGCGTCTGGTGGCCATTACAGGCAGTAACCGACAGGTATTGACAGAAGGGGCTGATTTCTACGGCGCGCCGATATTAAGCGACGATGGCAATTATTTAGCCTGGGTACGCTGGTCACTGCCCCATATGCCTTGGCAGCGTAGCCAAATATACCTCGCCCAGGTGCCCCCCAGCGGCCAGCTTACGGAGACTCAGCATTGGGATTTTGGCGCGGCACTTAGCCAGCCGCAGTTCGGCCCCCGCAACGCACTGATCTGTATGAGTGACCACACTGGCTGGTGGCAGCCATGGCAGGTTAACTTGACCACCCCACGCTGCCTCAGTGATGACCCCGTCGATCACATCTCCACACCGTGGCAGTTGGGCGAACGTCAGCACGCTTGGCGAGATAATCGGCAGCTCTACTGCCAGTTGCACCAGGGAGCGGCTCACCTTTACCGGCGCACCGGCGAGCAGATGGCAACTCTCCTAACCGAGCCTGGCCGCGTGGCGAGTATCGCGCTGGCAGAGCACGGCGACTACGCGATTGTACAAAGCGCTACCAGCGGCGCTCAGCTTATACGCTTTGCTGAAGAGCACTCACACCATTGCCTGGTGGGCCGGTCATTGACACTGACGACGGCCCCTGCCCAGTGGCTGGAAGCCCCGGTTGGCAACGCAGGCGAAACGGTTCACGGTTTTTTCTACCCAGCGCTTGCCGGCGACTCTGCACCGCTAATTGTGCGCGTTCACGGCGGACCAACCGCCGCCACTTACCCGATCTACGACCCGCTAGTCGCTTATTGGCAGCAGCAGGGCTTTCATGTACTGGATATCAACCCACGGGGCAGCGGTAACTTTGGCCGCCATTACCGAGAGTGTTTAGCAGGCCAGTGGGGCATCAGTGATACCGACGATGTGATTGCCCTGGTTGACGCGGCCTGCACACGCTTTCCGATAGACACAGCGCGCTGCTTTATTCGTGGCCAAAGCGCTGGCGGGTTCACTGCACTCAATGCCCTGGCGGCCACCTCACTGTTTGCTGCGGCGACGAGCCTGTACGGCGTGACCGATGCGTTAACGCTAGCGGCACAAACGCACCGCTTTGAGTCCGGCTACCTGGGTTGGCTAATTGGCAACGACTCTCTGCTCACCCAGCGCAGTCCTGCTTACCAGCTCACCCGCTGCAAACGCCCGTTGCGGGCACTGTTTATTCAGGGTGGCAAAGACGCCGTAGTGGTGCCGGAACAGACCCACGCCATGGCCCAGCACATTGAGCACCATGGTGGCCAAGCTCACACGCTGCTGTTTGATAACGAACGCCACGGTATTCGCCACCCAACAGCCCGCCAAACCATGCTGGACCGTGAACTACGCTTTTATCAACATTTCTAACAACGCTTGCCTATAAGTACTTGTATTAGCACTTGTATCAACGACGCACGTTTACCCTATAACGACAGCACCAAGGTCGTAGCGCCATAACCCCCGAAGGTGCTTAAGATAATGGTTAACAACTATAAGCGGGACCGACCCATGACATCGCCACTCACACAACTGCGTAAGTTTGTCGCTCCTGAAATTATTTTTGGCGACGGGGCACGCCACGCCGCAGGCAACTACGTCACCACCTTTGGTGCCGAAAAGGTGCTCCTGGTATCCGACCCTGGTGTGCTGTTGGCAGGCTGGGTTGCCGATATTGAAGCTAAACTGCTGGAAGCCAACATTGCTGTTGAACGCTTTACTGCCGTGTCGCCCAACCCAAGGGTAGATGAGATTATGGCGGGTGCCGAGATCTACCGAGAAACCGGCTGCAAAGCAATTGTAGCGGTGGGCGGCGGCAGCCCCATGGACTGCGCCAAAGGGATTGGCATTATTACCGCCCACGGCGGCCACATTCTCGATTTCGAGGGTGTGGATACGATTCGCGTGCCGATTCCTCCACTAATTTTTATTCCTTCAACGGCGGGCACCTCGGCGGATATTTCCCAGTTTGCGATTATTTCCGATCAGCAGCGCCGTATGAAGTTCTCGATCATCAGCAAGGCAGTGGTGCCCGATGTGTCGCTGATCGACCCTGAAGTTACCATGACCATGTCACCCTACCTGACCGCCTGCACCGGAGTGGACGCATTAGTGCATGCCATTGAAGCCTTCGTTTCAACCGGCAGTGGCCCACTCACTGATGCCCATGCTTTAGAAGCTATGCGTTTGATTAGCAGTCATCTTGAAGCGCTGGTCGCCAACCCCGCTGACGGCGAGCTGCGCTCCCAGGTTATGCTGGGCAGCATGCAAGCAGGGCTGGCATTTTCTAACGCCATTCTGGGAGCGGTACACGCTATGTCTCATAGCTTGGGCGGCTTTTTAGATTTACCCCACGGCCTATGCAATGCGATGCTGTTAGAACACGTGGTCGCCTATAACTATGAAGCCGCACCAGAGCGCTTTAAACGGGTCGCAGAGGCAGTTGGCATCGACTGTCGGGGGCTATCACAGCAGCAGGTCAAACAGGTGCTGTTTCAGTACCTAGTCGATTTAAAGCACGCGGTTGGACTAGGGGGAACGCTTGGCAAGATGGGGGTCTCACTCAGCGACGTGCCGTTTCTTACCAACCATGCGCTGGGTGACCCCTGCATTTTGACCAACCCTCGCCGCTCCAACTCACGAGACGTGGCAGTGGTGTACGAAGAGGCGCTATGAAAAAAGCTAACGACCCGTCAGGCTTTTCGGTCAGCGACCTGCTCGGGCTCGGTCAGCAGTCAGCACGTAAAAGCTACTATCGTGAGCTTTCTGTGCGTTTAGAAGAGCTTGAGGTTGAGCGCAACCGCTATAAATGGCTATTTGAAAACGCGCTACACGGTATTTTTCAGGCGTCGCTTTCCGGTACGCTGCGCGCCGCTAACCCTGCGCTCGCCGCTATGCTCGACGACCCTAGCGTAGCGCATACCTTAGAGCGCTGCGCGCGCTTTGACGCACTCTTTGTCAATCGAGCAACGGGGCAGCAGCTGCGTGACCTGCTGCTCGTTCAAGGGCATGTCACAGGCCAAACCACCTTATTGCAGGGGGCCTCTGGTCACCAAGTTCCCGTCGCCATTACGCTGATCAAGAAGCCCGCAGAGCTTACCGGAGACGAAGACCTGATCGAAGGCTTTGTTGCAGACATTACTGAGCGCGAGCGCGCCCGTCAGCACCTAGTAACCCTCAATGCCCACCTGGAGGCACGGGTAGCCGAGCGCACCCAAGAGCTTGAACGGCTAAACGAGGCGCTTAGAAGTGCCCGCGACGCTGCTGAGTTTGCGAACCAGAGCAAAGACCGCTACTTAGCCGCCGCTAGCCACGATCTATTGCAGCCGATGAACGCGGCACGGTTACTCGTGGCTTCGCTGCAGGAAAGGCTGACCGACAGCGATAACTTAGCCTTAATTGAAAGCGTACAAAACTCACTGGAAGGCGCCGAAGCGATTCTTTCCGACCTGCTGGATATCTCCCGTTTGGACCATGGTCAAGTGCAACCCCAACTGCGCCACTTTAAACTCGACGATATTCTTTGCAATCTCGCTGATGAGTTTGCTCCAGTAGCCCAGCGCAAGGGGCTAACGCTGCGCTATGTGCCGTCACATCAAGCGGTAACCAGCGACCCTTATCTACTCAGCCGTATTGTGCGCAACTTTCTTGCTAACGCCTGTCGCTATACCCAGCGCGGCGGCATCTGCCTAGGCGTTCGCCGTCACAGCGACGATAGACTGGCCATTCAAGTGGTCGATAGTGGTATCGGTATTCCCGAAAGTGAATATCAGCTTATTTTTCGTGAGTTTCACCAGCTCAACGCCACCCGCGCACGGGATCGCCAGGGTGTAGGTCTGGGGCTTGCCATCGTGGAACGGATTAGCCAGCGCCTCGAGCATCCGCTTGCTGTACGTTCAACTCCTGGTCAGGGCTCCTGCTTTGCGGTTGAGGTACCCCGCGCCAGCGGCATCTCCTTTAGCCAAGCCCCCTCTCCCAGTGCACCGCCTTCTGCTGACGATGAGTTTGAAGGGCTTCGCGTACTGATACTGGATAACGAGCCGACTATTCTCGAAGGCATGGCACTGCTGCTAAGCGAATGGCAGATCAGTTGCGATACCGCGCTGGACCTGGATGTTGCAAAAGCCTGCCCAGAGGCACCGGATATGCTGTTAGTAGACCTGCACTTAGACGACAACGTCACAGGCCTGGAGGCCATTCGACAATTGCGCCAGCACTGGCATGACCCACATTTACCGGCCGCTGTTCTCAGTGCCGACCGCTCCGATCACTGGCAACGCCGCCTACGCCATGCGGGAGTGCCACAGTTAAACAAACCGGTACGCCCTGGAAAACTACGCGCACTGCTGCGTAGCCTGCTCAATGGCTAGGCTGCGCTTTCCCCAGACCTGTACCTCCCTGCCTAACGAAGTGCAGGGAGTGCTGGCCCACGCGCCACACTTAACCTGCGCTCACGTCAGTATCGCTATTGCGGCAGGCTATCTGGATGAACCACACGCCCTGCCAGGGTTGGCCCACTTGCTGGAGCATGTGCTCACCACTGCCCCGCTGGCTGCATCCCCTAATACCAGTCTGCTAGCTTGGTTTACCCAGCACCAGGGCAGCCTGAACGCCCGCACGGATGACTACGTCACCGATGTGCACTTCTCGATACCGGTCAGCAAGCTAGCAGCGGCAGCGATAACGGTTGCCGCCCAGGTGGCCAACCCACGTATGCCCTTGCCGACTATTCACGCCGAGGTCGCGGCCATTGATGCCGAGTGGCAAGCTCGCCAACACAGCCGCCAGATGCAGCGTCTGGATGCTCTCGCGGCGCTGGCTAACCCACAGCATATCGGTGCAAGCTGCCGTCACGGCAATGCACAAACGCTGGGCCAGGATGCAGAGGCACTATTAAACAGGCTGGCCAAGTTTCACCGCGACCATTACCACGGTGGCCGCGTTAGCATCGCGATGATCAGCCCCTGGCCCATGGAAGAGATGGCCTGCCTTGCCGAACGCATGGCAGCGTTGTTTACCCCGCCGCCACCTCATGCACCAACGCTAACCATAACGTCCCGCTGGGGCCGTTTACCCAACGCACAGGTGAGAGGGTCTAAGGTGAGAGGGCCTAGCGTGAGCGGGTCTAGCAACAGCATTGAGTTTTTCTGGCCACTACCGTCGGCTGCTTCATATCATCAGCTTACCGCCCTTATCGGCTTAGCTGATTCGCTAAACCAGGGCCGCTTGGCTGAGCAGTTGCCTGCTTCGATTACTCATTACCACGCCACTACCGCTCCTGCAGGGGCAACGGATAGCTTTAGCCTGCAGCTTAGCGGTGCTTTACAACCAGACGCAGTGCTGGCACCGCTGACCGACCAGCTCAACCAATGCATCAGTGGTCTACGCTTTGACATACTTCGCGAGCGTGGCAACGCTTGGCAACCGCCTACCGATACCGTACAGCTAGCCCCTGCTTGGTTTGCACACGCCCGCCACCAAGCAATTGCTCGCCGCAATGCCACGCTACCTGCTAACCAGCAGCCATTAGTGGGTTCTCTGTTCACCACTGGCAACGCTCGCTGGCTAATAGGTGATGCGCCAACGCCCTCTGCTGCTGCCACTTTTGACCTACAGCCACCGCCTTCGCCTTCCCCCAGGGTGCAGTGTTGGTGTGGCCAGTACGATGTTCAGGCTGATTTCAATACGCTTACCGACGACACCTGGGCAGCCTGCTTTGTACCCGGCGCAGTGATCGTACCCAGCCCGCGAACCGCTCAGCGGATAGCTCATCAGGGCATGGTCTTCAAGCAGGAGAACTCGCCTCACGGCAGTTGGGTGATGGTCGTCGGCAGTGGGGCGAACCATGCCATGCTGGCGCTGTTGGAAGCAGCTGCATTAGCGCTACCTGCAGCCCAAGAGGGGCTACTAGCACAACAGTTGATACAGCGCCTAACGTCACTACCTGCCACACCAGTGGTATGGGTCTCTCATCAGGCGGAGTCAGACGCCATTACTCAGGCAGTTGCCGACCTCGTTAGTCGCTTACCAACCTATGCTGGCAACATATCTGAAGGCACCCCATCAGCCACCGGCTCCCAGCCAGCGAGTACCGCAGTAATGCGCACGCTGCGTTTACCAGGCACGCCTGCTCAACGCTGGCTATTAGCGGTCGCTGAAAGGCATCACAGTGCACTATTTTTTCAACAGGCACGCGACAAACATCGCTTGGGCTATGTGGCAGCGGTTCGTAGAGGCGACGGCGCGCCCTGCTCGCTTGGCTATGTGGTACAAACCAACGAAGACGTGGGCTCTATTGAGGAAACGCTTAAGGCGATTACCGGTGCCCTATGGCAAGGGACTAATAGCACTCAGTGGAAACAACCAGCCACTCCAACAGCGCCTGAAACGCCGTTAGCCGCACTGATCATCCAGTGGCAAAGCCTGCTTTCCGGTGCCGTTCAGCCGTTACATCGGCTGGCGCGGGAAAACCTTACCCCGGAAGCAGCTACCGAGTTACTAACTCAGCTAAACACCCTCGGGCGCTGGCAAACCCACCGACTGGATAGCACTGGCCACTATTTCGTCAGTGATTGAGCTCGTCAGCGATTGAGCTCGTCAGCGATTGAGGAACTGCGAAAAATCGATATCGTTAGCCGATAAAACTGCCTGTACGCGGCTGGTAACCCCCAGTTTGCGCAAAATAGCCGACACATGGGCCTTCACCGTGGTTTCGGCGATATTCAGGTGATAAGCAATCATCTTATTGGATTCGCCACGGGTCATGTGCTCTAGCACTTGCAGCTGTTTACGGGTGAGCAGTTGTAGTTGCTCCGCAGTAAAGCCTTGCTCCTGGTGACGGCGCTTATGAATACTATCTGGGGCACGCATGGCATCGGCAGGCAGAAAGATATTTCCCTCCAGCACCTGGGCAATGGCGAGGCACATCTGATCACGAGGCAATGACTTGGTAATAAACCCCGCCGCACCACAGGAGACCGCCTGAAGAATAATCTGCTTATCCTCTTCGGCCGAGACAATCACCACTGGAATAGTCGGTTGCTCGTTGCGCAGCTGCAAAAGCCCCGTTAAGCCGTTCATTCCCGGCATATTTAAATCTAGCAATATCAAATCAATATCAGGATCTTGTTGGGCATGGGCTAGGGCCGCATCGAAGTTTTCCACTTCGATAACGTCAGCATCTGCATAAGCCTCACGGACCACACGTGCCATGGCCTCGCGCACCAGGGGATGGTCGTCGGCAATCAGGAATTTGTAAGTCGCTGTCATTATTATGGTTGCCTATGGTTAAGCTAAATCCCGCTTACTGTATCCTGTTTAACACTTTACTGATTCGTCCGCTTTTATTGAAGCAACTTCCACGCCTTCATCATTCACTAACGCTAGCCTGTGGTGGCTTCTGCTGGCTGGCGGGCGCTACTACGCAGCGCCAGGCCACACTGGAATAGAACCGCAGGGCGGCTCGGTTCCAGCTTGTGCCCCGCACGATTGGCGGAGGTTTACGCGGAATTTTGCTAAATGCACTCTCGGCTCTGGTCACTTTCATCAACAGTTTTGTTTAAGAATAATCTTCCGAGCTGGTAAATATCATGCATATACATATCAAGCCTTGAAACAACGTAAGTTAATAAGATCAATGCATAAATGGATAGCATGACTATTAACGGATCATTCAGCCAGGCCAGCAGGGGTATCGACACTTCATAATGAACGGTATAGATACTCATGGCACCTAGCAATTGGACCAAGAAGCAGTTCATAATCACCAGGGTAATCAACATCCCACGAACATCCACGCTAGGTAGCCTGGTCCTCCAGAAAGGAAGATGACGAACTTTTACATTACCGTTATAACTTAGTCTTGCTTTCCTTCGTAACAAGGGGATCGCATAGGTACTCTCCTCTTTTTCAGTAAAAGCCTTTAATGCTACTTCCCGGTCAAACTGAGGGCCGAAAACATTATCAATCATTTGTCCAAAATCTGAATACATACTTGATTGCGTGGTAACTTTTGCCTTTTCAGAGAGCTCTTTTAAATAGTTTTTATCAGTATCTGACAGTCTCTTTTGATTACCAGCATTTATATTGTAGTGTGTTTCATATACTTGGTATAAAGCGGTCGTCACACCCACGAATATCATGAAAAAAATAGCGAACATCAGCATATTACCGGACAACTCCTGAGCACAAATACAGCCAGCTGGTACAACCAGCTGGCAATTTGACGGCAATCTCTACACGCCAACCATGCCGACACGCACACCATGCCCATCCCCCTATCACGTGTACAGTATCAGAACGCCTTTATAAAAGCGGATCAGATCCAGAGATAGCAGGCCTTCGATAAGGTTCATGGCGTCAGGAGGTTACTCACCTGGGGTTTCACCACTGTCACCACTACTCTTCACGTGCCAGAGCCACATCAAAAGAGACGTCAATATCCATCGTATCGCTGTGGTCATGCCCCTCTGACATAGAAGCTACATGGGTAAGCGAGGCCGTAATGTGCCCTTTTGCTCGGCCAGCATCACCGTCAATATCGAGCACTTCTAGCTCGATTGGCACCTCATCCTCGGTGCCATAGTGGGGCATGATTGAGCTTTCGGGGAAATAAGTCACCATGGCACTGCTGGCTTCACCATCCATCACCATAAAGCTAATGCTCAACGTACCCTGAGTTGCGAATTCCTGTTCCCGATGGCCTTGGATGGTGACATCCGTCATGCCTGGCATCAGCTCGCTAAAATTAGCGGTTGAACCATCTTCGTGGGTAATAACATGCCACTGCTTAGACTCTCCATCCAGTGTTCCACTGATTTCATCAGCTAGCGCATGCCCCGCCGCCCACAGCAAACCGCCCATTAGTAGTGCGCAGCTCATAAACCGTTGTTGATTTATCATCTACTCTCTCCTGTTTAACCGTATATCTTATTGTGATGCCTTACTGCCATCGCATGGTATTAATCTAATCTAAAAGTAATATTTCCACCTGGAGGAATGTGGATGTCGTACTGCTGTTCTTCTCCCGCGAGCTCCAACAGCAGCTTATAATCTCCCATCGGTATACTGATTGGCTCTTCATTCACACGTCCACTTGCCACCTCTTCACCATCCGTATCCACAAGTAGCCATTTAGCTGCCAGTGCTGCCTTCAGCCCTTCCGCTAGCTGCTGTTCGTTACGGCTATCGAAATATTCTCCACCGCCTAGCATCGCCAAACGAGCGAGCTCAGCTTGGAGTGCGCCCTCTTCAATATGGAAGCCCACTATATTCAGTTTAATGTTAAAACCTTCTTCCAGTAGCACCTCTACCGCCTCTTCAACATTGCCATCACAGGTTTCCTCACCGTCAGTGAGCATAACGACTAGCCTTGGCTGATCGGCATAGGCAGCCAAGTCATCTGCCACTGCCAGCAGTGAGTCTGCCAGCGGTGTACGTGACAAATTTATCGCCTGTAGTTGGGTAACTGCTTCGCGGACATCGGCGTGGCTGCCTGAGTCTGCGGCTACCAGCAATTCAGTAGCACAGCTATGGGGTTCGGTATGCCCAAAAGCGCGCAGCGCGACCGGCAATTGGTCAGGAATATGGGTTTTCAGCACATCGTCGACAATCCGCCGCGCCACTTCGATACGCCGCCCTCCTTCCATTTGCTGCAACATGGAGCCCGAGGCATCAAAAATCAGATGTACAGCGCCTGCACCAATCACCGGTGACGGGCCACTCAGCACTTGTAAACGCCCTGGTTCAGGCGGTTCCTGGTGGTGCTGCCCTACGGCTAAACGGTAGTCAGTGGGATTGCGCAGCTGCCGCATGCTCTGCTCGAAAGCCTGAATCAGGTCGTTACGGCCGGTCGCATAGGCGTAGCGGCCATCGCCTACTCGTGACCAGGCATGCATCAGATTCTGATACCAGCGCAGCTCATCCGGATCACGCTGCTCGCCGTGGCCCAGCGACATGGTAAATATACGTGGTTTGACCTGGGCCAGCGTCTCCCACGCACTGAGATCGCGACCGACCTGTTCGGCATCGGTGATCAGGAAGATCACTTTCTCCCCATCGCGTTGCGCCAAGGCTTGGCTGGCGATACGCAGGGCAGGCTCAGCATCGGAGCCTTGATAACGCATGTCGTAGTGCCCCAGCGCCATGGCCATTGTCGCTGGGGAGTCAGCCCAGCCATTGATCAGCAATGGGCCACCCAACGACATCAGATTGCTAACCTCACGGCCAGGGCGAAGACCTTCAGCAAAGCGTACCAGCGCCTGATAGATGGCTGGTTGATGAACACCGATACTGCCACTGCCATCCCAAATAAAGATGATCGAGCGTGGCGGCTCCGTCAGGGTGAGTCGGTAGTCCCCGGGCACTAAGTCCCCCACCTCGGCTTGGCGGCCACCCGGCTCATCGCGCCATGTCAGTGCCACCTCTTCGCCGTCAGGGTCGGCCAGGGAAGCGCTCAGCCTGCCCCGCAGCGACTCCGCCAGAAAGAGCGTTAGGGTGTTGTTATCCTCTTTGAGGCGTATCTGATACCCCTCACTTTCCCCAGGCTCTTCGAAGCGACCTTCGCCAAGCAGTTCAGCGGCCATACCCGTTGGTTGCGCAAGAGAGCTGTCCTCTGGTTCAGCGGCATCATCCGTCCGGAGCGTCTCGTAAGGGCCCTGGGTATGATCAAGCCCCCAATAGGCCAGTATCGACTCTCCACTGACCAGATCGCTGGCTTCGATGGCTTGAATGCTTGCTGGAATGCGCCAGCGGGGGCTGTGCTGCTCTGGGTCGGCATCAGGCTCATCAAACACCAGCTTCAGATAGCGCACCCAAGGCGTATCAGGCAGGGGGAAGCGCGCGATACCCTCTTCGTCGCGCTCAAGCACCCAGCTGGGCTGCGGTTGCCAGGGGCCGACCGGGCCTTCCGTTGAGGTGTAGACCCGTGCCCGCTCTACCGGGAGGCCTTGCCAATCGAGATCGTCGACCCAGCGTAGTTCGTTGATACGAGCCGCCCGTTGGTTGAGGAAACCAAATACCATCTGGATAGTGCGACCGTGAATACGCTCACCCTGGCGCGCATGACTCTCAACCTGCCGCCCTTGGTTGCCCAACGTATGACGTTGGCCTACCAAACCATGTAAAGAACGCAGATCCGGCAAGGTATATAACCAATGACCGCCGTGTTCGGTGGCTAGCAGATCATGTTCATGTTGCGCCAGCTGCCCATGGGGTTCACCCAGTGCGCGGAACATCCCCGTGCCGGTAATCGCACCTTGGCCAGGTGGGTTACCCCATACCGAGAGCGGCGTCAATTGCACGTAGCGAGCGGCGAGGGGTGTTTCCAGTGCAAATACCTGCTCTTTCGCCTGCGCCGTCAACTCGATCTCCATCAATGGCGACAGATCATCAGGGCTGTCGCCTGCCGCAATGGCCACATGCCGCCAGCGATTGGCAATAGCGTGAAATGAGCGCTGGTTGAATAGCAACGCATGTAAAGTGCCGCCATCCCCCGCCAAGCGCAATGGCGGTAGCGGGTCTCCCATTTCACGCCAGTGCAGCGCGCTGGCAGAGCTTAGGCCGTCAATGAGTGCGCGTAGCTCGGTGTTTCGGCCTCGCCAACGCTCTCCCACGTCTTCACCGTTTTCCGGATCCACAAAGGCGGCCCCTAAGCCAGCCCAGGCCAGATCAGTCAATCCATGTAACGCAGACGCCTCCTCTTGCCACTTGGCAGGTGAGCGCGGCTCGGCTTCCCGAGTGATCGCAATATCCAAACGTTGATCATGTTCACCGGCACGTACAAATACCACTAGGCTATCGCCCTCAGGGAGATCAGGAGGAACCGTCAACTCAAGGGGTAGCCTTTGGATACTCTGTGCCGACAGGGTGAGCGACTCAGGTAAGCCGCTTAGGCTTGCCGCACCGTGACTCAAGTGGGCACCTAACGCTATCGTTTGAGGTACATCCAGCGGGTTTTCAACGACAAGCTCAGCCGCAAGTTGCTGACCTTCAGGACTAAAAGCAGCAAGCGCCAGATGCTCAGCCTGTATCACCAACCGCAGCGGTACAGGGGGTGAACGCTGTGTATCAACAATATCGACAGGGCGCGTATTGGGGCCAAACCTGACCTCCATGACTATCGCCTGATCAGCAGGCAATGCTGCACTGTGTTCGCGTGAGCGGGCATCGAGGGCCAGTGGTATTACGTTATCCTCTTCATCGCGCAGGGTGATCCAGGTTTCCCCACCGCGAGGCTGTCTGTCTCCCGTTACCACGCCACCCAACAGCGCTAATTCACGCGCTGCTTCATCGGCAGCTAAGCGTAGGTAGCCGCGCTCTACCACCTCACCTTGAAGGCCAATACTCACACGGGTTTCCCGTGGTATCCACGGGGCCTGTTCGGGCGTCGGCGCAGGCGTGACACCATCAGTAAGATCCCAGGGGGGAATCAGCTCAAGGCGAGCCTGATAGTGAGTCTCACTGGCTTGCTGACCACGCAGACGCAGTAACCTATCCCCCGGCGACAGCCAGAAGGACGCCTGCTGCGATTCGCCATTGGCCCGCAGGGTGAGGTATTCATTTTGATGGCGGGTTTCACCTTCCCACTGCAACCAGGCGTGAGTATCCACTCCTTCAGGAGGATCCAACGTCAGGCGCACCCGGTTCCAGCCAGGAACACGGAACTGGAAATAGTCATCATCGTGAACACGGTGGAAAGTACCGCTGATATCCTGCCCCAACCAGAGCGGATTGGCGTGGCGTGCTAGATTATTCGGCTCGGCTTCATGGCCAGGTGCAATGCGCTCACTGGGTGTCAGCGCTAGTTGATAAGGCACGTCACTGCCGGTGAGTCGTACTAAATAGCGGCCTGGCAGTAGCCGCAGGTTATCAATACGCAGCGTCTGTGCATTGACCGACTGCACCATGGCACGATCTTCGCCGGGAAACAGCGCATTAAACGACAACGTATCCAATTCCAAACGTTCCGGCTGATAGAGTTCCAGACGACTCAGGCGACCATCACTTTGGGCCATTACCTGCCACTGACGACTATCCGCGCCGACATCAATGTAAAACCAAGCCTCATCCTCGTTGCCCAACTGCCCGCTCAAGGTTTCATCTGGGGCAATGGGATAGGCCCATGCAGACGAGTAGTTGGGCTGATTGACGTGATGCTCAGGCAGTGCCTCGCCCTCTTGCAGTAACACCACAATATCAATCGGTTCGCCGCGACGCGGCGGCTCAAACTCGATTCGGTAATCACCCGCTGGTAAAGCGGCATGTGCAAACAGATGCGAATTGGCTCCGCTTCGGCAGGCGGGATCGTTACGCTGATCATGGTAGAGGCAGAAGGTGAGACGCTCGGTGTCATCACCCTCAATATTTAGTGACAGCGGCGACGAAGCCTCATCCACTTGCACCGCCAGTCGCTGAGACTCTCCAGGGTCAAGCCGCAGAGAGACCGGCTCGCCTATCGCTAGCCAGCGCGGCGGCGGAGGGGTGTCCGGTGGCGTGCCATCATGCTCTCGTGGACGCTGCCCATCGTTCTCAAGGCGCAGCTGTATACGACCTAGCGGTTCCCCATCAAGCTGACGCAGATGCAGCACACTGTGTTGATCCAACGCCAAACGGCCAAGGTTAGCACTAGGTGCCGCCGCTGTTTCATAGAGTGAACCATCAGCGCTCTCCAGCGTTAGCGCAACGCTATTACCCAGGTCGGTCGCTGCCAACAGCTGCCAGAAGGAAGGCACCTCGTCGCTATCCAGGGCTAGCGGCAGCGAGGCCTCGGGACGATCCAGGTGGTAGAGCCACTCCCGGCCAGGTAGTACGGCCTGAGGTTCATCGTCGGCGGTAAGCTGCTGGTGTAGAGTGAGCGGTGCCTCACGAGACAGTACCAACTGATACCCTCCGCCTCCATTTTCCTCCTGATCAGCCAACCGTATTAAGTAGTCGGCGGAGGGAATCAGCAGACCGCCCATCGCCACCTGGGGGCGTTGCGGCGTGGTCGAAAGGGAGAGCAGCGGCGTGTCGCTCTCTTCTGTCAAGTCGGACGGCGCCACACTACCGAAGGTGGCGATGCCCGCTTCGGCTTGAGCATGATTGTTTAGCGGAAATGGCTCAACCTCGACGCTAACACTTGCACCGTCATCGGCCAGTAACTCAATCCGCCAGCGGTGATCAATATCGTCATCGCTAAGCCTCCAGCGATAAAAATCTTGGTCATCAGCCACCACCTCGCCAATCAGGCGAGACTCGCCACGTATCTCTTGCGCGGTATCCGGTGTATCGTTTGGCTCACGCTCCAGTGTCAGCCGAGGAAAGGCCTGCACCGCCTGTCCGCACCACCACAGCAGGGCCAACCCTGCCAAAAGCCTGCCCGCTACCATTGCATCCCTCCTCCAGGTTAATGCAACGCTTTACCAGTCTGGGCGCGGCCAGGGCTCTTGGTCACTAGTGGTAACCAAGAGCGAAGCATCGCCTGTGCCGAGGGCCACCAGACGCTCCCAGAGCGCACGGGTATGATCATCCATAAGCTGATCGTGATGAATGACAAGATCTAATGCATCGTCTTGCCCCACTCCTCTTTCCAGGGAGATCTCAATAAAAGATTCACCCGCCGCAACACTCTCCGGCCATTCGGGTGCGTGCCAAGTGGTTCGCCCCTGCTCATCGCGTTGACGTTGGCCAAGCTGCTCCAGCCCGGTTTGCAGCAGCGATAGCTCTATCTGTTCGGGCTTAAATAAGAAATCAGTTGGCTCAAGTTCTGGCCAATCGCGCACCGTGTCATTGAGTGACTCAATGCCACGGCAAGGCAATCCAAGACACTTCTCTGCGGTGTGTTCAGACAGTTCACGCCGGGCTGCGTGTGTTATGTCCGCCGCCTGCCCCATAATGGGCCGGGTGATTAGCCGCCAGGCAACATCGGGAGCCTGGCCGAAAGAGCTGGCAGACGCTACCTGCTCCTCGCCCAATAGCTCGACCAGCTCAGCGTGACGTGCTGGCCCAAGATTGTAACGCGACACCTCAACCAGATCCGCGATCAGCGGCGGACGCTCCTCGATAACCACCTGGGCCTTGGCATAGCGGAAACGGTAACGCACATGGGGCAGCTCAGGTTCTTCATTGAGCACGACCAGCAGCGCCTTACTGAATGGGTCAACATCAGCATCGGTCAGAAAAACACTGTCACTGTGACCGTCACCAGCTAGGGTTTCTCTCAGCCGATCCTGCAGCGCCGTCACTTCTTGATGCTGCCAAGCAGCCTCTGGCATAAAGACCTCAGCCATTTCATCCAGCGAGGTGGCCGCACTCAAGCGCTGATCGGCCACCCTATCGGCAGCAGCACTGTTCACCCCGAGGGCGATACTGCTTATCCCAACCAGCAGGCTCAGACTGCGCATGTTGCTCTCCTCACTTGCGCTCGACATTCACGCTTAGCGAGCGCTCTGCTCGCGAACGGCAGCCAAATCCCAGTTGCGCATCAAGTCAACGGCGACATCCTGCGAGTCAAGGTTCTCACCTTTCACCTGCATCATAATGCGGCCATCAAGCAGCAGCGTCACTTCAGCACGTGAGCGTTCAGGCTCCCACTTGACTACCGCCGCTTCACGGCCCAGGCGAATGCGCTCCATATCAGGTTGTGCGGCAATCATGGCGGGATTGCTGAACAGTGCCCCCATGCCTTGAATCAGCGGGCTATCCAGCATCATGCTGGCCGTCAACTGCCCATTACCATCATCCTGGTGATAGACACGCTCAAGGGAAGTACCGCCAGCGCCAAACATGGCGGCTGCACTACCGCCACCTGCACTGCTCGAACTTGCTTCCTGAGCCGTCCAACCATCAGGTGCCTCAGGGAAGGTCTGGGCAATTAGCCCCGACATCATCTTGCGCATATCTTCAATGGCGAACTCCAGTTCGGTAATCGCCGCGCCGTACTCTTGCTCCTGATAAAGCTCAAGCCCCAGCTCAATCTGTTCGACCACGTCATCGGCCAGAACACTTTGTGCGACTGGCAACATAAGGGCACCCGCGAGGGCGAACGCCTTAAAGTGACCTGTGGAGAAGCGGATACAAGGCGTATAGTGCGATATCATAATGACGTCCTCTTGCTTTTAATTATGCTCATTTTTAACTCACTAGTTGGCGCTGCCATCCACGCTCTGGTCACCGGCAAGGGGCGCTGCCGCCTCCGGTTGCTGAGCTTTTTCGCCAGCCACTTTGTGCTTTAACTCACGGAATTTTTTCGAAATGCCATCCAGTTTCGCTTCCCACTCAGGGTCAGGGGTTTGCCCTTCAATCGTTTTGAAATAGACCTGCATCATGCAGGTGACGGCCAGTGGTTCAAACACCGCCACTTTAACGCTCCAGGCAAACAGCAGCGCAACCAACAGCCCGGTTGCTGACCAGCCCCCTGGGATCAAATAGGCCACTAACGCGGCTGGCGCCAGCATCACCAGGAAGACGACAAACGACAGTAGATAGATAATCAGCGTCAACCAAGCGGCATTTTTCATCATCGGCTTGAGGTTCTGACCATAAAGCACCAGTGCATCCCGTGAGCTTTGCCAAGGGGTGTTTGAGCGCGTCTTAATGCAGTAAGCCAGAATCACTTCATCAATAAAGCCAACGGCAATACGTAAAAACGCCTGCACAATGCGTAAAAACTGCTGTGCCCCAGGAATAGGCAGAAGTCTAAAGACTGTTCGTACTATCCCCACCAGAGACCTGAGCACCCCCTTGATCAACTGATCCACCACAAACAAGGCGCTGGCTTGGCCAAAACGCTCCTTGACCACCTGGCTGGCGTGTTGAATCTGGCCTCGGTTTTCAGGCAATACCTGCCCATCCATTAACTCCACCAGCACGGCGATATGGCCTGCCTTGACCACGTACAAAAGATACTCACGCAGTACATACATGACGGCACCGACAATCCCGAAACCGATCGCACCGCCCCAGAAGGTGGAGGCCGCGCGGAAGCCTTCATCGCCGAAGCCTCCAATCCCCCAGCCAACGCCAGCACCTACGCCCGTCATTAGCACATACGCCAGCGCAATGCCGAAATACACCGCTAGGCGAAATACAATAAAAGGCAGGGTTTTAAACATCAGGCCTATGGCCTGCCCGAGCCGAAAATCCCACATATCGATTTACCCCCAAACCGCCGGATGAATTTAATTACTCGTTAAGCGCCAGCCCTTCGAGGCGTCCGTCGAGCGAGACGCTATCTTCGCCGCCGGCTTCAAAACGAATATCCGCATCAAAGACACCGTTGCGCTGCGCCAGCGTCAGTGTTCCATCAACACTATCGACCTCATAACGTGGCAGCATCACCCTGAGCACCCCCTCCTCGGAGCGATCTGACAATGGATACTCCCCTGCCGAGATACCGCTTGGTAACATCAATGAAATCCGATTCCCTATCGATAGGATGGCGCCGCTGTTGGAGGTATTGATAGTAATGCGCCCCAAATGAGTGTCGGTCTCGCCGTTGACCGTTAACTCATAACGCGCTTCTGGTTGGACAGTGAACGCAAGGTTATTAACAGCGCCCTCTACAGCTACTTGCGCAGCGTCCTCGCGGTTGCCATCCGCTGCGTCGAAACGCCATGCTGCGGTGACACTATCGCCAAGCTCGACTAAATACAGTTCGCCCTCAATCTGGCGGGCAAATGTCCATGCGTGCCCATCGCCGCGCAAATGGGCCTGAACCTGATGCTCATTAGCCGCTGAAAAGCTGGAGATCGCATAGCGCTCTCCCGCCGTCGCACCCTCGGGTAACACAAGACTTATCCAGGCCCGAACCACATTATCGGGCTCGTCCTCATGCGTCGCATCGGTGTAAATAGTCAGCGCATAAGGGCCATCGGCGTTGCTACCGGCACGAGCTGAGCCACCGCCGCTTCCGGGGCGAAACACATCGACACTCACGCCGCCATAGCGGGGGGCGTCAGCCGTGGTATATTCACCGGTTGATGACACTGCACCTGATATGTTCAAGACCGATTCTCCCTGGCTGAGGTCATTCAACCATGCCTGCATCTCATCATCTGGTGCGGCACTCCCTTGCTGGCTCTGCGTTTCAGCACTGCTATCCGTTGTCTGGCCGCTGGTACTCCCGGCGCTCTCAGCACCATCACCACACCCCGCTACCATCGATCCTGCTGCAATCATCGCGGCGATCAGTGCCCCTGAAGTGTGCTTTGACATCGTCATCCTCATCTTTTGATTCCATCCAGGGTGTAAATGGGCGAGTGGGTGGCTGCAGCATTTTCTGGCGAGCCCTTTTCGTTGATCCAACCTCGCTACAAACTACTGCGGCGTGAATCTCAGCTCGTAGCGAACGTCCAGCTCCCGGCCTTCATCGTTGGTAAAGACATTGATAGCGGTGTAATCGTCAAAGAAGGTGCCGCTAACAAAGACCCACTGGTTGGGACTGGGGTGAAGAATGGGGTCGGCATCCACTTCATCGAAAAAGTGCTCGCCGTATAGCATGATCAGCAAATCTCGGAAGTCGCCTGCCGAGCTTTCGTCCAGCACAAAGTCCGGTGAGATCAGCTCATTCACGATGGTCAGCGGCATGTTTGTACTGGGGCGAATCATCCGCACCAAGCGATCCCCCTGATGATAAAAGACCTGATTTCTATCCTGATCCAGTAACTCACGACGGGATTGATCGGCAAATGCCTGATAATCGTAGCGATAAATATCGTACTGGATCATGTCGCTGGTTTGAGACAGCATCAGAGGCTCAGCAGCAAAATCGATGCCGTCCAGAAACAATGCCTTGACCTCTTCCATGGTCTCTTTATCCATCACCGCCGCTGCAGGTTCAGCAACATCCACCGACTCATCTCCCCCCCAGTTGATGATGTTCATCCGAGTGTCGTATTCCAGCGCTAGCAGATCCAACTCAATACGCACATCACCACTGACACCTTCGCCACCCGGTACCGGTGCAAGCTGGCCGCTGACTTCCAGATACCCCGATAACTCCTGGCCGCCAGCTTGTTTGAAGGTCACACTGCCCTGCTCGGTGATGACTTCCGCCAAAGGGTGAAATTCACCTTCAACACGCTCTCCCATGACCGCCATCAGCATGAAGGTGTCACCATCAATCGTATCTGTCTCTGGCCCAACGACATCGGCCGCCCCTTCAAGCAGTTGGGTACTTTCGTGAGGCACCAACGCCAAACACAAGTAGCGCAGGCCATCAACCTCCCCCCTCAGCAGCAGCTCACTGGCCACCACCAGCCCACGGGCGTCACTGTGGTTGTAATACCCCTGCCCCATGAGATCGCCACTGCCTGGCCCCTCCCAGCGCCCAGATACCGTTGGAGCCATGTCCGGGTCACCGCTATCCAAAGCAGCCTGCAAACCGGTGAGAATGTCATCGTCAGACATGCTATCCGGCGGCACTAAGCATAGGGTTGGGTCGATCATCTCGAACAAAAAATCCGCTGGCATGCGCGGATCCATATCATCAACATCAGCCGCCACAGCAGTGCTGAAAAAGCCTAAGACGCCGACCGCACCAACGTTCAGAAAGCACTTTACTGACAATGAGTTAGTAGCAAAAAAAATGCAGCCTTGCTGCCGTTCACGGTAGAAACGCGATAAGAACATGACCTCCCCCCACTGAAAGTGCCCCACAAAACGAGTGCAAAACATGCTTGTTATCTAACGTTAAAACATGCCCACCAGTGGTGCCCCGTTTAAACGAACAGGCCATCGTACATTTTTTGATTATTTGTCAGTCCACGCTGCCAGAGCCGACCCGGGCGTATAGCGACGTTGACATCTGGCCGCTGCATTATGGTGTCAATGCGAGCCGGAACACCTCGTTCACCGAGACACCGCCATACTCAAACTCGAGCTCGTCAGCCGTTGCCCTTAGGCGATAGAGCAACATAAAGCGTCGTGGCTCATCGTCGGCAGGAAGCCAAAAGGGTTCCACGAGCTCGATGGGGCCACGCTGATAAGCCGCCACTAGCTCACCCAGAGGTGCTCGTAGCCGGAATCGGTCAGCTACCTCCATCATCCCGCCGGTGCCGCTAAGATTGGTCATCTCGGCCTCAACCAGTACCAGGGCCTCCCCCTCCCCAGCCTGGTGACCGGCGAAGGTGTCCCTGACGCCAAGGGCATGGATGGTGACCGGCGTGGGTTGGTCTTCTATCAGCGCCAACGGCTCAATAGCTGCCTTGGGTAACTCCCCTTCGCGAAGTGTGAAGCGCATCGGCGGGCGAATGACTGAACTGATACCGGAGGCACGAAACTCGGGGAAATAGGCCACCAATTCAATGTGCTCGGCATCATCAGGCACCGCATAGACAGCCATGCCGCCAGCCCAGGCATCAGGTAGCCAGGCTGGGTTACCGGGCAGCGAACTAAGCTCGCTGTCGCGCACATAGCCATGGGTCGTATCAACCACCGCCTGTAACAGCCCCTGCCCCTCCACATACTCCATGACGCGCGGCAGCGCGACCTCAGCAGCAGGGTCTGCATCGCGGTCAAGTGCCAGAGCATCCGCCGTGGTGCGCCATAGCCCTCTGCCTCGCAGGTCAACGGCGAGCCAAGCCATACCCGGCGGGGCAGCACGGCCTTGCCAGTTTTTATGCAACTCAACGCTGTGTACGCCGATCTCCATGAGCTCGTTGGCCTCGACCAGCTGCGCAGCCTCTCTGCCGACATCTGGCGGCCGCTTATTGCCAACCAACAGAGGAATCACCAATGGCGCATACTCATCATGGTAGTAGCGCAGCGACAGCGACTCGATACCGGACTCTGGCACGGCATAGACCAGACTGCCGCTGAGCATAGCGCCGACCCGACCAAGCACGAAGCTGTCGGTAATGGCGTCACTGTCGCCCTCCAGTTCAGCGCGGCGATAGACACGCTCACCATTAACCAACAAATAGCCCTGGCGCTTGAGTGACCCAATCAGCACCGCCTCCTGATAGTCGAGGTCGAATATCAGGTCGGTGGGCATAATGCTTTCCACCTCCAGTGACAGCACTAACCAGCGATGCCCAGGTGGCGGTTTCTCTCCATCATGCGCGTCACGCAACTCCCATTGAGTCACTCTCATGTGCAATGCGCGATTGCACCCTTCGGCGGCCAGCGCCCCTCCTCGATCCGTCACCAGCGCTTGGGGGTCTGTTATTTCACGTGGCACATCGGCCTGCCCTGCGCCAGCCAGTAACATCAGCCCTACCGTGCATGACACCACGGTATGCTTCATCGACGTCTTCATGGCATGCTCCTCAGCAAGGATCCGGCAGAGCATCGACCACCGCACCGTTGACCTCTGAAAAGACGCTACCCAAGGCTGCCAGATAGATCTTCGAATCAATCGCCCAGCTGGCTATCTCCAGCCACTGGTCACTCAGCTTACCCAAGGCTTTGCCCCCAGCGGCTTTGGCACCCTCGCGCAGGATGCAACACTGCATAGCCCCCGCGCTGGGCTTAGTGAGAATGCAACTCCAGACTGATTGCACCATGGCTACCGCCGACGCCGCGTTATCAATGCTGTTCATCAACGTCAGTACCTGTTCCGTCATCTGCCCCCGCCCCTGAGGCCCCATGCCCAGGGTATCCCCGGTGACAGGATCAATTCGCCACCAGGTCACAACGTTGGAAGGCTCCGTCGCCATGACCAGCCACTGCTGTTGATCCAGCGCCTTGCGTAGATGGGAGACCGTGTCCGCCTCGATACCCTCCAGCGCCTCACTAGATGTCACCAATTTCCAGTCGGCGTTTTGAGAGAGGGCATCGGCCAGCGCCAGGCTGGCATTCACAACGCTGGCTTTAGCGCTATCTTGACGACGGTTCTGGCCACCGCGTAGCAGCTCTGCCTCCAGTACCGTGTCCAGTACTCCTTGCGTCAAGCGAGCGTGACGCGGGTCGCTGCTACCCGGCAGAATCTCGACTCGGTTATCGATGATGTCGAAACCATACTCAAACAGTTGCCCCTCTTCGCCCAGCGAGAGGTGCTCAAAGGTCGATAGCAGATTGAGGCGAGTCAAGGCGATATAATCCCGGTGTGGACTACGAGCATGGCGATGATGGGCCAGCGCCATCAGATCAACGGGGTCAGGCTCGAAGCGCTCAAGCGCCTGCCCCATGAGGCTCGCCTCGTCACGACGCAGGGCGTGAACCGCGCCCAGGCTCACCATACGATTGTTGAGCGCGCCCTGTAGCAACTGGCCTAGGGTATACGCTGTTGGCCACCAATGACTCTGCGCCAGCAGCTCGGTGGACGAAAGCATGCTGAGCGCTCGCGCCTCTAGCATGGCCTCGCTAAGTGCCAACCCCTCGACGCTTTCCGCCCGGCGCTCGCCGCCCAACACATCCATCAATGGTCGCTCAAAGGTGTCTGTCTCACGGCCGGGGGCTGATACGCTAAGGCGCAGGAAGGTGGCCGTCAGTTCTGCTGGCGCAGCTGCCTCTTCTTCACTGCGACGCCCGCCTATGCCAATCTGCCCAAGGGCCGTCGCCGCTTCGACGTAGGCATCAGAAATCACGGTGCCGCTTTCGGGGTCACCCAGACTGCCATCGTGGCGAATAGTGTGCTCAATTACCGGCTCCCCATCGACCAGAAGTAGTGGCAACCACTCCTCACTGCTGCTTAGCAGCGCTGGCAACTGCTCGGGGCTGAAGCTGCTATCACCACCAAGTAGCGCCGCCGCTGGCGGTAGGCCCATAGGTTGCAGATCCAACATCAATGAGCGCCCCACCAGTGCAGCGGCAGTCGCTTCATGATCGAGAGCGATGCGTTCCTCCAGTTTGCCCTGCTCAAGTCGCTCTGCCACCACTTCAAACCGCAAGCGGTGCCACTGCTCATCAGGTATGGCTTCCGGCCACAGGGCCTCGGCCTCACCGCCGTGTACTCGCTCACCCGCTTGATGGTGCCGAGAGGCGAGGTCGAGATCCTGCCAGCCACTAGGGCTTTGCCATTGAACCCACCAATGGTCGGCCATCGCATGCAACCACTCTCTTAGCTCCCTTTCCTGGCGCTCCTCCCGGCCAGAGGCCTGGCCGAGCTTTTCGGCCAGGTAAACCGCCTGGGTTTGGCTACGCTCAGTGACCCGAGTTGCCATCCCCTCAGCCTGCTGATCCGACATATCGATTTGTTGACGGACAGTCTCTTCATCCACACCCAGTCGCCGGGCCACACGGGCATAGTCGTTACTAGAATAGCCACGCGCTGCGCTTGCCAAGGCCGGTGTCCCCGCACCACCCGCCGCTGCGGAGGATCGCCAGTCATCCAGTAGCGCCTCACTAGTCGCCTCGTCCAGAGTGGCTCTAGCCAGGCGAACGCGATAGCCTGCCGCTTCAAGCAGTTCCGCCAGTAGCAGAGCGCGATCAAGGTGGCTGCCATACCCATCTATCAGCACCCCACGGGCACCACGTAAAGCCCCTTGGTAAGGTAGCCAGCGGGTCTCCTCACGCACCCAGTCAAATAGCGCCTCAACATCATTACCGAGGAGCGCCTTCTGCGTGGCAACGGCGTAGTGCTCCATGGGCAGCTCGGCTAACGCCTCCTCGGCCAACCGATAAGCGCGCTGAAGCTGCTGTTCCGCCACCTGATAGCGGTCGGCCGGAATACGACACTGGGAGCCTGCCCATGCTGTTTCACCGAGAATCAGAGCTAGTGCCAAGGATACAGGTTGGGCGATAGCCATTAACCGTTTTGTCATGGGGATGGCTCCAACCAACAGCGCTCAAAGTTTATGTGAGCACTTGCCAGGCTGTTCGCCAAATACACTATTGATGAAGTTACCCACATAATATTGGCTAGTCCGTCACATTTTTTATTAACGCTAGCACTCTCCTTAGCTACCAGCCCCCTTCGTTTGAACAGGGCAGAGGCATTAACGCCGTATGCTCAAGTGAAACACTTTGCTAAAGTAATCAAACTATGTTTAGCCAAAACCACGGTGGGATAACAACTATGTTAAAAACCCTACTTCTACCTGGCACCTTAGCAGCTGCCTTGCTTAATACACCGCTGGCTGCGGACGAAGGCATGCTTTCGGCTCCTGCTGAGCCTGTGATCCTGACCATTGAGGGAAATATCCGCCAAACCAATGTTGGCGACACTGCGCAGTTTGATACAGCAATGCTGGAGACTCTGGAAACACATACGCTGGCCACTGAAACCTCCGTGACGGATGGCGTTAACCATTTTGAAGGCTTTCTGATACGTGACTTGCTGGAGTGGGTAGACGCTGACGGTGAACAGGTAGTGGCCACTGCATTGAATGACTACATCGTTGAAATCCCGCTGGATGACTTCTATCAATACGATGTATTGGTGGCTACCCATATGGATGGCGAAGCGCTCACCCCTCGCGATAAGGGGCCTCTATGGATCGTTTATCCCCGCAACGACCACACAGAGCTGCAAGATATTCGTTATGACTATCGTTGGGTCTGGCAACTCAGTGGGCTGACCGTGGAATGATGCGTCTTCCTTCTTGGTCACGTATTTACTGGTTTCCACTGCTAGCGATTGGCCTATTTTTCATACTGCTGTTCTTCTCTTTAATGCGTTTATCGATGGTCGAAAAAGCGATGCGCAGCAACGTTGACGAGAACATGATATGGGTGATCACTCAAGCCCAGGTTGCCGGCCATCGATTGCAAGAAGCCGTTTATCGCCATTCCACCGATGATCCAGAAGCCCGTCCCGAACTGCGCCTTGATGTGCTCTACAGCCGTTTAACCTTAATGGATCAGGGACCACAGCGGCGCTACATTCGCACGCTGGGCTTTGAGCCGCTGCTTGATGACACCCTAGAACAGTTGAACCAGATTGATGCGTTATTGGTAGGCTACTTTGAGCAGCAACAAACGGCGAATGACATTTACCGTGCCACTCAGCCGCTGCTTACGGCGCTTAATCGGATGGCCAATGCCATCATGATGGCCGAATGGGAAACGACGGGGGAACGCCTCGATACCTACCGGGATAGCTTGATGCAAGTGATTTACTCCGCCGTCGGTATTTTAATTACGGGTATGCTACTGGCCCTGCTACTCTTGTGGGCGCTCAGCAAGCGACGCCAGGCGCAAGAGGCGCTCACCCAGCATCTTGATCATCTCGAAGAGGTAGTTAGTGCGCGTACACAGGAGCTGGATGATGAACGCCGTCGGTTAGCAGACTCGATAAACACTGCCCCCGATGGTTTTGCGGCGTTTGTTGCTGATGGTAATCTACAGCTAGTCAATACTCAGTTATCGCGCCTGCTGCCCAAGGCAGAGCCGATCTTTTCAGCCCCCCTTCCCCTGCCCGAAAGGCTTTCGATGCTCAACGATAGCTGTGTGAGCACAGCGGGAACATTAGATGCATCCCAGGCCAGCTCGCAATGCGACATCGAGTTAACTGATGGTGAATGGCGTCAGTTGACGCTACGCCAGACGCAATCCAAAGGGTACGTATTGCGCGTTGCCGATATTACGGCCTACAAAAAAGCGGCTATCACGCTGGAAAACGCACTGGAACGTGAACGGGGCGTAAGCGATTTTTACCGTAGCTTCGCAGCGATGGTCTCTCACCAATTCCGCACATCGTTGGCAGTGATTGATTCTGGACTGCAACGCTTGATGCGACGCCATTTAGACTACCGTCCTGATGAGCGCGAAACACGCTATCGGCGTCTGCGCGATACGGTTACACACATGACAGAACTGGTCGATGCCTCGTTATTCACCGCACGGCTAGACGCCGGTCAAGTGAATAGCCATCAACGCCCCCACGATCTGATTGGGCTGGTCAACACGGCTTGTCATTTGCACAAAGACACGCCGGGCAGTAGTCGCTCATCTGTTTCCTTAACGACAATTCCGGTAAATGTGAAGACACTCCAAGCTAACTGTGACAAAGCACTGACCGAACATATCATTGAAAACTTGTTGACCAATGCCTGCAAATACTCGGTGCCAGAAAGCCCTATTTGCATCGAGCTGAGTCAGGATAGTCATTGGGTTTACTGCCGTATCACTAGCTGTAGCACAGCAATCACAGAAACTGAACAGACGAAAATCTTCGAACGTTTCTACCGTGGAACCAATAGCGGAGACCAGCAAGGTCTAGGATTAGGGCTTAACATCGCCCGTACGCTGGCGCGTATCCAGCAGGGAGAGCTAGTCTTACTCACCTCAACCACTCAAGCCACTACCTTCCAGCTCACCCTGCCACGGGCGCAGCCAGATCAACGCGGCGCACAAGCGTAATTGGGAGCGGGTAATAAGGAGTAAGCATGACGAACGAACGCTCTCCCCTGGTGCTGTGCGCTGAAGATCATGAAGAGCTGCGCCGCGATTTATGCGACGAACTGCGCGAAGCTGGCTACCGAGTTGTTGAGGCCAGCGATGGTGAAGAGGCGCTAGCACACTTGCGGGCAGCCCCTGACGTGATTCTCTGCGATATCACCATGCCGCGCCTAAACGGTTACGCCCTGCTGGAGCGGGTGCGCAATGAATTCCCGGAGCTGGCCGATACGCCCTTCATCTTCCTTACCGCACTTTCGGATCGCTTCGACGTTATTGAGGGAAAGCGCCTGGGTGCTGATGACTACTTGGTAAAACCGATTGATTACGACCTGCTACTGGTAACGCTGGAAGCACGCCTGCGCCAGGTAAGCCGCATGCGTGCTAAAAGCACACAGGAAATCGACCATCTACGTCAAGGTATCCATCACCTACGTTGTGAGATCAGTGATCACGCCTTTGCCGCGGCGAAGAGTGCACTAGATCTCATGGCCGCCGGGGTGGTATTGCTTAATGACCATGGGCAACCGCTATTGACCAACCGCGCTGCCCTAAAGCTAAACCTTGGCAAACCGCCGTTAAGCGGTATTCCTAGTCTGGAAGGCATCAGCGGCACATCTAGCCAACAGTTACATCAGGCGGTGCGAAAAAACTTAGTCGCTAATCGCCTTAGCGCTGAAAACACTGAATGCCTGCGTCTTTCCCGCTGGGATGGGCACGGGTGCAGCGATCTGATGCTGTTTATCTGCTCACTTGCCAATGGCGTGACAAACGCTGATAGCCCAGCGGTGGCCGTTATGCTGATCGACCCCAAGCAGCGCGTTCAGTTACCGGAAGCACTGCTTGCCGAGCTGTTCGGCTTTACTCCGACCGAAGCGACTATCGCTATGCTCCTGGCCGAGGGACAACGCAAGGAAGATATTGCCGAGCTGTTGGGCGTTTCTGCGACCACGGTGGCATTTCATCTGCGTAACCTGTTTCAAAAAACTGACACCCGGCGTCAGGCAGAACTGATCGCAGTGATTCTGGCTGGCTCAATGAGCCTATCTATTCAGAGTTAATGTCAGCGTAATAACGCTAGGAACCTGGGCACCTAGCGTTAGAGAAAATGCGAACATCAATCTGAATCAGAGATACTCTACCCTTGAGAAGCCGCTAATGCTTGATCAATATCCGCCAGCAAGTCATCTATATGTTCAATACCAATCGACAAACGCACCATATCCGAAGTGACGCCAGCGGCCTTTAACTCTTGCTCATTTAACTGGCGGTGCGTGGTGGAGGCCGGAATAGAAGAACAGCTCTTGGCATCACCAATATTAACTAAGCGCAGAATGAGTGACAGCGCATCGTAAAAGCGCTCGCCTGCGGCCTGTCCACCCTCAATACCAAAGCTAAGAATCCCCGAAGCATGGCCGTTCATGTAATGTTGGGCCAATGCATGATCGGGATGGTTTTCCAAGCCTGCGTAGTGCACCCACTTCACTAACGGATGACTTTCCAGGTGCTTGGCAACGGCTAACGTATTGGCACAAATGCGTTCAATGCGCAGTGACAGCGTTTCTAGCCCCTGCAGCAGGTTCCAGGCGGCCTGGGCAGAGAGCGCCGCGCCCATATTGCGTAGCGGCACCACGCGAGCCCGGGCAATAAACGCCGCGTCTCCCACATCACGGGTATAGCTAACCCCATGGTAGGAGATATCCGGTTCATTAAGCAGCGCGAAACGTTTTGCATTTTCCGCCCAGGGGAATTTACCTGAGTCAACAATCACACCACCAACCGTGGTGCCATGACCACCGATATATTTGGTCGCAGAGTGAACAACAATATCGGCCCCGTGCTCAATTGGACGACATAAAAACGGTGTTGCTGTAGTGTTATCAACTATCACCGGTACCCCATGGCGATGCGCGGCTTCAGCCAGCTTTTGCAGGTCTACCACACCACCGGATGGATTACCGATGCTTTCGCAGAAAACCGCTTTAGTACGCTCATCGATCAGCGCTTCAATACCATCGATATCATCCTTGTCGGCAAACCGCACCTCAATGCCTTGGCGTGGCAAGGTGTGAGCAAACAGATTGTAAGTACCACCATACAGCTCGCTAATCGAGACGATATTATCTCCCGCTTCAGCGATGGTCTGGATGGCATAGGTAATCGCCGCCATGCCAGAGGCCACCGCCAAGCCAGCAATTCCCCCCTCCAACGCTGCCACTCTCTGCTCCAACACAGCGCAGGTTGGATTCATAATGCGCGAGTAAATATTGCCTTCCACTTTCAGATCAAAAAGATCCGCTGCGTGCTGGGCATTATCAAATGAAAACGATGTTGTTTGATGAATCGGCACGGCAACAGCATTTTGTGAGTCAGGCGAATAACCATGATGGAGGGCAATGGTTTCAGGCTTCATGAGAGCGGCTCGCTAGTTTTTTATTAAAGGTCAGCATTAATCCTAAACAAGCGCCACACTGAAGGCCAGCAATCGTTCACCAGTCCCTTATTAACACTCAATGGCATTAACAGCTAATCCGCCTTTGGATGTTTCTTTATACTTATCCAACATGTCTCTGCCTGTATCACGCATGGTCCGAATCACCTTATCTAGTGATATAAAGTGAGTGCCATCGCCACGCAAGGCCATTTGAGCGGCATTGATCGCCTTCACTGTTGCAATGGCATTGCGCTCAATACAAGGAACCTGGACTAACCCACCAACAGGGTCGCAGGTTAATCCCAAATTGTGCTCCAACCCGATTTCTGCCGCATGCTCAACTTGTTCGGGCGTTCCCCCCATCACATCAGCCAAGCCAGCTGCTGCCATGGCACAGGCTGAGCCAACCTCCCCTTGGCAGCCCACTTCGGCTCCGGAGATAGAGGCATTTTTCTTGCAGAGAATGCCAATGGCGCCTGCCGCCAGTAAAAAATCCACCACGTTTTTCTCACTGGCGTTGGGCTGAAACTTCATATAATAGTGCAACACGGCTGGAATAATGCCCGCAGCACCATTGGTGGGCGCCGTTACCATGCGCCCGCCTGCGGCATTCTCTTCGTTAACGGCGAGGGCATAAATATTCACCCACTCCATCGCTGAGAACGTCGATGCTATCAGGCAATCATTCTGTTCTGCCGCTTGAAGACGCTGGTGAAGCAGCTTAGCCCTGCGTTTAACTTTTAAGCCACCAGGCAGTATCCCTTCATGGGACAATCCATTGTCAATGCATTCACACATGACTTGCCAGATACGCCACAGCTCGCTTCTGACCTCTTCCTCTGTCCGCCATACTTTCTCATTTTCCAGCATCAGTCGGCTGACACTTAGCTGCTCTTTCTTACATAACGCCAAGAGCTCGTCAGCCGTGTCAAAGTTGTAAGGAATGGTAACGCCACCCAAATCGTCTAGCGGCATATCCACCTGGGCTTGTTCAACGACAAAACCGCCACCCACCGAGTAATAGGTATTTTCATATAGCAAGTGTCCCTGATGCGTGAAAGCTGCGAGCTTCATGGCATTAGGGTGGTGAGGCAAGCTCTCTTCATGAAAATACAGGTCACTATCCCAAACAAACTTTACTTCTTTTTGTCGGCCAAGCTGTAATGACTGACTCTCTTTAAGCGCCTGAATGGCTGGCTCAATAATCGAGGGATCTATTGTGCTAGGGCGTTCGCCCATCAATCCCATAATAATCGCGTTATCGGTGGCATGCCCGATACCCGTCGCAGATAGCGAACCATAAAGATGGACTTCAAGATGTCCTACATCATTGAGCAGGCTTTTTTCGCGCAGGGTTGTTACGTACTTAAAAGCTGCCTGCATGGGCCCAACGGTATGTGAACTGGAGGGGCCTACTCCAATCTTAAAAAGGTCGAAGACACTGATAGGCATTGGAGCACCTCTTGACGTTTGAACAGGGGAAAATCAGGCGGCGCCTGAAAATTTTAATAATTTATTAAGTTATTTATGTAACGAAAATATGTTCCAACCATCTTCTACTGAAGATTTTTATATTTATTAACAAGTACTTTTAAACACATTTAATCGCGCTTAAAAAAGGGTTACTTTGCGCGTTAGAAAAACTATTCGCGCCGAACAGTAACCCCATTATAAAAACACGTTCAAACAGTTAGGAAACCTCTGATTAACTATTGCGCTTGACCATGCTGCGTTAAAAATCGCCTCAAAATGCTCATTTACAACCTGTAAACTCCGCTTTTTCGTTGATTTTTGCCTTGTCTGGCCTGCGCTCATAACGTTAATCAGAGGCTTCTTAGCGCTTATCAATAGCGGCACTATGAAACAACATTAGTTACCAAACACCACCGTGCGTCCTGAATAGAAAAACACACGACGCTCTAAGTGATAGCTAATCGCCCTAGCCAGAGTTAGACACTCGATATCCCGCCCTTTGGCAACCAGATCCTCGGGATAATGAGTATGGTCTACAGGCTCAACTCCTTGGGCAATAATCGGCCCTTCATCAAGGTCATTGTTAATGTAGTGCGCCGTAGCACCGACAAGTTTGACCCCTTTTTCGTAGGCCTGATGATAAGGCTTGGCGCCTTTAAAACCGGGCAGCAGCGAGTGATGGATATTGATGGCCCGTCCGGCTAACAGCTCACACATGGAGGGTGAAAGCACCTGCATATACCTTGCCAGCACCACCAGTTCAGCGTTGGTTTCCGCGATGATTTCGCGCACCTGCGCTTCCTGCTGCAGTTTCGTCTCGGGCGTGATCGGCAGATAGTGGTAGGGCAAATCGTGCCATGCTGCCAACGGCTCTAGATCAGGATGATTGGAAATCACCGCTTTAATATCCAGTGGAAGCTGCCCTGTCCGATAACGGTAGAGCAGATCATTCAAGCAGTGATCGGCCTTGGAGACCATAATCACGGTGCCGGTGCGTTTGCCCGGCGCCGTCAGCTCAAACTGCATATCAAACTCGCTCGCCCGTGCCGTAAAGTCAGCGTGAAAGCTCTCTTCATGAAACTCATCTTGCTCTGGACGAAACTCAGCACGAATAAAAAAGCGCCCACCAAGCCGGTCATCGAAAGAGTTGAGTTCAGTGATATAGCACTGCTGCTCTTTTAAAAAGCGTGTGACGACGTCCACCGTTCCCAAACGGCTTGGGCATTGGGCGGCAAGAATCCAGGTATCACTCATGCGGCTCATAGCGCACCTCTGTTAGCGGCAGATGATTACGGCCGGAACAGCAGCGTTCCGGCCTGTTAGCTTATTGTTCTACGTTCACGCCATACTCTGCTGCCGCATCCAGTAACCAGCGATAGCAGTAGTCGGCAAAACTGCGCCGTACCACTAATTCCCAGCGCTCTTCACTAGGGCGACGAAGGATAGTAGTCGCCTTAGCGAAGACGGTAGTAACGCCCTTACCCACCGGGAAATTATGTGGATGAACATCGTAGATCACCGTTTTCATCAACAGCTCTCGGGCCGCCTCACCGGAAAGCTCTAATAGCGTCTGCCCACCGCTGACGTCGCTGATAGCGTAATGGGCGTCTCCCAAACGCTCACGCAGTTGCGTCTCCAGCGGGAATTCTTCGCCACCAGGCACGATCACTAGCCACTCGTCCGGGGAAAGCCACTGAATAGAACGTTCGCCGCTGGCATCCTGCACCAGCGCCTGGGGTTGGCCAGGCAGACTGAAGCCCAACACCTCGCGCACCGCTTCGTCAAGAACGATGGCTCCGCCACGCAGGATCAGATGCCCAAGCATTGCCCGCTCGCGTAGCTTAAGACGGTAACCACTGGCCCGAGGAGCGCCACTACGACGGTAGCTATAGGCTAACGGGGACTCTACCGGGATCGCGGTATCAGTACGGGTATCGAAAGTGGCCGCGTTAGACATTTTGGCGCTCTCCCTTGGGATCGTAGAAAATAGTGCTGACAATTTCGGCTTCATAGGTCTGGCCGTCTGCCATGGGTAGATAAACTGTCTCGCCCATTTTCTTGAGGCCACCCTTAACCACCGCTAAGGCAAAGCCGCTGTTTAGGGTTGGGCTGAAGTAGCTTGAGGTGACATGCCCTGCCATAGGCATGGGGATCGCATGATTAGGATCAAATACGATCTGGGCGCCTTCCTCGAGCACCACCTTCGGATCCTTAGGCCTTAGGCCCACCAACTGCTTGCGGTTCTCGCGCTTGGTGTCAGTACGTGTCAGAGCTCGCTTGCCAATCCATGAGAAGGGCTTGTCGTAACCTACGCACCACTGCATGCCTAGGTCTTCCGGAGTAACCGAACCGTCAGTTTCCTGACCAACAATGATAAAGCCCTTTTCAGCCCGTAGGACATGCATGGTCTCTGTGCCATAGGGCGTCAAGCCATACTTCCCCCCATGCTTAAATAGGGCCTGCCACACATGCATGGCGTAGTTGGCTTGCACGTTAATCTCAAAGGTCAACTCACCCGTAAAGGAGATGCGATAGACACGCGCTGGCACACCGGCCACATTTCCGGCTCGCCACTCCATAAACTTAAAGCTATCGCGGTCGAGGTCTATGTCCGTGATTTCGGAGAGCAGATTGCGCGCTTCTGGGCCAGTGATCGTCATGGTGGCCCAATGGTCAGTCACTGAAGAGCAGTAGACATCCAGCTCTGGCCACTCAGTCTGATGCCACAGCTCCAGCCATTCCAGGATCGCTGCCGCACCACCGGTGGTAGTGGTCATCAAAAAGTGATTTTCAGCAAGACAGCTGGTCACACCGTCGTCGGTGACCATGCCATCGTCTTTGCACATCAGGCCGTAACGGCACTTACCTACCGCTAGTTTTTCCCACTTGTTTGTATAAATCCGCGACAGGAATTCACGCGCATCCGGCCCTTGAATATCGATCTTGCCAAGCGTCGAGGCATCTAGGATACCGACCTTCTCGCGCACCGCCAGGCACTCGCGAGCAACCGCTTCCGCCATACTCTCGCGTTCGCCATTGGCGGCCCCTGCGCGTTTTTGTGGATAGTACCAGGGCCGTTTCCACTGACCGACATCCTCAAACTCGGCGCCGCGCTCGACGTGCCACTGATGGAGAGCGGTATAGCGCTCTGGATCGAACAGGTCACGGCAGTGACGTCCGACGATGGCACCGAAGGTTACCGGGGTATAGTTGGGACGGAACACCGTGGTGCCCACTTCGGGGATGGATCGGTTCAAGCAGCGCGCTGCAATCGCCATACCATTAATATTGCCCAACTTGCCTTGGTCAGTGCCGAAGCCCATAGCGGTATAGCGCTTAATGTGCTCGATGGACTCAAAGCCTTCCCGAGTCGCCAGCTCAATACCTGCGGCTGTCACGTCATTCTGTAGGTCGACGAACTGTTTAGGCCCGCGCAGTGTAGGCTTCTCATGAGGCACTTGGAAGAGCGCCACTGCAGCACCTTGCTGCAGGCGTTCCGCGCTAGGCAGACTAACTGCCTGGGCGTCATGTCCTGTGGCTACCGCAGCTTTGATGCCCGCTTCAATACCCTCAGCGAGTACGTCACCCAAAGCATAAGTGCCATTAGCACCGCCACACGCCTGCACACCCTTCACTAGGCCCGGCACAAAGCCGAGGATATCGTCACGCCAAGTAGGCCGTGCACCGGTATGGGAAGCCAGGTGAATTACGGGGCTGTAGCCTCCGGAGCTGGCGATGGTATCGCAGGCCAGTTCCTGGATCGGGCCACTCACTTGGTAGGCGCCAATATCGATCTTGACAATCCGTGCGGCGGTGACCCGGTTGCTGCCTTTCGCCTCTATAACGGCACTACCAGCAATGATCTTGATGCCTTGGGCTCGGGCGGCATCGACCCAGTCACCATCGGGTGCCTGACGAGCATCAACGATAGCCACTACCTCGCAACCGGCTTCCTTCCAGTCTAAGGCAGCGCGATAGCCGTAGTCGTTGCTGGTAGAGAGCACCAGTTGACGCCCCGGCACCACGCCATAGCGACGAATGTAGGTAGACACAGCACCCGCCAACATATTACCCGGCACGTCGTTACCCGCGTAAACCAGCGGCCGCTCGTGGGCGCCTGTGGCTAGGATCACCTGACCAGCGCGTACCCGATGCATACGGGCACGCACCGGGCGGTGACCATTGACAACAAAGGCTGTTTCACCTAGGTGCTCGGTACGCCGCTCGTGCAGAGTCACAAAATTGTGATCGTGATAACCGTTAGCCGTGGTGCGTGGCAGCAATGTAACGTTCTCACATCCGGCTAACTCCTCCAGCACCCGAGCAACCCACTGGTCTGCCGGCTTGCCATCCAGAGTTTCGCGGCTATCCAGTAGTGCGCCGCCCATCTCTTCTTGCTCATCAGCAACAATCACCCGTGCACCGCTGCGGGCAGCAGCCAATGCTGCAGACAAGCCAGCTGCACCAGCACCAACGACCAGCACATCGCAGTGTTGATGAAGGTGATCATAGCTGTCCGGATCGGCTTCCATCGGGCTGCGGCCCAGACCAGCCGCCTTACGAATGTACTTTTCGTAGGTCAGCCACATCGACGCCGGTGCCATAAACGTCTTGTAGTAGAAGCCTGGTGGCATAAACTGCCCACCCAGCTTGCCAATCAAGCCCATTAGGTCGCGCTGTACATTAGGCCAGCCATTGGTGCTTCGAGCGGCCAGATCGTTAAATAACGCCTGCTGAGTGGCACGCACGTTAGGCACCTGGGCCGCTTCACTGCTGCCCAATTGAACAATGGCATTGGGTTCTTCAGCACCTGCGGCGACAATGCCTCTGGGGCGCGAGTACTTAAAGCTGCGGTTAACGATATCAACACCGTTAGCCAATAGTGCTGAAGCCAGGGTGTCCCCCGGATGCCCTTGATAGTGCTGGCCATTGAAGGTGAAATTCAACGTGCGAGAACGGTCGATACGGCCGCCTGTATCAAGGCGGAACACTTGTTGCTTTGACTGACTCATGCCCGCACTCCTTCTTGATGACTAACCGCTGCAGCCTCGCGAGGCTGGTTCTGGCTATCAGCAGTAATCGACGGCTGCTCGCCCATTTTGTAGGTCTCGAGAATCTCGTAGCTCACCGTGTGGCGCGTTACGTTGAAGAATTTTCGGCAACCCACCGCATGCACCCACATTTCGTGATGCACACCACGGGGGTTGTCGCGGAAGAAAAGGTAGTCCCCCCACTCTTCGTCGCTACACGCCTCGGGCTCCTTAGGGCGTTCAAGATGCGCCTGGCCCTTGGGGTGAAACTCCTCTTCCTCACGGTGTTCGCCGCAGTAGGGGCAGTAGATATAGAACATGCGGATACTCCTTAGTGGGCCACGCCGGCAGCGCCGTGCTCGTCAATCAGCGCCCCGCTATGGAAGCGGAACATGGAGAACGGCTCAGCGATGGGGTGCATCTCACCCTTAGCCAAGCTGGCGGCGAACACATGCCCTGACCCTGGAGTGGCTTTGAAGCCACCAGTACCCCAGCCACAGTTGAAGTACAAACCCTTCACCGGTGTTTTGGAGATGATCGGACAGGCATCCGGACAGGTATCAACGATACCGCCCCACTGACGATTCATACGCACCCGAGAGAAGATCGGGAACATCTCGACGATCGCCTGGAGGGTGTGTTCCACGGTGGGGTAGCTGCCGCGCTGACCATAACCGTTATAGCCGTCAATACCAGCACCGATCACCAAGTCACCCTTATCGGACTGGCTGATATAACCATGCACGTGGTTTGACATTACTACAGTATCGAGGATCGGCTTGATCGGCTCGGAGACCAGGGCCTGTAATGGATGGGATTCCAACGGCAAGTTAAAGCCGCCCATTTTAGCCAGCACGCTGGAATTACCAGCGGCCACGCAGCCCACGGTTTTGGCCTCAATGTCGCCACGGTTGGTGTGTACACCATAGATCTGTCCGTCACGGATCTTGAAGCCGGTGACTTCGGTCTGCTGAAGGATATCCACCCCGTGGGCATCAGCGCCGCGGGCATAGCCCCAGGCCACTGCATCGTGGCGTGCTACACCGGCACGTGGCTGCCAGGAAGCGCCCATTACCGGGTAGCGGGCGTTCTTGGAGCAATCCATGATCGGCACCAACTCCTGCACGCCCTTGGCGTCCAGTACCTCGCCGTCGATGCCATTTAAGCGATTGGCATTAACCCGGCGCTGGATATCGCGCATGTCCTGCAGGGTATGCCCTAGATTGAGCACCCCACGCTGGGAGAACATAACGTTGTAGTTAAGGTCTTGGGAGAGTCCTTCCCATAGTTTCATGGCATGTTCGTAAAGGGCTGCCGCCTCGTCCCATAAGTAATTGGAACGCACGATAGTGGTATTACGGGCAGTATTACCACCACCCAACCACCCCTTTTCAATCACTGCTACGTTCTTGACGCCGAACTCTTTGGCCAAGTAGTAGGCCGTGGCCAAGCCATGTCCACCACCGCCGACGATGATCACATCGTACTGCTTCTTAGGCGTGGGATTGCGCCATTGGCGCTCCCAGTTTTCATGGTGGCTCAGCGCGTGCTTGACCAGGCCGAAGCCGGAATAGCGTTGCATAGTGGTCTCCTTAGTTCAGCCGCGCCGGGCCCTGCCGGCAAGCCGATTCAAGCAATGGATGCGGCGACTTCAGCGACAGCTTCAGCGTAGACAGGGTGCCGTGCACATATGTCGGTCACCTTGGCCCGTACCTCGGCCTCAATGGCAGCGGTATCACTACCTGCAGCCAATCCGTCCAGAATGTCGCAGATCCATCCAGCCAGCTCGTTACACTCCTGGGCATCAAAGCCGCGAGTCGTTACTGCTGGGGTGCCGATACGCAACCCAGAGGTTACGAAGGGGCTTTGGGGATCGTTAGGCACCGTATTCTTGTTGACCGTAATATGCGCGCGCCCCAGGGCAGCATCCGCATCTTTGCCCGTGACACCCTGCTGAATGAGCGATACAAGGAAGAGATGGTCATCGGTTCCGCCAGACACCACGTCATAGCCACGATCAACGAACACCTGGGCCATAGACTGAGCGTTATCAATTACTTGCTGCTGGTAGCGCACAAAATCCTGGTTCATGGCTTCCTTAAAAGCCACTGCCTTAGCGGCAATCACATGCATTAATGGGCCACCCTGCTGGCCTGGAAAGACCGCACCATTAAGCTTTTTATAAAGATCTTCGTCGCCATGAGCGGAGAGGATCAAACCACCACGTGGGCCACGCAGCGTTTTATGGGTCGTAGTGGTGACTACATGGGCGTAAGGGAGCGGGCTTGGGTAGAGACCAGCGGCCACCAGACCAGCGACGTGCGCCATATCGACCATCAGGTAGGCGCCCACCTCATCGGCGATGTCACGAAAGCGCCGCCAATCCACCACTCGTGAGTAGGCAGAGAAACCAGCGATAATCATTTTCGGCTGATGCTCGCGGGCCAAGCGCTCAACCTCTTCGTAGTCAATCTCACCGGTTTCCGGATTCAGGCCGTACTGCACCGCGTTGTAATGCTTGCCTGAGAAGTTCGGGGCGGCACCATGGGTTAAGTGCCCACCGTGGGCAAGGCTCATACCCAGCACTGTATCGCCTGGCTTAACCAACGCCATAAACACAGCAGCATTGGCTTGGGCGCCAGAATGCGGCTGCACATTGGCATAGTTGGCACTAAAAAGGCTGCAAGCTCGCTCAATGGCCAATGCTTCAACCTTATCCACAAACTCGCATCCGCCGTAGTAGCGACGACCAGGGTAGCCTTCTGCATACTTGTTAGTCAGCTGCGTGCCTTGCGCCTCCATAACAAGTTTACTGGTATAATTTTCGGAGGCGATCAATTCAATATGCGCTTCTTGGCGCACCGTTTCTTCAGCAATTGCTTCGGCAAGCAGACTGTCGTAACTGGCCAAACGGGCGTTGGGAGAAAAATTATTTTGAAGCATTACCGCCTCCTCATTAGTCACTTTGTTATTAAGTGCTGGACATACTCTTTAATGCTGATAAACCCAGGTCGCTTTCAACCAAAGTCCCTATCAACGCGTTTATACCGCGATACTATCGTTGGTTTCCGGGCCCAAGATGCTTAGCGACGTCACCACCCGATGTATTTGCGACATTGGCGTCAATTAGGCAGGCTTCGTAAATAAACCGTCATTTATTACCAATAAAAATAAAACGCCCTAAACGGCAAAAGCCATAAAGGGCGCTTCACTATCTGTATTAAAAATACTGTATTAAAAACGTCTGCCAGCGCTAGAAATCGACGATGAGATCCCCTTTCGGACGACTACAACAAGACAGAATATAGCCTTCTTCAACATCCTCCTCGGTAATACCACCGTTATGCTCCATTTCCACCTCACCCGATTTTAGCTCTACTCGGCAAGTACCGCATATCCCCATACCACAGGCCTTGGGAATGTGCAGACCAAGCTTCGCCGCTGCTGCATGGACTGTCTCACCCGGCTGGATACGCACGCTTTTTCCGGAAGACGCAAACTCTATGCTGTACAGGTCACTAGTATCGATATTTTCGGCGTCAACTTCTGCTTGCTCAGCCAGCTCAAGGGCCTCCTCCTGCACCTCCACTGGGGTCGCTCCGAATGACTCCTCGTGGTACCGGGCCATATCGAAACCATTGTTCTTGAGCAGGTTCTTGACGGCATTCATATAGGGCGTGGGGCCACAGCAGAAGATCTCCCGATCCATGAAATCGGGGGCCATCAGATCCAACATGGCCTGGCTCAGATAGCCACGAAAGCCGGCCCAGGCCTCGCCCAGTTCGTCGCTGCGTTCACAGACGATATGCAGTTTGAACTCAGGGATCCGCGAGAAGATATGCTCCAGCTCGCGGTGAAAGATGATATCCCGGGGCGAGCGGGCACTGTGGATAAACTCCAGGTCCACCAGAGAGTTGGTGTCGAAGAACCAGCGCGCCATAGACATCAGCGGAGTGATACCGACGCCGCCAGAGAGCATCAGCAACTTATCTGCCGGGTAGTCGATGGCATTGAAGTTACCCACCGGGCCATGCACTGCTAGCTCGTCGTTGATCCTGAGGTTGTCATGCAGCCAGTTAGAGACACGCCCCCCGGGCACCCGCTTGACAGTGATAGAAAAACTATAGGGCACAGAGGGGGAACTGGAGATGGTGTAGGAGCGCATCACCTGCTCGCCATCGATCTCAAGTTCAAGGGTCACGAACTGCCCCGGCTTGAAGAAGTACAGCACCGGCTGCTCGGCCATGAAGCAGAAAGTACGCACGTCCCAGGTCTCCTGGATCACCTTGACGCAGCGCACCAGGTGGCGGCCATTAGTCCAGGTTTGGGTCGTGACCGGATTGAAGAAATTAGTTGTCATTATCGCCTCTGCCTGACCAAGCCACCATCTTATACATCACTGGTCCGTATCTATTACGGCCAGCACCTTTGATGTGCATTTTGGGGACGCGTCCCCTAGCTAACTTACCTGACAGCGACGCACACTTACCTCGTGCCACTCTTTATCGTTTAGAAACCTCTGTTTTAGTCGCCACTACGCCATCTGATGTCGCGGGCAGATAATTAGTAGGGGTTAGCCTGCAACACAATCTGTCACTGAATCAGGTCACGGCTGAATACAACGCCAGGTTACGCAACAGAACAACAAGATATGCAATCTTGACTAACGGCCGTATCGCAGCCCTTGAGAGGGAAGCGGTGGTTTATGAGGATACTGGTATGGAAAAAAGTGTTTCTATGATGAGCGACCCACTCGCTGCGGCTCGCGAATCGACGGCCAAGATGCTGCAAGAAAGGGCGCGCACCTTCTCGCTTCCGCAGCCGTTTTATAACGACGCTCGCCTGTTCGCTCTCGATATGCAAGAGGTTTTCGAGAAAGAGTGGCTGTTTGCGGGCATGACCTGTGAGATCCCTGCCAAGGGTAACTTCATGACATTGGATGTTGGAGATAATCCAATTGTCATCGTGCGCGGCAGTGAAGGCACTATTCATGCGTTTTACAATGTGTGCCGCCACCGTGGATCGCGCCTTTGCACTAAGGACAAGGGCAAGGTTGCGAAACTCGTCTGCCCCTACCACCAGTGGACCTACGAGCTTGACGGTCGATTGTTATTTGCCGGTAGCGATATGGGCACTGACTTCAACCTTGATCAATTTGGGCTCAAGCCGGTTAGCGTTTGTACAGCTGGTGGCTTTATCTTTATCAATCTAAGCGATGAGCCCCCCGCCATCGACGATTTCCTGCAAACACTTGAGCATTACCTTGAGCCGTACCAGATGGACAACGTCAAGGTTGCCGTAGAGTCCAGTATCGTCGAGCAAGCCAACTGGAAGCTGGTAATCGAAAATAACCGTGAGTGTTATCACTGTAACGGCTCCCACCCTGAACTGCTTAACTCCCTGCAAGAGTTTGATGACACCGAAGATCCCCGTGCGACGCCTGCTTATAAAGAGCTAGTAGCGCGCAAACAAGCAGATTGGGATGAGGAGCAGGTTCCTTACCAGTTGAAGCGCTTTGGCAAACGTAATCGCCTGACCCGAACGCCACTGTTGGATGGCATTGTGTCCATGACGATGGATGGCAAACCCGGCAGCAAGAAGTTAATGGGGCGTTTATCAAGCCCTGACATGGGCTCACTGCGTATCCTGCATCTGCCCAATTCATGGAACCATTTCATGGGCGACCACGCGGTTGTGTTCCGCGTACTGCCGATTGGCCCCCAGCAAACCGTGGTGACCACCAAATGGCTGGTACACAAGGATGCTGTAGAAGGTGTCGACTACGATCCCGAACAACTGCGTCGAGTATGGGACGCGACCAACGATCAGGATCGCCAACTGGCCGAAGAGAACCAACGCGGCATCAATTCCAAGGCTTACCAGCCCGGCCCCTACTCCGAGACCTATGAGTTCGGTGTTATCGACTTTATCGACTGGTATGCAGCTCGCATGCTGGAGAATTTAGGCCACGATGCGCCTACGCTGCATTTAGCGAAAGGGTGAGATCTAAAGGCAGCGACGGTCACCGTCTCTAGGGCTCAGCTATAGTAAAAGACAAAGTGTACACATAAGAGACACCTGTGTACACTTTGCTGCCACACTACTAGAGGCTAGTGCAATGCCCTCCACAGACACGCCCACCGCCAAGGGCTCCCCAGACGTCTGGCTTGATGCGGCGTTTGAGATGCTCCTCAAATCGGGCGTCGATAGCGTACGCATTCTTCCTCTGGCCAAGCGGCTAAAGCTTTCTCGGACCAGTTTCTACTGGTTCTTTAAGGACCGCGAGGCGCTGCTGGAGGCACTGATTGCACGCTGGCGTAAAAAGAATACCCAGAGTTTGGTGCATCAGACAGAAGCCTATGCCGAGAATATCGTCGAGGCGATACTCAATGTCTTCGACTGCTGGCTGAACCCTCAGTTGTTCGACTCCCAGCTAGAGTTTGCCATGCGCAGTTGGGCGCTACAGTCGGCACCAGTGATGCGTGAAATCGATGCTGCCGATGCCAAACGTATCGAAGCACTGACGCGGATGTTCGAGCGCTACGGCTATGATCCGCTGGCGGCCAATGTTCGTGGCCGCACCATCTACCTAACCCAGATCGGTTATATCTCGATGAACACCCAGGAACCACTTGAGGTGCGTATGCAGCGTATTCCCGCCTATGTCGAGATATTCACCGGCCAGTCTCCTGGCTCCAAAGAACTACAACGCTTTCATGCCCGTCATGGGTACTCTCCAGCCAGCACCGGTTAGCCCGCAGCAAGCCTGATCGGCTAACGCCGCCCACTGCCCCGACGTACTAACAGTCAAACATGCTCGCCCCTCAATGTACACCAATGAACATTATATTGACAACAGTGAACACAAGCGCCTAGATTTATCAAATACACAACAAACTGGCACCCCTCCCATGGTTAACGATCCGCTACTGCAGCCCTTCCAGCTCAAGCATCTCACTCTGAAGAACAGGCTTATGATGACGTCCCACGAGCCCGCTTATCCTGAGGACGGAATGCCCAAGGCGCTCTACCGCGCCTACCACGTCGAGCGTGCCAAGGCCGGCCTTGGCTTGACCATGACAGCCGGATCCGCGGCGGTGGCCAAGGACAGCCCGCCAGTGTTCAACAACATTCTCGCCTACCAGGATGAAGTGGTGCCGTGGATGCGTGAGTTGACCGACGCCTGCCACGAACACGGCACCGCAGTGATGATCCAGCTGACCCATCTGGGCCGACGCACCCGTTGGGACAAGGGCGACTGGCTGCCAGCGGTATCGCCCGCTCATCGCCGCGAGACATCCCACCGCGCCTTTCCCAAGCAGGTCGAGGAGTGGGATATCGAGCGTCTGATCCGCGACTATGCCGATGCCGCCGAGCGCATGCACGCCGCTGGCCTTGATGGTATCGAGCTGCAGGCCTATGGCCACCTGATGGACCAGTTCTGGTCTCCGTTGACCAATACCCTTGAGGCGCCCTACGGGGGCGATCTCGACAACCGACTGCGCTTCACCTTCGACGTGCTACGCGCCATTCGCCAGCGGGTCGGCGAGGCATTCATCGTCGGTGTACGCTACACCGGAGATGAGATGCTGTCTGGGGGGCTGACTGCCGAAGAAGGCATGACGATCTCTCACCGCCTCAAGGACAGCGGTTTGATCGACTTCCTCAACGTGGTGCGTGGGCATATCGACACCGACGCGGGGCTCACCGATGTAATTCCCATTCAGGGCATGCCCAGTGCCCCACACCTGGATTTCGCCGGTGAGATCAAGCGCGAGGTCGATTTCCCCACCTTCCATGGCGCCAAGATCCAAGATGTCGCCACTGCCCGCTATGCCATCGCCTCAGGCAAGGTCGATATGATCGGCATGACCCGTGCCCATATGGCCGACCCGCACATCGTGCGCAAGATCGTGGAGGGACGTGAGGAAGAGATTCGTCCCTGCGTCGGCGCCAACTACTGTCTCGATCGCATCTATCAGGGAGGCGCCGCCTACTGCATCCACAACGCCGCTACTGGGCGGGAAACCACCATGCCCCATAGCATTCCCAAGGCGGCACAGCGGCGGCGGGTGGTAATTATCGGCGCAGGACCAGCGGGGTTGGAAGCTGCCCGCGTCGCTGGAGAGCGGAACCATTCGGTGGTGGTACTGGAAGCCGCCAGCGATGCCGGGGGACAGGTGCGGCTCACGGCTCAGAGTGAGCGTCGCCGCGAGATGCTGGGTATCATTGATTGGCGCCTGGCGCGCTGCGAGGCGCTCGGCGTCGAGATCCGCTACAACATATGGGCCGAGGTCGAGGACGTGCTCGCCGAAAAACCAGACGTGGTGATCGTGGCCACCGGCGGCTACCCCATGGAAGACCAGCCCGCAGTCGGCAGTGATCTGGTGGTCAACACCTGGGATATCTTGTCTGGGCACGTGCCACCGGGCAAACGGGTATTGCTGTTCGACGATGCAGGCGATCATGCCGCCCTGCAGGCGGCGGAGATCATTGCCGCCTCGGGGGCCGACCTCGAGATCATGACACCCGACCGCACCTTCTCCGCGGAAATCATGGCCATGAATCTGGTGCCCTACATGCGTTCCCTGCAGCGACCCAACGTCACCTTCACGCCCACCTATCGACTGAAATCCGTGCAGTGCGACGGCAGTGAACTACTCGCCAGGATCACCAGCGACTATGTTATTCACGGCCAGGTGGATATGAATCATGAGCGGCGCATCGACCAGGTGGTAGTCAACTACGGCATCACACCGATGGCTGAGATCTACTTCGACCTGAAGCCGCACTCCAGCAACGGTGGGGAAGTAAACTACGATGACCTGATCACGGGCGCCCCTCAAACCGTGATTCGAAACCCAGACGGCCGCTTCCAGCTGTTCCGGATCGGCGATGCCGTCGAGTCCCGGAACACCCATGCGGCCATCTACGACGCGCTCAGGCTAGTTAAAGACCTTTAACACAACGCCCTATTTTCCACCTCCATTGCTCCATCGGCGGGCCCTTTTCCGGCAGGCGCAAGGCGACAGGCGGCATACTTGAACTCAGGAATCTTCCCAAAAGGGTCCAGCGCTGGGTTGGTTAATAGGTTTGCCGCTGCTTCTCCGTAACAGAAAGGCACGAACACCATGCCCTCTGGCATCCCCGGATCAATCCTCGCCTTGAGGGTAATGGAGCCTCGCCGAGTGGCGATCGTCAGGTCATCGCCCGGCGCCATCCCTAGTCGGATAAGCTCAGCAGGCGCCAAGCTCGCCACTGCTTCCGGCTCCAGGTCATCGAGTACTTTGGCACGACGGGTCATGGAACCGGTATGCCAGTGCTCTAACTGACGCCCGGTAGTCAGTACCGTAGGATAATCGCTATCTACCGGCTCATCCGGTGGCAGCGGGCGCGTAGGCGCAAATTTCGCCCGGCCGCTGACGGTGGGGAAGGCATCACTGAAGACCACGTCTTGCCCCGGTGCATCCTCGGCTGGGCAAGGGTAGGTCACCGACTGCTCACGCTCCAGACGCTCCCAGGAAATATGGTCGAGAGAGGGCATGCCGCGCTTCATCTCGGCGAAGACGTCCTGCGGATGCTGGTAGTTCCAGTCCAGGCCAAAGCGTTTGGCCATTTCCTGGATGATCCACCAATCCAGCTTGGCCTGACCGGGCAGCGGCAGTGCTGCACGACCCAACTGCACTTGGCGGTTGGTGTTGGTGACAGTACCGTCCTTCTCGGGCCAGGCGGAAGCAGGCAGAATGACATCGGCGAACTGGGCGGTCTCGGTGACAAACAGATCCTGCACCACCAGATGTTCCAGTTTGGCCAAGGCGGCCCGTGCATGGGCGAGATCCGGGTCGGACATCGCCGGGTTCTCACCCTGGATGTACATACCGCGAATAGTGCCCGCGGTGATGGCGTCCATAATTTCCACCACGGTGAGACCAGGCGTGGGATCCAGTTTGGTGTTCCACAACTCTTCGAACGCAGCACGGACTTGATCATCGCTCACCGGCTGGTAGTCCGGCATTACCATGGGAATCAGGCCCGCATCAGACGCCCCCTGAACATTATTCTGGCCGCGTAACGGGTGCAGGCCGGTACCTGGGCGACCGGTCTGGCCACAAGCCAGTGCCAGCGAGATCAGGCAGCGGGCGTTGTCGGTACCGTGAGTATGCTGGGAAATACCCATGCCCCAGAAAATCATTGCCCGCTCGGCGGTTGCATAGAGCCTCGCCACTTCGCGGATGGTCTCTGGCTCAACACCGCACAGGCCGCTCATCGCTTCGGGAGTCATGTCTACCGTATGCGCTTTCAGGGCCTCGAAACCCTCGGTGTGCTTAGCTATATAGGCCGCATCAAACAACTCCTCGGTGATGATCACGTTGAGGATGGCGTTGAACAGCGCTACATCTGCCCCCAGCGAGAAGCGCACGCTCAGGTGGGCATATGCATCCAGTGCCTGGCCTCGGGGGTCAAGAATCACTATCTTGGTGCCGCGCTTAGCGGCCTGCTTGAAGAAGGTGGCTGCCACCGGATGGTTCACGGCTGGGTTGCAGCCAGTGAGGATTACCACGTCGGCCTGGCTCGCCTGCATAAAGGAGGCAGTTACCGCACCAGAGCCAATGCACTCCATGAGTGCCGCCACCGAGCTGGCATGACATAAGCGGGTACAGTGATCTACATGGTTAGAACCAAAGCCTGTGCGTACCAGCTTCTGGAACAGCCACGCCTCTTCATTGGAGCACTTGGCGCTGCCGAATCCTGCCAGGGCATCAGGGCCGTGGAGCGCCTTTAATTCGACGAGCCCACTAGCGGCAAAATCCAGGGCTTCATCCCAGCTCGCCTCGCGGAAATGGGTCAAAGGCTTGGCGGGGTCGAAGTTCGGGTCGACGCCCTTAGCGGCACCCTCGCGACGAATCAGCGGGGTAGTGAGACGCGATGGATGGCGCGGATAGTCGTAGCCGAAGCGCCCTTTTACACACAACCGGTTCTCGTTAGAAGGGCCATCGCGGCCTTCCACATAAAGGATCTCGTCGTCCTTGATATGGTAGGTGAGCTGACAGCCCACCCCACAGTAGGGGCAAACCGAGTCGACCTTACGGTCGGCCACAGCAGAATCGCCACGTCCTTCTTCATTGACCAGGGTAGCGGGCAGCAGGGCGCCGGTGGGGCAAGCCTGAACGCACTCGCCACAGGCCACGCAGGTACTAGCCCCCATAGGGTCGTCGAAATCAAACACAATCTTGGACGCCGCACCGCGATGCGCCAGCCCGATCACGTCGTTGACCTGCACTTCTCGACAGGCGCGTACGCAGAGGTTGCACTCTATACAGGCATCAAGATTGACACTCATGGCAGAGTGACTGCTGCCTTGGCTCAGGCTATTAGTTCGCGGCGCTACATGGTGCACGGTAGGCGCCTCGTGCTCGCTGCGTTTGGGCAGCTTGCGGCGCACCTCAGTGGCATCGATGGCTAGATGGTCGGCCATGGCCCAGAAGTGGCTTGAGCGGTCGGGGCTCTCTTCTCGTTCTGGCTGGTCGACCACCAGCATTTCCATGACCATCTTGCGGGCCATATGCGCTCGCTCAGAGCTGGCACTATTGACCACCATACCAGGGGCTGCCTGACGCAAGCAGCTAGCGGCCAGGGTACGTTCGCCCTCGATTTCCACCATACAGGCGCGGCAGTTGCCGTCGGCGCGATAACCGCTGGCATCCTTGAAACAGAGATGAGGAATGGTCTCACCAGCGCGCTTGGCCACCTGCCAGAGACTTTCACCTGGGTGGGCGCTCACTTCAACGCCATCCAGGGTCAGGGTAAAGCTTTGGTTTAAGCTGTGGTTTAAGCTCTGTTCGCTCATACTCATCTCCCTTATCCCTTGACGATAACGTTCTGGGCGGCAAGCTCGCTGCGGAAATCCTTGAGCAGCCCCAGCACCGGATTAGGCGCAGCCTGGCCAAGCCCGCAAATAGAAGCGTCAATCATTACTTGGGAGAGCTGCGTCATAAGTGCGGCGTCCCATTCATTCCGCTCAAGCAGCGTGAGCATTTTTTCAGTACCCACTCGACAGGGGGTACATTGACCACAGGATTCATCAGCAAAGAAGGCCAACAAGTTGGTAGCCACTGAGCGCAGATTGTCCTGATCAGAAAGCACGATCACAGCGGCCGAACCGATAAAACAGCCGTGCTCCTGGAGGGTATCGAAGTCGAGAGGAATATTGGCCTTGGTGGCAGGCAGAATGCCGCCAGAGGCGCCGCCAGGCAAATAGGCAGCTAAGCGATGCCCTTCGGCCATGCCACCACAATACTCGTCAATTAACTCGCTGAGAGTGATACCTGCGGGCGCTAAATAAACGCCGGGATGTTTGACCCGGCCCGAGACCGAGAAGCTGCGCAGCCCCACCCGGCCGTGACGACCCTGGCTGGAAAAGGCTTCAGCGCCACGCTGCCAGATTATTGGAATCCAGTAGACGGTCTCGACGTTATTGACCAACGTTGGGCGGTCAAAGAGCCCTTTTTGAGCCACGAAGGGAGGCCGGTGGCGGGGCTTGCCAGGTTTGCCTTCCAGCGACTCGATCATCGCTGACTCTTCGCCGCAGATATAGGCCCCAGCGCCACGACGCAGCACGATATAACCTGGTGCTACCAGGCCAGCCGCTTCAAGCTCGCCAATGGCCTCGCGCAGTACGCCATGCAACGCTGGGTACTCGTCACGCAGATAGATATACAGCGCCTCAGCATCTACTGCCCACGCACTAACCAAAGCGCCTTCAAGAAATTGGTGCGGCGAGCGCTCTAAATAATAGCGGTCTTTAAAGGTACCGGGCTCACCCTCATCGGCATTGATGGCGCAGTAACGAGGACCCGCCTCTTGGCGCACAAATGTCCATTTCTTAAAGGTAGGAAAGCCTGCACCGCCCAGACCACGCAGATTGGCCTGTTGCATTGCCTCCATCAGCGCTTCTACCGTGACTTCTCCGCTATAGCAGGCCTGGAGCAATGCGAAACCACCCTCGTGGCGATAATCGTCTAGTCGTTGCCAGTCGACAGGAGCGGGATGAAAGTGCCCTTTTTCGACCACTGATTCGATGCTCTCTTGAGTGGCGAATAGCACATGGTGATGGCCTACCTCCACCACTGGTGCTGAGTCGCATCGCCCCATGCAAGGAGCCCGCAGCACCCGTACCTGCTCGATATCCACGTTCGCGTCCAACTGTGCTTTAAGCGCTTCGGCACCGGCCAACTGGCAGGACAGGGAGTCGCAAACGCGAATGGTCACCGCCGGCGGCGGCAACTGGTCGTCGTGGATGATGTCGAAGTGAGCATAGAAAGTGGCAGTCTCGTAGACCGCTGCCATGGGCAGATTCATATAAGCCGCCAGGGCACGCAGGTCTGCCAGCAACAGGTGCCCCTGGGCATCCTGAATGACATGCAGGTGTTCAATCAATAGGTCGCGGCGGCGCAACGCGGCGTCTTCGCGTTCATCACCTAGCAGCTCACGCAATCCCCCAAGACGGGTGGGATCAAGTTCACGGCCGCGTGGCTTGCCGCGAAAGCGGCGCTTGGGGATCACGGTCTGGACGGTCATGGGTCACTCGTTATTATCTTGTCGGCGTTATACCGAATGAACGAAGACGGCACCCCGCGGGGCGCCGTCTAGGGTCGAACTATCTATTTACGAACTATCTATTTACGAACTGTCTATTTATCCCGCACTGCCCCTCCGTCGGGCGGGTGGGCAGGCGCTTTCAGTTGCGGCTTTAAGCAGCAACGCTGCCATGGGGGTCAATGACAAATTTCTTAGCAGCGCCGCCATCGAAGTCGGCGTAGCCCTGGGGTGCCTGGTCCAGGGTGATCATCTGAACATTGACCGCATCGGCGATCTTAACCTTACCGAACAAAATTGCCTGCATTAGTGGGCGGTGGTACTTCATCACTGGACACTGCCCGGTATGGAAGCTATGAGACTTAGCCCAGCCGAGACCGAAGCGCATGCTCAAAGCCCCCTGCTTGGCAGCCTCGTCAGCAGCACCTGGGTCTTCAGTAACGTATAGCCCCGGAATACCGATCTGACCACCGGCACGAGTCAGCGACATCGCCGAATTGAGTACCGTCGCAGGTGCTTCTTTACCATGGTTGCAGCCGCAGGCGTGGGCTTCGAAGCCTACGCAATCGACAAAGGCATCGACTTCACGCTCGCCGAGAATCACCTCTATCTTATCAGCCATGTCGCCATCCTGGGTCAGGTCGATGGTCTCGCAGCCAAAACTACGGGCCTGGGCCAGACGCTCTTCGACCATATCACCGACGATCACGCAGGCTGCACCCAGCAGTTGAGCAGAAACTGCTGCAGCCAACCCAACAGGCCCAGCACCGGCAATATAGACGGTGCTGCCAGGGCCAACACCAGCAGTCACACAGCCGTGGAAGCCAGTGGGGAAAATATCAGAGAGCAGGGTCAGATCTTTGATCTTCTCCATGGCCTGATCGGTATCGGGGAACTTCAACAAGTTAAAGTCTGCATAGGGAACCATCACGTACTCTGTCTGGCCGCCGACCCAACCGCCCATATCCACATAGCCATAAGCGGCGCCCGGGCGGGCTGGATTGACGTTGAGACAGATACCTGTGCGGCCTTCTTTACAGTTACGGCAGCGACCACAGGCAATATTGAACGGTACCGAGACCAGGTCACCTGGCTGAATAAATTCGACGTCGCGGCCGCACTCGACTACCAGGCCGGTGATTTCGTGGCCGAGCACCAGACCGGACGGTGCAGTGGTCCGGCCCCGCACCATATGCTGATCGCTGCCACAGATATTAGTGGTGACTACCTTGAGAATCACGCCGTGATCGCACTTGCGATTGCCGATGGCGAGCTCAGGATAGGCAATAGACTCAACGGCGACTTCGCCTGGCCCTTTATAGACCACTCCGCGGTTGGCTGCATTCATGGCTAGCTCCTGTTGCTTATTGTTCTATTCATTATGGTTGATTTCGCTTTCCCACCCTATCCCCTCCATGCCTGAGAACTTGCCCCAAAAAGGCATCCACATATCTATTCAAGACATCCTAGCCAAGATGAATAGATGAAGGTCGTTTTCACGACACTCCTCCTCCAAAACAGGCCCAACAATTCGCAGCGTCGGTGATCGTGACGCATATCCGACACCTAACAAGAACCACCAAGGAAACCCGATGAAGAACAATGACGACCCGGTTCTGTCGCCTGGACAGGACAATACCCAGATAATGGGGTTGGATTTTCATAACCCCGTCTTTCCACTCTCCGCTCTCGCCATTCTGCTGTTCATTCTTTACGCACTGGTCTATCCAGATGCCGCTAATACTCACCTTGGGCTTGCCAAGAACTGGTCGATTGAACACTTCGATTGGCTATTCATGATTGCAGGCAATGTCTTTGTGGTGTTCTGCCTCGTGCTGATCTGCTTGCCACTCGGGCGGATTCGCCTGGGCGGCAAGGATGCAAAACCGGAATATTCGCGCACCTCCTGGTTCGCCATGCTGTTTGCAGCAGGCATGGGGATCGGCCTAATGTTCTGGAGCGTTGCTGAGCCAGTGGCTTACTACACTGACTGGTACGGCACACCCCTGAATGCACCTGCAGGCACGCCGGAAGGCGCTAGCGCCTCCATGGGCGCGACGATGTTTCATTGGGGACTGCACCCCTGGGCGATCTACGGAGTAGTGGCACTCTCGCTGGCCTTCTTTGCCTATAACAAGGGCTTACCACTTACACTGCGCTCCGCCTTTTACCCGATCCTGGGCGAGCATACCCGCGGCTGGGCCGGCCATATCATCGACATTCTTGCCGTACTGGCCACCATCTTTGGCCTAGCCACCTCGCTTGGTTTTGGCGCTACCCAAGCGGCTGGCGGCCTTGCCTATTTGTTCGGTATCCCCAATACCATTGGTACGCAGCTGGCGATTATCCTAGTGGTCACGGTGATCGCGCTGATTTCGGTATGGCGGGGGATCGACGGTGGCGTCAAGCTGTTCTCGAACATCAACATGATCATCGCGGCGGCTCTGCTTCTGTTCGTTGTAATAGCGGGACCGACCCTGATGATTCTGGCTGGAATCGGCACCACGGCATTGGACTACGCAAGCCACCTTCTGCCGCTGTCGAACTGGATTGGCCGCGATGATGACACTTGGTACCACGGTTGGACCATCTTCTATTGGGCGTGGTGGATCTCCTGGTCACCGTTTGTCGGTATGTTTATCGCGCGCGTATCCCGCGGGCGCACAGTGCGTGAGTTTCTGATCGCCGTACTGCTGGTACCGACGCTGGTCACGCTGGTGTGGATGAGTGCATTTGGTGGTACGGCTCTTTATCAGGCTGCAAATGGTGTGGGTGAACTGGCCAACGGAATTGGTGATGTCTCACTTGCCATGTTCCATATGCTGGAGCAGCTGCCCTTGACCAGCATCACGTCGACACTGGCAATTATTCTGGTGCTAGTGTTCTTCATTACCTCGTCAGACTCTGGTTCGCTGGTCATCGACAACATCACCGCAGGCGGCAAGACCGATGCACCCAAGGGCCAGCGGGTGTTCTGGGCCGCGCTGGAAGGCGTGATTGCCGGTGTGCTGCTATACGGCGGAGGCAGTACCGCCCTTAGCGCGCTTCAGGCGGGCGCCGTGGCCACAGGACTACCCTTTACGCTAGTGCTCTTGCTGATGTGTTTCAGCCTTTACAAGGGGCTCAACAAGGAGTGGCAGCAGATCAACGCATTGCCAAAAACTGCTAAGTAATCAACCCTTCAGCTGATTTCGGGGCGCCAATTCAATGGCGCCCCGTTTAGTTAATCTATATGTTGTCGCAAATGCCGTATTGCACGCCGCTGTCAGCAATGAGCGTGCTGGTGAAGCGCTGCACCATGGCTAAACAATATCAACAACTCTGTTAACAAACCCACGGCTGCTCTAATGATTTATACCATCGCAATACTGTTAAGTCTGGTCGGCTATTTTGTCATCGGGCATCTTGCAGGAAGGCGCGTCAAAGGCCTTGATGACTATCTGGTGGCCGGTCGCAATGCACCCACTTTTTTTATCCTCGGCACACTGGTGGCTAGCTATTTGAGTACCAGCGCCTTTCTCGGTGAGACGGGCTTTGCCTACCAGGGCTATCCGTTTGTTATGCTTATCTTTGCGGCGGTCAGTACCTCAGGGTGCCTGCTTGGCGCGCTGGTATTTGGGCGCTACCTGCGCCGCAGCGGGGCGAGAACTGTACCGGAGTTTTTTGGCAAGCGCTTCGCTTCACGCCGTGTTCAGATCATAGCCGGACTTACCACGATAATTGGGCTGGGAGCTTATCTACTAGGTGTGATGCAGGGTGCGGGCATTATGTTCTCCGAGCTGACTGGCATGCCCTACTGGGTCGGCTTGGTATTAGTATGGATGACCTATACCGGTTTCATTCTCTATTCGGGTTCCCCCGGCGTGATGCTGACCGACACGATCATGTTCGTTATCTTCTCGCTAGCAGCACTGGGCGGGTCGCTATATGTCATACAGGACCTGGGCGGCTGGAATGGCGTCGTTGAAGGGCTTCTAATCCAGACAGACAAGCCGGGAATTGCGCTTTGGCATGGCGTACTGGAAGGCCCA